>NZ_CAAJGM010000066.1 GCF_900996235.1 Paraburkholderia sp. BCC1885
TGCGCAATTTCAAGCGCCGCGTCCACCGACAAACCATCCGCCGGCGCATCGAGCACGCGGCTCTCCGGCACCAGGGCCGCCGGTTGCGCGAGCCAGGTGGGATACCAGAAGGAGCGGATCTCGCGCTTCGCCTGATAGCGCGAACCCGCGCCGCCATCGAAACCGTCATACGATGGAGCCTGCAGAAATAAGGTTTTCATGTGTGATGCTCCGGCCGGCTCGCTTGAGCCTGATAGCGTGGGGAATGGCTGAAATGTTTGTGCGCGGACGAATGCCTGCTGCAATCAGAAGGCTGATGAATATGTTTTCAGGTGGAGAAAACCATAACCCGCCGCAATAGTTCGAACAACCTGGAATCGATCCCGAGCACCGCATCGTTTTGATGCAGCGCCCCTGTTTGAAGGCAAGTCGTATGCAAAGCGTCAAGCAACAGGAAGCACTTCGCCGAAGCGAAAGCCCCGCGTAATATGTCGTCCGAAGAATCCTGCCAAAAGGCAAAACGCCTTCTTTGATTATCGAACCCTCCCATGGAGATTTTGTGAAATGAGCGAAAGCACTCTGCGTATGCTGACCCGCTACAACCGCTGGGCCAACCGGCTCATCTTTGACGCCGTCGCCGCGTTGCCGGACGGTGAATCACTCAAACCGCGCCAGACCGTATTCGGCAATATCGTCCACACGCTGAGCCACAGCTATGTGGTCGGTGCGATCTTTCAGGCGCATCTGGAAGGGCGTGAGCATGGTTTTTCGAGCCGCAATTTCAGCGAGCCGATGCCGCTTGCGCAGCTCAAAACCATGCAGGAGAAAATCGACGACTGGTATATCGCATACAGCAATGCACTCACGCCGCAGGATGAGGAAGAGTTGGTGCCGTTCAAATTCATCGGCGGCGGCGAAGGCGCCATGACGCGCAGCGAGATGGTGCTGCATGTGGTGAATCACACGACGTATCACCGCGGCTTTATCGCGGATATGTTCTGCCAGATTCCGCTCAAGGCGCCCGTCACCGATCTGCCGGTGTATCTGCGCGAGCAGCGCGCGGCGCGCGCGCTCTCCTCATAAACCAACGTCGCGTCGCAACATGCTCTAGCTGCGGATCAAACCGGTCAGCGGCCGCGTCGAACCTGTCTGCGCAAATAACGTCGCTGCGGTTCGATGCGGATCGAGTCCGAGGCTTTCGCTCGCGGCGCCAGCAATCAAGCTATCGAGCGCCGTGGTGGGCCGCAGATCGCGCGCCTGGTAGAGATCGCCGGGTTTCAGTCCCGGCCAGTCGCCGAGGACGCGTCCACCCTGCACGGCGCCGCCCACCAGCATCGCCACCGAACCCGTCCCGTGGTCCGTGCCGCCCGTGCCGTTGGCAGCGGCGGTACGGCCGAATTCGGTGGCCACCAGCACAGTCGTTTTGCCCCATAGCGGCCCGAGGCCGTCGCGCATCGCGGCGAGCATCGTATCGAGCGCTTTCAACTGATTCGCCAAGCGGGGATTCTGCGCGCTATGCGTGTCCCAGCCACCGGTTTCGATCATCGCCATGCGTGGGCCATCGTCGCGTGACAGAAAGCTCGCGGCGAGCTTACCGAGGCTCGCCGGATCCTGACGCGCACCCGCGTCGCTCGCGAGACCACGCGCGGTCATGGCGGACTCCCATAGCGGCCGCAACTGCGTGTCCTGGTCGTAAAGTTGCGAGACGCGCGTGAGCAGATCGTCGGGCGCTTGCGGCAAGCCGGACGGCGCGTAAGAGGTGACATCGGCTTTGCCGCGCAGCGCCATCGGCACCGTTGGCGCGAACGCAATGGCGTTTTCGTGCGTGGCGGGCATCATCGCCACCAATCGGTTCAGCCAGCCATCCTTCACCTGATACGGCGAGGTGCCGCCTGTCTCCAGCACATTCTGGCCGTCGAAATGCGACCGATCGCGATACGGCGAAGCCACCGCATGCACAAACAGCGCCTCGCCGGACGCATACATCTTCGCAGTTTCGACAAGCGAGGGATGCAGCGCAAAGGTGCCGTTCAGCTTGACCGCCTTCGACGTATCGATAGCGAGCGCCCCACGCAAGCTCGCGTATGAAGGTTCGGCATACGGCACCACGATGTTCAGCCCGTCGGCGGCGCCGCGCTGGATCACGAATACAAAGCGGCGGTCCGTCTCGACGTTCGCGAACGCCATCTGCGGCGAGACGAGAATCGCGCCGGCACCGGCTGCCGCGAAGCTAAGAAATTGACGACGGGAAATCATGGCGTTTATCTCCGTTGAAAATCGGGCGATACGAGCAGCAAGGCAATCGCCGTCGAAGCGCTTTCGGCGCGTGACACTGCCGTCTGGGTCGACTCGCTGATCGAACCGACCAGCAGCGTCTGCCCCAAAATACGCGGATCGATCCGGTCGCCGACACGCGCAGCAAACCGCTGCGCCACTTCCACCCGACGCACCAGCGCGTCGGGCGCGGCCCAGCTCGCGGCGATATCGTCATAGCCGGCTGGCGAGCCGGGCCGCCACACAGGCTCGCCGAGTTGCGTGAGTAACGGCGCGCCTTGCAGATTGCCGAGGTCTTGCCAGCCGAGGCCGCGCATCGAAGAAATCGTCCATTCCCATGGCGTTTTGAATTTCACCGCCACGGGCGACCACGCTTCCGGCGACTCGATCAACGCACGATAGACCGTCGGCAAGTCGCCACCGCTGCGCTCGAATGCGCTCGCAAGCCGATCGGTAACCACCGATGATGGGTTATCCGAAACAAAATGGCGCGCCAGCTTCCCGGCAATATGCTGCGCCGTGGCGGGCGACGCCGCGAAATCATGCAGGATCGCGAGCGCCTGCTGTTCGCCCGGCTGGTCGTAGCGGCGTCCCATGATGGTGCGCGACCCCGGTTCGTGTACCTGCGGACGAAACACAAAACTGCCGGGCGCGGCGCCATCGGGCTGGGGTCCGGGCTGGCGTCTCTTCACGCCGGCCACGCTCCATCCCGTGAGCGCGCGGGCGAATTCGGTGACGTCGGCTTGCGTGTAGCCGCTGCGCACGCCCAGCGTATGCAGTTCCATGATTTCGCGAGCGAGGTTCTCGTTGAGCCCACGCTTATTGTCGGGATTGCGTTGTTCCGCGCGCAGCGCCGCCGCGCTGTCCGGTCCCACCGAGCGGGTCTGGTCGAGGAAAAGCTGCATCGCGGGGTGGCGCTCAACCGCGACCAGCATGTCGTCGAAGCGGCCCAGCACGTGTGGCCGAATGGCTTCCATTTCGAATGCGCCGGCCAGCGCCGCGACCTGCGGCTTTTCCGTCGACACCGCGAAATGGTTCGCCCAAAAATGAACGAGACGATCGACAAAGGGCGTCGAACTCATCAATGCGCTGTTGACGCGCGCGTCCACGGCCGCGCGGTAGATATCGCGGATTTCGCCGCGAAGCATCTTGTTGGCGGCCTGCTTTGCCGCCGGCGCCAAGTCGCCGGTTTGGCTCGCAGCTTGAGCCGCATTCTGCTGACGTTGCTCGCCCAATTGCGTCGCCAGCGCCACCGCCGTGGGCTGACCCGCCCACGCTGCAGGCAGCGGCTGATATTGGTCGAACTGCGCGAGCAGCCATGCCTTGGGGTCCGGTGGTGGCGTATCGCCCGGGCGAGCACCGAGACCAAAACGGTTCAGCGCAATTGCCGCGGCGTTATCGCTGGGTGACGTGACCATGCGCGTTCCCTCTCTCGTTGCGTACCTTCCTTAAACGCTTGCGGCCTCCGCTTTCCGTCGCGGCTCGTCGAGATTTATTTACGGGCGTGGCGCAACTTCACCACGACTTGTTGCGCTACTCGCTCGCGGGGTTCTGACTCGCGGGCGCATTCGCCTGCGCACTCGCTGGCCGCTTGCCCTTGGCTGCGGGCGGTGCCTCACGCCACTGTCCCGCCTGCTTCAGTCCATCGGCAAACTTGACGCGCTCCTCGGGCGTGAGCCGGGTCGCAAAGTCCGCGACGCTGCTCTCGACCTCCGCGCGCAGCGCGATATCGGCATCACGCGTGTGCTGCAGGGCTGCATCCAACGCCGGGCGATCGAACTGCGGCGCGGCCAGCAGAGCCAGCACTTCGTGACGCCCATCGCGGGCCTCGCGCGCATAGTCCCGGCCGTCACGGCGCGCCTCCTTGAGCCCTGCCAGAAACTCCTTCTGACGCTCCGGCGTGAGGCCGTCCGTGGCGAAGCGCAGCGCGGTGCGCAGCGGCGGCGCCTTCGCGGCTGTGCCGTGCGTGGCAAACCACTGATACGCCCCGCCCGCAATCCCGCCCAGCAAAAACACGTTCAACACGAACGAACCGGCCAGCAGCATCTTCCATGAACGGTCGTTCATTCGCCGCTCCAGTCGGCGTTCGAGCCGTCGAAGCTCGAAGTCAGGTACGAGACCGATTCATGTCCCTGGGTCGGCGCGCCGGTCAGGATAAAAAACGACATCGCAAAGGCCCCCGCGACGCCGCCTGCGAGACCGATACCCGCAAACGCGGCGCCCCGCCACCACAGCCGCGCACGATGCGGCAACGGACGCCGCGCAGGCGAGCCCGCGACAATGCGAGCGACCAGCGCGTGCTCCGGCGGCTCGACCTGCTGGCTCGCGAGCCACGCGTCGAGTCCAGCCGACTCCGCCAGCAAGGCATCCGCCTCGGCCCGGTGCAGATCGGCCCAGGCAACGGCCGCCGCGCGCTCCGCATCGGGCCAGCGGTGCACATCGGCACCATACGCGTCGACGATGGTACGGAATCTCTCAGGTGTCATGGCATGTCCTTGCTAAAGCCGCTGCCGGCCAGTTGTGCACGCAGGTTGCGGCGGGCGCGCACGAGCAGACTTTCGAGGGCGTCGACTGTAATGCCCATCAACGCGGCAGCTTCGATATTCGATAGCTCCTGGTAGTAGTTGAGCACCAGAGCTTCGCGCTGTCTCGTCGGCAGCGCAGCCAACGCGATGCGCACGCGTTCGTCGCGCACCCGGGCTTCGAGTTGCAGATCGGGTAGGGCTTGCGGATCGGCTTGGTCCGGCGGCTCGGCGACCGGATCTTCGCGCCGCCCGCGCAGGCGGTCGTAACAGAGATTGAGCGCGACGCGATGAATCCAGGTATCGAAGCGCGCCTCGCCCTCCTTCCAGAGCGGCGCCTGTTTCCAGATTCGCACAAACGCCTCCTGTGCGACGTCTTCCGCTTCCATACGGTCTCCCAACATACGCGTTGCGAGCGCGAGCAGACGCGGCAGCTTGCGCGACACGAGCGTGCGCACCGCCGCCGGATCCCGCTCGCCGACCCGCGCGACGAGTTCCGCATCGGGATCGCGCTCGCTCAAGAGGCGCGATCCCGTGACGTCCGCGGCATACGCGGCGGCGGCTCTGCATATCGTGTCGCGACACGAACGTTTCTCACTTGCCGTGGCTCCGAGCAGCGCGCATCGCGCCTGTTTTTGGGCTTGTTATCAATCCGGGCCATCGACACACGACGACGGCAGCTTAGCAATGCGCCGACAGCTTAGCCCCAGTGACCTTCCACCCAGCGCCAGTTCGGACCGCGCTGCACCCAATGGCCCGGCACCCAGTGATAGCCGACCCGCACCGGCTGCCAATGACCCGGCGCCCACACGTACTGGCCGTGCTCCCAGCGCCAATGGCCGTGATCCCACACGTAGCCGTCACGTGGCGCGGGAGCGACCTCGTCACGCGGCGGCGGCGGTGCCGCCGGCGCAACCATGATCTGGGCAAAGGCCGCACTGGTGGCCAGCGTGGCGATGGCGGCAACCAGCAACCGCTTGAGGTTGTTGCATTTCATGAAACGCTCCCTTTGGTTGAAGTTGAAGAAAAGCACAATGGCTCCGTTTCGTCTTAAACGGGGCAGACGGAAAAATCCGTCGCCTTTATTTTGCACGTTCTACGCAAGGCGGATATCCGATCGCCGCGCATTGCTGTCCGAAACTCGAAAGTTGTTGTCTCAACAAGGCCGCCTCGGACATCTAGAATGGCTTCAACGCTGCACTACGCGGCACGTAACCCACTCGGAAATCTACTCAGGAGCGCTGTCATGAAAGCCATCCAGTTCAAGTCTTTTGGCACCCCGGACGTCCTCGAATATGTCGACCTGCCGACGCCTTCGGCCGACGCGGAACACGCCGTCGTGCGGATCAAAAGCGCCTCGGTCAACCCGAGCGACGTGAAGAACGTCTCCGGCCATTTCTCCCACACCGTTCTGCCGCGCACGCCGGGCCGCGACTTCAGCGGGATCGTCGTGGAAGGTCCCGCGGAGTGGCTCGGCGCCGAAGTCTGGGGCACGGGCGGCGACATCGGCTTCACGCGCGACGGCACCCACGCCGAGTTCATCAAGATCCCCTTGGCCGCGCTGTCGCGCAAACCGGCCACGCTGAGCCACGAGCAGGCGGCGGCCATCGGCGTGAATTTCGTGGTGGCCTGGCTCGGCACGGTCGAATATGCGCAGTTGAAAGCCGGGGAAACCATCGCGGTGATCGGCGCGGGCGGCGGAGTCGGCGGCGCGGTGGTGCAGATCGCCAAGGCGCGCGGCTGTCGCGTAATCGGCGTGGACCGTCATGAGCCGCAAGCGGATTCCCCGGCCGGCCGCCTGATCGACGAGTACGTGCCGTTCGACGAACACGCCACCGAGCGCATCAAGGCATTGAGCGAAGGCGGCGTCGACGTGGTGTACGACGCGGTGGGCGGCGTGGCTTTCGAAACCGCGCTGAGTCTCGTCAAGCGCCGTGGCCGCGTGGTCGAAATCAGCGCGACTGGCAAGCGCCGCGTCGAGTTCGACATGATCGACTTCTACCATAACGAAACCCAACTGCTCGGCGTCGATAGCGCCAAGCTGGGCGTGGCCGAATCGGCTCGGTTCATGACGGCGCTGGTCGAAGGCTTCGAAAGCGGCGCGTTTCAACCGCCCGCAATCGCCGGCCGCTTCGAACTCGCGCAAGCCCGCGAGGCTTACCAGGCCGTCGCCGGCGGAACACGCGGACGTGTCGTCATCACGATGTGAGATCCGGTTCGCGCGGCGGGCCCGAGCGCCTGCCGCGCGCCACGGCAAAAAGGTGAAGCAATCATGAAAGCGTATTTCGTCTCGTTGGTGGTCGGCCTCGTGGTAGGCCTGTTCTATAGCGTCGTCAACGTAAAATCTCCCGCGCCGCCCACGATCGCGCTGGTCGGATTGCTCGGCATGCTCGGCGGCGAACATCTGATTCCGCTGCTGCGCACGCTGTTCGGCATCAGCGTCAACTAGCCGGGGCGGAATGACACTCGCCACGCACGTCGCGCGGTCCTGAACACAACACGCTAAGATTGAGCCCCGATGCGCGCCGATAGGACGCAAGCGTGGGCGAACACTTTCGCTCCCGCCTGCGCAGCACGGTCGCCGCAGCCAGTTCAAACAAATAAGTGTGTTCCGGAGTGTTGCATGTCAGATGAATATGAAGTGCATGGGCTGCATGACCATGCTGTCGAGCATGTGGGTGAAGCCCACGGCCACGGTGAACACGCGGATGCCGATCCGTTCGCGAGCCGCATGGCGGTGATGACGGCCATCCTCGCGACGATCGGCGCGATCTACGCCTACCAGAGCGGCACCAGCGAAAACCTCGCGCTTTACTACAAGAACGAAGCGGCCATCAAGAAGACCGAGGCCGCCAATCAATGGTCGTACTACCAGGCGAAGGGCGAGAAAGAAAACCTTGCTGAACTGGGCGCCGCGCTATCGACGCCAGGCAGCGACGCGCACGCCAAATTCCTCGCGGACGTCGACAAATATAAGCAGCAAAAAGAGCCGATTCGCGCCAACGCCGAAGCCATCGAAAAGGAAGTGGACAAACAGGACACGCAAAGCGAGCACCTGATGCACGGACATCATCGCTGGGCGCAGGCCACGACGCTGATCCAGATTTCCATTGCACTAACGGCTATCACGTTGTTGACGCGCAAGAAGTGGTTGCGCAATCTGTCCCTGGGCGTGGCCGCGGCCGGGATTCTGTTCGGGGCGGCGGCGTTTTTGTCGATCTGATGAAGCGGGTAGGTGGGCGCTTGCATCGGCTTGCGTCCGTCCGCGCGTTTGATTCGTCAGCGCGCGGCTGACGCTTTTTAGGCCACCGTGCTGCGCGCCCGCTGCAGCAGCAATTCGCGCTCGCGCTCGTTACGCGTCATCGCCGCGGCCCGCTCGAATTCCGCGCGGGCCTCGTCCATGCGGCCGAGTTTCGCCAGCAGGTCGCCGCGCACGCTGGGCAGCCAGTGGTAATTCGCGAGCGCGGCGTTGCCGCCCAGCGCGTCGACAATCTCAAGAGCCGCGACCGGTCCGAACGCCATACCCACGGCCACGGCGCGATTCAATTCCACCACCGGTGACGGATTGACCTGCGCAAGCACGTCGTACAGCGCGACGATCTGCGCCCAATCGGTCTCCCCGGCAGTATGAGCACGCGCGTGGCAGGCAGCGAGCGCCGCTTGCAACGCGTAGGTCCCGCTGGCGCCGCCGAGCGACTGGGCCCGCTCCAGCGCCGCGAAGCCGCGCCGAATCAGCAACAGATCCCAGCGGCTGCGGTCCTGATCGAGCAGCAGTACCGGCCGGCCCTGCGCGTCCACACGTGCGTGGGTCCGCGAGGCCTGAATCTCCATCAGCGCCACGAGGCCATGCACTTCGCTTTCGTCGGGCATCAGGCCGGCCAGGATACGTCCCAGCCGCAGCGCGTCCTCGCACAAGGCGGGGCGCATCCAGTCGTCGCCGGCCGTGGCCGCATAGCCTTCGTTGAAAATCAGGTAGATCACTTCGAGCACGGAGGCAAGCCGCACCGCACGCGCGTCGGCGCGCGGCACTTCGAACGGCACTTTCGCCGCGGATAAAGTGCGTTTGGCGCGAACGATCCGTTGCGCGATGGTCGGCTCGGGCACCAGGAAGGCCCGCGCAATTTCATCGGTGGTCAGGCCACCGAGCAGACGCAGCGTGAGCGCGACGCGCGCGTCGGTGGACAGCAGCGGATGACACGCCGTAAACACGAGACGCAACAGATCGTCGCCGATGTCATCCTCGCGCGCGGCATCGAGCGCATCGACAAAATCCGGCACGACGTGAGCCTCCTGCGCATCCAGGTCGCGGCCGAGTTCCTCGCGCTTGCGTGCATGCAGCACGTCCTGACGCAAGTGATCGAGCGCGCGGTTTTTGGCGGTGATCATCAGCCAGGCGCCGGGATTGTCGGGCACGCCATGCGCCGGCCAATGTTCGAGCGCCGCGACGAGCGCGTCCTGCGCCAACTCTTGCGCCACGCCTACGTCGCGCACCATGCGCGCGACGTAGGCAATCACCTTGGCGGATTCGATGCGCCAGACCGCCTCGATCGCACGATGCGTCGCCGCCGGATTCCCCGCCATCTCAGTGCGCCGCCGCGTTCGGATTGAGACGTGCTGAACCTGCCACGCATCCGGCGAAAGCGATCTGCTTGCGCATGATTAAACCTTTCGATGTCCGAATTAATGTCGACCCGCATCCAGTTCACGAAAGCGGTCGAGCGCAGGGCCCGGTTCGAAGTCGTCCCATTCGAATAGCTGCCGCACTTCGATCTCGCCCTCGGCCTGCTCGCCGAACGGCGCGGGAAAGCGCCGCGCCCACTCCATGGCTTCTTCGCGCGTGCGCACCTGAATCAGCGTGTAGCCCGCTATCAGTTCCTTAGTTTCGGCGAACGGGCCGTCGATCACGCGGCGCTGCCCTTTCGAATACTGGATGCGCCAGCCCTCCGAACTCGGCCGCAAGCCGGTGGCGTCGAGCAATACACCGGCCTTCGCCAGTTCCTCGTGATAGGCGCCCATCACCGCCATCAGGGATTCTTCGGGCATGACGCCGGCTTCGCTCGTCGCGGTCGCCTTGACGATGATCATGAATCGCATTGCATTACTCCTTGTCGTGAACGACGAGCCGCCTCTTGGACTCGTCATCAACACGACGCGCGAGATGAGGACGGATCGACATCGAATTCACGGACCTGGGAAAACCCTTGGCGCCGACCACCCTGTCATTGGTAGCACGGCCCGACTTCGCGGACCTCGACCGTGCACCACTGCGCAGCCGGACAGGCCGCAGCGATCGCCACCGCGTCCTCACGCGTCTCGCAGTTCAGCAGCAGGAATCCACCGACCATTTCCTTGGCTTCGGCAAACGGTCCATCGAGCAGTCTCGACTGACCGTCGCGCACCTGCACACGCACCGCGTCACGACTCGACTTCAGCGACTCGCAGGCCAGCAGCAGGCCGCGCTTGCTCAGTTCTTCGGCGTAATTGCCCATGCGGTCGTAAAGCGCGCGGCCTTCTTCCTCGGTGCGTTCGCTGCGTTGATTGGTGGGTTCGACGATTAAGAGCATGTAGGCCATACGAAACTCCGGTGAGTCGTCCTATGTGCGTCGTGTTGATGGCGACGGCATGCGTCAACAGAAAAAAAAACCGGCACACGCCGATGCCGTCAGAAACGCGGCTGTTTGCGCAGGCAGTCTAGCAAGCGCAGACGGATCGACGCAAACGCATCGGCCACTTCAGCCTTTGCTTAATGCGGCGTCCTTAGCGGTCTATGGGTGCCGCGCATCCTTACGCTGCGGCACGCAACTTGCTCATAAGGGGTATCGACAGGCAAAGAGAGGTTGAAAATGAACACTAAATTCGGGTGGACCGGCGTCATCACGCTTGTGGTTCTGGCGTCGCTAGCAAGCGGCTGCACTCTCGGCGGCGCGGCGGCGGGCGGCGTGGTGGGCAACGAAGCCACTGACCACAGCACCGCAGGCACGATTGGCGGTGCTGTGGTGGGTGGCGCCGTGGGTTATGAGCTAGGTAAATAAAAGCACGGCGTGGGGCAAATGCATGGCGTCGTTTGGCGGGCAGATTGCGAACAACATTCGCAATCTGCCTTATGCTGATAGTTTTTCTGAACACGCCACTTTCACATGACTCATTCCGACGCCCCTGTTGTCCATAACTGGCACGCCCACGTGTACTTCGATGCCGAGCATCGCGACGCAGCATGGGCGCTACGCGAGCAGATCGAAGCCCGTTTCGCCGGCAAGTTGCAATTGGGCCGCTTTCATGAAAAGCCGGTTGGACCGCATCCCATGTGGTCGTATCAACTTGAATTCGACCGCGCGCAATTTGCGGAGATCGTGGAATGGCTCACGCTTCATCACGGCGCGCTCGACGTCTTCATGCATCCCAATACCGGCAACGACCTGCGCGATCACCGCGATGCGGCGGTGTGGATCGGTCACTCGCACACGCTCAAGCTCGACATCTTCGGCAAGTGAGTTCGCGCCCGCGCGGCGCATCACGACATCCGCTACATATTGGCGTAAGAACTGCACCAGCCGCTTGCCGCCACCTGCTGGCTGCCGAACAACAGGCAGCCGCCCCAGGCATCCGTGGCCTTACCCTGGAACAACGAGCAATTGCTGCAATTCTGGCCGGCGACGTAAGTAGCGAATTTGTTCTTGTCCACCGCTGCCGCCGTCTCTTTGTAGCCCACGGCGAGGGCTTTCGGATCCCCTTCGCTGAGCTTTGAGGCGTCGGCCGAAGCCACCCGCGTCAACGCGAGCGACGAGCCAACGGCCAAACTAAAAACAACAAAACTGCGACGTGAGTTTTTCATGGTGGGCGGTAAGGGGCTTAGATTTCGCGTGCAGGCCAACCTATCAGGGCACGCTCCGCTGATTCCCTGAGCTCGGCTTTCGGCATTCCCTCCGCCGCCTGCAAAGCGAGGCCGGAGAACACCATCAGCAGGTAGCGGGCGAGCGCGGCGGGATCGATGGACGACGGGAAATCTCCCTCTGCCTGCGCACGCTTGAGCCGTTCGGTCAGCACCTCTCTGGTTTTACCACGCTGCCTGAGAATCGCGCCGGGAACATCGCCGTTGTTCACCCCGGCCGACCGTCCCGCCTGAATCAGCAGGCAGCCAAGCGGCTCCTGCGGATCCACGAACCATTCGATTGCACCGAACAGCAGCCGCTGCGCCACCTCACGCGCGTCGGCGCCGGCCAGCACGTGCTCGCGGTGCGCCGCGCGGCGCTCGCGGTAGCGGTCGAGCACCGCGTCGAAGAGGCCGCGCTTGCTGCCAAAGGCCGCATAAATACTGGGCGAGTTCAGGTCCATTGCCTTGGTCAGCTCGGCCATGGACGCGCCTTCGTAACCGTGCCGCCAAAACACTTCCATCGCCCGGTCGAGCACCTCTTCTTCGTCAAAAACGCGAGGTCGCGCCATTTCAAGCTATCCCTGATGATTTTTAACGATCATCACATAATTCATTTGCCTCGTCCACGCTGCGCATGGTTATATAACGATCATCACAAAACAGGAGCATTCGATGAATCAGTCTCTACAAGGCAAAGTGGCGGTTGTGACGGGCGGCAGCGAGGGGATCGGCCTTGCCGCGGCAAAGCGGCTCGCGGCCGGTGGCGCGGCGGTCTTTATCACGGGGCGTCGCCAGCAGGTGCTGGATAAGGCCGTCGCTGAGATCGGCGGCGACGTCGTGGGTGTGCAGGCGGACGTGTCGAAGCCCGCGGACCTCGAGCGTCTCTACGAGACGGTCCGCGCCTCGAAGGGCAAGCTGGACATCCTGTTCGCGAATGCGGGCGTGCAGGCCAAGGAAGCGCTCGGGTCCATCACGGAAGAGGCGCTCGATTACCAGCTCGCCGTCAATTTCAAAGGCACTATCTTCACCGTGCAACAGGCGCTGCCGTTACTGACCGAAGGCGCGTCGATCATTCTGGCGTCGTCGACGACGGCCGCCAAGGGCTTGAGCACTCGCACCGTGTACTCAGCGACCAAGGCCGCCATCCGCAGCTTTGCCCGTAGCTGGGCGACGGAACTCAAAGGGCGGGGCATCCGCGTCAATGTGCTCAGCCCCGGACCCATCGCGACCCCGGCCCTGACGGCTTCACTCGCCGACGAAAAGGTCGCCGCGGCGTACAAGGCGAACGTCGTCGACACCATTCCATTACGGCGGGTGGGACAGCCGGAAGAGATGGGCGAGATCGTGGCCTTTCTGGCTTCGGATGCATCGAGCTATGTGAACGGCGCCGACATCCAGGCGGATGGCGGATGGGCGCAGGTTTAGGTCAAGAATTGCCGCGCCAGGCCGTTATTCATTAGCTGCCCCGAAAACGGGCGACCTGACCGGCTGCTGCGATTTGCGACGACGTTGTCATGGCGCCTGCCCGTTACGGCGCTCGTGATTGACCGTCTACGCACGCTTTCTTGCCTTGATCAACATGGGATTTTTTGACGCGCTGTTTGTACGCAAGCCAACACCGCAAGCGTTCGCCGCCCAGTTCATCGAGGCGGCCAAACGCCGTGGCTTCGACGCAGCGCTCAGCTACAACGCCGACGAGTTCCGGCTCGAATACGGCGGCAACGCCGTCTTCAATCTGCACCACGCGTATCGTGCTTACTGCAGCAGTGACAAGGCATCGCGTGACACCGCGCTGCAAGGCTTCGTGGCAACGCTATGCTCGAGCGGGAAGGCCGCGCCCGAACGTCTGTCCGACGCGCGAGCCATGCTGCGGCCGCTGATCCGCGGCCGTGGTGTTCTCGAAGACGTTCGCCTGCATCAGCTACGCACCGCTGGCCGGGAAGCGGCCTTCGCCCCGGCATGGCGTGCCTTCGGAGACGACTGCGCGACGCTGCTGGCGCTCGATTATCCCGAGTCCACCTCGACGTTGATGAGCGGCCCCGTGAAATCGTGGGGCATCACGCTCGACGATGCGCTCACGATTGCCTGCGACAACCTGCGCGACATCACCACAGACTCCTTCGTTGAAGTCGCGCGCGGCGTGTATCGCGGCGACTGGCGCGACGGCTATGACGCGAGCCGCGCACTGCTGCCAGACCTGCTGCACCGCGCACCGGTGCACGGCTTTCCGGTCTTCATGATTCCGACCCGCGACGTCCTGCTCGTCACGAGCGACAAAGACGACGGCGGCCTCGCGCGGATGGTCGAACTCAGCCGCGAAGCCGCGCAGACCGGGCGGCCGGTCTCGCCATTCATGTATTGCTACGACGAAGGCTTGCGCCGTTTTACGCCGCGCCAGGCCCAGGTGGCACAGCGTCTCGCGCAACTCGCCCTGCGTTATCGCAAGGACGACTACGACGCGCAAAAGACCGCGCTCGATCGCCTGCACAAGCAGGAAGGACGCGATGTGTTCGTCGCCAACTACCTGCTTTACGGCGCCAAAGACGAAGCCGGCGAGATGTTCTCGGCGGCGACGTGGACCGCGGGCGTCGAATCCCTGTTGCCCCAGGCAGACCGGATCGTACTGGTGCGTCCGGAGTCCGGCGAGACGCGTATCGTGCCGTGGCAGCAGATCGCATCGCTCGTGGGTGGGTTGCTCGAAGAGCAACCGATGTATCCGGTGCGCTACCGGACGCGTGGCTTTCCCGACGTGGGCCAATACGCGGCCGTCACGATTGGCGAACCGTAGGCGCGTTTCATTCTCCTGGCATTCAGTGTCTGGTGCAAGCCCGCTTAAGATCGCTTAAGGCCGGGGAGCAGCGGCTTGCTCTTTCCTCGCCTTACAAACCATCAACCTCTGAACCCATCTCTCCGATAACCCGTTCGATCAGGTTCGTTTCTTCGAAATGAATTCGCCTTTCGACGACGCGCGTGCCTGCCCTATCCAATGTGCTTATCTGGAGGAAATGGATCATGTCAGTCGATTCGTTCGGTATGACGGTCGCGTCGTTGCCGGCGCCCGCCCCAACGTCCGCGGTCTCGCTCAATGCCACGCCTGCGAAGAAACAGGCCGCCCAGGACGACGTCCTCACGCCCGCAACGTCCAGCACCGATCCGTTGATGGCCGCGCTTCAGCAGACGCTCTCGCAGCTCGGCTATAACACGCCATCCGATTCGCTGACGACCGACGGCTCGAACGGCACAGGCAGCACAAGCAACACGAATGGCAATGCAAGTGCCGCGAGCCCCTCCAGCGCCGATGCGGCCAGCACCGGCGCGCAATTGCTCGCTGCGCTTTATCAGGCGCTGTCCCTGCAGCAGTCGGCCTCGACGGACAACAGCGGCGCCTCATCCAGCGACCATTCGAACAATGCGATTGCGAACTTTAACGACACGGCCAGTTCGGGCGGCGTCAGCGCGTATCGCGACCTGGGCTCACGCATCGCCGACCTGGCGAATGCAGCCAACGACGTGGACAACAATGCCGACGACACCGCCGGCGAATGGGACGTCGAAGTCGACGACGTGGAAGTGTCCGAACCCGATGAAGCAGAAGACGGCGCAGATCCCATGACGACCGCGATGTCGAATCTGAGTAACGCGTTGCAGGCTCACGTCGCCGCGCTCGATCAGGATCCAGGCGCCACGGTCAACCTGTCCGATGTGCTCGATGGCCTGTCGGACAGCGCGAGCAGCCTGAACTGGCAGCCGGTAGGCGCGTTGATCGACGTGTCGGCTTGAGGATGAGAAACACGTTTTCGACACGGTGGATAAAACGAAGCCGCACCGTATGGAATGAGGAGAGATTGCCATGCAGATCAGCAACGCCACGTCGTCAACCACGCTGGCGCACACGGAGCCTGGGTCAAATGCCGCGGCGGCCCCATCCGTTGCTTCCACGACGAGCAACTCGAACCAGGACTCGGCCGTCACGATTTCTCCCGAAGGCGCGGCTGTCGCTGCACAGGATGCCAGTTCATCGGGCGGTGCCGATACCTCGGACACCTCGGGCACTTCGAGTGCCGAAGGCACGACTGCCAATCCAGCGAACACCGCCGACGTCTCGCCGCTAAAGTCGCTTGCTTACGGCACGCTAGGACTCGAACGGCCGGATCAGGCGCAGGAAAATCGCAATCCCTTTTACACGGCGGGACGCTGGATTGCAGCAGGGCTCACGATCGGAGGCATCATTTCCCTGCTGGTTTAAAGGCATGAACGCAACGCGGATAGGCGACGAGATAAGCGGCGACGGCCTCAGGCACGCGGAATGCTCCCACGTCTGAACAAATCAAATCGCGCCGCAGTTCGTCATGAGAAAAACGGGTGCCTACAGTCCTGAATGGAATGCCGGCATAACCCGTCGTCGTATGCACGCCATGACGCCGCGGCTTTCCAGAAAGGAAGAGTCATGTCAGCCACGCCTCATGGGCTTGCAGCGAATGCTGCAGCACACACGCATAACCGCTTGCACGTCGTGCTAACCAGCGTGATCGCCGCCTTGGCCGGTCTGCTGTTCGGTCTCGACATCGGCGTGATCTCCGGCGCGTTGCCGTTTATCGCGCGGCAGTTTCATGTGAGCGATCAGGGACAGGAATGGATCGTCAGCTCGATGATGGTCGGCGCCGCGCTCGGCGCACTCGGCTCGGGGTGGATGGCCAAAGCGATTGGCCGCAAATACTCGCTGATGATCGGCGCCGCGTTATTCGCCTGTGCATCGGGCCTGTGCGCATTCGCGCCAAATCCGGAAATGTTGATCGCCGGACGCGTCCTGCTCGGCCTGGCGGTGGGCATTGCGTCGTTTACCGCACCGCTTTATCTGTCCGAAATCGCGCCGCCCAACATGCGCGGCGCGATGATCTCGCTGCATCAATTGATGGTGACGGTCGGCATTCTCGCGGCCTTTCTTTCCAATACCGCCTTTAGCGGCGCCGGCGACTGGCGCTGGATGCTAGGCGTGATCGCATTCCCGGCGCTTGCGTTGCTGATTGGTCTGATCTTCCTGCCGCGCAGCCCGCGTTGGTTAATGAGCCGTGGCCGCAACGAGGAAGCCGCCAAAGTGCTGGAACGTCTGCGTAGCGACAGCAAAGCCGTCGATACCGAAATGCGCGAAATCGCAGATCAGCTCAAGGTGGAATTTCAGGGCTGGGGACTCTTCTTCAGCAATCCGAACTTTCGTCGTTCGGTTTGGCTTGGCGTTCTACTGCAGGTCATGCAGCAACTGACCGGCATTAACGTAGTGATGTATTACGCGCCACGTATCTTCGGCCTCGCCGGTTACGGCACGGCACATGATCAACTTTGGGGGACGGTGATCGTCGGCGTCGTGAACGTCGCGGCGACGTTTATCGCGATCGGTCTCGTAGACCGCTGGGGCCGCAAGCCGATTCTCTACACTGGCTTTACGGTGATGGCCCTTGCCCTCGCCTCGCTCGGCGGCCTGCTGCATATGGGCGTGACAAGCGGCGCGAGCCAGATGATCGCCGTGGCGATGCTGCTGCTGTTTATCGCCGGCTTTGCGATGTCCGCGGGACCGATGATCTGGATTCTTTGTGCGGAAATCCAGCCTATCAAGGGACGCGATTTCGGCATTGCGGCTTCGACCTTCGTGAACTGGGTGGCCAACACCATCGCTGGCGCGACCTTCCTGACCCTGCTCAATACGCTCGGCCATGCGCAAACTTTCTGGCTCTATGCCGCGATGAATGCCGCCTTCATACTGTTGACGTTCTGGCTCATTCCCGAAACAAAGGGCGCTTCGCTCGAAAAGATCGAACGTAACCTGATGGCTGGCCGCGCCTTGCGCCAGCTTGGCGAGTAACCAAAGACAGAGGCGGGTGGCGCGGATCAGCCTTGATCCGCCAGCCCGATCAATTCGGCCGGCTCGTTAAACGCGACATCCGGACCCAGACGCGTAAGCGCAGCGAAATCCGTATAGCCCCAACCTACCGCGCCGAAGCGGACGCCGATTTTCTTTGCCGCGTGCGCATCGCGGATCTCGTCGCCGACATAAATGGCCTCGGTTCTGGCGACGCGCGTCGCCTGCAAAATCTTGCGCAGACGATGCGCCTTGCCGAACAAACCCGACCCGCATTCGACCGCCGCAAAGCGCCCAAGCAACGCCTGCCCGAGCACGGCCTCGACATTGGCAAGCGAATTCGACGTGGCTAATGCCAGCATGATCTGGCGGTCTGCGAGACTTTGCAGCACCTGCGCGATGCCGTCGAAGGGACGTAGTTCGCCGCTGCGCTGCTGCATGATCACTCTGAAATCGATCAGCACGCGTGGCACGCGATGCATCGGCAAACGCAAATCGCGCAGAATCTCGCGAGCGCCCATCGAACGCAGGCGGTTCACCTCATGATGCTCGACCTGTCTGAAGTCGTGACGAACCGCGAGACCATTGAGCGATTCGACGAACAGCGGAAACGTGTCGGCTAGCGTGCCGTCGAAATCGAAGATTGCGAGTTTGATTGCCATGGATCGAATGCGCTTCTTTAGAACGCTTGCACCTGCACGGCACGGAGCGCTCCCTTTTTTGCAGATTGAGTGAGCATACGGAGCCGGCCCGGGCGAGCGGCAGTCGATGGCACGCAATCTATATTACACGCTGGCGATGCCCTCAGCCGCGCCATTATTGAACACGTTGGCATTCCTATGAAACGACGTTAAAGTAATGCGCTTAAATCGAAACCGCTGGCGTGTCGTTACATACCCAGCGCATAAAAGACCGGTGCACTTTGGCCACGAGGCGAGTCCGGCGATTAGACCGAGCCCATGCCATCGTCGTCGTTAGAACGGAGGTTTTCTTGGACGAGCTACTTCAGCAGTCAGCACAACCTGCCAACGGCGATACCTCGCCGCCACCGCGCAAGCGGCGATTGCGCGGGGTATTCGTCGGCAAAAACGGAATCCGCTGGGGCTGGCGAATCCTGCTGTTCATTGCCGTATTTGCGGCCGCGGCATTCAGCCTGTTCAAGCTGAATATCCATGTGTTCGGACGCATGCCGCACGATGCGACGCACCTGACGCTCTTGCCATTCTTGCGTGGCGAGTTCATCCAGATCATCAGTCTGACGGTCGCACTCGCGGTAATGGCGGCGATCGAGCGACGTCCCTTGCTGTCGTTCGGCTTGCAAGGGCCAGCGGGATGGAGGCGCTTTGCAAGCGGGTTGATTTGCGGATTCGCCGCCGTCAGTCTGACGGTGCTGCTGCTGATGCAGATGCACGTATTGACGCTCGACGCGCCTACAGAACAAGGAGCGATTGTCTTGTGGCGCGCCCTGGCCTGGGGCGGTCTATTCCTGATGGTCGCCCTGTTTGAAGAATCGGCGCTGCGCGGATATCTCCAGTACACGCTGGGTAGAGGGATTGGTTTCTGGTGGAGCGCCATCGTGCTCGCGGCGCTGTTCGGCGGCCTGCACGGATCCAATCCCGGCGAGACGCCGGTGGGCCTCATCTCAGCCGCCGGCTTCGGTCTTGTGTTCTGCCTGAGCCTTTGGTACACCGGCTCGCTGTTGTGGGCGATCGGCTTTCATGCGACCTGGGACTGGGGCGAGTCGTATTTTTACGGCACCTCGGATAGCGGCACGATACTGGACCATCGCCTGTTCACCGCGCATCCGCTTGGCAACGTCCTGCTGAGCGGCGGCAAAACCGGCCCGGAAGGCAGTGTGCTGGTGCTCGTGCTGCTCGTCGTAATGGCGGTATTGATGCGCCTGTGGTGGGGGCGCCGCACCACGTCACCATTCGCCGGCAGCGGCTGGAAACCGTGGAAGCCGGCACGCGGTGGGAAGCTCTAACATTTTGTTAGCAGAACCATCCATTCGACGATCGGCGAATACTGCGTAATAGAATTCACGATCGCAGGAGATTAATAGCCGAAGAAGAAGCGCGGCGCTTCGGCACGAGTAGACCGATGACATTGCCGCTATCCGCCCCGCTAACGTCGCCGGCCGCATAAGAAAACAACACGGCGTAGGCAACGTTCAGGGGCTGGCATTGCCGCGCGGTGCGGCATTTTATGTGGCGCTTTAAGCTGCGTTGCCGTGTTGCGCGGCGCTATCTTGCTCGGCTTCGGCAACATTACCTTGCTGCGCGACGACACCCTGATCGGCAGCGCTGGTCTGCAGAGTGACCGGGTCTTGCTGCGCCTCATGCTGTTCCTGCACGGCACCCGCTTGTTGACCCTCGACCCCTTCTTGCGGCACCGCGGCATCCTGCTGCCCGGCATTTGCCTGCTGGGCCGCAGCGCTCTGCTGTGCAACGCCCGCTTGCGCCGCGCTCTTGTTCTTTTGCCGCTTGGCCTGCAAGCCGCGCGCTCGCGCCGCTTCCGCCGGCAGTACCTGACCCGCATCCTGACCATTCAGGTCGAGACGCATGGCGTTTTCAGTGACGCACGCCCAGTAGCGGCTACCCCAGCACCACACCTTGATGGCATCGCGCAGAGCCGCTTCGTTCAGGCCGAGTTCTTCCGAATGTTCGAGCAGGTCTTTGAAAATGCCCACCTTGAGCGGCACTTTCGGCGCGGGATTCTTGGGGAACGCTTTCGGAAACCGCTTCTGGAGCTTGCCGATAGACAGCACCACGGGGTCGACCGGCTTCGACTTTTGCGCAGGCGCTTTATGCGCCTGAGTCTGTGCCTGAGCATGGCGAGCAGGCGCGGGCGCTGCGCGCCCAGGCTTCGCCTGCTTCGGTGCGTCGGCCTGTTTCGCTGGCTTGGCGTTTTGCGCCGGCTTGGCATGCTGGGCACGCCTCGCCACGCGTTTTTCTTCAGCCTGTTTTGCCAGTTGGTCTTTCAGTGCAGCGAGTTGTTCAAAGCCCATGATGCAGTCTACGACGAGGAAAATGCGTGGATTGTAGCAGTTCAACCGGAAAGCAATTATTTACGTTTCCGGCGCATCGCCAGGCGCCATGCGGGTTTTGAGGATACGACCGGTATTCTGGCGGACCGCGCCGAATGAAAAGCGCAAAGTCGGTCGGGCATGCCGCTTCAAGCAAACGACATGCCGCAAACATTCAATCCACCGCGATAAGCAACCCGCGAGTCTGCGCAACCCGAGTGACAAGAAGCGCTTGTCAGTTGACGCGCGCCACATTCGCCGATATTGTTCACCCCATGGCCGATTCAGAATTTATCCATCCCGGCATCACTGTCCGGCAGAACTGCCTCGAGCGGTTCAATTTGACCGTCACCGAGGGTGCGCTGGTTCTGGGCGTCAGTCGTCAGGCGCTCACCAACCTGTTGAGCGGCAAAGCCGGCATCTCACCCGAGATGGCGCTGCGGCTCGACAAGGCGTTCGGTGGCGGGGCTGAAACCTGGTTGCAAAGGCAAGTGCTTCACGATCTCGCCAAGGCACGTCTGCGGCTCGACGAACTCAACGTCGTGCCTATGGTGTCCGCTCAGCAACCAGCGCTGTTCTAGGTATTGCCGTTTCGACGGCAAGCACGATTCGCATTACTGCACCACCTGTATCACCTTTAAGCAAACAGCATTGAACCCTTAGCTCATCAAGGGTTCGGATTGTCTCGCCCTGATTTTTTAGTATTCCTGATTGAATGATTCGAAAGTCTTCGAAGGCCTCGTCACGCCCTGAGGTTTCAGGATGCGACGCGGGACTCTATTAATCCACAAAGCATCGAGAGTGAATATGCCTGGGCATCGCCGCTTTTACACATTTCTAACCGGTAGTTTCTTCGCCAGCTTCGGTGGCTGGATCAACCTTCTCGCCATCCTGAACATCGCGACCTATCGATTCAACGCCACGCCATTCGATCTGGTAATCCTGAGCGCGGCGTTACTGGTGCCGCCCATTCTGTTGACACGTATCATCAGCCGCGTCTGCGGACGTTATGCAAGCACCCGCGTGCTCGTCGTCGCGTTGACGCTGACGTTAGGCACCACGGCGGCGCTGCTTTGGGTCGGCAATTTCATTGCATTCCTGCTGGTGGTCGCGCTGAAATCGGCGGCCTTAGGCTTCACCGATCCGTCCGAAACGCTCTACGTCACCACCTGCATCGACGAGGCGCACCAAAGCCGCGCCTTCCGGTTACTGAGTCTCGCGCAAAGCGTGGCGAAGATCTGCGCGCCTGCGGCCGGCGGTATTGTCGCCGCGTGGGCCGGAGACAATCACACGATGCTCGCGTCGATTGTCCTGATCGCCGTGGCAATCGTGTTGATGCTGGCGTCGACGTCGAACGGCAAAGCAGTGCCTGAGGCCAGTACGACGCAAGACCAGAAAGCTGCATCGCGCGCGCCCTTCAGCGGCACAGTCGTGCCGCTCCTGCTCTGCGTCGGCATTTACTTCGCGCTGGCCGCGGCCGTCAACAATCAGTTTCCGTTGATGCTGAAGCATCAGGGCTTCGATAAATCGGTGCTCGGCATCGTGGTGTCCTGTTCCGCGCTAGGTGGTGTGCTCGGCAGTCTGTTGCCGATGGGACGTCATGCAAAGCAGGCGGGGCTCGGCGCGCTCATTGCACCGGCGCTCGCGACGTCGGTGATTTTCATTGTCATGGGCGGCATTTTTCGGTTACCGCTGCGCCCGGCCGAGTGGCTGCTGGCGACGGCGTTCTTCGCCACCGGTTTCGTCGGTGCGCGTTTCCGGGTCGAATGCCGGCTGTTCATCGCCCGCCGTCTCGCGGACCAGGTCGCGAGCGCCAGCGCCTCGCTGCAATCGGCAGGAATGCTCATGCAGTTCATCGCGCCATGCATCGGTGCGGTGCTGACGAGTTTGCTCACGGCCAGCGAAGTATTCATCACGCTCGGCAGCGTCGCGGCGGCGAGCCTTGTCGCCGTGGCCTTCGGTTTCGGTAGACAGCAGCACGTCGCCGGGCCGGTTGCCGCTGCCCTTGTCACCGACGCTGATCATCGATAAGCGCTATCCTTTTCGTTTCACGCAACCGGCAGTCTGTTTCTCTCGCGGAGTCCACCATGCAATACCGTAAATTCGGCCGCACCGGCCTCAGCGTTTCACGTTTATGCCTTGGCACCATGACCTTTGGCCTGCAAACCGAAGAGTCGGTCTCGCACAGCATCCTCGATAAAGCGACGGAAGCCGGCGTGAACTTCATCGATACCGCAGACGTCTATCCGCTCGGCGGCGGCGAAGATCTCGCGGGACGTACCGAGGAAATCGTCGGCCGCTGGCTGAAGGGCAAGCGCGAGCGCTTTATCGTCGCCACCAAGGCGGTGGGCAAGGTCGGGCCGTCGCCGTGGGATCAGGGCGCTTCGCGCAAGCATCTGCTCGATGCCATCGACACCTCGCTGCGCCGCCTCGGCACCGATTACGTCGACCTGTACCAGCTGCATTCCGACGACCGCGAAACGCCGCTCGACGAAACGCTTGAAGCGCTCGACGTCATCGTGCGCTCGGGCCGGGCGCGCTATGTCGGCGTATCGAACTTTCTGGCTTACCGGTTGGCGCGCGCGCTGGGACGCGCCGACGTGCTGCGCGTCGCGCGCTTCGTCTCTGTGCAGCCGCGTTATAACCTGCTGTTCCGGCAGATCGAGCGCGAGTTGCTGCCGCTTGCCGATGAGGAGCAACTCGCGGTGATTCCGTATAACCCGCTGGCGGGCGGCCTCCTGACCGGCAAGCATCGTCACGATGAACAGCCTTCGGAAGGCCGCTTCACGGCCACCGTCGGCAAGGCGGGCGCGATGTATCAGGAGCGCTACTGGCACAAGCGCGAATTCGAAACCATCGACAATCTGCGTTCGCTTGCGGTGGACTCGGGCCACTCGCTGACCAAAATCTCGCTCGCCTGGGTGCTCGCCAATCCGCTGATTACATCGGCCATCATCGGAGCAAGCAAGCCCGAGCAATTGACGGACACGCTCAGCGCGATAGATCTCACGCTGGATGCCGACCTCAAGGCGAAACTCGACGACCTGACGCACGAGTACCGTTGGGGCGACGCGGCGCGCTAAGTGAAAAAGCGCGGTGCCTCACGAGAGACACCGCGCCTTAAATACCGCTTCACGCGAAAAACTAAAGCTAAAGCCAAAGCCAAAGCTCCAAAGGCGGTTGCGCGCGCAACGAAACACGCGCAACCACGCGCATCACTTCCGCTCGAACGCGCCGGTCCGTTGAGTCGCTTCCGGAAACTGCCGCGTGTCACGCAACGAAAGCGGATGCCAAAGACGCGCACCGCCTTCGATACCCGCATCGTTCGACACCACCGCCACATTCGGCGGCAGCTTGAAAGTCAGACGCGCAGCATTGCCGCCGCCGATCCACAGCTTGTCGTAGTTCACCAGCGAGGCAAGAATGCCGATCACCTTCTCGACACGCTTATTCCAGCGCTTGTTGCCCGCCTTCTCGCGCGCGGCGTCGCCGATATATTCGTCGTATGCGTGATTCTTGCTGACCGGATGATGAGCGAGCTCCAGATGCGGCATCAACTCGCCGTCACGAAACATTGCCGTGCCCGCACCCGTGCCGAGCGTCAGTACAAATTCGATGCCGTGACCTTCGATCACCGCAAAGCCCTGCACTTCGGCGTCGTTGATCATGCGCACCGGCAGACCGCCGAGCCGCTTCGCCAGCGATTCAGCGAGCGGAATATCGTGCCAGCCTTCATCGCCGAAATGCGGCGCCGTCAGCACGCGGTTGTTGCGCACCACGCCCGGAAAGCCGATTGAAATGCGCGTGGGCGGATGCTCCGCTATCAGCGGCCCGACCAGCTTGACGAGTTCATCGACGAGTTGCTCGGGCGTGCACGGATGCGGCGTCGCCACGCGCAGGCGCTCGGTGAGCATCTTGCCTTGCGCGTCGATGATCGCGGCCTTGAGGCCGGTGCCGCCTACATCGATCGCGAGAATCTGGTCCGCGCCGCCCTTGACGCCGCCTTTCGCGGCGGCCTTGGTTGCGGCCTTCGTTGCCGTTCTGGCCGCGGGTTTGGTGGTGGTCGTGCCGGCGCCGTTGCTCCGGCTTTTGACGTTACCTTTAACGTTGGTCTGACGTGTCGCCACAGTGGTCCCCAGGTGATGTGTCGTTGAGCCTTACTTCTTCGCGTCCGCGTCCTTGCTCAAAGGACGCCACTTATGGCCGTTGCGCGCAAGCAATGCATCGGCCTCGGCCGGACCCTGGCTGCCGGCCGCGTAGCCATGCACCGGCACGGCGCCGCCCTTCGGATGCAATACGTCGTCCACGGCGGCCCAGCTGGTTTCGATGCTGTCGGCACGCTGAAATAGCGTCTCGTCGCCGAGCATGCAGTCGTACAGCAGGGTCTCATAGCCGACGTTCGGCTGTTCGTCGAAGAAATCGCCGTAATTGAACGACGACTGCACCGCGCCCATTTCCATGATCGGACCCGGCGCCTTCACGTTGAAATCGAAGCTCGTGCCGTGCGTCGGATCGATCCGCAAGGTCAGCACGTTCGGCGTCAACGCATCCACCGGCGTATCGCGGAACAGGCGAAACGGCACCGCCTTCAGTTGCACGGAGATTTCCGTGCGGCGCGCCGCCAGCCGCTTGCCGGTGCGCAGGTAAAACGGCACGCCCGCCCAGCGCCAGTTTTCGATGAACACGCGCGCGGCCGCATAGGTTTCCGTCTGGCTGTCCGGCGCGACATCCGCTTCCTCGCGATACCCGGGGCCTGCCGGTCCCTTTTCGTATTGCCCGAACACCACGTCATCGAGTTTCAACGGCTGGATGGCGTCGAAGATATCGGCCTTTTTATCGCGCACCGCTTCGGCGTCGAAGGAATTAGGCGGTTCCATGGCGACCATGCCGAGCAACTGGAACAGGTGATTCGGCACCATGTCGCGAAACGCGCCGGTCTGCTCGTAGAACTTGCCACGCCCTTCCACGCCGATGGTTTCCGACGCGGTAATCTGTACGCAGTCGATATATTCGCGCCGCCATACCGGTTCGAACAGCGCGTTGGCAAAACGCACCGCGAGGATGCTCTGCACCGTGTCTTTGCCGAGGAAGTGGTCGATGCGATAAATCTGCTCTTCTTTCACAAAGCTCAGCAGATGCTCGTTGAGATCGCGTGCG
Organism: Paraburkholderia sp. BCC1885; assembly: GCF_900996235.1. Classification (GTDB taxonomy): domain Bacteria; phylum Pseudomonadota; class Gammaproteobacteria; order Burkholderiales; family Burkholderiaceae; genus Paraburkholderia. Next base: position 25,683 of record NZ_CAAJGM010000066.1, read on the forward strand.
GAGGCAAGGTCGGTGCCGAACGGCTTTTCGATCACGATGCGGCGAAAACCCTTGCCGCCGTCGCCTTCGCCAAGCAAACCCGCCTTGCCGAGACGCTCCACGATCGGCTTGAAGAAGTGTGAACCGACGGCCAGATAAAACACCACGTTGCCGCCGGGCGTGTTCTGCAGCTTCTGCTTCAGGTTGTTGAAGGTGTCGTCGCTCTCGAATTCGCCGGCCATGTATTCGAGGCGCTGCGCGAGCGAATTCCACGCTTTTTCATCGAGCTTCGAGGTGTGGAAGGTGCTGGCCTTGTCGGCGGCGAACTGTTGCAGCGCTTTGGACAGATCGTCGCGCCACGCGCTGGTTGCGAGCTCGCCGTGATTCACGCCGATGATCTTCATCTGCGCATCGAGCAGACCATCGACCGTCAGGTTATACAGCGCGGGCATCAGCAGACGTTTGGTCAGGTCACCGCCCGCGCCGAAGATGACGAGCGTACAAGGCGGCGCGGGGTGCTTGCCGGCCGGTACGACAGGAGCGGCAGCTTGCGCGCCGCTTGAAGATGCGCCGGAAACGGCGCTTGAGTCAGGTGCGTTCGATGATGTCGACATAGGTTCACTCAATCCAGAGAAGCCAATGGAACGGACATGGCGTATATGAAAGACCAGGCCCGTAGCCGCACAGTTCAAAAACAGTCGCGAATCGTCTGCTTACAACTACCTCACGTCATGTTGCATACGGGCTCATCCCCGCTCAGCGCGCCTTTCAACTCACGCCCATTGCGGGCCTATTTGGTTACGAGCGCGGCCTCGGCATCGTCAGTGACCGGCACCACACCGGCCTCGCCGATCACGCGCGGCTGCAGCAGCAGTGCGACGAGCCCGCTCCAGCCGGTCTGATGCGAGGCGCCGACACCGCGCCCGTTATCGCCATGAAAGTATTCGTGGAACAGCACCAGATCGCTCGAACGCGGGTCCGCTTGCAGCAGCGGATAGGCGCCCATCACCGGCCGCTCGCCGTTGGCGTCTTTAAGAAACAGCGTGGTGGCGCGATGCGCGAGCTGATCGGCAATTTCGCGCAATGAGAACTTCTGACCGGAACCGGTCGGAAACTCGACGCGGAAATCCTCGCCGTAATAGCGGTGAAATTCGTAGAGCGATTCGATCAGCAGATAATTGACCGGCATCCAGACCGGACCGCGCCAGTTGGAATTGCCGCCGAACACGCGCGAATCCGATTCGGCCGGCAAATACTTGACGCAAAAACTGTCGCCGTTGTGCCTGAAGACGAATGGCTCTTCGCGGTGCACGCGCGACAGCGCCCGCACGCCGTGATCCGAAAGAAATTCCGACTCATCGAGCGCGCGCCGCAGCAATGCCTTCATGCGGTGCCCGCGCAACAGCGACAGCAACAGGTTATTGCCCTTGCCGGGTTCGTTCCAGCGCGACACCAGCTTGGCGAGATCAGGGCGATGCTCAAGGAACCAGAACAGGCGGTCGCGCAAACCGGGCAACGCGCCGTGCAGACGCTCCTCAAGCACATGTACGGCGAACAGCGGAATCAGCCCGACGATCGAGCGCACGCGCATCGGTATATTGGAGCCGTCGGGTAGCCGCAGTTTGTCGTAGAAGAATTCGTCTGCGTTATCCCAGAGGCCGGTTTCGCAGCCGTCGTCGCAACTGACCGCCTCGGCGATATACAGGAAATGCTCAAAAAACTTCACCGCGATGTCGACGAACACGTGATTGGCGAACGCCAGTTCCAGCGCAATTCGCATCAGATCGAGCGCGTAGGCGGCCATCCAGGCGGTGCCGTCGGCCTGGTCGATATGGCCGCCGGTCGGCAACGGCGACGAACGGTCGAAGATGCCGACGTTGTCGAGCCCGAGGAAACCGCCCTGGAAAATGTTGTGGCCGTCGGCGTCCTTGCGGTTCACCCACCAGGAGAAGTTGAGCAGCAGCTTGTGAAACACCAGTTCGAGAAAATCGCGGTCGCCCTTGCCGGTGAGCGCGCGGTCGATTTCGTAGACGCGCCACGCGGCCCACGCATGCACCGGCGGGTTGGCGTCGCCGAAAGCCCATTCGTAGGCAGGCAACTGGCCGTTGGGATGCTGATAGCGGTCTTTCACGAGCAGCAGCAACTGACGCTTGGCGAATTCCGGATCGATCAGCGCAAACGCCGCGGCGTGGAATGCCAGGTCCCATGACGCGTACCACGGGTATTCCCACTTGTCGGGCATCGAGATGATGTCGGCGTTGCACAGATGCCGCCAGTCCGCGTCACGACCACGCTTGCGCGCAGCAGGCGGCGTGGGTTGCGCCGGGTCGCCCTCCAGCCAGCGATGCACATCGAACTGGTAATACTGCTTGGACCACAGCATGCCGGCGAGCGCCTGCCGCTGCACAAGGCGAGCGTCGGGGTCGGGCATGTCGTGCTGCAACGCCGCATAGAACGCGTCGGTTTCGGCGAGGCGGCGCGCAAACAGGGCGTCGACGTCGAGCGGCGTCTCGTCCGGCGCGGACTCCGGGCGCCAGCGCAGATAGACCACCGCGCGGCCGTGCGGGCCGAGCACGAGCGGCGCGTGCGCAGCGGCCTTGCTGCCCGCATCGGCGCGCACTGCCTGTGCGTCGCCTTGCACGAGGTAATCGTTGATGCCGTCCTTGAACGGACCCGCACCGTCCATGCCGAAGAGGCGTTTGACGTTGGTGTCGTTTTCGCAGAAGAGCCACGTCAGCTCCGGCGCGTCCTTCGACCAGGCGGTGACGACGATCGGATGGTGGCCGCGCTGACGCCCGACCAGTTGCGTTTCGCCGTGTGCGGTTTGCTTCGTGAGCGTCGGACGATCCTTCGAAGCCGTCCACGACCAGGTGTTGCGCGCCCAGATCTGCGGCAGCACGTCGAGCGCCGCCTCCTGATCGCAGCGGTTTTCGACCGTGATGCGCATCACGATGTCTTCGGGCGTGTGTTTGGCGTATTCGACCTGGACGTCGAAATAGCGGTTGTCGTCGAACACGCCGGCGTCGAGCACTTCGTACTCGGCCATGTCGGCGCCGCGACGGGCGTTTTCCTCGACCAGGTCGCTGTACGGATACGCCGCATGCGGATACTTGTACAGCATCCGCATATAGGAATGGGTGGGCGCGCCGTCGAGGTAAAAGTACAGCTCCTTGACGTCCTCGCCATGATTGCCCTGCGCGTTCGTCAGACCGAACAGGCGTTCCTTGATGATCGGATCCCGGCGGTTCCAGAGCGCGAGGGAGACGCACCAGTTCAGCTTGTCGTCGCCGAAGCCGGCAATGCCGTCCTCGCCCCAACGGTAAGCCCGGCTACGCGCCTGGTCGTGCGGAAAATGGTCCCATGCGGTGCCGTTTTCGCTGTAGTCCTCCCGCACGGTGCCCCATTGGCGTTCGCTCACATAGGGTCCCCAGCGCTGCCATTGGGCGCACGCGCTGGAATGAAGGCGTGCGCCTTCGATGGTTGCGAGCAGATTGGCGGCACGCAGCGGCGGCATGGAGCATTCCCTTGCTTTTGGAGCTTGGCGGTGGGACTGACATCGTAGCGCGTTTTGGGTGAGCGGTGCGGCGGGGCGGGCAATGACGTTGCGCTACCGTTGCGCTACCCATTGGCCAGCATCCGCTTCACTCGTAACAACTCCCCGAGCGACCACGCCTGAAACGGCGTCCCGCCCGCCTGATGCGGCGCGTCGCCATCCGCGACTTCGCAGAGGTGATCGAGGCCGTCCTCATCCAGATGCTCGACGAGCGGCGCGAGAAAACGTGTACGCGCCTGCGCCTTCGCCCCCTCATCCGGTTGATGCACGCGCAACCATGCCTCGACGAATGGTCCGATCAACCACGGCCATACGGTGCCTTGATGGTAAGCGCCGTCACGTTCCACCTGAGCGCCGCCATAATGCCCACGATAAGCGGACTCCGAAGGCGCGAGAGTACGCAGACCGAGCGGCGTCAACAGATGCGTCTCCACCTGCTCGACCACCGCGCGTGCCGCCGCGCCGTCGAGCAACGGAAACGGCAAGCCGCCCACCGCGAAAATCTGATTCGGCCGGATCGCTCGACCGACCGCACCCGCGACATGATCCACGTCGACGTTATCGAACAGCGCGCCGCTCGCTGGATCGATGAAGCGCGCGTGAAACGCCTGGGTCGCACGCGCCGCCGGTTCCTGCCATTGCGCGTTCCAGCTCGCGGCGATACGCAGCGCGTTGATCCACAGCGCCTGCACTTCAACCGGCTTGCCGATGCGCGGCGTCACCACCCAATCGCCGACCTTCGCATCCATCCACGTCAGTTGCACGCCTGGCACGCCGGATCGCAACAGGCCGTCGGCGTCGCCGCAAATGCCGAAACGTGTGCCGCTGCTGTAGCCGGTGAGGATGGTTTCGACCGCCTGTTGCAGGCGCTGGCGCGTATTCTCGTCTGCGTGGTCGGCCGCGAGATAGTCATGCACGGCAATGACGAACCAGAGCGATGCATCCACGGCGTTGTATTCCGGTGTGCTGCCGTAGTCGGGAAAGCGGTTCGGCAGCATTCCTTCGGAGAGCGTATTAGCCCATTCGAGCAGGATCGACTTCGCCGCTTCAAAGCGTCCCGATGCCAGCAACAGGCCGCGCATGGCGATGAAGGTATCGCGGCCCCAGTCGGTGAACCAGGGAAAGCCTGCGACGATCGTGCGGCCGCCGTCGCGCGCCACCAGATAGGCGTCCGCAGAGCGATGCAGGCGTGAAGCGAAAGCGTTACGCCGCGTGTATTCAGAATCGGCGAGAGTCTTGAAGCGCTCAGGCACCGGCGTCGGGTGCGGCTGCGCGCCGGCTTGCAGGATCAGCAACGCCTCCTGATCCGCGAGCGGGAAGGTGAACACGCCGGGTGTCGCAAGATCTTCGCTGAAGTCGAGCCCACGTTCGCGCTCGCGGACATAGCAGAAGTTTCGATACCAATCCGGCGCGTGCGTATACGTGCCGTTGCTCGACGCGTGGATCGCCGGCACGTCGCCGTATGGCTGCCAGCTCACGCGAGTATCAGCGTCACCCACGTCCACATCCGCGTGGAAATTGAACGCCGCGTTCTCATGATGCAACGCGTGATAGTCGCGGCCCGACAGCAGCGGCCGCACATGCAAGATGTATGCGGCGCTTGCGATGCCGCTCGCGCTGCCCTGCTCCAAACGCCAGCGCAATACCGTCTCGCACGTCGTCTTCGCCACGAATAGCTCGGCGATCAGCACCGCATCGTCTTCGAGCTGAAAACGCCATGTCGGCCAAGGTTGCGTATCGAAGCCCAGCAGGCTTGCCGAAATGTCGGGATACGTCACGTCCGGCACATAGCGCTGCATGCTCAGCGGATAACGCTTGCCCTCTGCTTCGAGCCACGCCTCGACGCCGTTGACCAGCACCACGCGCCCACCCGGCGCATGCGTCGCCGGCAACAGCAGCGCGTGATAGCGACGCGTGCGCGCCGTGCCCACCGTTCCCGACGCAAAGCCGCCAAAGCCATCGGCTTCGAGCCACTCATGCTTGAGCTGGAAGGAAGTGAAAGGCTTTTCGATGCGCGTCATTTTTACCCCTGCTGTAAGTGCCAATTCGATATTACCGATTTGCGCGAAAAGAGGGCAAAACAGCATGGTTTTTCGTCGGCAATGTGTCGAACGGCTTTCGTGAAACCGACAGTTTTCGTCTGTTTTAAGCGGCCGCAAACGTTACACGATATTTCATAAATTTTTCTTCAACTCCAGGGAGACTGCATGCGCTAACCCGATCATGGATGGAGACATGTGCAAACACCACGTCGCGGTCACAGCAGTACTCGTTGCGCTCACCACCATCATGCTCTGCGCATGCGGCGCGGACGACGGCACGTCCGCGAGCGGCGCTCAGAGCAATGCCGCGAATAACGCGGCGAGCAGTTACGCAGCCAATACGGCTATAGCAAACGCGGCCACACCGGCCGGTCAGCAGACCAGCGCGACGCCGGTGCCGCCACCCGCTTACGGCGCATCCGCCGCTCTCACGAAAGACCCCAACGCAGCACCGGACCCGGCCGTGCAAAACGTCGAGGCAAGCCTTGCCGCCGACAGCCAGCAAGTCGCGCCCGTGCTGCACTATGCGCCTGGCGACAAAGACCCGGGCGGCTCGAACAGCAACAGCAATTGATCAATGGATCCCAACGGCGCCCGCCGCGCCATTCTTCCCCCCGCAGAAGGTGATAACCAATGACCTCAAATAGCCGTCGCCGTTTCCTGCAGACCGTTGCATCGTCCGCTGGTGCAGCCGCCGCGCTGGCCGCATTCCCCGACTCGATCCGCAACGCGCTCGCCATTCCGGCGAATTCGCGTACCGGGACGATCCAGGATGTCGAGCATATCGTGGTGTTCATGCAGGAGAACCGTTCGTTCGACCACTACTTCGGCCATCTGCGCGGTGTGCGTGGCTACAACGACCGTTTCCCGATCCCGCTGCCGGGCGGTCAGCAACCGGTGTGGTATCAGCCGTCGAAAGAAAATGCGGCGCAACCGGTACTGCCGTTCCACCTCGACACGCAGACTACCAGCGCGCAATGTCTCGGCGACCTGGACCACAACTGGTATCCGACGCACTCCGCGATCAACAATGGCGCGTATAACCAGTGGCCGCAGTACAAGACCGACATGACGATGGGCTACTACCTGCGTAGCGACATTCCGTTCCACTACGCGCTCGCCGACGCCTTCACGGTTTGCGACGCCTACTTCTGCTCGCTGGCCGGCCCGACCCACCCGAACCGCGCGTATCTGATGACCGGCATGGTGGATCCGAGCGGCACGATGGGCGGCCCGCTGCTCGACAACAACGATTACGTGGACGGTGACGGTCCGCCGCAATATCAGCTGCTGTCCTGGACCACGTATCCGGAACGCCTGCAGGCCGCGGGCATTTCCTGGCAGATCTATCAGCAAGGCCTGACCGGTTCCGATCCGCTGAACGGCAACTACGGCACCAACATCCTGCAGAACTTCGTCAACTTCATCGACGCGCAACCGGGTTCGCCGCTGTACGAACGCGCGCAGACGGTGCGCACGATCGTCGACCTCAAGAACGACGTGCTCGCCGGCAATCTGCCGCAGGTCTCGTGGCTGTGTCCGCCAGCTGCGTACTCGGAGCATCCGAGCTACACACCGGCTTACGGCGCGGAATACACCTCGCAGATTCTCGATGCACTCACCTCGAATCCGGAAGTGTGGAGCAAGACCGTGCTGTTCATCATGTACGACGAGAACGACGGTTTCTTCGATCACCTCGTGCCGCCGCAACCGGCCACGACAGCAGCGCAGGGCCAGTCGACCGTCAGCGTGGAAGGCGAAATTCACAACGTGGTGAACCCGCTGCGCGGCGGCAACTACACCGCCGACGGCTTACCCTATGGTCTCGGACCGCGTGTGCCGATGACGATTGTCTCGCCCTGGACCAAGGGCGGCTTCGTCTGCTCGCAGGTGTTCGATCACACCTCGGTGATCCGCTTCATCGAAAAGCGTTTTGGCGTGAGCGAGCCGAACATTACGGCATGGCGCCGCGCGGTGTGCGGCGACCTGACGACGGCGTTCGACTTCCGCACGCCCGACGTCACGATGCCGGCGCTACCGGATACCAGCAACTACATCACGACCGCCAACAATCAATGCGCGGTGAACCCGAAGCCGGTCGTGCCCGCCACGCCGCAGCCGTTCGATGCGCAGGAGTCCGGCATCCGCTTTGCCCGAGCCTTACCGTATGAACTGCATGTGAACGGGCGTCTCGACACGCAGCAAAACACCTTCACCGTCGAACTGGCCAACACCGGCGACCAGGGCGCGCACTTCTATGTCTATGCCACCAATCGCACGGACGGCCCGTGGCGCTACACGGTCGAAGCGGGCAAGTCGCTGAAGGAGAGCTTCGACCTGACGACGACGAACGGCGTCTATACGTTCGAGGTGTTCGGTCCCAACGGCTTCGTGCGCAAGTTCGCCGGCAATGCGACGCAGACGCAGTCGACGCTGCGCAACGGCCAGCCCTCCTTGCCCGAAGTGCGCACGCACTACGACGTCGCCAACGGCAACGTGTTCCTGAAGTTCAGCAACCAGGGCCGCGGCATTGCGCGTCTGACGGTGACGGACAATGCGTATGGCGCGCGGCCGCGCCCGGTGATCGTGCCGCCTGGGGTGGAGATCGAAGAAGCGTGGGTGCTGGCGTCCAGTCATCACTGGTACGATCTGACTGTCAGCAGTGCCGAAGACAGCAGTTTCGCGCGCCGCCTCGCTGGCCACGTCGAAAACGGCCGCCCCAGTATCAGCGATCCGGCCGCCGTGGCACCGACCTTGACCGCCGTCTGAAGCGTTTCCGAGGTGCTGCCGGGCATCGGTGCAGGATCGATGCCCGGCGGGTTCATCCGACTGACGCGACGTGAGGCGCACAACCGCTGACATCACCCGGGAGGCTATATGGAACGCGAAGAATTTCCCGGCATCTCGCGACAAAGCCCGGCCCTTACTTACGCCCCCAGCAGAACGCCTGTCCGCACCGGCCGCGTGCCCGTCACCCGCCCAAGCGGCGCGCCCGCCGTGACGAAACGGATCGCGCGGCGCATGTAGAAAACACCCTCGGTATTGCTATTGATCGTGGTGGTTTCGTCGGTCAACGGATCGATGATGTCGAACAGCGGGTCGCCTACACGAATGGTGTCGCCGATATTCGCCCGGTGCACGAGAATCCCGCTGACCGGCGCGTAGAACTGCTCGCTGCCGGCGAGCGGCGTTGCCGGCGTCAGCAGTTCAGGCAGCGGCCTCGCCGCGCCGCGAATCGCTTTGCGATAGGTCAGATAGTCGATCAGCGCGTCGGCATCCTGTTGCGCCACCGCATACGAGACGTCGCGCTGGCCACGGCATTCCACCGTTACCGCAATCGTGCCGTTGTCCACCGGTTGATGCGCCGGCAGGTTCTGCTGCAGGTGCCACCACAATAAGCTATGCGTTTCGTCGAAGGCCTCGCCGCCCGAATCGGTGGCGAGCAACGACGCGCGCGAGCCGAGATAGCGCGCGAGTGGCTCGAAGTCGGACCATGCCGATTCGCTCGTGTACACATGCATCACCGCTTCCAGCGAGCAATGCAAATCGATCACCACGTCCGCGTCGAAGGATAGCTTGAGCAACGCCAGTTGCAGCGATTCGAACTCGGTCAGCGGCTTGTGCTGCGCGAGTTGTTCGCCCACCAGTTGTCGCACGATCTGGCGATTGGCCGCCACGTCCGCGCCAAGCGAATCCCTGGCGCGCTCCAGCAGGCGCGTGAACTGCAGGAAATGGCGATTGAAATTCTTGCCGCTCGCCAGATCGAACCGCCCGATGAATTGCCCCAGCAGGTATTGTCCGAGCCCGACCGGATTCGCAACCGGCACGACCACGATCTCGGCCGCCAGCGCGCCTTGCTTTTCGAGTTCGAGCAGACGCCGCTTCAATAGCACCGTGGTCAGCATGGCCGGCGCTTCGTCCGCGTGCAGGGTGGACTGCAGATAGATTTTTTGCCCGCTATCCGTGGGGCCAAAATGGAAACTCACCAGTTCGCGATGCGTACCGATGGCAGGCGACAGAAGCGGAATGGACTGTTTTTTCATGTGCGGGTGAGGTGGAAATCAGGTTCTGATTATTGCAGCAGCGCCGCGGCGATGTGCGCGACGCGCGTCGTTTCAATTGCCGCCGTAGGGATCGAAAGCGAAATACCGGTGGGCGATCTGCGCATACGTGCCGTCCTTGAGCATCGAAGCAATCGCGTCGTTGATGGACGCCTGCAAGGCCGTTTCATCCTTGCGCAGGCCGATGCCGACGCCCCGGTCGCCCATCGAAAGCGGCGCGCCGACGAACCCGAAGCCCTTGCCGGCCGGCGTGCGCAGAAAGCCCTGATCGGCTTCCACCGTGCCCAGCAGGGCGCCGTCGAGGCGGCCGTTGATCAGGTCGGCGAAGACCTCATCCTGGCTCTTGTACGCCACCACGTTGACGCCGGCAGCCGCCCAATGCGCCTGCGCGTAGCTCTCGAATTGCGTGCCCGACTGCACGCCAATCTGCTTGCCGGCGAGCGCCGCCGGCGCATCGCTCAGCCCCGAGCCCTGCTTCGCCACGAGCCGCGACTTGAACTGGAACAGCTTCGACGAAAACAGGATCTGCTGCTCGCGCCTGGCCGTTATCGCCATCGACGACATGATGGCGTCGATCTTGCGCGCCTGCAGCGCCGGAATCATGCCCGAGAATTCCAGCTCGACCCACTGACAATGCGCGTGAATGCGGCGGCAGATCTCGTTGCCCAGATCGACGTCGAAGCCCTTGACGCTGCCATCCGGCGCTTTGGCGTCCATCGGCGGGTAGCTCGGATCGATGCCGAGCCGCAAGGTGGCGCCGTCATTGGCAAACGCGGCGCTGCTGAAGCTCAGCGCGGCGACGAGGATCATCAACGGAGTCTTCATGGCAAGCCGGTGGGGTAGGAGTTGGATATGAGAAGAAGTGCGGAAAGGAAGTGTGGCCGGCGCTCATGCTAACCCTCGACTGCGCCTCAAAGAAGTCTCTGACGGGCTATCATGATCACCTTTACCGATCACCCCTCTCTCCGACCGCCATGGCCCTGACGATCTCCCAGTTGCGCGTGTTTACCGCCATCGCCGAGCACGGCAGCATTCGTGCGGCGTCGCGGGCGCTCGGCACGGCGCAAAGCGGCATTACCCAGCAATTGCAGAATCTCGAGTCCATCCTCGGTGCGACGCTATTCACCCGCACCAACCGCGGCATTGCGCTGACTGCGCTCGGTCAGCGCTTGTTGCAGCGAGCCGGCGCCATTCTTGGGGAGTGCGAACGGGTTGAGCAGGAAGTGCAGCAGTTGCGCGGCGACTACGTCGGCGAGGTCTCGTTCGGCATGACGACTGAACCGCTGATCGACGCCCTCGCACCGGTGCTGAGCGAATTCCGCACGCGCTTTCCGCGCGTCGCCGTGCATCTGCGTACCGGCACCTCGCGCATGATGATTGCGTGGATCCGCGAGGGCACGCTGGATTTCGCCGCCGCGCTGGTATCGAAGCACACGGACACCGCCGATCTATCCGTGACCACGCTCTATCCGTCCGATCCGGTGGTCGTGTGCCGGCGTGGTCATCCGCAGGCCAGGGCGACCTCGCTCGCCGAGCTGGGCGACTGCACATGGATCGCCACCCGCTCGCCTAATCTGACCGACGACCCGCACGCCAATCGCCTCAGCAATCTGTTTGAACGCCACGGTCTGCCGCCGCCCAATATCATCGCAACCATGGAGGGCCTGTTCGAGACCCTGCACATGGTTGGGGCGACCGATTGCCTCTCGCTCGAATCGTCGATTGTGGCGCGGCATCCGCTGTTCGGTCAGACGCTCACGGCCATTCCGGTGCGCGAGCGTGCCGTCGAGCAGCAGGTCTGCCTGCTGCAACGTGCGGCTATTCCGGTGACGCCGGCCGCACAGGAACTCGCGACGATGATCGCTTCGTACACGCGCACGGTGCGCGCGCGAGCCGGCTAGTGACGCGCGGTCACCCGGGAATCAGCCCCACCGCGCGAAAAAAGAGCTGTTCCACCTTCTGCGCAAGACGCGCGCGGTTGACGCGCTTCTCCTTCATGAACGCGTGATCCACCGCACTATGCAAACCGCTGCACAGGAACACCGCCATGAAGCGCGGATCGTCGACCGACCATGCCCGCGCGGCCGCGCCCGCTTGCAACAACGCGGCGAGATCGTCGATGAGCTCGTTATCGACGCGCGCCTCGCGGGTGAGCGAGTGCGTTTCGTAAAGCAGGGTATCGTGCAGGCGGATCGAATCGAGGTAGCCGTTGGCACAGGCGCCAGCCCAGCCGGCCAGCTGGCCATGCCAGTCGTCGCGCGGCTGGCGTGCCACCACGGTCTGGATATTCGACAGCAGCGCCAGGGCGAAGCGCTCGCGCAATGCACTCAACAGATCTTCCCGGGATGAGAAGTACAGGTAGAACGTCCCCTTGGCGACATCCGCGCCCGCTGTAATCTGTTCGATGGTTGTGGCGGCCACACCCTGTTCGACGAACAGCCGCTGGGCGGAATTCATGAGTTCGTCGCGCCGCTCTTCGGGGGCCTTGGTCCTGGAATGGAGTCTGGCTGAAGTACGCATCGAATGGGGTGTCTCCACAACGGGAGTACGGTGGCCATGCCGGCGAGGACCGCATTTTGCTAAGCACTCCTCGTTGTATTCATGCTATGCCACTGACTGGCGGTCAGTCAATCGGGCGCCAAAACGCCGGTTCTAGCACTGGCGTGCCTTACAGCAGATTTCATCCACATTGCAATGGTCTGATTTAGCCGCCAAACCTTCGCCTTCACCGGACAATGCCTTGGTGCGCGCTGCCAGCAGGTTAGGATGAACACCACAACCTACGATCAGCCGGCAACGTCCTCGCGAAGCATGCGATCGCGCCAGACCGGGCGAGGAGACAAGTGACATGCTTGCGACATGAGCATCCTGCCAACCCAAACCCGATCAATAAGCCCTTCCATGCGAGTCCTATTTGTCGTCGGTAATCTGGGTGACTATCATGTGCCGCGTTATCAGGCACTTCTCCGGCTGGCCCAAAGCCGAGGTCATGAGGTGTTTCTTGTCGAAGTGTTCGGAAAGTCCGGTGTTTATGGCTTCCCTCAGGACCGCCGCGCCGCGTTCTTCGACACGCACCCCGCGAACTGCGTCACGTTGATCGAGGACGCGGGCGAAGGCGACGGCCACACCTTCCGCGTGGCCGGAAAAATCTTCTCGGTGCTGCGCTCGTTCGCGCCCGAGGTGGTCGTCACGCTCGGCTACAACACCAATTATTCAATTGTCCTATGCATCCTGAAAGCACTGACACGTCGCTTTTCGCTGATCTACATGTCGGACTCGAAAGCCGACGACGGCAAGCGCTATGCCCTCAAGGAGCGCCTCAAACGCATGCTGGTGTCGAAGTTCGACGCCGCACTGGTTGCCGGCGAGAAGCATCGCGTCTACGCCGAATCGCTGGGCATTCCGATGGAACGCTCACGCATTGGTTTCGACGTGATCGACGTCGAATACTTTTCCAGAATGGCGCGCGAGGCGGCTTCGCAAGCACCTGAGATCCGCGCGCGCTTCGAACTGCCGCCGCGCTATGTGTTATGCGTGAGCCGCTTCGTGTCGCGCAAGAACATCGACCTGCTGATTTCCGCGTTCTTCCGCTCGGGACTGCACGCCGCCGGTGTATCGCTCGTGCTGGTTGGGCAAGGTCCGGGCAAGGATCAACTGCTGGAGCAGATCGACCGGCTGGGCCTCGCACAACGTGTCGTCATCCTGAGCTCGGTGCCGAACCAGCATATGCCAGGGCTCTATGCACTCGCAGACTTCGTCGTGCTTGCCAGCAAGTTCGATCAGTGGGGCCTATGCGTAAGCGAGGCATTTGCCGCAGCCACGCCCGCGATCGTCACGCGTGCCTGCGGTGTGGCGAACGAACTCGTGCACGACGGCGCCAATGGCTTTATCGTCGAACCCGACGATGAAACCGCGCTGGCCGAACGCATCAAGCAACTAGGCACCGACAGCGCTCTGCGCGAGCGTTTCTCGGCCAACGCGCTCAATTCCGTCAAGCGCTGGACACCGGCACTGTTCGCGTCGAACACCATCGAGCTGGCTGAATCCATGATCGGGTCGGCGGGCCGCACGCAGGAAGTCGCCTAAGCGCTGCGGCCCGCCGGCCGCAGCGGAAGCAGTGACTGCTGCTCAGAGGTTGGGATCGAAGATGACGCCCGCACCCGGCACAATGCGGCGCTTGAGAATGCGTGCGACCGAATACACCGTGCTGAGCCGCTCCACGCCCAGCCGTTGTTTCAACACTCCGCCGAAGCCGTCCAGAAAACTGTAGGTGGCGGGGCTGGAGAAGCCGTCGAAATCGAACGTCAGCTTGCGCTCGATGGCGTGCTGCATCGCCGTCCAGATCAGCAGGCTGATTGCGCCGCCGTGCGCGCCAAGCGTGCGCGAGGACAGCAGGTAATACATTGCATGCCGGTCCCAGACAAGACCGATCGCGGCAGCGAGTTTCCCATCCGGGCCATACGCGCCCAGCAGATGCCCCGCCTTGCGTTCGACAAACCCATTGACGAGCTGGCGCATCACTACGGTGCCGTAAGCATTGGTACGTGAACGTTCGTGCAAATTTGCTTCGTAGAACTGCAGAAATTCGCGCGGCGTGGCGATAGGCGCAACGGTCAACTTGCGGTCCGCGCCACGCACCACGTTACGCGTTTTGCTGTGCAGACGCGCCCATGCCTCCGGTATCGTGCAATCCGGCCCAATCTGAAATGTATAGCGTGCGGTCACGGTGAAACCGTGCAGGGCGAACGCCAGGGCATCGTCGATACGCGGATCGAACACCTGAAAGAAGCTGTCGAAATGCGGCAACTGCTCGATTAGCGCCTGCGTGACGCTTAGCCGATGATGTTGCTCGTGGATGGCGTCGAGCCCTTTGGACGGAATGACAGGTCCGAGCGTGCGTGTGAGCGGCGGCAGTTGCGAGATCCGCCACATGCCCTTGCGCGTCGAATAGTAGGGCAATTCGCCGATTGTCTGTGCACCATGCACGACCTTGGCCATGCTCCAGTCGCCACCCGTTGCGATATCGAGCCACCACGGTTCATGGAAGATCGAGCGCGCTTCACACTCGTCGAGCACGCGCGCCTGCGCGATCGTAGACGGCACGGCGGGAACGCCGCGCATCGCGCGCTGGGAAGGCAACGCCGGGGCTCGTAGTGTTGTCATCGGCGACTCACATTGTTCCGGCCCAATCATGCAGCCATTGTCCGTGTGCGTCCTATGCGGTCAGCAGGAGCCCGAATCACTCCTTCGCCTCGCCCACCGCATTGTCCCCACGATTGCGCCATTTGCTGGCGGCCTCGCAACATTGGTGAGGCCGGCCTGGGGTTATCCGCAATCCGACCCTGCGTGCCGACGCGGCCCCGACTCGATTACCCCGAGTCTATTCGTAGTCGGGTAGTGCTTTTGCGCCAAAATCGAGTTAAGGACGCAGCATGTCGAAGCCGCCGAGCACGACCACGCCGCTCAGCGCGATCAACGCAACCGAGTGCTGACCGAAATAGAGAATGGCTGCGGCCGCCCAGGTCGCAAGAGAGAAGGCTGCAATACGTTTCATGATCAATGGCCGCGATAGCCGCGTTCCGCGAAAGCCCGCGCGAGGCATTGCCGTGCCCGCGCCGTTCAAGCCCAACTGGCCCGCTTTACCCGCGGAGAAACAGCATTTTCCCATATTCGGGAAAACCCGGCTCATGCGGCCGGATCGGCAAACAGTTCGGCGCACAGACTGCGGCCCGCATCGCTCAGGCGCGCGGTGCCGGTGCCTTCCTCGGTAAGCGTGGTCTCGACGATTCCGCCGTCCACCAATGCGGTCAACTGGCGCCGCAGCGCGCTCATCGGCACACCGGCCTGCTTCGACAGCTTCGCCAGCGACCAGTCGCGCCCCGGCGTTTCCTGCTGCGCGCGCCATAGTTGCATCAGCACGGCCACCAGCATCGGATCGACTTCGTCGTTCATCAATATCTCCTCAAGCCATCTCGGCAACAAGGGCGCCCAGCGTCTTGAGCGCCGCTTCGGTCTGCGCGTTCCACGGATAGCTGTAATTCAGCCGGATAAAGTGGCGAAAATCGTTGCGCGTCGAAAACATATAACCGGGCCCCACGGTGATGCCGCGTGCGAGCGCCGCCTGATAAAGCCGCATCGAATCGACACGCTGCGGCATCTGCACCCACAGCACGTAGCCGCCCTGCGGCGAGGAAATGCGCGTGCCGGCCGGAAAGAACCGCAACACCATCGCGCTCATCAGACGCGCCTGATGATGGTAGAACTTGCGCACATGCCGCAGATGCCGGTCATAGCCGTCCTGACGCAGGTAGTCGGCCACGGCCACCTGCGGCACTGAAGGCGTCGTCAGCGTGTTCAGGAACTTGAGTTTCTCGACCTGCGCGCGATAACGGCCCGGCATCGCCCAGCCGATCCGGTACGACGCAGTCAGGCTCTTCGAAAACGACGCGCAATGCAAAACCAGTCCCTTGGTGTCGAAGTTCTTCAACGTGGTGGGACGCGCCTCGCCGAAATACAGCTCCTGATACACGTCGTTCTCGATCACCGGAATATCGTGCAGCGTGAGCAGTTCGACGAGCTGCTGCTTCCTTTCATCCGGCATCTGGAATCCGAGCGGATTCTGGAAGTTCGGCATGACCATGCACGCCGCGATTTTCTGCTCGCCGATGATCTTCGCCAGCACCTCGATGTCGATGCCCTCGGTCGGATGGGTCGCCACGGCGATGGCGCGCATCCCCAGCCGTTCGATGGCGTGCAGCATCGCGTAGTAGGTCGGCGATTCGACCACCACCGTGTCACCCGGCTTCGCCACGGCCTGCAGGCTCAGATTGATCGCCTCGGTCGCGCCGAGCGTGATGATGATTTCGTCCGGATCGACCGGCACGCCGTTTTCGGCGTAGCGCCGCGCGATCTGGCGGATCAGCTCGGGGTTGCCCGGCGGCAGGTCGTCGATCAGGTTCCAGCTCGCATGGCGCCGGGCGATCGCGTTCGCGTACTGGTTGATGCGGCGCCACGGGAATAGCGACGGATCGGGGTACGGCGAGCCGAGTGGCACCGCGTCGTGCGCGCGAATGCTGCGTAACGTGGACAACACCAGCCGGCTCACATCCACTTCCGAAGCCGGCGCGGACGCCGGCGCGGCGGGCTCGCGGCCGTTCGCGGGCGCGGTCGGCAGCTCGCGCACGAAATAGCCAGACTGCGGCCGGGTTTCGATCAGCCCGCGACCCTCCAGCAAGGCATACGCATGCAGCACGGTTTTGATGCTGACGCCGTGCTGCTGGCTCGCCTGCCGCACCGAGGGAATCCGCTCGCCCGCCGCGAACACCCCGCGGCTGACGGCTTCGCCGATTTCATCGGCGAGTTTTTCATAGAGCTTCAAGGGGTAGACGGAGGCATATGGCAAGAGGAATAACGGGAGTCTATGACAAATCTCAAGAAACTGTATCCCTCCCCTTTCCCGAATTCTGTGTTCCGCGGCTTTTTCGGAACACAGTAGGCTTGAGTCCATCGGCAAATCCGCCTGTTCCCGGCATGAAGGTCATGAAGAAACCCGAAGCGCGCATCGAACCGTACACCCACCCCGCCGCAGGCTGGGGGGCACTCAAATACGTCGCGATCAACCTGATCAAGGAGAAGGTCGCGGGCGCCAACTACAAGACGCTCTTCAAGCAGAACCAGCCTGACGGCTTCGATTGCCCGGGCTGCGCCTGGCCGGACCGCGAACACGCATCGACCTTCGAATTCTGCGAAAACGGCGTCAAGGCGGTGGCCGCCGAGGCCACCAGCAAGCGCGTGACGCCCGCGTTCTTCGAGCAGCACACCATCGAAGAACTGATGACGCAGTCGGACTTCGAGCTCGAACAGCACGGCCGCCTGACCGACCCGATGGTCTACGACGCGAAGCTCGACCGCTACGTGCCGATCGCCTGGGACGCCGCCTTCGAACTGATCGCCCGTCACCTCAAAGCGCTCGACGACCCCGACCGCGCCGCCTTCTACACTTCCGGCCGCGCCAGCAACGAAGCCGCGTTCCTGTTCCAGCTGTTCGTGCGCATGTACGGCACCAACAACTTCCCGGACTGCTCGAACATGTGCCACGAGGCCACCAGCCGCGGTTTGCCGGGCACGGTGGGCGTCGGCAAGGGTACGGTGGTCATGGACGATCTGGAACACGCCGACACGCTGCTGATCTTCGGCCAGAACCCCGCCACCAACCATCCGCGGATGCTCGGCGAGCTGCGCGAGTGCGCCAAGCGCGGCGCCACCATCGTCTCGATCAACCCGCTCAAGGAGCGCGGCCTGGAGCGTTTCGCCAGCCCGCAGCACCCGGTTGAAATGCTGACCATGGGCAGCACCAAGATCAGTTCCGTGTTCATCCGCCCGAAGGTGGGCGGCGACTTCGCGCTGATCAAGGGCGTCGCCAAGCGCGTGATCGAACTGGACGACGCGGCCCTCGCGAGCGGCGCCGAGCGCGTGCTCGACGTGGACTTCATCGCCGAACATACGGTGGGCTTCGAAGACTTCGTCGACGACCTGCGCGCGGAAAACTGGGACGCCATCGTCACCGAATCGGGCGTGCCGATGGAAGACGTGCTCAAGCTCGCCGACATCTACGTCAAGGGCAAGGCCGTCATCTCCACGTGGGGCATGGGCCTCACCCAGCACAAGAATTCGGTGCCGACCATCCAGCTGTTGTCGAACCTGATGATGATGCGCGGCATGATCGGCAAGCGCGGCGCGGGCCTATGCCCGGTGCGCGGCCACTCCAACGTGCAGGGCGACCGCACGGTGGGTATCGAAGAGCGTCCGACCCAAGCCTTCCTCGACCGCCTCGGCCAGGTCTATGACTTCGAGCCGCCGCGCGAACACGGCCTCGACGTCGTGAACTCGATTCAGGCCATGCTCGACGGCAAGGTGAAGGTGTTTATCGGCCTGGGCGGCAATTTCTCGATTGCGACGCCGGACACGCCGCGCACGTGGGAAGCCATGCGCTCGTGCGACCTGACCGTGCACATCACCACCAAGCTGAACCGCAGCCACCTCGTGCACGGCCGCGACGCGCTGATCCTGCCGACCCTCGGCCGCACCGAGATCGACATGCAGAACGGCGTGGCGCAAGGCGTGAGCGTCGAAGATTCGTTCAGCATGGTGCACATCTCTTACGGCATGAACAAGCCGGCGTCACCGAACCTGCTGTCGGAAATCGCGATTGTGGCGCGCATGGCGCAGGCGACCCTCGGCAGCGCCAAAGTCGACTGGATGGCTCACGAGAACGACTACGCGATGATCCGCGACGGCATCGAAAAGGTCTTCGACGGCTTCGAGAACTATAACGAGCGCCTGAAGCATCCGGGCGGCTTCCACCTCGGCGTCGCCTCGCGCGACCGGGTCTGGACGACGCCGAGCAAGAAGGCCCAGTTCCTCGTGCACGCCATTTCCATGGACACCCCGATTCACCGTGCCCGCGAACGCCACGGCGAGCGCCTGATGACGCTGATGACCACCCGCTCGCACGATCAGTACAACACCACGATCTACGGACTCGACGACCGCTATCGCGGCGTTTATGGCCAGCGCCGCGTGCTGTTCGCCAACAAGGAAGACCTGCTGATGCTCGGCTTCGCGGCCGGCCAGCGCGTGGACATCACCAGCGTGTGGGACGACGGCGTCGAGCGGCGAGCGGATGGCTTCCTGCTGGTGGAATACGACATTCCGCGCGGCTGTCTGGGCGCGTATTACCCGGAGACGAATCCGCTGGTGCCGCTGTCGTCGGTCGCGGATGGCGCCGGCACGCCGACCTCGAAGTCGATTCCGGTGCTGCTCACGGCTTCGGAAGTCGAAGCCGCCGTCGCGCTCGCCGCCTGACGGCTGCCGTATCCTGTGCGCCCGATGACGGACTAGACCAGCAGTTTCACCAGCAAGGAGCCGATCAGTCCAGCCACGCCGACAATCAGGAGTGTCTGGATAATGGTCAGCGATTTACGCGGGGTGGCGGCGGAAAGGTTGGAAGAAGAAGTCACGGGCAGTTCGGTTTCGATTCAGGGAATGGCAACACTGGCGCACGCTTTGAAGCGTGCGCTTTTTGAAGGCGTGATTGTACGGGGAAGTCGGGGCGAGGCGGATTTTGCGCGGTGCGATGGATTGTCGCCGCGCCGCACGGCCCCTGAAGCACGCTGGCGGCGCGCGTCAGACCGCGCGTCTCAGTTCTTGACCGGGAAGTACCAGAGATTGCGGTCGCTATAGCCAAATTGCGCGATGATCGCCGAGAGCGTGCCGTCCGCGCGGATCTCGTCCAGCGCGCGGGACACGGCGTTATTCAGATCGACGTCGCCCTTGCGCAGCACATAGCGCGCGTAGCCATACTCCTGCGGCCGCGGCTTGTAGTCCATCACCCTCTCCATGGGCGCAGCGGGATGCTGCTTCAGAAACTGCGCGAGTTTGATGTCGTCTTCCATCGCGACATCGAGGCGGCCCGCGATCAGATCGGCGAATTCCGCTTCGTTACTCGTGTACAGCTTCAGTTCCTTGAGATCCTTGCGCTGAGCGAGCAACTGATGGTTGATACTGCCGCGCAGCGTGCCGACGGTATGCCCGGCAAAATCGCCCCACGTGTGGATCTTCGCAGGATTGCCACGCTGCACCGCGATGCCCGACCCATACCAGTACGCCGGACTGGTAAACGCCACCACACGCATACGCGCTTCCGTCTCATGCAGGTTATCCACGATCACATCGGCGCGGCCGGACAGTAACGTGGGGATCATCGCGTCGAACGGCACGATATTCCACGTCACCTTCGTGATGCCGAGGCGCCTCGCGATCTCGCGGAAAATGCGCACGTCGACGCCATCGAAGCTGTTGGTGCGGTTGTCCTGATAGGTCGAAGGCGGATCTGAGGCAATCACGAAGGTCACGCCGTTTTCGACCGCGCGGCGGTACGAGCCGTCGCCGCCGTCAAAGCGCGTGCCGGCAATCGCCGCCTCGTCTGCCGCTCGTGCCGTGGACGCACACGCGAGGGCCGCCAGCATCGCAGCGAACATTAGCGCCGCCATTCTCATGGAAAGCTCCCGGGTCATTGTTCCAAGCATGGGTTTTAAGCAGGGATTACAGGCCGGCGGCGGCGCCCAGTTGCCGGTTTCGCTCCCAGAGCGAGCGCAGGAATTCACGCGTGCGCGCTTGCCGGGGTGACGCGAAAAACATGGCTGGGTCGCCCTCTTCGACAATACGCCCATCCGCCATGAACACAATCCGGTCGGACACTTCCCGCGCGAAACCCATCTCGTGTGTGACGACGACCATCGTCATGCCTTCGTCGGCCAGCGTGCGCATCACGCGCAACACTTCTCCCACCCGTTCCGGATCGAGCGCCGACGTGGCCTCATCGAACAACATGACTTGCGGATGCATGGCGAGCGCGCGTGCGATTGCCACGCGTTGCTGCTGACCGCCGCTCAACTCATGCGGATAGGCGCGCGCCTTCGCCAGCAGACCGACCTTGTCGAGCAGGACGTTGGCCTCGAGCAGGGCATCGGACGGTGAACGGCCGAGCACATGAATGGGCGCCACGGTGATGTTTTCCATCACGCTCAGATGCGCAAACAGATTGAAAGACTGAAACACCATGCCGACCCTGGCACGAATCGCTTCGATCGCACGCTCGCTATCGGCACGGCGCTTGCCGTTATGAAGCGGCGGGCGAACGGCGACTTCATCGAAATAGACCGTGCCGCTGTCGACGCTTTCCAGATGATTCATGCAGCGAAGCAGGGTCGACTTGCCCGATCCGGACGGCCCCACCACGCACAGCACCTCGCCTTTCGCGACGCTGAGCGAGACATCCTTCAATGCTTGCAGTTCGCCGAAGCGCTTGTTGACGCGTTCGAGACGAATCATTGCGTCGCCGCCGCTTGCGAAGCGTTGCCCACCGGCCTCGACCTGGCGCCGACGCTCATGCGCCGCTCGAGCCAGCGCACCAGTAACGCGCTCGGATAGGAGAACGCAAAGTAAATGGCGCCGATGATGGTAAATATGGTCGCGTACTGGAAGTTGGTCGACGACACGATTTGCCCCGTGAAAATCAGCTCTTTAACGGTGACGATCGACACCAGCGACGTGTCCTTGAAAAGCGAAATGCCGTAATTGCCCAGCGGCGGAATCACTACACGAATCGCCTGCGGCAGCACGATCAGCCGCAGCATCTTGCGACGCGACATCCCGAGCGCCTTGGCCGCCTCGATCTGACCTTGCGGAACCGCGGCAATACCGGCGCGATAGACCTCGGCGAGATACGCCGAATAATTGATCGACAGCCCGACCACACCCGCCATGAACGGATCGAAACGAATCCCGAACGAAGGCAGCACGAAATAGATGTAGAACAGTTGCAGCAAAGCCGGCGTGCCGCGAATCACCTCGATGTAGGCCGAGGCACAAATGCGCAAGATCCGCGTGTGGCTCAGTTTCGCGAGCGCGATCACGAGCCCGAGCGGCAGGCTGATCGACATGATGCACGCGGTCAGCGCCAGCGTCGTGGCCGTGCCTCGCAGAAGCGCGGGCATGTAATCGCCGGCGCCGTGCAAATCGAACAGAGCGAGAAATGTTGTCAGCATGGAGTTCCTTCTTGCCAATACCTGATGCCCGCCGCGCGCAATCCGCCGCCACGCCTCAAGCCGGCGTGGCGCGAAGTGGCGTGACGTTGCTTCGGGGCAATCCGCTCGTTGTCCTGGCCTAGATTGTTTGAAGCGTGAGCCCTTCCGGCTCCACTTCTGCGCCAAGCAGGCGGCTCACACGATCCGCGTAGCGGCGCAATGTGCGGCCCAGCTCGTGCAGGTCGTCGTCGCTCAAACCGCTTTTCAGCGTCGTCACGCTGATCGCGGCGACGCCCTCTCCCTCGCGGTTGGTAATGGCCGCGCCGATGCAGACCACGCCGATGTTGTCTTCTTCGTTATCGAACGCGTAGCCGCGCTCGGCCACCCGCAGTAGATCGGTCATCAATTCGCCAGGTGTCACGAGGGTGTATTCGGTGCGGCGCGGCATGCCGGTTTGCGCCAGCAGTTTGACGACGCGCGCCGGCGGCAGCAGCGCCAGCAACGACTTGCCGAGCGCCGAGCAATGCGGCAGCTCACGCTGCCCGAGCGCCGACGCGATCCGCAGGATGCCGGGGGCGTCGACCCGGCTAATCGCCACGGCGTAACCGTGATCGAGGATCGCCAGACGCGAGGTCAAACCGGTCAATTCCGTGAGTTCGCGCAGCACCGGCATGGCCAGCTGCGAAACACCGACATCTTCCGCCGCGCGATCGCCAAGAAACACGAGCGCCAGTCCCAGCCGGTAGCGGCGCGAGCCGCCTAGCCGGACATCGGCCACGAAATTGCGCGATAACAGGGTTTGCAATAGTGCGAACGCGGTGCTCTTCGACACGCCGATCTGTTCAGCCACGCCCGCAACGGTCATTCCTTCGTTGCCGGCCTTCCCCAAGGCCTCGAGGACGTCGAGCGCGCGGCTGACACTGCGTAGCGCGTATCGCTCCTCGGTAGATTGAGCTTGGTCTGTCATTTTGTTTTGTCCGTCGAATTCATGAAGCTAAGCCGAAGCATCCCACATCTCATATTGACAGTCACTAATCCCGAAATTAACATGAATCCATTACCGAACGCAGTTCTGTATAGCCGAACGAATATTCCATTTCCGGCGTTCCGGATTCACGGCGCGCCGTACCATCAAAAATAGCGACAGGAGGCCGAATTAGAGCGGACGGCGCGTTCCGGGGTTTTTCGCGCGGCGTCAACGGCTCTACGGCAAGCGACAATGGGAATAATTTCTGAGAGCGGTGTGTGCATTGAAGGGCAATCGAAAATGTCAGGGGCGCATTCGGCAAAACTCGTGCACAGCGAAATCCTGCATATCAAGCTCGTGGTGGGGCGCCTGTCGACCTCGGAGCTTGACCGCTCGGGCTTACCGCGCGCTTACTGGCGCAAACGCCTGCATAACGTAAGACAAAACCACCAGTTGTCACAGGCTCAATTCGACGAAATCGACCGCATTCTCGCTACGCTGCAGGAATAGCACAAGCGCACGGATTTTTCGTCGGCAATTGCCTCTACAAACTGTCGATTGTTTCAGTAAATTTCCATTCGGTTTGAAGTCAGCAATTAATACCGAAGTCGCCACGAGAAATTGCATTGCAATCTCTATCAAGAATGCAACCTCGTTGTGACATATTCGAGTCCACTTTCCTGACTTACGACAACCGGGCCAATCCGCAGTTGCCCACGCTTACTGCAGTAGGGTCTGCGCGATATAAAAAGTAAAATCGGCGGCATTGCATTCCAACGATTCCAGGAGAACAGCGATGACTGCGGCCACCACCAGACCGATTGCGGCGACCACGTACCGTGGCGAGGCGGTCGAAAATTCCCATATCGCGCATGTCGCGGTGGTCGATGCGCGGGGCCGTCTGCTATACAGGTTTGGCGACCCGGCGCGGATGACGCTGGCGCGCTCGGCAGCCAAGCCCGCGCAGGCGCTTGCGGTGCTCGAAACCGGCGCGCTGGAACGTTTCGGCTTCGAAGAGGCCGATCTCGCGCTCATGTGCGGCTCGCACAACAGCGAGGAGCGGCATATCGAGCGCGCCAGCCGGATGATCGCCAAAGCCCACGCGAGCGAAGCGGATCTGCGCTGCGGCGGCCATCCGCCGCTGTCGGATGCCGTATTCCGCTCCTGGATCAAGCAGGACTTCACGCCGGGCCCGGTCTGCAGCAACTGCTCCGGCAAACACGCCGGCATGCTCGCAGGCGCGCAGGCGATCGGCGCAACCGTGCAGGACTACCACCTGCCGGAGCATCCGCTGCAGGTGCGCGTGAAGCACATCGTCGCGGACGTCTGCGATCTGCCCGACGACGCAGTCCGCTGGGCCATTGACGGCTGCAACCTGCCCACACCCGCTTTCCCGCTGGAGCGCCTCGCGCGCCTGTACGCCAAGCTGGCCGATGCGGCTGCGCAACCCGCCGGCGGCGGCGAGGTTTCGGCGCGTAGCGCGGCCCTCGCGCGCATCTATCGCGCCATGACGGCGTATCCGGAGATGGTGGCGGGCGAAGGGCGCTTCTGTACGACGCTGATGCGCAGCTTCGAAGGCGCGCTGGTCGGCAAGGTGGGCGCCGAGGCCAGTTATGCCATCGGCGTGCGGCCGTCCGCGCAGACGACTCGGCTTGGCGCCGACGGCGCGCTCGGGATCGCGGTGAAAGTGGAAGACGGCAACGCGACGGCGCTTTATGCCATCGTCACCGACCTGCTGAACCAGCTCGAGATCGGCACCAGTGCGCAGCGCGCCCGGCTCGAAGCCTACCGTGCGCCGCCGATGCGCAATACGATGCGCGTCGAAACCGGGCGGCTGGCGCTGTCCGTCGCACTCGAAGCCGCCTCCGCCCTGCCCTGATTGCACTTCACAATGGCCGACAGAGCCGATATTTCTCACCGCTGATCACGCAGGCTGGGTGTTACGCTGAACCGAGATCGATTGCCGGTCGAGCGCGAGCCGCAACGCGGGAATGATTTAACGCCGCGGCTTGCAGCGAGACCGCATCAGGAGGGAGGCGCGGCGATGAAAATGACAATCCCAATGAGCGTGGCGCTGCTGAGCATGAGCGGCGGCGCGCTGGCATGGCAGCCGGTGGTGTATCCGATCCGCAGTCAAAGCTCGTGGCAACAGAGCGTCGACGCCGCCACCTGCTACAGCACGGCCGGTCGCCAAACCCACGTCAACATCACCACTGAAGCACAGTCGGCCATGCCGCCGAAGCTCGCCTCCGGTGTACCCGGCATTGGCGGCGGCGGCCAGTTTTCGCAGCCGCCATTGCCCGCCAGCGGGACGATTGCGGCGAGTGGGACGACAGCCTCAGCGGCGTCCGTGGCGCCGGCTAGCGGCACGGCCGCCGCAGCAACAGCGGCGCAGGCGAGTGAACCGATGCCGAAAACCGACAAGAACGGCGTGCCGCAGTTAGGCGGCGCCAGCGAGCCGGCGAGCGCAGCCGAAGTGAAAGCGCCGCCCATGCCGCCACCGGAACCGCCCATGACCCGCTATTGGCGCGCCTATGCCGCCTGCATGCAAGGCCGCGGCTACGCCGTGCAGTGACCGGGGAGCCAGCGAGATTGCCCGCTTATTCGCTACTGGTCCATTCCACATTCGCGCCGACCGAGCGCAGGTTTTCCACAAAATGCGGATGCGCGCGGCGGATCGGCAGCGCGTTCATGATCTCCGAGCGCCCCTCGATGCTGGCGGCCACCATCAGCAGCGCAATCGCCACGCGAATGATGTACGGGCTTTCGACGCGCGCGGGACTCAACGGCAGGCCGCCAAACGTAATCAACCGATGCGGGTCGGAGAGGAACACGTGCGCGCCGAATTTGGAGAGTTCGACCGACCAGCCCATGGCGCCGTCGTAGACCTTGTTCCAGAACATCGCGCTGCCTTCCGCCTTCACGCCAAGAGCAATGAAAATAGGCAGCAGATCCACCGGCAGATACGGCCAGGGCGCAGCTTCCACCTTGGTCAGGATGTTTTGCGTGAACGGCCGGCGCACGCGCAGCGGCCCGTCGCGATGCGCGCGCGACCAGCCGTCACGATGCTCCACTTCCACGCCAAATTTGGCGAAGGTCCGGTCGATCAGCGGAAATTGCTCGGGCGCCGTATTGCGCACCACGATATCGCCGCCGGTGATCGCCCCCAGCGCGAGAAACGTGGCAATTTCATGGAAATCCTCGCTGAAGCGGAATTCATCGCCGCTCAGCTTGTTGCCACCCGTCACGCTCAGACGCGAGGTGCCGATGCCTTCGATCGCGACGCCCAGCATGGCGAGGAACTGGCAAAACTCCTGCACGTGCGGCTCGGAGGCGGCATTGACCAGCGTAGAGGTGCCGTTTGCCGAGGCCGCGCACAGCACGAAGTTTTCGGTCGTGGTGACGGATGCGTAATCCAGCCAGTGATGATTCGCGCTCATCTGCGTTTCGGCGCGCACGATCAGCGAATCGGCGGTGCGCGCCACGCGTGCACCGAAGCGCTCGAACACTTCGACGTGCGGGTCGATTTCGCGCACGCCGAGCGTGCAGCCCTTCACGTCGTTTTCAAGACGCGCCACGCCGAAGCGCGCCAGCAGCGGCGGCACCAGCATGATCGACGAACGCATTTCCTCCGGCAGCTTGTGCGCGACGGGATCGAACGAGGTGGCGTGATGGTGCAGATCGAGGATGCCGGTGCCGAAGTCCATCGACACTTCGCTGCCCAGCATGCGGAAAATGTCGAGAATCTTCTTGACGTCGGTAATCTCGGGGACGCCGATCAGGCGCAGCGGCTCGCAGGTCAGCAGCGTGGCGCAGAGGATCGGCAGGACGGCATTCTTGTTGGCGGAAGGCTCGATCTCCCCGCGTAACGGGAGACCGCCATGGACGATCAGATTCGACATATTCGGCAGGGGCAGAAAAGATGGAGACGTGAGGCCGATATCATGCCACCGTGCAGGGCATGCCGTTGATCAGATAGCGCTGATTTTTGCGCGCGCGCACAGGCGCCGCGCCACGAAATCACCGGCCCGCACCGTCACCCTTGCAGGCGCGCTTCGATCTGTTTGATCAACCGCTCCGCCCAAAACCGCAGCAGCGTATTGGACGTCACCAGCGCCGTCGAAAAGCCGATGACCTGGTACACCTTGCTGCGCTGGATTTTCGAAACCCTGGCCGGATCGAGCCAGTTGTCGTTATGGACCAGTAGCAACACGGTCTCGAGACCGATCAGCACCGGCCACAGGCAGGCCAGCCGCAAACGCACGGAAAACGCCGGAATGGCCAGCGTGTATTCAACCGCGTCGCGGAAATGATCGAGCGTCAGGCGCACCAGTTCGAACAACGGAGGCTGAGCGCGCAACGAATTTTCCGGCGCGAGCAGGTCCTGTGGAGTCAGGCCGAATCGGTCCAAGGTCTCGGCGGGCAGATAACAGCGGCCAATCCGCAGATCTTTGCCGCAGTCTCGCAAGACGTTGGTCATCTGCAGCGCCTTGCCGAAGCGCACGCCGCGGCGCAGCATCGTCGACATGGTCTGCGGCGAGCCTTTGAGCGTCCCCGGCATATGCGCGTAGGTCATCCGGGTCCAGAATTCGCCGACGCAGCCCGCCACCAGATACGTATACCGGTCGAGTTCGGACAACTCCCGCAGCGCGACGATCTGCCCCGAACGCTCGTCCGGGAAAGTGCGCAGGTCGAACTCCATACCCTCCGTGAGCGTCGAGACAATCTCGCGCACCGCCTTGCGATCCGCCTCGGTCAGTTGCGACAGGATCGCCAATGCGGGGCCAAGCGATTCGAGCAAGACCTTTTCGTCCGACAAAGTCTGTTGTGCGGCCACTTCCGCCGACATCCGTTCGAGAAACGCGCCCTGGTCGCCCGCGCCGTTGACCTCGGCACGCAGCGCGAGCAGCAATTGCAGACGTTGCTCCGGCGGAATCAGCGCGGTGTCGGCGATCGTATCGGCAGCACGCGCGAGCAGATATGCGAGACCGATCGGGTCGCGCATGCCGGCGGGCAAGATACGCAGCGTGAGATAAAAGGAACGTGAAACGCCCTTCAGCAGCGGACCCAGGAGATAGGTCCGAGTAGGATTCAGCATGGATCGGTCAGATGGATGTAGGACAAATTAGGCGCTGCCGGATTGTATCCTGCAAACCCTGACCGTCTTTGTCAGGCCATCATTCGACGCCTACGCTTGACTGGCGGCGCCGCGCAGGCCCCGGACCTGCGGGAGCCTCGCGACGCGCGCCGCCCGCTTACGCGAGTGGCTTGCCCAGCTTGGCGGCCGCCTTCTCCATATGACCGCCGAAGTCATGCCGCATGGCCGACAACACGCGGTTGGCGAAATCCGCCTCGCCGCGCGAACTGAAACGGGCGAACAGCGCCGCGCTCAGAACCGGCGCGGGTACGCCTTCGTCGATGGCCGCGTCGACCGTCCAACGGCCCTCGCCCGAGTCCGAGACACGTCCCGAATACTGTTCGAGGCCCGCATCGCCTACCAGCGACGCCGCCGTCAGGTCCAGCAGCCACGAGCCGATCACGCTGCCGCGCCGCCAGACTTCGGTGATCTCCGGCAGATTCAGGTCGTACTGATAGAACTCCGGGCCGTGCAGCGGCGAGGTCTCAGCGTCGTTTTCCTGGGTCCGTTTGCCGACATTGGCGTTATGCAGAATGTTCAAGCCTTCCGCGTAAGCCGCCATGATCCCGTACTCGATGCCGTTGTGAACCATCTTGACGAAGTGGCCGGCGCCTTGCGGACCGCAATGCAGGTAGCCCTGGTCGGCCGTTCCCGCGTCTTTGGGGCGTCCCGGCGTGGGCGTGGCCGCTCCCGGTCCCGGTGCGAGCGTCGCGAAGATCGGCCCCAGCCGCTCGACCACGGGCGTCTCGCCACCCACCATCAGGCAATAGCCGCGCTCGCGGCCGAACACGCCGCCGCTCGTGCCGACGTCCACATAATGCAGCTGTTTCGCGCCCAGTTCCTTGCCGCGGCGGATGTCGTCGCGATAGAAGGAGTTGCCGCCGTCGATCACGATGTCGCCCGGTTCGAGCAAGGGCGTCAGTTTCTCAAGCGTCGAATCCACCACGGCGGCCGGCACCATCAGCCAAACGGCTCGCGGCTTGGCCAGCTTCTTGACAAACTCTTCGAGCGACGTAGCGCCATCGACGCCGTCCTGTTTGAGTTTCTCGACCGCCGCTGGCTGGACGTCGTAGACCACGCAGGTCTGGCCGCCAGCGGTCAGGCGTCGCACCATGTCGGCGCCCATGCGCCCCAATCCAATCATGCCTAGCTGCATCTTTCACTCCTTACATGCGAGACCGCGGATGCTGCTGTCGCGGTCATTCAAGCAGTTGTGACGCAAGACTGTCATGCATGCAAGGCGAACAACGATGCTTGCACGCGAAAGCGACGGTCTTGCACGGACGTACCTTAGTACGTTAGTCGCCGCCCGCTCTTTTCACAGGGAATCTTTTCCGCAGAATCGAGGGTTGGCTGTAGCTCGGCGCAGTTATTGCCGGGATGAATGTGCCTGCTCGCGGGCAGGCGCAGGGGTGAGACAGGAGGAAGGTGGAACTCGTTCAATTGCGCGATGGGCAATGGCCTGTTCCATTGCCCATTCGCGCTTCAATTCGGCTGTATTACGCGTGCTGCGGCCACAGCGTGCGGCCGAAGAAAGTCAGCGTCCGGTCCCAGGCCAGTTGCGACCAGACCGGATCGAACTGCGTCGCGGGAATACGGGTAGGTCCGACCGCTGTTTCGTTGGCGAACGCGTGGTGCGCCAGATAGTGATGCGATTCCAGATTGACCTTCGCGCCGCGCAGCTTGGTTTCGAGCGCTTCGACCATGGCCGGCGGGAAGAACTCGTCTTGCGTAGCCCAGTGAGCCAGCACCGGCACCTTGATGTTCTCGGCCTGGATGTATTCCAGCGGCGGGCAGCCGTACCACACCACGCCCGCCGTCAATTCCGGCGTCTGGCCGAGCGCCAGCAGCGTCAGCGCGCCGCCCATGCAGAAGCCGGTCAGGCCGACGCGCTCCGTGTGCTGCTTCAGATATTGCACGGCGCCGCGAATATCCTGCGAGGCGGCGTCGCCGAAATCGAGTTCGGTCATCAGGTGATGGGCTTCTTCCTGTTCGACCGTCTTTTTTCCGCGGTAGAGATCGGGGACGAGCGCCAGATAACCGGCCTGGGCGAGCCGGTCGGCGACGCCGCGAATCTGGTCGTTCAAGCCCCACCATTCCTGAATCACGACAATCGCGGGCGCGCCAGCCGGGTTCTGCGGCTTGGCGAGATAGCCTTCGACATCCTTTCCATCCGGGCGGCGAAAGTTAATCATGGATCCTAGTGGCTGTTTCATGAGACGGTCCTCGGGTTGACGAAACGCATAGCATAGCGTTTGTCGTACCGCGATGCAGCCGCGCGCACTCCGACGGACCGCCCATCATTTCACCCGCGCCAACGTGATGGCTCGCTCCGGGCACGCGGTGACGCATAATCCACATGACCGGCAGGCGTCGGCGTTAGGTGTATAGGCCACCTTCAGGCCATGCACGCGGAGCTTGAATTTATTCAGCATGCCTAATTTATCGTAATCCGCTGCGTCGATCTTGCGGATTTCGAACACGTCTTCGGGGCATACCACCGCGCAATCGCCCTTGCCTTCGCAACGCCTGAAGTCCACGACGGGAGCAATGACGCCTGGGGCCTGCTTGCAAGCGGCTGTCGATGTCTGTTTCACAGGTTGTCCTCCTGCGGCTTGCCGCGCGCGGACGACACGCCTCTGAGGAAGTTGTCGCGTTCTTCCGGCGTCATGCGCTCCCATTTGCGCCAGCCGCCGCGCCCATGCCAGCCGCCGCGGCCGCGGAATCCGCCAAACAGAATGCGGCTCAACACCAGCAGGCCCAGCGCATGCAGATAATCGATCGCCCGGCCGCCGACGAACACCGCCGGGATCACCCAGTTCCACAATGCCATTACGATCCATCCCAGCACCGCAATCGCGACCAGCGCCAGCAGCGCCTTGCCGAAGCATCTCCCTTTGAATCTCATCGACCTGCTCCTTTAAATATCCAGTTCGTCATACACGGTCTGCAAGCTGGCGCGCAGATGCAGCACCGCATAACGCTTGCGCGCCAGCAGCGTGTTCACGCTTACGCCGCTTTCGGCAGCCAGTTCCTTGAAACTGCGTCCTTCGAGTTCATGCGCGACGAAAACCTCGCGCTGGTTGTCCGGCAATTCATCGAGCGCGGCTTGCAGGGCGTCGAGCAGCACCGAGCGCGCATAGACCGCTTCCGGACCGGCATCCTGAGACGGCAAGGCGAGATCCAGCCGGTACTCGCTGTCGTCGTCCGGCTCGCCCGCGGCGTCGGCCAGCGGCAATTCCCGTTTCTTGCGAAACACGTCGACGATGCGGTTGCGCGCCACACGGAACAGCCATGCGCTGACCTGTTCGATCGGCGCGGGCAGCCGGTATGCCTGCACGAACTCGTGGAAAACATCTTGCAGGATGTCCTCCGCTTCACTCGGATCGCGCACCCGGCGCCGGATGAAATGCCCGAGCTTGCCGCGCTCACGCAAGATGGTTGCGGTGAGGTCGCGTTCTCGTTCGAGTGTCGGGTCCGGGGTCGGCGGCGTTTCCATACGTCTGTAGACGGATCAGGAGCAAGGATATTGTGCCGGGCGGGAAATAATGATCCCCGGGTGACGCGCGGCTTTGTCAGCCGGCGTTCGAGCCGGATCGCCCGGCTGGCGGCTGGCGCGGCTGGTTCATCTGGCGTGCCGCGCCCGGCTGGCGGTCTGATCTGATCAGCGACAGAAGCCGCACGTCGTGAAACGCGCCCTTCCAGTAGCCCCATTGCCGCATCACGCCTTCTTCGACGAATCCCAGACTCGCC
Organism: Paraburkholderia sp. BCC1885; assembly: GCF_900996235.1. Taxonomy (GTDB): domain Bacteria; phylum Pseudomonadota; class Gammaproteobacteria; order Burkholderiales; family Burkholderiaceae; genus Paraburkholderia. Next base: position 57,762 of record NZ_CAAJGM010000066.1, read on the forward strand.
AGCAATGCCGTCGATGCGTGGTTATGCAGGTCGGTAGTGGCCTGCAGGCGATTCATGCCGAGGCGATCGTAGGCATAGGTGATGGCGGCGTCGAGCGCCTCGCGCATCAACCCCTGGCGCCAGAAGCGGCGCTCCAGTTCGAAGCCGAGACTGGCCGATCTGAAGGCGAAATTAAGCCTGAAACCGCAGGTGCCAAGCAGACGCCCCTCGCTCGCGGAGACGATTGCCCAGCGGACGCCCGAGCGTTCCGCCGTATCCTGCATGAGCCTCGCCACCACATCCTCGGCCTGGCCGATGCGGGTCAGCGGCGCCACGTCGTAGAAACGCATGACTTCGGGATCGGACCAGATTTCGAAGATCCGCTGCGCATCCGACGCTTGCAGCGGGCGCAGCCTGAGGCGAGCGGTCGCCGGCAGGTGAAGGTGGGGGAACGGTGCGGTCATCGGCTCGGCAGCTTCAAAGGGGAAAGGACACACGATCAGCAGTGTGCCTCAAGCCGCCGCGCCGATTACGCGTCTGTCTTCAGTGCGACCACTCGGGAAACGGATCGGCAAACTTGCGCCACTCGGTTTCCGGACGGTCGAGTTCATCGTCGTTCAGCAGGCAGGCGTCGAACGATGCTCTCAAGGCCGCCTCGTTCATACCGGTGCCGATCAGAACCAGTTCCTGCTGACGATCGCCGAAACGCTCGTCCCAGCGGCTGCGGATCATCGCCTGGGCGGCGGCCTCCTGCGGCCACGCGTGTTTGGGCACGGCCGCCCACCACGTCCCCGCGCGGCCGTGGCGCGAAATCGCCCCCGCTTGCGACCATTCGCCTACCGCGTGATTGCGCGAAGCCAGCCAGAAGTAGCCCTTCGAACGCACCACACCCGGCCACTCACGCTGGATCCAGTCGAAAAAGCGCTGCGGATGAAACGGCCGGCGCGACCGGTAGACGAAACTCGTAATGCCGTACTGCTCGCTTTCGGGAATATGCTCGCCGCGCATTTCCTTGAGCCATCCCGGCGCCTGCGACGCCGCCTCGAAATCGAACAGGCCCGTATCGAGAATCTGCGCGGTCGGCACCTGGCCAAAGCGGCTTTCCACGATCTTCGCGCGGGCGTTGAGCACACGCAGCACGCCTTTGAGCAACTCCAGTTCGTTCGCGCTTACGAGGTCCGTCTTGTTGAGGACGATTACGTCGCAAAACTCGATCTGCTCGGTCAGCAGGTCGACGACGGTGCGACGGTCATCCTCGCCCATCGTCTCGCCGCGCTCGGCGAGGAAATCGTGCGAGCCGTAATCGCGCACGAAGTTATAGGCGTCGACCACGGTCACCATGGTATCGAGGCGCGCGATATCCGACAGACTCTGGCCAGCCTCGTCGCGGAAAGTAAAGGTCTCGGCAACCGGCAACGGCTCCGAAATACCTGTGGATTCGATCAACAGATAGTCGAAACGCTTTTCGCGAGCGAGACGCTGAATTTCGATCAGCAGATCCTCGCGCAGCGTGCAGCAGATGCAGCCGTTGCTCATTTCGACCAGCTTCTCATCGATATGCGAAAGCTGGCTGCCGCCGTCGCGGATCAGTTGAGCGTCGATGTTGACTTCCGACATGTCGTTCACGATCACGGCCACCCGCTTGCCTTCGCGATTATTCAGGACGTGGTTCAGCAGGGTGGTTTTGCCCGCGCCGAGAAAGCCGGACAGGACGGTAACGGGGAGCTTTTGCATGATGGACGCGGTTCCAGATTGAATTTGACGAATGGCTTACGCGGACGTCGCGGTTGGCGCCGCCCGCCTTCTTAGTTATGTTATAACATAACATAATCGAGCTGCCATTCGTCCATGCAAAAGCGTCTTTTAAGGACGCCCTACCGCGCCGGCGGCTGTGGACTGTTGGCCGGATTGGTATCGAATCTGACCACGTTCTCAATTCCGCCTGCGCCGACCAGCGCCGTGAGATCCGCTTGCAGCGAATCCGCAATCGTTTTGCCGTAAACCTCGTCGTCATTCACATACAGCGTGAATGACCGCAGATAACGCGCCTTCTTCTCCGGCTTCGCGATGGTCTCTTTAGTCCACTGATACAGCGGATAATCTTCGGGCCCGCGTCGCTCGGCCTCACTGACGTAATCCGCGAATGCATCGAACTGGCATTTCAAAGACGCATTGTGTTTGCGCAAAACCTCGCTCAGCGCCGTGTCCGTCCCGCACGAAGGATCGCCGCGCAAACGCGCCGCAAGCTCAGCGGAAACGGTGAGCCTGATCTGGAACTGCCACTCGTCTTCCAAAGCGTCTTCCATGATGACCTCGTTGCCTGACTGTGAAATTGCGCCTGCCACGTGAAAACTCAAAACGGCCTCGCCTTAAAGATCCTTCTCGGCGAAATTCAATTCCACGCCATTGCCCGCAGGATCCGAAAAGAACAATTGATGCTGGCCGGTCACCGGTACGACGTCGCGCCAATAGCGAATCTTCCCTTCCTTCAAACGCGCTTCGAACGCGCTTAGATTGCTGCAGGCGAATGCGGCATGGTCGAAGGTATTGACCACCTGAGGGGGCCGCACTTCGTCCGGCCGCGCCTCGCTAAGATGAAGCACGTCACGTCCGCCGATGTACAGCCAGTAACCGAAACTCGCAAACGGCGGCCGTGGGCCGGATTCCAGGCCGACCACTTCGATATAAAAATCACGCAAAGTATCGAGCATCGGACGACTCGCGCGAATGTTGTAATGAGCGAAGCCGAGAATGGGCATGAAACCTCCAACTGCATGTGTGCAATAGGCGCGGTGTATCGCAACCCGTGTCTGAGCGGGATGTGGCGGGTGGAATCCGCATCAAGGTCACATGACGCCGCGCGCGGATCAATGCAAACCTTCGGCCATTAGTCTAAAGCAGGTTGACGCTCAGGCTCGATCATCGCAGCAATGAAACTGCTGTACGGCGAACCTGACGGAATGAAATGAAGAGGCACGACGGCCGCCATGGGCCGGACAAACGGGGCAACTTAGCGGCTTTATCTACGTGTGAAACGGTGTGATGAAACGGTGTGGTGAAACGATATCGGACCAGCCGCCTGAATCTTTTAAGTCGCTTAAATCGCTTAAGTCACCTAAATCCCTTAAGTCGCGTTAGCCACTCGAGCGGCTGGTCCTCAAACAACCCGAACTTAGGCCTGAGGCGCCGCGTTGTCCGTATCAGACGCCTGCTCACTGCTTTCGTCCTCTTTCTTCTCGACTAGCGATTCCAGCGCGCCCGCCCCTTTAAACCCGGCGACTGCAGCGATGCCTTTCGTCAGCAGCCCAGCATCCGGGTCGACTTTTTCGGCTGCTTCCACTGCTGCAACCGCGCCCGCAATTTCACCTACTGTATCCAGAATTCCCATGACTATCACCGTATGTGTTGAATGTCGAAACGAATGGCCGCTCGCCACCCTCGAAAACAATAGCATCTAACAAATGGGGAAGCTGCAAAAGATTGTCAAATGCCGGCGCGACGGGCTGACCACATACGCTCTCGGCGAAACGCGAAGTTTTACCGGCCGCTAAGCGAGTTCGATCGCGAACAATGCGTTGAGCAGATTCGACGCCGGCCGCTCCGCGAGACGCGTCAACGATTCGATCATTTCAACCTGGCAGTCCTGCAGTGGAATCATTTTGATGCGGCGCGACTCGTTGAATTCCGCCGACGCAATCACGCCGACGCCCATGCCTTGCGCAATCGCCTCTTCGAGCGCCTCGCGTCCGTCCACATACAGCACCGGCTCGACCTGCAACGATAGCCGCACCAGTTCCATTTCGAGCAACTGTTGCGTCACCGATTGCGCCTCCCGAAAGATGACCGGTTGCCGCACAAGCTCCGCATAAGTCAGCTTGCGCTTTTTGGCGATCAGACTCGTGGCGGGCACCATCGCGACCAGCGGATCGCGCCGCAGCACGCGCGCTTCGAGCCGGCTGTGAACTTGCGGCGCGGCGGTGATGGCAACGTCAACCGCGCTCGACAGCACGCGCTGCATGCACTCGGCCGCATTCGCGATGGACAGCGTGACCACGATGCCGGGATGCTGCCGGCGAAACGCGCCGATCAGCTTGACCGCGAGGTCAGGCGCGTCCGCCGCGAGCGACAGCGTGCCCGACGCAAGACCGCTTGCCGAATCGAGGAGTTGGCGGGCGTCGCGCTCGCAACTGAGCATCTGCCGCGTCACGCTGAAAAGGCGCCGCCCGAGTTCGGTCGGCTCGACGCCGCGCGGTCCGCGGTCAAACAGTTTGACGCCAAAATCCTGTTCCAGCCGCCGCACGTGGTCCGAAATGGCCGGCTGTGTCAGCGACAACGCCTGTGCCGCCCTCGAAAAGCCACCGTGTTCCGCGACCGCGTGAAACGCCCGCAATTGCGCGTATTGCATGTGCGCCTCGCTGTATCGATAAGTTTAAGTGATACCGACATCGATTATATCGATTTTACCGATGCACCCAATTTCTGTACTGTGGCAGGCACTGAGACCTTCATGGGACGTGCAAGCATGGACACCGCAGCAGTTGCAGGCATGGCAACCGTGGCCTCGTGCGCTCCGCCGGCGAAAGGCGAGCCGTATCTTTTGACGCCGGGGCCTCTCACCACGGCGTTTTCGACCAAGCAGGCGATGCTGCGCGACTGGGGTTCGTGGGACGGCGAATTTCGCGCGATGACGGCGCAACTGCGCCGCAGCCTGCTGGAGATCGCCGGCGACACCGCGGGCGACTACGATTGCGTGCCGCTGCAAGGCAGTGGAAGCTACTGCGTCGAGGCCATGCTCGGCAGCCTCGTGCCGCGCGACGGACATGCCCTGGTGCTGGCCAACGGCGCCTACGGCAAGCGCATCGCGACCACACTGGGCTATCTCGGCCGCCGCCATACGGTTCTCGACAAAGGCGACTATCTGCCGCCGCGCGGTCACGAAGTGGAGCGCATGCTCGACGCGGACCCAAGCATCACACATGTGGTCGCCGTGCATTGCGAAACCAGTTCGGGGATTCTCAATCCCATCGAAGAGATCGCCGCGGTCACCGCGAAACGAGGGCGCAAACTGCTGATCGACTCCATGAGTGCGTTTGGCGCAGTGCCGCTCGATGTTCGTTATCTGCAGTGCGAAGCATTTGTCTCTTCGGCGAACAAGTGCATTGAAGGCGTGCCGGGTTTTGGCTTTGTGATTGCCCGCAAGAGCGCGTTGCGCGAAGCCAAGGGTCGCAGCCATTCACTCAGCCTCGACGTCCACGACCAATGGGACGTGATGAACCGCACCGGGCAATGGCGCTTCACGCCGCCGACGCATACCGTCGCAGCCTTTATGGAGGCGCTGCGGCTGCACGCGCTGGAAGGCGGACAAAAGGGCCGGCTGGCCCGCTATGCGAACAACCGCGACGTGCTGGTCGCCGGCATGCAGAAGCTGGGCTTCGAGCCGCTGCTGGATGCGCACTGGCGCTCGCCGATCATCGTCACGTTCTTTGCGCCCGCCCATTCCGCGTTTCGCTTCGAGCGCTTCTACGATTTGATGAAACAGCAGGGCTTCATCATTTATCCGGGCAAGCTGACCGTGGTGGATAGCTTCCGCGTGGGTTGCATCGGCCAGGTGGATGCGGACGTCATGCGAGGCGTGATCGTAGCGTGCGAGCAGGCTCTGCGCACGATGGGTGTGGAACACGCCGCGCCACCCGACGCCGCGCTTGAAGAACGTCAGTTGTTGGCGCAACCAGTTTGATCCTCAGGATGTGATGGCCATGAAACACGTAAAAGCAGTGATTTTCGATTGGGCAGGCACCGTGGTCGACTACGGTTCGCTTGCACCGATGGGCGCGTTTGTCGAGACCTTCGAACAGTTCGGTGTGCCAATCACCATCGACGAAGCTCGCGGACCGATGGGCATGGCCAAGCGTCCGCATATCGCGGCGCTGATGGCGCTGCCGCGCGTCGCAGAGGCATGGCAGGCCAAATACGGACGCGCGCCCAGCGAGCAGGACATCGACGCGATCTACGAAGTGTTCGTGCCGAAGAACATCAAGGTGGCCGCGAGCTATAGCCAGGTGATTGCGGGCGTCGCTGACGTGGCGACGGCGTTGCGTTCCGAGGATATCCGCATCGGCACGACGACCGGCTACACGCGCGAGATCATGGCGGAAATCACGCCGGGCGCCGCCGCACAGGGATTCTCGCCGGACAGCCTGGTGTGCACGGGCGACACACCCGAGGGACGTCCTTCGCCGTACATGATCTACAAGACGTTGCCGCAACTCGGCGTGTGGCTCGCGAGGAATGCGATCAAGGTCGACGACACCGAAGTCGGCATCGAAGAAGGCATCAACGGCGGCACGTGGGCCGTTGGCGTGGCCGTGAGCGGTAATGCGTTCGGGATGGCCGAGGCCGATGTCAAAGCCCTGCCGGCCAACGAGTTCGCACGGCTACGCGCTGCGGCGGCGCGCAAACTGACTGCAGCGGGCGCGCATTACGTGGTCGACAGCGTCGCGGACCTGATGCCGGTGGTGCGCGACATCGAAGGACGGCTGGCGCGCGGGGAGCGGCCTTAGCCTGCAAGAGGCTTTAAATTGAGCCGCACCTCTGGCGCTGGCCCGCGCGGCCAGCACCCGCCCGCTCCAACAAAAATCCCGCCTGAAAAAAGACAGGCGGGATTTTTTGTTTAGACATCCTATCTACGTGTCGCGTCGTCTCCGGCTTAAAATTTGTGCCGGATACCGACCATGCCCATGGCCTGCTTATTGGTCGACGCATCGTTGCCGAAGTCGCCCATCGACGCGACCGCCGCGACCACGTCGCCCGACGTCGCGCTGATTGTATTGCCCGAGGCCTTTTGATAACCCGCCAGCACGTAGATGTCCGTGTGCTTCGACAGGAAGTAGTCCGCGCCGAAGCTGAACTGGTTATACGAGACCGTGACGTTATTACCGTTGCCCTTCGTGTAGTCGTAGCCCGCGCCGATAATCGTAGCCGGCGTGAGCTGGTAGTTCACGTACGCCTGGCCGGTATTGAATTTCGTGTTGTTCTGGTCGCCGAACGACGTCGCATAGTTGTTGTACTGCACATTGCTATACGACACGCCGAACGTGAAATTGCGGAACACGTAGTCGCCCGCCGCGCGAATGATCTGCATCGAGTTCGCCGAGACGAAGCCGCCGGTAATGGCCTCCGAATCGACAGCAAAGCTCGCTGCATCCGGGTTCAGTCCGTCGAACGACGCAGCGGTGCCATGGTCGCTGTTCGCGTGAAAATAGCCGGCGGCGAAGCCGAACGGGCCGTGGTTATACGCAAGCGCCGCGGCGTAGGTTTGACCGCTCGCCGTGCTGCCCGGCACGCCTCCGAACGCATACATCGCCGATGCCTGCAGGCCCGCGTAATTCGGCGTGGTGTATTTGATCGAGTTGTTGGTCCGGTAGCTATTGTCGTAGTTATCCATGTCGCCGGGTGTGGCGAAGGTGGGGCCGAAAGTGTCGTCGTTCGTCAGCGGCTGGATCAGGTCGATCAGCGGATCGTACTGACGGCCAAGCGTGAGCGTGCCCGTGCTGTCGCCCGACAAGCCGACCATCGCCGTGCGGCCGAACATGCGTTGGCCCTGCCCGAGGCGGCCGTTGTCGATGTTAAAACCGCTTTCCAGCTTGAAGATAGCCGAGAAGCCGCCGCCCAGATCCTCCGTGCCCTTCAACCCCCACAGATTCGGCGACAGATTGCCGGCAGCCATTTCGAATGTGCCGCCCGAACGGTTCGCGCCCTGCTGATTGCCGAAATAGGCAATGCTCGTGTCCAGCGCGCCGTACAGCGTGACGCTGCTTTGCGCATGAGCGACCGACGTCATGGCTGCGAGTGATGCGAGTGCAAGAATGGTTTTTTTCATGAAAATTTATCCAATTAAAGATACTGGTCCCGATCGACTATCCTGCGAAATCACTCGCAAACCGAATCTTCCAGTTAATCTGAAGCCCGATTTTCGAATCAATAATGCGGCGATCACACGCGTTGATTGCAAACCGCTTCTGACCACTGCGGCGCAAATATATCTGATGGTTTGATGTTCAAAAATCGACCCATATTGAAATTCTAATTTTCAATAAATTGAAATGATGATTTCGCAGACCCTGCAAGGCTGACGGGCGATCTGACGCGTTCTATATAATTGTTTTTTCGATCCGTGTTGGTTGATTGCCACACGAATGCTACTTACCGCACAGATATGAACGGCGGATTCTTCACGAATATCCTCGATACTGAGAGATCGTATTTACAAGAAGAATTGCATTGCTCCGCGGAAAATACAGCACTCCCTGATTGACGAATGACGTGACCGCCGGCGGGCGTTAATACCGCACGCTGCCCCGATACTACCCAGCGCCACACCACGCCCTATCTCCGGTTGGCGATCAAAACTGGCGACGATAGAATCAATCCGCCTGGTGCGCCAGCCGGGCTGGCCGGTTCACATGCTTACGTCTGGGAGCTAACGTGGAAGTCAAGTGGATCGAAGATTTCATCGCGCTCGCGCAGCATCAGAGCTTTTCGCGCGCGGCGGAACTGCGTAACGTCACCCAGTCGGGCCTGAGCCGACGCATTCAGGCGCTCGAACAATGGATCGGCGCCGAGTTGATCGACCGCAGCACATATCCACCGACGCTCACGCCCGCCGGCCGGCTGTTTCGGGAAGCGGCGGAAGACATTCTCGGCAAGCTGTTCGACACGCGCGCCATCATTCGCAGCGAGCAGCGCATGCCGGGGACGGGGCTGCAGATCGCCGCCGGTCACGCGCTCTCGGTGGGATTCGTGCCCGACTGGCTGCGGTCGCTGCAAAGCCGCTTTAGCGGGCTACGGGTGCGCATCGTGCCCACCAATGTGCACGATTCAATCCTGATGCTGGTCAACGGCAACTGCGAACTGATGCTCGCCTACGAGCATCCCGACTTACCCCTGCATCTCGACGCCACCCGTTATCCACACCTGACCGTGGGCCATGACGTCTTCCTTCCCGTCTGCGCACCGAGCCGGCACTCCACGCCGTTATTCAGATTGCCCGGCACGCCCGGCCGCCCGCTGCCGCTGATCGGCTACAGCGCCACGACCTACTTTGCCCGCTGTCTTCATCTGTTGCTGCATCGCGCCAGCAAGAATCCCGCTTTGATTCCGCACTTCGAGTCCGACATGGCCGACGTGCTCAAGAAACTCGCGCTCAACGGCGAGGGCATCGCGTGGTTGCCTAGGAGCCTGATCGAAGCAGAACTCGGCAACGGCACGCTCGTCGCCGCCGGTGACCGCACCTGGCAGATGGATCTGCAACTGCGGCTCTATCGCGATCGAAACAACGACATGCAGCTGCTCAAGGACCTTTGGGAATATCTGGAGTCCCGCGTCGACGCGTAACACGTCTCGAATCTTCCCCGCAGCAATCTATGCGGCTGCCGCATAGCGCGATGTCAAGGCCGCATCGCGTTCATTTTTTTCGTCTTTAGTATCCAGTCAAGTCTTCTCCACGAGGCGCTTCACGCCCGCGAAGAGGCGATGCACACGCACGTCTTTCCTTTCGCGAAAGACGTGTCCGATGCGCTTTAAGACGCCCGCAGGGGTCGGCAAAGAAAAGGACTGACATGAAGAATCGCCTCACGTTTTATATAGCCGTGGGCATGATGCTCGGCGTCGCAGCCGGGTACGTGTGTCACGCGAATGCGCCGGATACCGCAGCCGCCAAAACCATGGCCGGTTATTTCGCTATCCTTACCGATATTTTCCTGCGACTCATCAAAATGATCATCGCGCCGCTCGTGTTCGCCACGCTCGTGTCGGGTCTGACGAGTATGGACAGCGGCCAGGACGTCGGACGCATCGACGTGCGCACAGTGGGTTGGTTTGTCTGCGCATCGCTGGTATCGCTCGCCTTGGGGCTCGTGCTTGCCAACGCCTTGCAACCCGGCGCCGGATTGCACATGGTCGCGAGCGGCGGCGATGTGAATACCGGCCTCAATACGGCCGGGTTGAATTTCAGGGACATCGTCACGCATGCGTTTCCGACCAGCCTGCTCGACGCGATGACGCGCAACGACATCTTGCAGATCCTCGTGTTTTCGCTGTTTTTTGGCCTCGGGCTCGGCGCGCTGAAACGCGATGCACGCGTCAAAGTGGTGGTGCAGGCCATCGACGGCATGGTGCCCGTGATGCTGCGCCTGACCGACTACGTGATGCGTGCGGCGCCGCTCGGCGTATTCGGTGCGATTGCTTCGGCAGTCACGTTGCGCGGTCTGGATGTCCTGCTCACCTACGGCAAATTGATTGGTTCGTTTTACCTGGGATTGGTGCTGCTGTGGGCGGCGCTCATCGGCGTCGGCTATCTGTTTCTCGGCAAGCAGGTCGGCGCGCTGCTGAAGGCGGTGCGCGAACCGGCCATGCTGGCATTTTCGACCGCCAGCAGCGAAGCGGCTTATCCGCGCCTGACCGAGCAACTCGAGAAGTTCGGCGTCGACAAGAAGGTGGTGGGGTTCACGCTGCCGCTCGGCTATGTGTTCAATCTGGACGGCTCGATGATGTATCAGTCGTTTGCGGCCATCTTCATCGCTCAGGCGTTCGGCATCGACATGCCGTTGTCGCAGCAGATTTTCATGCTACTGGTGCTGATGTTGAGCAGCAAAGGCATGGCCAGCGTGCCGCGCGGCTCGGTCGTGGTGGTCGCCGCCGTGGCGCCGCTGTTCCATTTGCCCACGGAAGGCGTGGTGATGGTGCTCGCCATCGACCAGATCCTCGATATGGGGCGCACAATGACCAACGTGATTGGCAATAGCGTGGCGACCGCCGTGATTGCGAAATGGGAAACGCGCCGTAACGACATCAGCGCCGCTGCTACAGCGGAATTCGAGCAACTTCAGAGCGAAGCGCAATGACAGCAACGAAGCAGCCAGGCAAGCGCGTGTTCGGTGTGATCGGCGGCATTGGGCCGCTCGCCGGTGCGGACGTGCTGTTCAAGCTGATTCAGGCCAGCCTTGCGCGCACGGACGCCGAGCATTTCGACGTTGTGTTCGAACAGCATCCGTTTCGCCACGCGAGTGCGTCACGCGAGGCGACGACGGAGCGCAAGCTCTATATCTTCGACATGATTCGCGATTTCGAAGGTCGCGGCGTCACGGACATTCTGCTGCCGTGCTTTTTAAGCCATACGTTCATCCGGGAATTGCAGGAAAACGTTTCGGTGCAGATCGTCGATATGGTCGCGGCACTGCGTGCGCATGTGGTGCGCAGTTTTCCCGCTGTGCGCCGCGTCGGTGTCTTGACCTCGGACTATGTGCGCGATCAGCGGCTGTTCGAAGGGTATTTCGGCGCGCCGGAATTCGAAGTGCTGCATCCACGTCGGGACGCATTCGGCGACATCGATCCTGTCACCGAGGCTGTGTATGGCGCAGCCGGTATCAAGAGCGGCCGGCTGGACGGTGGATCCGCGGAACTGTTGCGCGCCGCATGCCTCGATCTGATCGCGCAGGGCGCTCAAGTAATCGTCTCAGGCGTGACGGAAATCGGACTCGTGCTCGATCGGATCGGGCCGCTTCGCGTGCCGGTCGTCGATTCGAATCTTGTCTACGCGCAATACGCAGTAACGGGGCAATACGATAAGCGCGAGCGGGCTTTCAAGGTTGGCGTCGTGGGCGGCGTGGGCCCTGCGGCTACGGCGGACTTCATGCAGAAAGTCGTGCGCAGCACGCCGGCTACGCGCGACCAGGATCACATCAAACTGTTGATCGAACAGAATCCACAGATTCCGGACCGCACGGAAAATCTGCTGGGCAACGGCGCGGACCCGACCGTGTCGCTGTATGCGACGTGCAAGAAGCTCGAAGCGGGTGACGTCGACATCATCGCGATTCCCTGCAATACCGCGCATGCGTTCGTCGAGCGGATTCAACCGTATCTGAATGTGCCGATCATCAACATGATGACTGTGAGCGTTGACTATCTGCGCGCCGCGTTTCCCGAACTGCGCGAAGTAGGCCTGCTGGCGACGACGGGCACGATCAGGAGCGGCGTCTATCGAAAGGCGCTGGAAGCGCATGGACTTAGGCAGGTCGTACCGGGAGATGAACAGCAAGCGCGCGTGATGCAGGCGATCTACGGCAATCGCGGGGCCAAGGCGGGATTCACGAGTGGTGAATGTGTTGATGACGTCATGGCCGCTGTCGATGAACTGAGCGAGCGCGGCGTTGAGGTGATTCTGCTCGGGTGTACAGAGTTGCCGCTGCTGCTGCCTGAGGGGAGCATTTACTCAGGCAGCGGGCGCGTTGTGCATCTGGTCGATCCGACGGATATTCTTGCAAGACGTTGTGTGGCGTATGCGCTTGGGGCGGTGGGGTGGAAAAGCGGCGCGCCTGAAGAAACCGTACATGAGCCGGGTCCGCTCGCGGTTAATCGCATCCCACTGCCTTGAAGTCGATCAGCAGAGAATCGTTCGATCGATTCGACATGAGCGCCAAAGCCATTGGCCGACGAATGGATGCATACCCCTGCATAGAATCGTATATTGTCTCATCCGCCAACGCTCCCCCCGCCTCCTTTACAATACCTCCACTTTTTCTCCCTCGAACAACAGTCCCAACACCTCACCCACAGAGGTCATCATGATCATTAAACCGCGCGTACGCGGCTTCATTTGCGTGACTACCCATCCCGCCGGCTGCGAAGCCAACGTCAGGGAACAGATTGACTACGTCACGGCCGCCGGCCCGATTGCCGGCGGTCCCCGGAAAGTCCTAGTGATCGGCGCATCGACCGGTTACGGTCTGGCTGCCCGCATCACTGCGGCATTCGGCTGTGGCGCCGATACCCTCGGCGTCTTTTTTGAGCGTGCCGGCAGCGACACCAAGCCGGGGACGGCAGGCTGGTACAACAGCGCCGCCTTCGAAAAATTCGCCACGGGCAAGGGCTTGTACGCGAAGAGCGTCAACGGCGACGCGTTCTCGGACGCGGTCAAGCAGCAGACCATCGAGATCATCAAGCGCGATCTCGGCAAGGTCGATCTGGTTGTGTACAGCCTCGCCTCGCCGCGTCGCACGCACCCCAAGACCGGCGAAGTATTCAACTCGACGCTCAAGCCCATCGGCAAGGCCGTGACTCTGCGCGGCATCGATACCGACAAGGAAGTCGTCCGCGAAACCGCTCTCGAGCCGGCAACGCAAGCCGAAATCGACAACACGGTGGCGGTAATGGGCGGCGAGGACTGGCAAATGTGGATCGATGCATTGCTTGAAGCCGACGTCCTCGCCGACGGCGCAAAAACCACGGCGTTTACGTATCTCGGCGAAAAAATCACCCACGACATCTATTGGAACGGTTCCATCGGCGCGGCCAAGAAAGACCTCGACCAGAAGGTGCTCGGCATTCGCGAGAAGCTGGCTCGCACCGGCGGCGATGCGCGCGTCTCCGTGTTGAAAGCAGTCGTCACGCAAGCCAGTTCCGCGATTCCCATGATGCCGCTGTATCTTTCACTGTTGTTCAAGGTCATGAAAGAACAGGGTACGCACGAAGGCTGCATCGAGCAGGTCTACGGGCTTTACAAGGACAGCCTCTATGGAAACGCGCCCCACGTCGATGACGAAGGCCGTTTGCGCGCGGACTACAAGGAACTCGATCCCGCCGTGCAGGCCCAGGTGCAACAACTCTGGGACCAGGTCACAAGCGAAAACATCTATGCGTTGACCGATTTCACCGGCTACAAAACAGAGTTTTTGCGCCTGTTCGGATTCGAAATCAACGGCGTCGATTACGAAGCGGACGTGAATCCCGACGTGCAGATTCCCCACGTCGTGCAGGTTTAGTTCTATGCAGATGATGTGCCGCCAGTTCGCGGCACGAGGCATTGCCGCCGCCGCGCAAGCGGGGCGCGCCAATGCCTGAACAGGAGCAGGCGTGATGAAACGAATTCTGATCATCGGAATTGGCGCGGGCAATCCCGACTACATGACCGTCCAGGCGATCAACGCGCTCAATCAGGCGGACGTGTTCTTCGTCATGGACAAAGGTGTCGTGAAGGAGAAGCTCGTCGCGCTGCGCAAGGAGATCATCGAGCGCTTCGTCACGCATCAGCGCTATCGGATCGTCGAAGCAAAGAGCCCCGAACGCAGGCGCGATGAAGGCGACTATACGTCAGCCGTCGATGAACTGAACCGCGACAAGCAGCGCATATTCGAAGGCCTTATCGCCGGCGAATTGCGCGAGGGGGAATGCGGCGCGTTTCTCGTCTGGGGCGATCCGTCGCTGTACGACAGCACCATCCGCATCATCGAAGCCATCGCAAACAGCGGCCAGCATCGATTCGACTATGAGGTGATCCCGGGCATCACGAGTGTTCAGGCGCTCACGGCTCGCCATAGGGTACCGCTCAATCTGATCGGGCGTTCGGTCGAAATCACCAACGGCCGCGGGCTTGCCGAAGGTTTCCCCGAAAACGTGGACAGCGTGGTCGTGATGCTCGATGCGAAAAATACCTATCGGCAACTAATCGACGAGGATCTGGACATCTACTGGGGCGCCTACGTGGGAACGCCTGACGAGATTCTGATCTCAGGAAAGCTGCGCGACGTCGCGGATGAAATTGAACGCGTCAGGGCCGAGGCACGTCGCACGCATGGGTGGATTATGGACACTTATTTGCTTCGTAGGCCTGAGTAAAGACTATTTGCAGATGCAAGCCGCGGTTCTTAACCCGACCACTCGCATATGCCGCGCTTCATCTACCTGACAATTCCGGCCAACCCCACCACTACCCCTGCTGCGACCAGCCAGATCGGATTGAATCGGGTCCGGTAGGCAACCCCCACCGTCACAAGCGTCAACACCGCCCGGCCGACATTCACGTCGGTTTCCCGCACGAACACATACGCGGCGCAAGCCAGCAGACCCACCGTCGCCGGTGCGAGTCCGCGGCGAATCGCCATCACGACGAGCGAACTGTGATGCCGTTCGAACCAGGCGCTCACAAAGTAGGCCAACGTCGCGGACGGAATGATCATGCCCAGCGTCGCCACCAGCGCGCCGGCGAGCCCCGCGGTTTGAAATCCGATCAACGAAACTGCCATGCCGTTCGGCCCCGGCGCCGCCTGCATAGCCGAGAAAAATGTCACGAACTGCTGAGCAGTGAGCCAATGACGCGTATCTACCGCATAGCGCTGAATGTCGGCCAGAGTGGAATTGATGCCACCAACGGCAAGGAGCGACCACAGCGCGCTGTGAAGGGCTAGATCAACGAGCCTTGACATCATCGCGGCTGCTCCTCGCTGCGCCGTGTCAGCGCTTCGGCACGCAGGGCGCGCCACATGAGCCACGAGCCGAACGGGCCGAGAACCGCGAGTACGGGCAAAAGCGGCAATTTCAACAAACCGATGGCGATAAACATGGCGACCACCAGCAGCAGATTACGCAAATCGCGCGGCAGGCTCACGAGCAGTTTGAGTACCGTCGCAATCACAAGGCCGGTCGCCACCGGCATCAAGCCCGCTAACAGATGTGCCGTCGCAGGCGCGCTGCCCCAGCGCGCATAGGCATAGCCGACGCCGATCGTGATCGCCGTCGGCGCGAGGTACAGCCCGCAAACGCCGGTCAATGCGCCGATTGCACCGTGATACTGCCGCCCGAGAATGGTCGCGATGTTCGACACGTTTGGCCCGGGCAGAAGTTGCGCGAGCGGCAGCATCTCGGCGAATTCACGATCCGTCATCCAGCCGCGACGTTCGACGATCATGCGACGCGCCCACGGCAGCACCCCACCGAAACCGGTGAGCCCGACCATAAAAAACGCGAGGAAGATTTGCCCCAGCGTCGGCCGGGGGCGAGCGGCAGATATGCCGCCGTCCGGGCCGGCACCCTGGTCAATGGCATCATCGTGAATCGGGGCGGTCATCGGTGTATCCACTCAGGCGAGGCGGGTTCGTTTGCAGTTCGATTGATGATAGCAGCGGGACCTGCGCAGACTCGCGTCCGCGCTCACGGCGATTGCGTGCCTGAGCCTGGCGCCGCTTCCGGCGCATCGGGCGTCGGCGTGGGCGGCGAGCCCGGTTCTTCGGATGGCAAGCCGCCGCCATTGGCTGATGTCGCGCCGCCAGTTGGCTCACTGGGCGCGGCCGTCTGGGGCGTCGTTGCCGCCGGTGGCGGCACAGCCGTCACGCCTGCTCTCCAAGCCGTCGCTGGCGCCGAAGCACCCGCGCCCGGCGCGCCAAGCAGCGGCGGCAAGCCGCGCGGCGTCAGCGTTTCCGAAGCAGCCGAAGTCTGCGATGCCGCCGGAGCAACTGGCACGATAGGCGCGGCCTTCGGCGTCACACGACGGAGCGGCGCAACGGGTGTTTGCGCCGGCTGCTTCGCCCCAAACAGATAAGCAATCCAGGCATGCAGTTTGTCGCGGAACTGATCGAACATACCGGGCTGCACGTCCGTATCGAAGCGCGCGCGCGAATCGATCAGCCGCGCCCGCAAAGCCCGCTGATAGAAGTCGCCGACGATCGGCAGCGCCGTGTGCGCCCCTTCGCCCCAATAACTGCTGCCGAGCGTGACGCGTCCGTCATCGAAACCGACCCACGCGCCCGCCACCAGTTGCGGCTGCATCAGGATGAACCAGCCGTCCGCGTTGTCCTGCGTCGTGCCGGTCTTGCCGGCCACGTCCGCGCGAATGCCAAAGCGCGAACGGATCGCCGCGCCCGTACCGCGATTGACGACGTCACGCATGACATCGATCAACGTCCGGTCCGCCGCAGCCGGCAACGCACGTTCCGGCGCTGCGGGCTCAAACTGGGCGAGCACCTTGCCATTGCGATCCTCAATGGCGGTGACCATGCGCGGTTCCAGATACATGCCGTCGTTGGCGATCGTGCCATACGCCGACACCATCTCCTTGATCGTGACAGGGCTCGTGCCCAGCGCCAGCGAGGGAACCGGCTCGAGCGTGCTATCGCGCACGCCCGTCGCGCGGGCGACGCTCACCACTTTATTCGGCCCAACCTGCTCCATCAACTGCGCGGTGATGCGGTTGCGCGAATACGCCAGCGCGTCGCGCAGCGACATCGGTTTGCCGCTTGGCGGAACATCATCGTTAGGACGCCATATTTCTCCGCCCTTCAGCGGAATTTCGACGGGTTGATCGATGAAGGTATCGGTCGGCTTGGCACCCGCCGCAAAAGCGGCGCCGTAGACAAACGGCTTGAAGGTCGAGCCCGGCTGACGTCGCGACTGCTGAACGTGATCGAACGGCTCGTCGGTGAAATCGCGGCTGCCGACCCACGCCCTGATTTGCCCATTGCGTGGATCGATGGCGAGAAAACCAGCCTGCACTTCCGATTTGTCGTGGCACAGGTTACGCACGAACGTGCGGTCCGCGCTGAGATGCTGAAGCGCGTCGTCATCGCTTTGGCCCGCGCTCAGCAAGGCCCGATAGTCCGGCGTTTCGCGGATGAAGGTCTTGAACAGATCGTTGCCCGGCGCGCAGCCGGTCCGCGCGCTCCACGCGCCATTGGCGACCGATTGCAATGCATTGCCCTGCAAAGCGACGGCCGCGGTCGCCATCGATTGCAAGCGCGAATCGATCGTCGTATGGACGATGAGTCCGTCTGAGTAAATGTTGTAGTCGTTGCGGTCGGCCCACGAGATCAGCCATTTGCGCAGCTGCTGCGCGAAGTGCGGCGCGGGACCGGGCGGCTCGATCTGCCGCTCGAAATCGACGCGCAATGGTTTGCGTCTGAGCGTCTCGAACGCGGCAGGCGAGAGGCGGCCGTATTTGACCATCTGCGCCAGCACCGTATTGCGCCGCTCCAGCGCGCGCTCGGGGTTCAACACCGGGTTGTAGTAGCTATTGCCCTTGAGCATGCCGGTCAGCGTGGCGCTTTCCAGAATGTCCAGTTGATCGGCCGACTTGCCGAAGTAAGTCCGCGAGGCCATTTCGATGCCGTAAGCGTTGTAGAGAAACGGCACCGTGTTCAGATATGTTTCGAGAATCTGCGGCTTGCTGTACGCCGCTTCGATCTTCAGCGCGGTGATGGCTTCCTTCACCTTGCGTGTCAAGGTGGGCGCGCGGCCAATGTCGTCGGGATAAAGATTGCGTGCGAGTTGCTGGGTGATCGTCGAGCCGCCCTGGCGCTCGCCGCCGAACGTGTGCAACGCCGCCGAACCGGTTCGCCGCCAGTCGATGCCGTGATGTTCGTAGAACCGGTGGTCCTCCGTCGAGATCAGCGCGTCGACCATATGTGGCGAGATATCGGACAGCGCTACCCATTCGCGATTCGACGGTTTGAATTCGGCCAGCACCTTGCCGTCGGCGGAAAGAACCTGCGCCGGTTGATCGACGCGCGCCTTGCGGATATCGCTAATGCTCGGCGTGAATGGAATCAGCACGATCACATATAACAGCATCAGCGCCGGCGGCGTGGCCAGCGTGAGCAGAACCCCGCGCCGGGTCGGATGGCGCAGATGAAACAACGCGGTGGTCAGCAAAGGCTTGAAAAGATGCCCGACGAAGCGGATCAACTCGACCAGGAGTTGAAGCGCGGTCCCCATTACCAGTGCGAACCGGCCAGTCCATTTCCGGCAGGACTCAAGTACGGACGATACGAATTGGCGACTCACGCTGATTTCAGCCCATCTTGAAAAGCGTGAATGGTATCAAACTGCGGGATGGGGACTGGGTTTCCCTGGGAGCAAGAAATTGCAGCCCGCTGCGGAATAAACCCCCCGCACAAGCGTTTACCTGGAGGTGCGCCCGCGCGCGCCCTCTTTCGAATGGAAACGCACCATGCTGCTATCCGACCGCCTCATTCAACTGGGCATCCAGTTGCCGCCGCCCATCAACCCGCTTGGCTCGTATAAAACGGTTTCGATCTCCGGCAATCAGCTCTACGTCTCCGGACTCGCCGCTTTCGAAAACGGCAAGCCGATCGTGGGTATGGTCGGCCAGGACCTCGCGCTCGACGAGGCGCATCACGCCGCGCGGCTGACCATGCTGATGATCCTCTCCTGTATCGACCAGGCGGGCGCGCTGAACCGGCTTGAACGCTGTAGCCGCCTGACCGTCTATGTACGGGCCGACCCGTCGTTTACGCAGCATCCGCGGATTGCCGACGGCGCCAGCGACCTCATGCTGACCCTGTTCGGACCCGAGAAACTGCCGGCACGCAGCGCCGTCGGCGTGCATACGCTGCCGATGGGCATTCCCGTCGAAATCGACAGCATCTTCGAGCTCAAGAGCGCCTAAGCCAGGCGGGGTTACGCGCCCGGCAGATTGGGGCCGGGTGACTCCGACACGTCCGCCGCCTTCAGAAAATCCACGAAGGCCCGCAACGGCGCGGGCAGATGGCGGCGGCCCGGATAGTACAGAAACGGCCCCGAAAAACGTGGCCACCACGGCTCGAGGATCGGCTCCAGCGCGCCGCTGTCCAGATGCGCGCGCAGCATGCCCTCGAACAGGTGGACCGCCCCCACGCCCGCCACCGCCATGCTGATGGCGAGTTCCATGGCCGCGCCCGGCCGCACCAGCAGCGGTCCTGAAGGATCGAGTCGCACCACTTCGCCGTCACGCTCGAAATCCCACGTGGGCTTCGCGCCGCCAGCGAACTGGCCGCGCAGGCACGCATGCGCAAGCAGGTCGCGCGGATGCGTGGGCCTGCCGTGCGCGTCGAGGTAGGCCGGCGCCGCGGCAGTCGCGAAACGCTGCACGCGCGGTCCAATGGGAATCGCGATCATGTCCTGCTCGAGCCGCTCGTCGTAGCGGATGCCTGCGTCGCAACCGATCGACAGCACGTCGACAAACCCATCCTCAACCACCACCTCCACGCGGATGTCGGGATACGCCTTCAGAAATCCCGCGATGACGGGCGGCAAAACGATCCGCGCGGCACTCGACGGCACGTTGAGCTTGAGCGTGCCGCTCGGCTTCTCCCTGAATCCGTTCAGGACGTCCAGCGCCGCTTCCATCTCGCTGAAGAGCGGCGCCAGCTTTTCGAGCAGACGCAGCCCCGCCTCCGTCGGCGCCACGCTGCGCGTAGTGCGGTTCAGCAGGCGCATGCCGAACTTCGCCTCCAGACGCCGCACGGCAATGCTCAGGCTGGAAGCCGACACGCCGCCAATGCGCGCCGCGTCGCGAAACCCGCCCGCCCGGGCAACGGAAACGAACGCCGACAGATCATTCAATTCCATGGTCATTGTTCACAATTTTTAACAACCCGTTCACTTTAGATCGGATTTTCTAACAGCGCAATCGCGCCCATACTGCGCCTCGTCCCTCACCACTCCTCAAGGAGAGCGCCATGTCAACCTTCACCCCCGTCGACACTTTTAAGCTGGGCGGCCGTCCGGTGCGCCGCATGGGTTACGGCGCCATGCAACTCGCCGGACCCGGCGTGTTCGGACCGCCGACGAATCGTGAGGCGGCTCTGGCCGTGCTGCGCGAGGCGTTGGCGTCCGGGGTCGATCACATCGACACCAGCGATTTCTACGGTCCCCATGTAACCAACCAGATCATCCGCGAGGCGCTTCACCCTTACCCGGATGACCTCGTGATCGTCACCAAGGTTGGCGCGGTTCGTGGCGACGACGGCGCGTGGCTGCCGGCGTCCGAGCCGAAGGATCTGGAGCGCGGCGTGCACGACAACCTGCGCAACCTCGGTCTCGATACCATGGACGTCGTCAATCTGCGGGTCATGGGGCGCATCCATGAGCCATCCGAAGGATCGATTGCGAAGCAGGTCGAAGCGCTGGCCGAACTCCAGCACCAGGGTCTGGTGCGCCATATCGGCCTGAGCAACGTGACCTCGATGCAGGTCGCCGAAGCACAGGGCATCGCGGAGATTGTCTGCGTGCAGAATCAGTACAACCTGATTCAGCGGGAGGATGATGCGCTGGTCGACGAACTGGCGGCGCAGGGTATCGCATATGTGCCGTTCTTTCCGCTCGGCGGATTCTCGCCGATTCAGTCGTCGGTTCTATCGACGGTTGCGGAAAACCTCGGCGCGCCCCCCATGCAAGTGGCGCTCGCATGGCTATTGCATCGCTTTCCTAACATTCTGCTGATTCCGGGGACATCGTCAGTCGAGCATCTGCGTGAAAACCTGAAGGCCGCGCAATTGAGCCTGTCGCAAGAGGTGCTCGCGGAACTGGATGCGATTCGTCAGGTAGGTGAAGGGCATTGAGCGTTTAAGCGTTTGAACGGGCAGCCGGTGAGGCACGCGTTAGGTTCCTTCACCGTGCTGCTGCCCTTGGAACGCTGCACGTATCGCGATACGCGTCACAGTCTGATCTGCTGGGCAGTCGCTCAAGCATGACGCCGGCGCGTCAATCGATAGCAGCCGCTGCGCGCTCCACCGCGGCTATGTCGATCTTCTTCATTTTCATCATCGCCTCCATTGCACGCCGCCCCACCTCACGATCGGCTGAGTTGACGAGTTCAAGCAGGCGCGCGGGCGTAATCTGCCAGAAGAAACCCCAGCGGTCTTTACACCAACCGCACGGCGCTTCCTCGCCGCCATTGCCGATAATGGCATTCCAATATTGATCGGTCTCTTGCTGACTGTCGGTCTTGATCATGAAACTGATCGCTTCATTCGGCTTGAAATTGGGGCCGCCGTTCAATCCGACGAAACGCCGTCCGACGACGGTAAATTCGACCGTCAACTCGTCTCCCTGGCCGATGCCCGGTATTGGCGATACATGACCGGCATCGACATGGCTGTCGGGAAAGGTGGCGGCATAAAATTCCGCCGCTTCGCGCGCCTTGCCTTCATCGAACCATACGCATGTCACGAGTTCAGTCATTGTCGTCTCCTCTTTAAAAATGCCCTTGATTCACCAGAATAGCGAGGTTTTTGCAGCAAGGGAAAGGGGTCTGTTAGAACGGCCGTATGGCCGGATACGACGCGCTATTTCAGCGGGCGTGGGATCCATTCTTGAACTGTCGGGGTTCGCGTCTGTCCGACTGGCATAGATATGTCACAGGACACGTGAATGACGCTCTCCGTAAGGCAAATCAAAAGAATTCACGCGACGGCAGTCGGTCTCGCCGCCGTGGTGCTGCTCGGCGCGGGCGCATCGTGTTTTGGCCAGACCGATGCAGCCGCGTCCGTTGGGCTTGAGGCCGACGTGCCAATCGTCGCGTCCGAGGGTTCCGCCGAGTCGCTATGTTCATCGGTAGTGCTTAGTTGCAATATGCCGGCGCGGCCCATCGCCCCTGAACATCAACTGCTGGATCCCGCTACGGCGCGCGATCAGGCGCAACGCGCGCAAGCCCAGGCAGATCAAACAGCGGCGGAACGGGATTTGCAGCGGCGCATCGAATTCGCCCGTCAGCATCCGAATGCGATCTTCGTCTACGGCAATAAGTCGGCCCCACAAGAAAGCGTGTCCGATGTTTTCAACCGGGCACTCGGCGTAACAACCACGTCCTTGACCACCTCGAGCTTCGATTCAGTGGGACGCCGAACCGAATGTGTGAGCGCCTGCCACGGCCCGCTCTGCTGCGTCACCACAACCTCGGCAATCGATACCACGAGGTAATGATCGCTATATGGGACGGCTTAAGATAATGTTAATAAACAGGCGCGCGGCAATTGCGCACGCTTCTGCCGGTGGCCGCTGCCAATAACGAAGCGGCACGCAGCGCAGCACAATGAGGACGAAACCGCTTTCTGTGGTTTCCGGCTGAACGGCGCGAGCAGCCGTTCAGAAACAAAAGGCCGCTGCCCATGAGGGCAGCGGCCTTCTTGCGATGGGGCTCAGCAACGCACGCCCCAAGCGCATTCGGTCACCCTTTTCTGTCATTGTTGGCCCGCGGCCGGCGAAACTACACTCGGCGTTGCCAGCGTGTTATTGGTCTTCGGCGCAGGGGTGCTGGTCGAGTTCGTGCCGCTCGGCAGGCCCGAATTCGGCGCCCCGGAGACGCGACCGCTATCCGAGTTCGGATTGCCCGGCATGCCGTAGCCGCTCGTTGCACCATTTACCTGGTTCGCCGGGCTGGCAGTGCTGCCCGACGAGCCGCCGCTGTTCGAACCTCCAGCCGCCTGTGCATAGGCGCCACCCGACAGCGTGAGTGCGGCGACGGCCGCGATCAATGTGCTAGTTGCCTTGTTCATGATCCGTCCCTCCATAATTGGATTGAAATATCGACACAGACGGTCACCGCCTGCTTGATATCGATGCAGCAATCAGCGTGCCGCGCGATGTCCGCAACTACTGTCCGCTACACCTGGCTCTCAATCGCAGCCTTATCGATGACCGACCAGACCTGCTGAATCTTGTCCCCACAAAATTCATAGAAGACGTTCTCCGCGAATGCCACCCGCTTTCCGCGCACCGGAAGCCCAAGAAACATGCCGCTGGGCCTGCAGTCAAAATGCAGTCGGCTCGCAATACGTGGCGGCTCGCAAACGAGGAACTGAACCTCGAAGCGCAAGTCCGGGATTTCGCGGAAGTCTCTCTCCAGCATCTCGCGATAGCCGGACAAACCGATCCGTTTCCCGTTGTGTATCACGTCGTCGCCGACAAACACGCCTAACTGCGACCAGTCCTGCCTGTTAAGACAGGCAATATAGCTTCGGTAAACTGCCGACAGGTTGATTTCGTCCATCGCGGTGAGTCTCCCTGCATGAATGGATCAGCTGATTATCGGCGATCTTGCGCCGCATCACGACAAGCTGTGTAAACTCACATCCATCGCACAACGACAAAACCCAGGAGGTTCGTGTATGAAAGCGCTCAGCGGATCGATGTTGAAAAAATCCCTCAATACCTTTTCGCAAGGCCATCATGCCCAACACGAACGAAGACCCTTTCCGCTTTTCCACCATCGCGCATCGTAACCATCGTTACCTGAGCCCGCTGTCGCGGCATAAAGCTCATGAACTCCTGCGGAGTTTCGTCGCGAATTTCTCCGCAGCCGACATCGTGCTCGATGCCGGCTGCGGTAAGGCAACGCTATTGCAGGACGTGCTTCGTATGTCGCCGGTACGCGGCGTCGGCGTCGACATCAACCAGCGCTTCCTGGTCGAAGCGCGAGCGGCATTTCAGCGCGACTCTCCAAACGACTCGCGACTGAGCTTGATCAACGCTCCATTGCTAGAGCATAACCGTCCGCAAGGTGGCTACGCCGCAATTCTTTGCGTCGGATCTACATACGCGTTCGGTTCGTTCGAACAATGCCTGCGTATCGCATCCAACTGGCTGAAGCCAAATGGCCGCTTGCTGGTCGCCGACGGATACTGGAAGCAGCCGCCCGCGCAGAGTTACCTGGATGTCCTAAGCGCAACAGCCGATGAGTTCGTTTCTCATGCAGAAAACGCCCAGCGTGCAAGTGCGTTGGGCTACGACCTGCTGCGGACCGCTACCAGTAACGATGACGAGTGGGATGAATACGAAGGCCGGTACTGCGACGCCATGATGCAATATCTGACCGCAAATCCCGATGATCCTGATGCGCCAAAGTTTCTAAAACGGATCCAGGATTGGCATAGTGCCTACTTGCGATGGGGTCGGGCAACACTCGGCTTTGGTTACTACGTACTTTCACGCGCCTGACATCCATGGCACGCTAAACCAGTCAGTGAAAAGCAAAAGGCCGCTGCCCGTGAGGGCAGCGGCCTTTTTTCTTACGACGCCTCGCTTTAACGAGGCTTAAAGCCTTGATCGCGGTTATTGGGCAACCGGCGATGCTACGCTCGGAGTAGCCAGCGTGTTGTGGCTTCCGGGCAGGTTGGTGAGGGACGTCGCGCTATTGCTCGCGCTGTTCTGCATGCTCGAGTTCGACGACGCAGCGCTGCCGCTATCCGAGTTGGTGGCGCCAGGCGTGCCGTAGCCGCTCGTTGCAGCGGCCGGCGACACGGTGCTCGGGGTTGCCAGCGTGTTGTTCTGTGCATACGCGCCGCCCGACAGCGCGAGCGCGGCGGCAGCCGCGATGAATATGCTGGTGGTCTTGTTCATAACCCGTTTCTCCTAGATTGAAATGGAATCTCGGCGCAGATAACCGCGCCCATATATGTCCATGATTGCCCGCTACCATGTCTCAATCGGCTCCAGCGACGCGCAATACGGCTTTTCAGCCAGCATTGCACGAAAGCGCAGAATCAAGCCATGTCAGGTGGCTACAAGTTTAGGAAAACGTTCGCCAAGAATTAAGCGCTTTGTCCGCAAGGGTGAATTTCGATTTTTGGCATTTCCCGAAATGATGAACCGCCGTCGCCAATCTGAAGCCGGCGTCCTTCAGGATTGCGCAACGCAACGTTTGCGATTGATGACGCTCCGGGCCAAGCATTCGATAACAAGCATTTGACACCCGTAAGCATTCACGCCGAAGTATTCACTAGCGAACCACTCGTGCCTGAACTCTGCCCCTGCAACGGCGCAGCCAGCTTTTCCACCGCTGTCCATGCTTGCAGCGGACGGATTTGCGTTAGCGCTAACTTAACAAAAAAATGGCTGCCAACCCGATTAGCAACACATACCGCTATGGTAGGATTTTTTCCTGAATCGAGACCAGCCCACACAGGGCTGTCATTACAAACGAACGGTGTCGACGCTATTGCGTCGACGGCCACTCAGGGGGAATCCATGCGCAAGACGGGATGGCGGGCGAGTTTATTTCTGAGTCTGCTTCTGAGTCTATTTTTCATTGCATTGTCCGGAACCGTTTTCGCTGAAGCACCGGCCGCGGTAGTCCAGCAATTACAAAAACAAAGACAGGCGTTTGCGCAGGATAACCAGATTGACCTGCAACGGTTGTCGCAGGAGATCGGGACTACGGTCCGCGATACGGCTGCATTCGATCAGGCAGGCAACGATGCCGAAGCCATCGCCCGGCTGCAAACGTTAAGCAAATACGCGCCTTTGCCGCAATTTCCGAGTCTCGACGTGCAGGTGTTGTGCGAGCGGATCTATACGAAGCTCTCCCAGGCAAACGACGCCGCAGGGTGCCACGAGCGAGCCATGGCGATGGCCGATATTCTCCAGCACCAATCCGGCAGCGGCGCATCCCCGGACGATCCGGTACGGGTGATTACCATCAACGAAATCGCCGAATGGGCGCGCTCGCAGGCGGCGAAGATATCCGAAGTTCATCCCTACACGTATCACGACGCGAACCTGCAAGCCATCACCTATGCTGGCCCGTCCACGGCCGGCAAACCGACGGTGGCGTATTTCCAGTTCGCGCCGAGATTGGTCACGGCGATCAGCAACAAAACGAGCGACGTATTCGCGCCGTTGCCGGTTTCTCCAGGCGATGGCCGATATCAGACCGCCCTGACCCAAGCCCACGAACAACGCGTCAATTTTCTAAATGACGTCAGCTTTAATTATCTGGAACTGATCCGGCTGTGCGACAACATCGACCGTGAAGCCATGCGGCTGGCTCAACAAGGCGACTTCCAGGGCGCGCTGTCGAAATTCAGCGATGTCGAAAAGATTCGCCCCATACAGCAGATTCCGATTTTCGGCTTTATTTCGACCTACAGTTTTTTGTTGGGCAAAGCGGGGCATGCTGACGCGCAATCCGCTGCGCGGCTTTACCTGTTCGGTATCTCGCAGGACATCGCGCATAGCGGCGACGGTCTCGCTCCGGAGTCGGCGATTCATGTGATCGCGATATCCGAGGAATACGCGTGGGCGAGCGCGAAAAAATTGCGTGTCACGAAGCAGAGCTTGCTTACGCAGGGCGATCATCGCTATGACGCGATCGACATGGCGGACGAAGGTGGCGCGACCCACACGTATTACTTCGAGGTCAGCCAGTTGTACGCCCGCGAGAGTGCCGCATTGAAATAAGGTAATGGCGCAATCAGGTCGCTAAAACGGGCGTCGCTGGCAACGGCGCCCGTTTTGCATACGCCTTCGCGCGGCGGAGGGTCGCCAGCTCTTATTCCGGTGTCGCGAGGCCGTCGCATTCGGTCTTCGCCACCGTGCTTCTTCCGAAGCTCGCCAACGCGGCCAGACCGAGCAGCGCAAGCGCGCTGCCTAGCAGGAAATCAGGCGGAATGCCGACCGAGTCGACGATCGTCCCGCCCACCAACGACCCCACCGCAATCGCAACCTGAATGATGCTGACGAACAGCGCCGATCCCGCCTCAGGCAAATCCGGTGTCGAACGCTGAATCCACACGCTGAAACAGAGCGGCAACGCGCCGAACGAGATGCCCCACGCGAGCACGTCGATCGTCACCGCCAGTTGCGAATGTCGCAACAACGGCATCGACAAAAGCGCAAACATCAGCAGCGACACCATCACCGCCACGGACCCCCTGAGGTTCCGGTTGACCGTGCTCGAAACGGCGAAGTTTGAAAAGAAACCGATTACGCCGAATCCCAGCAACAACCAGGTAATCGTCGACATGTCGAAGCTGGCGTTATGCAGCAGAAACGGCGTGATGTAGGTATAGGAACAGAAGTGGGCTCCGAACACGAGCCCCACCATCAGCATGCTGCGACGCGTGTAAGAACGCCGCATCAGCTCGACGAGGTCGGCGAAGCGCAGCGCCGCGCTCGAAGGCAGCGACGGCACCAGCAATACCTGCGCGATCAATGCGACGGCCACCAGCACGCCGGTGGCCAGGAACGAAAAGCGCCACGAGGAAAAGCCCGCAATGAAGGTGCCGAGCGGCACGCCGATCACGGTGGCGCATGTCACGCCCGTCAAGATGGTCGCGGTGGCCTTGGCGGCATCCTTGGGTTGTACGAGGCGGCCCGCGGCGGCCGTCGCCAGCGTCCAGAAGCCGCCCAAAGCCGCGCCCAGCAATGCACGCCCCACCAGCATGACGGCAAAATTCGGTGCGAATGCCGACAATAGATTGGATGCCAGCAACAGCGCCGTCAGCAGCAGAAAGACGTGCCGGCGGTCCATCCGTCCCGCGCCGAGCATCAGCCCCGGCGCAGAAAGCGCGGCAATCACGCCAGGCGTGGTGACCATCAGGCCGGCGGTGCCCGGCAGCACATCCATTTCTTTGGCCACGTGCGGCAATAAGCCGACCGGCAAAAATTCTGTCGTCACGAAGGCGAATGCGCCAAGCGCAACGGCGCCAACGGAAAGCCATTGGCGTAGAGACGACGAATCACCCTTCTCCGGTGCGGGCGTGCCCACCGGATGCTTGCTTTCTACCAACATAGTTTTTTGTTTGTCCTCAACGGACAGTGATTGAAGTGGTGCGGTTTAACGGACTAATCCAACCGCGCCATCAGGTTCGAGATGAAAACGCCAGGCCTCAGGCGTATGCGGTGCGGCCCTGAGAGCGACGCACCACCATACCATCGCATTATTCCGCTTGCCGACGCGCTGCCAAAGGCATCGCTCGGCGTAGGGATAATCGAGGGCGAAGCATACACGGCATGCGGAAACGGTGCACGTGATTAACGGGCAAACGCGAAGCTAGACCGTCACCGCAGATCCGCCCGCAGATCGCGCACGCCCCGCCCCAGCCGCTGACGCAAGAGCGTGCGCAAAGTCGCGCCATCGACATAACCCACTTCGGCCGCAATCGCCTCAAGATCCATACCACTGCCATGAATCAGCGACTGCGCCCGCTCGACCCTCAGGTCCTGAAAGTACGCGAGCGGCGATTTCCCCAGCACTTCCTGGCAACGGCGTTGCAAAGTGCGCGCGCTGGTCGCCAGCGCATTGGCTGCGACCTGCAACGAGAAGCCCGCCTTGAGATGATTGCGCGCCCACGCTTCGAAACGCTGGATCAGCGGATCGGCCTGCGCCAGATGATTGGGAATGATGTACGGCGCTTGCGAGGAACGGATGTCGGCCAGCAGGTAGCGCGACACCACCGTCGCGAGTTCGGGGCTCGCCTTGCGTATCAACCAGAGGGCGAGATCCAGGTGGCCCATCGCGGCGCCCGCGGTCACGCCCACCTCGGTCGGCACCAGCATGCGCGATTCGTCGAGCAACACTGTCGGATAGCGCTGCCGGAATAGCGGACCGAGCCACCAGGTCGTGGTCGCTTCCCGATGATCGAGGAGCCCGGTTTCCGCCACCAGAAACGAGCCGATGCACGAGGCGGCGATCAACGCCCCCTCGGCGCGCCATTGCAGCAGTTGCGTCTTGGCCTGGCACACATCCGGCCTTGAGAGAGCCGGAATCAACTGTTCGGGCGAGCCGGTGCTCAACGCGGGCACGACAACCCAGTCGGGCCGTAGATCCGCCGTAACGGCCTGCACAGGGATGATCAAACCGTGCGCCGAGCGGACTCGCTTGCGCATGCCGATAATCGATACGTCGAAATGCGGGCTGCCGCCCATCTGCGCGGCGGAGAATTTGTTGGCGAGCCCGAGGGCGTCGAGCATGACCGAGAGGCCGGTATCGAACAGTCCCTCGAGTGCGAGAATGGCAATGCGCATGGCGTAAATGACCTTAATGTAGTCATTTACGACGATACCGGCTTTTCGGTCCGAAGGCTATCGCAATCTTGGGGGCAATCGCGGCCGGGCGCGATGTGCTAGCGGTTGCGAAAGGGACGCGCCCGTCAGCTATCCACGTCAGCGGAAAGCGCCACGCTCTTCTGCGCCTCGAGTTCCACAAGCCGGCCCGTGAGCGCCTTGCTGATCGAGCGATAAGCCGTGCTGCCCAGCGCGAGACGCAAGGCGGGCTTGTCGGCATCGGCGGCGGCGATCATCGCGTCGACGCTTTTGGCGGCATCCCCGAGCCGTGGAAACGCGTTGGCGTCGATCATGCGGCGAATCTCTCCGGCGGGTGTATGGGCATAGGCGGGCAACGGCTCCGGCGTGGCCAGATTCTCGCGAAAGCTCGTTGCGGTAGGCCCCGGCTCGACGATGATGAAATCGATCCCAAACGGCGCCACCTCCTGTGCGACGGCCTCCACAAAACCTTCGATGCCCCACTTGGTGGCGTGATACAGGCTGAAGCCCGGGTAGACCACCTGACCGCCCTCCGACGAAACCTGCACGATGCGCCCGCCCCCTTGCGCACGCAGATGAGGCAGCGCCGCGCGAATCAGTTGAATCGAGCCGATGAGGTTCGTGGCGATCTGCTGTTCGAACTGCGCGTCGGTCACCTCCTCGGCCGCGCCGAACAGGCCGTAGCCCGCATTACTCACCACAATGTCGATGCGGCCCATCTCTTCGAATGCGCGGTCCACGCTCGCGCGCACGGCATGAGTGTCGGTTACGTCGAGCGTCAGGACGCGCAGCCGCTCGCCGTATTGCGCGAGCAGATCGTCCAGCGCGCCGGGTCGCCGCAGCGTGCCGACGACGCAATCGCCCCGCGCCAGCAGACGCTCGACCAGCAGGCGGCCAAGGCCGGTGGAAGTGCCTGTGATCAACCAGGTTTTGCTCATGTCGCGATCTCCTGAAGGTTCGAAAACCCATTCTAGGATCGCGTCACTGGTGTGATAAGCCGCTATAGTTGGCACGACTCCGTGAAAAAACTTCACCAATGGCCAAACCCACCCTCGCCGATCTAACCGCCTTTTCCGCCGTCGCCGCGCATCGCAGCTTCCGCCGCGCGGCGGATGCGCTTGGCGTATCGCGATCGTCGCTCAGTCACGCAATGCGGGCTCTGGAGCGTGATCTGGGGGTTCGCCTGCTGAATCGCACCACGCGCAGCGTGTCGCCGACCGAGGCTGGCGAGCAACTGCTCAGGCGTCTCACACCGGTGTTACGCGAACTGGACGAGGCGCTCGACACCGTCGCCGACCAAGGCGGCCAGCCCACTGGCACGCTGCGGATCAACGCCAACGAGGGCGCCGTGCGGCTGCTTCTACAGACCGTGGTGCCGCGCTTCCTCGCGCGCTATCCGGGCATGGCGCTGGATCTGGTGGCAGAGGGGCGCCTGATCGACATCGTCGAACAGGGCTTCGACGCCAGTGTGCGGCTGGGCGAATCGTTGCCGCAAGACATGGTGGCGGTGCAACTCGGCGACGACCTTCGCTTTATCACCGTCGCCGCGCCATCGTACCTCGCGCAACAGCCACGGCCGGTGACGCCCGACGATCTGACGCAGCACCGCTGCATCCGTCATCGTCTACCAAGCGGCAAGCTCTACCGCTGGGAGTTTGCCAGGCAAGGGCAGGAGGTCGTGATCAATGTCCCCGGCGCGCTGACGCTCGACAACAACAGCTTGATGATCGAGGCCGCCACCAACGGACTCGGAATCGCCTACGTTCCCGAGCCGGCAGCGCGCCCCTCGCTAGATGATGGCCGGCTCGTCACGGTGCTCGACGACTGGTGCCCCGTCATTCCCGGCCTTTATCTCTACTATCCCGGTCATCGCCATGTGCCCGCCGGGCTGCGCGCGTTCATCGAAGTGGTGAAAGAGGGCACCTGATGTGTGAGCGCGCGGCCCGTCGCGCGCCGATCACGGCAAGGTCACCGGCACAGGACGCGTGAGCAGATCCACATAGAGATTGAAGAAGCGAGTGTTGTCGAACTGCGTCACGTAGGTGATCTTTTGCGGTGAGGCTCCGGGCGCGGGTTGATCGGGATATACCGTCACGTGGCCTTGATCTTCGCCGCTGGTGGTGTCGATATCGAGGTAGGCGCTTTTTGTTTGCGTCGCATAGGTGGGGTCGCTGAAATACGCGATCGTCAGCGTGTCGAACAAGTCTGTATTTTCAGCGAATGCACCCGCATTGGCCGCGGCATACGCCTTCGTCACCGCAGTCTGTTTGGCAGGATTATTGACGATCTCGTCGTAGACGGTCTGCGTGAGCGGCACCGTGTTGGTCACATCGAGCGGAATGTCGTATTGCGGAATCGTCGTCTGCAAAACCGTGCGCACCGCCAGCGGATCGAACCACCAGTTGAGTTCGGCCACCGCATTCGCATTCCCAGGCACGGCCATGGCGCCGCCCATGTAGACGATCTTCTTGATCAGCGGCACGATCTCCGGCGCTTTCATGATGGCGGTGGCAAGGTTGGTGGGCGGCCCGACTTCGAGAATGGTGACCTGATTCGGATAGCGCTTGATGGTCTGAATCATGAAGTCGGCGGCGCTTTGCACCTGTAGTTTCGTCGACACCGCGAAGCCGTCCGGCGGCGCCACGAGCTGCGATTGTTCGGTCGGCTCCGGCCGGCTCCACGCGCCGAAATAGCCCTGCGGATTGGCGGCCTGCTGCGCCCGAATACTCGCCACATCGTATTGCAAGGGATAATCGGCACCGCCGTACACGCCCACCACGTTCTGCACGCCCATGCGTTCCACGGCCTTCAGCGCATCCGCTTCTTCCTGCAGCAGCCAGTCGTTGCCGGTCACGACACAGAGCCCCAGCAGATTGACCTTGCTCTGTGCCATCAACTGCGTGGTCATGGCGAAGAGCTGACCGTCGTCGCCCATCGTGTTGAAGTCCGAATCGATGATGACTTTCGGCGCGCTGGCGAGCGGGTCGACGGGCGCGACGCTGTCGCCGCATCCGGCAAGCGTCATCGACATAATAAGGATACCTATATATTGTGATTTCATGCTTCACCCCCAGGTAGAGACCGCGATTAACCCAAGGACACCCTCGCGAAAGGGCGCCGGCAATGCAACGTCAAACCACTCAGAGTGACCGGCCCGACGACCTCATGTCACCACAACCACCACGCGCCTCAAGCGGCGCTATCGACCTCCGCGCGGGTCGGTATCGACGGCTGCGCACCGGCGCGCGTCACCGAAATCGCCGCCGCGCGTTGGGCGAGGCTGATCGCGCCATCCAGCGGCTGCCGTGCGGCGAGCTGCGCGGCGAACACGCCAATGAAGGTATCGCCGGCGGCCGTGGTATCCACTGCCCGCACCTGCGGCGCCGGGAAATGCGCCCCTTCGCCGTCTTCCAGCAAAAGATAAGCACCTTGCGAGCCGAGCGTGACAATCACGTTGCGCGCGCCGCCGCGTCGCAATTCCGTCGCGGCCCTTCGCGCGCCGCTTTGCGATTCGACCGGCAGACCCGCGAGGATGGCCGCCTCGACCTCGTTCGGAACGAGGTAATCGACTAACGGCAGCCATTCCGCCGGCAACGGACCGGTGGCCGGCGCGGGATTAAGCACGGTGATCTTGCCGAGCCGCCGTGCGAGCGCGAGCGTGGCGTGCACCGAATCCCACGGCGTTTCCAGTTGGCAAACCACCACGTCGCAGGCCTTGATCGCCGCTTCGTGACGCGCCACCGTCTCGGGCGTCAACTCGCCGTTACTGCCCGCCACCACCACAATGGTGTTCTGCCCGTCGTCCGACACCGTCACCATGGCCACACCCGTGGGCTGCACAGGATCGACCTCGATGCCCGCGCAGTCGATGCCTTCCGCTTCCAGATCCTTGACCCGCTGCGTGCCGTTGGCATCTTTGCCGACACAACCGATCATCGCCACGCGCGCGCCGATGCGCGCCGCCGCCACCGCCTGATTGCCGCCCTTGCCGCCCGCGACCTGCGAAAACTCATGTCCACCAATGGTCTCGCCGGGACGTGGCAAATGCGGCGAACGGGCCACCAGATCGGTATTAATGCTGCCCACCACGAGAACCCGGCCCTGCTTTGTTTCTTTCGACACTTTTATTCTCCTGCCGACCGTTGATCCAACCATCAGATTAGGCGGCGCGACGCCGGCTCCGATAGGTATCCAGCACCACTGCCACGACAATCACGGCGCCCGTAATGATGCGTTTGGTGGGCTCGGTCGCTCCAATCTGTGCAAGCCCCGCGGCCAGTACCGAAATGATAAGTACGCCGAAGAACGTGCTGGTGACGGAGCCGCGTCCGCCCATCAGACTCGTTCCGCCAATCACCACGGCCGCGATCACCTGCAATTCGATGCCCGAGCCCGCGTTCGGGTCCGCCGCTTCGAGCCGCGAAATCTGAAACAGCGCGGCGAGGCCGGAAAGCAGGCCCATCATCGCGAAGACCGCAATCTTGTACGGGCGCGGATTGACGCCGGCGAGACGCACGGCTTCCTCGTTCGTGCCGATGCCGATCAGATACCGGCCGAACACGGTGCGCGTCAGCACGAGCTGCGCGACGATCATCACCGCAATCGCAATCAGGAATGCGGGAGAAATGCCGAAGGCGATGGGATTGGAGAGGAAATCGAATGCATCGCCAATGTAGGCCGTGCGCGAGTTCGTCAATTGATAGGCAATGCCGCGAGCCGCCTCGAGCACGCCGAGCGACACGATGAACGACGGAATCCGCCAGACCACCGTGATGGCGCCGGTTACGCAGCCCGTCAGCGTGGCGCCCGCCATGCCGAGCAAGGCGGCAGGCAATGCCGGCCAGTGCCATTGCAAAGCCGCGACACTGGTGAGCGCCGCGCCGAGCGCCAGCACGGAACCGACCGAGAGGTCGATCCCCGCGATGATCAGCACAAAGGTCATGCCAATCGACATCACAACCAGATCGGGAATCTGATTCGCGATCGTGCTGAAGGTGTCGTAGGTCAGGAAGTGCGAACTCAGCAGCGAGAACAGCACAATCATGCCGAGGAGCGCACCGAGCAATCCAAGGTAATTCGAGAAGCCCAGCCGCGTGCCGATTGGCTTGGCGTTTTTGGGCGGTTCATTCTGCACCGTAGGCAGGCTGGTTGGGGCGGTCATGCTTCGTACTCCACTAATTTTGCGTTTGGGCCTGCTATGGCGTGCGTCGTTCGTGCCCGCATTCGGCCCAGGTCAACCTATTGATGAGGGGCTTCGTCAGGCACGTGTGTGTCGGGTTCGAGCGGCTCGTGCAGCAGTTCGTCGCGCTGCGTGTAGCCCGCGAACGCCGCGGCAAGCAGCGCGTCCTGTGTCCACGCGCCGCGCTCGAACAGACCCGTCATGCGCCCTGCCGACATCACCGCAATCCGGTCGCAAATCGACATCAGCTCGCGCAGATCGCTAGACACCACCACCAACGCGCGGCCTTCGCGCGCCAGCGCGCCCATCAGCGCGTAGATGTCGAACTTGGCGCCGACGTCGATGCCGCGCGTCGGCTCGTCGAACAACAGCACCGTGCAATCGCGCGCGAGCCAGCGGCCGATCACCACCTTCT
Source organism: Paraburkholderia sp. BCC1885 (assembly GCF_900996235.1). Lineage (GTDB taxonomy): Bacteria > Pseudomonadota > Gammaproteobacteria > Burkholderiales > Burkholderiaceae > Paraburkholderia. The sequence goes on from NZ_CAAJGM010000066.1 coordinate 92,705, forward strand.
GCTGATTGCCACCCGACAATTCCGCCACTGTCTGCGACGGACCCGCACAACGAATATGCATGGCGTCGATCTGCTTGCCCGCCAGCGCCGCTTCGCGGGCACCGTCCACCACGCCGTTTTTCGACACCGCGCCTAGATGGCCGAGCGAGATATTCGCGGCGATAGGCTGAGTGAGCAACAGGCCTTCGCCCTTGCGATCTTCGGTAATCAGGGCGACGCCGTTTTTCACCGCATCCGAGGGCGACGTGATCTTCACCGGCTGCAGCGCGCCGCCGCCGTGGGCGATGGATACCTCGCCGGCATCCGCACGATCCGCACCGTAGATAAGCCGCATCAACTCCGTGCGGCCCGCGCCGATCAAGCCGCTGATGCCGAAAATCTCGCCGACCCTGACCTCGAAGGAAACGTCGCGCACCACGGGCTCGCGGGCCATCCCCGCCACCTTCAGCGCCACCGCACCGATGCGCCGCTCGCCGAGATCGATGCGCTCGCCGATATCGCGGCCCACCATCAGCGTGACGAGACGGTCGGCGGACAGATTCGCCATTTCGTCGACGTGTACGAGTCGTCCATCGCGCAACACCGCAGCGCGCCGGGCGATCCGCTTCAGTTCTTCCAGCCGGTGCGAGATGTACACCAGCGCGACGCCGCGCGCCTTCAGCCGCTCGACCTGCTCGAACAGCAGATCGACCTCGCGGGCGGTGAGCATTGCGGTGGGCTCGTCGAGAATCAAAACCCGGCAATCGCCGATCAGATTGCGTGCGATCTCCACCATTTGCTGATGCCCGATGCCGAGCGTGCCGACCAGCGTGTCGGGGTCGATCGCGTCGAGCCCGACCTGCGCCATGGCGTGCCGGGCGTCCTCGCGCAGTTTGGCGCGGTCGATCCAGCCGAACCGGCCGCGCTGCGGCAGGCGGTTCAGAAACAGGTTCTCCGCCACGGAGAGGGTCGGCAGCAGGTTCAGTTCCTGCATGACCATGCGCACGCCAAGTGCTTCGGCATCCTTACGACTGGCGGGCGCATACGCCGCGCCGGCCAGCGTCATCGAACCCGCCGTGGGGGTGACGAGTCCGCCGACGATTTTCGACAAGGTGCTTTTGCCGGCGCCGTTTTCGCCGGTCAGCGCCAGCACTTCACCGGCGCGCAGATCCAGCGAGATATCGGCAAGCACCGGCTCGGCGTAAGTCTTGCCGATGCCGTGGACCTGCAACACGGGCGCGGCATCAGCAAGGGATTGAATTGGAGTGGACATCACATTGAACAGACTGAACCAACCGGACAGGGAACGGCAAGCGTGGCTCCTCGAACGAGCGAGCCACGCGTCATGCCGGTGTTACTTGGTGACCAGATCGACAGGCGTTTCGACCACGCCCGACAGTTCCGACTGCTTCTTGTGCTCGGAAAGGGCCTTCAGCGCCGTGTCGATACCGAACACGGCCTGCTTGGCCGCGTACTGATCGGCCGTGGCGAGCACGCGGCCGTCGGCGAGCATCGGTTTGATCGCGCTGATGTCGTCATAGCCCACCACCTGGATCTTGCCGGCCTTGCCCGCCGCGCGCACGGCCGAGACCGCGCCGATCGCCATGTTGTCGTTGCCGCACAGCAGCGCCTTGACGTCAGGGTTTGCGTTGAGAATCTGGCTCGCGACCGCGTTGCCCTTGTCGATTTCCCAATCGCCCGATTGCAGCGAAACCACCTTCATGCCGCCCGCCGCCATCGACGTCTTGAAGCCGGCGGTCCGCTGCTGCGCGTTGGTCGTGGTCGAGACGCCTTCGATGATCGCGACGTTGTCACCCGACTTCAGATGCTTGGCGAGGTAATCCCCCACCTTCTGCGCGCCCTTGGCGTTATCCGGGCCGACGAACGGAATGTTCAGGTCTTTTGACTTGAGCACGTCCGTATCGAGCTTGTTGTCGATATTGACCACGATGATGCCGGCATCCACGGCCTTCTTCAGCACCGGCACCAGCGCCTTGGAATCGGCTGGAGCGATCACGAGGGCGTCGACCTTCGAGACGATCATCTGCTCGACAATGCGAATCTGGTTGGCCGTATCCGTTTCGTCCTTGATGCCGTTGGTGATCAGGTCGAACTTGTCGGGATTCTGCTTTTGATAGTCCTTGGCGCCGGTTTCCATGGTCAGGAAAAACTCGTTTGCCAGCGACTTCATCACGAGCGCGACCTTCGGCTTGTGAGCAGTCTGGGCAAACGCGGGGGACATGGGCAGCAGCGACGCTGCAAAGAGGGCTGCACCGACGACGATGGCGCGACGCCGCGCCGGCTTGAAAGGGCGATTCATTGATGTCTCCGTATCGCTCGTTCGGTCTACGTACTGATGTACGGATAGCCGTCGAGTCGTGTGGATGGGTTGGATGCCACGCCTGCCTCCCGCTGCGGCTGAAACGGCCGGGCCGTCTGCCAGATGCTGGGACAAGTATGACTAAGTCCAATGCTATCCTCGCGATCCCGGTTATGCTATGCCAAATTTCAAAATCGAGCGTTTCAAAAATGGAACACGTGGACTGGGACGATCTGAGGATTCTGGTGGCGATCGCGCGGGGCGGCACCATGCGCTCCGCCGCGGCGGCCTGCGACCTGAGCGCACCAACCCTGTCGCGGCGTCTGACCGAACTCGAGCGCAGGCTGGGCGAGCCGCTGATCGACCGGGTGCCGTCGGGATGCACGGTGACGGCATTTGGCGCCAAGGTGCTGGCCTACGCCGAGCAGATGGAGGATCTTGCGCACCGCATCGAGCGCACCGCGGACGTGACCGGCGGCGGACCGCACGGTACGGTGCGGATCAATGCCGTGGAATGGCCCTCGTACATTCTGCTGAAGCTGCTGGGCTCGTTCCAGGAGCGGCTGCCTGGGCTCGCCATCGAAGTGCTGACCTCGCGCCGCCCCTATAGCCTCGCAAGACGCGAAGCGGACATCGCGCTGTGGTCGGAGTGTCCGGACGAGGGCGACCTGTACGTGCGGCGCATCGGCCGAATCCGCTTCGGGCTGTTCGGCTCGCGCGACTACTATCTGCGACACAAGGCGGCGATTGCGCGCAAGGAATGGGACAAGCTGTCGTTCGTCGGTTACGACGACCGCCAGCCGGACCACCCGGCCACGCAATGGCTGAAGACGCTGCCGGGCGCGCCGGCGCCTTCGCTGCGCAGCAGCTACGGCATGGGCGTCTTCGACGGCGTGCTGGGCGGCTCTGGCCTCGGCGTGCTGGCCCAACTGGCGGGCGATACGACGAGCGACCTGGTGTGCGTCGAGCGCCACATCAAGGCGCTCGATCAGGACGTGTGGATGGTGCTGCATCCCGCCCTGCGCGATAGCGAGCGGATACGGACGGTGGCGAATCTGATTGCCGAGATTTTCCGCTGAGGGTGGGCGTGTTTCGCGGTTATTGCTGGCGCTGCACGGTGCGGCCGTCGCCGAGATCAACCGTCTGACCGATTTCGAGCGTCTGAATCTGCCGCACCTGTTGTGCCGTGAAGTTGTGCTCGGGGTCGAGAAACACCTGCAAGGGATAGACAAACGTCCCCGGCTTCCAATACCGCTGGTCGAAAGTGACGCCGAATTTTTTCTCCACTGGCCTCGCTGCCGGGCCGAGCGTCGCCAGTTTGGCGCGAAACCGGACCACCTCGCCGCGCACCACGTCGCGCTGCGAGGTGACGAACAGCGCCAGTTCGCTCTGCGGATTATCCATTCCGGGGCAGTTTTCAGCCGCCGTCACGGCGGCCTCGCCGGCCTGAACGAGCCCTTCCAGCCAGCGTTTCATCTCGGACAGTTCGCTATTTGCCATCATCGTCCACACTTCCTTGCGATTCACGAGCCCAATTTGCCAGCCAGGCCTCAGCGTGTCAATGAGCGGGATCACGCAGTCAACTACCCGCGAACCCGCCCTCGTTAGACGGCTTCGTCAGATATTCTCGATCTCCACCGGCTCGATTTTATCCGCCGGCTCGAAGCCAAAAATCTTGCCGTAGAAATACAACTCGGCTTCCAGCGAATGGGTGATGGTATCCGCGCGTTTAAAGCCATGCCCTTCGCCCTCGTACAGCACATGGGCGACCGGCAGGCCCTTGGCGCGCACCACCTGATAGATCGATTCGGCCTGATTCGGCGGCACGACCTTGTCCTCGCTGCCCTGGAACAGGATCATGGCGCTCGACATCTGCTCGACGAAATGGATCGGCGAACGCGCCCGGTACAGCGCCTGCTCTTCAGGATACGGACCCACCAGCCGGATCAGATAGCGCGACTCGAACTTGTGCGTGTCTTTTATCAGGGCTTCGAGGTCGCCCACGCCGTAGTAGCTCGCGCCGGCCTTGAAGAAATCGTGGAAAGCGAGGCCGCACAGCACCAGGTAACCGCCGGCGCTGCCGCCGCGCACCGCGATAGCCTCCTTGTTCACGCGCCCTTGCCCGATCAGGTAGCGCGCGGCGTTGATGGCGTCGTTGACGTCGGTGATGCCCCATTGGCCGTCGAGTCGTTGCCGGTAAGCGCGGCCGTGTCCGCTGCTGCCGCCATAGTCGACGTCGACGACGGCAAAGCCGCGGCTGGTCCAGAACTGGATCGGCCAGCGAAAGCCGGAATGCGTCGACGAGGTCGGACCGCCGTGTGCAATCACGATCAGCGGCGGCAGCGTGCCCGCCGGCCCCGCGAAGTCCGGATTGGCGGGCGGATAGAAGAATGCGTGCGCGTGCAGGCCCCCTTCGGTCGGGAAGCGGATCGGCTCCGCAATCGAGACGTAGCGCGCGTCCACTTCGGCGCGGTCCGAATAGCGCAGCACGCGGCAGTTCTGGGTGGGCAGATCGAGTTCGACGATCGCCTCGCCCGCAGTCGGCGAACTGCCGACGAACACCGCCCGCGCGCCGCTCACCTGCAAATCGCGCAGGGTGGTGTACGGCGTTGCGATATCCGCGAACGCGCCGCTCGACGGATCGAGCCCGGCCAGATGCGTGATGCCGTCCTGCTCGTAAAGGCAGACGATGCGGCCGTCCGCCGCGAAGCCGTAGGTCGTCATGCCGAAGATCCATTGCGGCTTGCCGAATTCGGCGTCCATCGGCTGCAGCGGTTCGAGTACGGCGAGGTTGTCGACGTCGGCGCCGGCGTGCTGCACGCGGTACAGATTCCACCAGCCGCTGCGATCCGATACGACATACAGATCGCCAGCCGGCGACCAGGCCGGTTGAAACAGCGACTCGGCGACGCCGCCGGCCACACGGTGCGGCGTGCCGAGCGCGCCGTCGGCCGCGATCTCGGCGATCCACAACTCGGTGCCGTCCCACGGCATGTTCGGATGATCCCAGGTCAGCCAGGCGAGCCGGGTGCCGTCGGGGCTCATGCTCGGCGACGCATAGAAATCATGGCCGCTTGCGATCACCGTGATGGCGCCCGTGCCCAGATCGATGCTGACAAGCGTGTTCGCCGGTTCGTGGCTATTTTCGCGGTGATCTTCGCAAACGCCGATCAGACGACCGTGGGCCGGATCGGCGAGCAGATCGGCAAAGCGCAGGCCTTCGGTTTGCGTCACCGCTTTCGGCTGGCCGGCGGGATCGAGCGTGTACACCTGCTGATCCTTGAAATTGACGAAGAACACGCCCGCTGACGTCACCGCCAGCGAGCCGCCGCCGTACTCGTGCACACGCGATGCCGCGTCGAACGGCGCAACGGTCAGTTCTTCGACTTCGCCATCGGCGCGATACCGGACCACCGCGTGGCGACCCTTTTCCTGGGGGCGTCCCTCGGTCCAGTAGACGCCCTCGCTGCCGATGCGCGGTTGACCGAGCCGCAACGATTCACCCACCACCAGTTGGGCGGTGACCGGAGATTTCCAGCTACCAAAAGGGGCGGATTGCGACGAGGAAGCTGAAGGCGTGGAATTCATGGGAGAACAGGAAATGGGGGTGGGGAATTAGCGTATCACGACACGCGTTTTTTCATCGCACAACCCTACCGCGGAAAAGCGCATGACCGAAGCCCTCGCGATGCACTCTTTAGCCGATCTCGCCGCGCGCACCGCCCAAAAAGCGCCTGCCGCATACGGGCCGCAAGTCGTGAAGTGGCTCGAGCATCGCTCCCCGAAACGCCGCGGCGAAAGCGGCGGCAGCAACTAACCTACTCTTTACGGAGAACCATTGTGAAAGTGATGCACGTTGATGCGAGCGCCAAACGCGAGCGCTCCAACTCGCGCGCGTTGAGCCGCTATTTTCTGGAGTGTCTGCGCGCGGAGGGCGTCGATCCGACGATCGATTATCTCGACGTCATGGTCGATACGCCGCCGCACGTAACTACGCTGCAAGCAACCGCCTACAGCTCGCTCACGATCTTCTTGGCCCGCAAGATGGACGACGGGCTCATGCTGAGCTCATCGACACCGAGGCCGATCAGCACCGGGATCATCTCCGGCCGCGCGGCGGCCTCACCGCAGACCGCGACGCCGATGCCCGCTTTTTTGGCCGCCGCGCAGACCATACCCATCGCGCGCAGCACCGCGGGGTGATCCGTCCTGTAGAGCGCCGCCAGATTCGGATTGACACGGTCGACGGCCATCACGTACTGGGTCAGGTCGTTGGTGCCGATGGAAAAGAAGTCCACTTCAGGCGCCAGCAGATCGGCGGTCAGTGCGGCGGCCGGCGTCTCGATCATGATGCCCAGCTTGGGCAGCGCGTAAGCCGTGCCCTGTTCGGACAGCTCGCGCGCGCAGTCGGCAAGCAAAGCCTTTACGCGAAGGATCTCGTCCAGATCGTCCACCATCGGCAACATCACATGCACGTTGCCAAGCGCTGCCGCCCGCAGCAATGCGCGCAATTGCGGCTTGAACACGTCCGGACGATCGAGACACATTCGCACGCCACGCCAGCCGAGGAACGGGTTGTCCTCTTCGGGAAAGACAATGCCCGGCACCGGTTTGTCACCGCCGACATCGAGCGTGCGAATCACCACGGCACGCGGGTAAAAAGCCTGCGCAAGCTGGCTATAAACGTCGTACTGCTCGTTTTCGTCGGGCAACGTGCGGCGGTCCATGAACAGCAACTCGGTGCGGAACAGGCCCACGCCCATTGCGCCGGCTTCGAGCGCCGCGTCGATTTCCGTCAATGAACCGAGGTTGGCGGCAATCGCGATGCGACGGCCATCGCGGGTGACGGGAGCGACGTCGCGATACACGCCCAGGGCCGCATGCCGATGCCGGTCCTGGGCGATACGCGCCGCGAAATCCGCCTGCAATTCGGGCGACGGATCGAACCACACCCGTCCTTGCACGCCATCGAACGCGACCATTGCGGCTTCGCGCAAACGCTCTTCCGCCACCGGCAAGCCCAGCACGGCAGGAATGCCATGCGCACGCGCCATGATCGCGAGATGCGATGTCGCACTCCCTTTGATGCAAACCAGGCCGACGATATTGGCCACCCTGGCGCGGGCGAAATCGAGGGCGCTCAGATCCGCGGCCAGCACAATGCAGGGCCGGCTCAGCGACGCAAGACTCACGTCGTCACGACCGAGCAGCTTTAAGGTCACCTGGCGCGCGATGCCGCGGATATCGTCGGCGCGGCTTTGCAGATATTCGTCGTCCATCGCGAGGAAGGCGGCCGAGAGTTCTTCGCCCACTTGCAGCGTCGCCGCAGCCGCATCCCAACCTGACATGATGCGGTCTTTGACGGCGCCGGAGAATTCATCGCTTTGAGCGACGTCCGCGAGGGCCTCGACGATATCGTCGTGCTGTCCAATTGATTCGAACTGCTGATCGAGTGCGGCAATCGCTTCGCGGAACGCGGCGCCGAAGCGGGCCAATTCCTGTTCCACCTCGTCAGGCTCAATGAATTGCCGTGTCGCTCTCAGTTCTTCCGGCAGGTAGACGAACACTTCGCCGCATGCAAGACCCTCGCTGGCCGGCACGCCGCGCAGCGGTGGCTCGGGAACGGCTTTGCTGTTTGCATCCGCGTTCGATGCCAGGACATCGGAGACATCCTCGTTCGCGGACTCTGCCTTGACTACAGGCAACTCATCCTTCGCCCCATGCCTCGCAAGCGACACACCCGCGCTGGGCTCGGACAGGAATTGCAACAGCCGGCGTACCGCGTCGCTTTCATCCGAACCGTCGGCGCGCAGCAGGATCTGGTCGTCCTGCTTGACGCCTAATAGCATCAGCTTCACGGCGCTTTTGGCGTCGGCGCACGTCGTGCCGCGAAAAATCTGCAGCGAACAGGAAAACTCTTTTGCGAGCTTGGCGAATTGCGTAGCCGGACGCGCATGCAGTCCTTCGTTCACCTTCACGACGATTGCGGTTTCTAGCATGACAGGACCTTCTCACGTAAAACATTCAAGCGACCACATCACGGCAACACCGGCTGCGACCGCTTCAACGATCGACAATCTCGATCACCGTTCCGCTGCGTATGCAGGCCAGCAAGGCAGCCGTATCCACCGGTTGCGCGCAGATCTCGCCGGGCCGCTCCGCCGTGCTCGAACCGTTGAAATTGATCACCACGTGGCCCATTTCGTTGACCTTGTTCCATGCCGTCGGCCCCACGGCGGTCACCGACGCGCTAACCCCGCCGATGCGCAATTGCGAACCCGCACGAGGCGCTTCGGGATGCGCCTGCTCGGCCCGATGCAGCACGGACACCTCGGCGAGTTCAGGCGGCGCGCCGTCGGAGTAAAGAATCAGCACACCGCCTTCCAGCAGGTCCGGCACTTCCGGACCCACCTCGGAAATCACCGTCTTGTAGTAGTGCATGGTCATGTCGTCTCTTCGATTAGAGTGCAAAACTCGCGGCCCACGCGATCAGAACCGAAATCGGCCCCATGATCTGGCGGCTGATCAGCACGGCCGGCACGCCGATGCGGATCGTCTCCGGCTTGGCTTCGCCCAGCGCCATGCCGACCGGCACGAAGTCGCAGCCCACCTGGGTGTCGTAAGCGAATAGTGCCGGCAGCGCCATCTGCGGCGGAATCGTGCCGTTGCCGATAGCCGGTCCAATGATCGCCGCGCCGATCACCTGGGCAATCACCGCGCCCGGGCCGAGCACAGGCGAGAGAAACGGCAAGCCGCAGATCGCCGACAGCACGATCAGGCCGACGATATTGCCGGCAAGCGGCGACAACAGATGCGCGAGACCGGTGCCGATGCCGGTGGAATTGATAATGCCGATCAGCATGGTCACGAAGGCCATGAACGGCAGCACATTGCGAATCACGGTATCGATCGCCTTGCGGCCGCTGTTGAACAGCACGTTGACGACGCCGCCCATGCCGCGCCCGATCGACGTGATGAAGCCGATCAGGCCGCGCGAGTGCTCCGCTTCACGCGCCGCCGCGCCGACAATGCCTTCTGGTTCGGCAAACGGCGATCTCGCGGTGGTGGTAGCGGCAGCGGCAGTCGCGGTAACGCCTGCACCACGCACGCCTGGCACACCCAGCACATCGTCTTCGACCTCGGTCAGGTTTTCCACGGTGACGCCGGATACATAGGTGTCCTCGGTAATGAATTGCGCGAGCGGTCCCGACTGGCCGACCGAAGTCAGATTGATGGTCGGAATCTTCTTGCGCGGATAGACTCCGCAGCGCGCCGTACCGCCGCAATCGATCACCACAGCGGCCATTTCAGATTCGGGCGGCGGCGTGCGAAAGCCGTCGACCAGCACGCCACCGGTCAATTCCGCGAGACGCCGCGCCAGTTCGGGAATGTCGCCGCCCGTCACCGCCACGATCTTGTTGCGCTCCGGCGTGGGATGGATAAACAGCGGGCCACCCCAGCCATTAGGTCCGCGCTCGACCTTTACCGTTCTGTATGCTCTCGTGTCCATGTCATGCCTCCTCAGTCTCGATGTTGGATTGCCGGCAACGGCAGCGCATCACAGTTCGATGTTTTCCCGATGAGCCAGAATCCGGGTCAACGCCTCGGTGAGAATGCCCTTCAGCAGATTCACGACGAGACCGACGATCAAATAAAACAGCGCGAGCTTCGGAATGGAAAACGACAGGGCATGGCTCTCCGCCAGCTTGGTGAGACCGGCCGCCACGCCGAGCCAGACGAACAGCTCGCCGGGGTTGCAATGCGGAAAGAGACCGGTAATGGGATGACACAACGAAACAGCGGAATCATAAAACGCGGGCTTGTGCTTCTCTTCCAGAAACACGCCGAACGTGTAGGCCATTGGATTGGTCAGGAAGAACATTGCGAGCAGCGGCAGCAAGGTATAGCGGGTAATGACGTTCTTCGAGAAAAAGCGCGCGAGGCCCTGTACCCGATGCTCGCCGATCAGGGCGATGAGGGTGTACACCGCGGTCAGCAAGACGATCAGCGTGGGCAGGATGCCCACCACGAAGCCCACAAACGTTTTACCGCCGGCATTGAAGATGCCGATGAATCCTTCAGCGACATGCGTGAGCCAATCGAGGACAAACATGGCGAATCTCCCAGATAAACCGAAACGATCGCGAAAAGCTCCACAAGGCGTGACGCAACATGGCCCGGCGGAACTGGAAACAACAATGAACCGGTATACGTATGAGGGAATCAGGCCGGCGCATGCGCGGCGCGTTCGGCGCGCTCGAGGGCATCGGTGGCGGCTTGCGCAATGCTGCGGCGCAACTTCGAAGTCTTCAGACGCGCGTTAAATTCGCTGGTCGAAAGGCCGGTAAAACTGTCGTGAGGACGAAACCGCGTGAAGATCGTGAGACCGGACATGCTGAGAAACTGGCAAACGCGCAGGTCGGAAGACAGCACGACGATGGCCACCGCGCCGCGTCCCAGCTTGACCTTGCAGGAGCCCACCCCAAGGAAGCCGCTTTGCCAGCGCCTCGCGGCATCGCGAACCGCGTCGGTGTAGCGGCGCATCTGAAACCATGAGCCGACCAGCTGCAACGCCCAGAATACCGCGAGGGCGAGTAAGGCACCGCGTACAAAGTCCATTGTCGTCTCCGTGCAGATTCGGCCCTGTGAAATGGGCTCTTTGTATTCAACTTCAGCTATGAACAACTTGTATTTTGCATATTACATTTGTTCATTTTGCATTTCATCGGGGAAAACGCCAGCCATTTCCGTTGCCACATTCCCGCTCCCGCATCATGCAGTTGCCCGAATCATTGGACAAGCCGCGCGAAGCGTCATCGTAGCGTGACGGGCGCTGGCGCGCTCGGCGCCGTTGCGCTCATCATGTTCTGCGCGACGATCCGCGCCACTTGCGCCTCGGCTTCCAGATACGGCAAATGTCCCACACCGGCGAATCGATGGACGGCGACGTGTCCGGGCAAACCGTCTGCATGTCTAACCGGCAAAATGCGGTCCTGTTGACCCCAAAGCACACGCACGGGCATCGTCAGGTCATCGAACAGGTGGCGTAGATCGAGCATCTGCGTACCGTCCGGAAAGAAATTGTCCGCCACCGACGCGAGCCGCTCGCGCACTTCGGGGCTCTCCAGTTGTTGCGCGGCCGTGGCGACGAAGCCTTCGTCCATTCGCGCCGGATCGGCAAACAACTGCTTGAGCCACGCGGCGAGACTCGTGCGACGGGTCGCTTCGGTGAGGCCGCGCAGAAACGCGCCGTTAATCTCCGGGCCCAGGCCGGCGGGCGCGAGTAGCGTCAACGAAGCCACTTCAAGTTGCGAAGTTCGCGCTGTAGCGGCCAATGCCAGCGCGCCGCCAAAAGAATGACCGAGCAGATGGCAACGTGTGATGCCGGCATCGAGCAAGGTGTTTTCGAGCGCTTCGATCATTTCTTCGAGCGAGCCAGCGGCTTGCGCGGACGATTTGCCATGCGCGGGGAGATCCACCGCCACGATGCCGGGTTCAGGACCATCAAGGCGCGCCATGGCCTGTGAAAACGGCCGCCAGCTATTCAACTCTGCTGCGAAGCCGTGCAGCAGTACCAGTGGATCACCACCGCTTCCCTTTCGCAAGGTAACAGTGTGCAAAAGACGCGTGGACGGCGACGAAGCGTAAGCCGCTTGCCCGGATACGTCCGCCTGCGCGAGCGCGAGCAGCACGTCCTGCGCGGCGACGCGTCCATACGGTCCGGAACCAGGAATATCCACCAGCCGCAACCCGCGCTCGCGGGCCAGCCGCCGTGCGGCCGGTGTGGCGCGCAACGATTGCGGCTCGTCTGCTTGCGCGTCGCCGCCCCGTTCGCAAAGCGCCTCGCCCTGCGCGTAAATCCATGCCACCGCGGTCCCAACTGGCACCGTCTTGCCAACCGCCGCACTAATCTGCCGGATGATGCCGCTCGCCGGAGCGTCGATTTCCATCGTCGCCTTGCTGGTTTCGATTTCGAAAATCAGCGTCCCTTCGCGCACTTCGTCGCCTTCGTTCACATGCCAGGCGGCGATCATGCCCTCGCTCATGTCCATGTCGACGCGCGGCAGAATGACTTCGGTCGGCATTTCAACGTCTCCCGCCGACGATGCGCCGCGCCGCCGCCACGATGTCGTCCACCTGTGGGACCGCCGCCTTTTCCAGCTCCGGGTTGTACGGCAGCGGACAATCGGCGCCGCCGAGGCGAATCACCGGCGCATCGAGATAATCAAAGGCCTCGCTTTCGCAGGCGATGGCGGCGATTTCCGCGCCAATGCCCAGCTGCTGCACGCCCTCGTAGACGCAAATCAGCCGCGAGGTCTTGCGAATGCTCGCGATGATCGCCTCGCGGTCGATGGGGCGGATGCTGCGCAGGTCGATTACTTCGGCATCCAAACCTTCCGGTTCGAGCGCAGCGGCGGCTTCCAGTGCGCGAGTCGCCATGATCGAAGTCGCCACGATGGTGACGTCGCGGCCAACACGGCGCACGGCGGCCTTGCCGATCGGCACCGTGTAATAGCCATCCGGCACCGGCCCTTTGCTCTTGTATAGCAGCTTGTGCTCAAAAATCAGCACTGGGTCCGGGTCTTCCAGCGCCGCCAGCAACAGGCCCTTCGCATCGTGCGGAGTGCTCGGCTGCACCACCTTCAGACCTGGCACATGCGCGAACCACGCTTCCAGACTTTGGCTGTGCTGCGCGGCGGCGCCCGTTCCCGAGCCCGCTGGAAAACGCATAACGAGCGGCACCGACGCCTCGCCGCCCAGCATGAAACGCATCTTCGCAGCCTGGTTGACGATCTGTTCCATCGCCAGCGTGGCGAAGTCGGAGAACTGGAATTCGTAGATGGGCCGCGAGCCTGTCATCGCCGCGCCCACGGCAAGGCCCGCGCCGCCGAGTTCGGAAATGGGCGTGTCCATCACCCGTTCCGGTCCGAAACGCTGGTACAGGTCGCCTGTGACCTGAAATGCGCCGCCATACACGCCGATATCCTCGCCCATCAGGAAGACGCGTTCGTCGCGCTCCATTGCAATGGCCATGGCTTCCTGAAGCGCCTGCGCGTAGGTTAGCTCGCGCACCGCGCCGGATGTCTGCTCCTGCTGCGCCGTCTGCGTGTTTTCCAGCACTTCTGCCGTCATTGCTCGCTCCCGCTGGTCGATGCATACACGTAACGGGTCAGTTCGGCGCGCTGCGGCGACGGACTGGTCTGCGCAAACTCGAGACCCGCCTCGATCTGCGCCTCCACTTCTTCCCGCAGCGTGGCAACACTTGCGGCATCGAGCAAGCCGCACTGCAGCAATTCATTCTCGAAACGCGTGATCGGATCGCGGGCGCTCCACGCGTCGATTTCCTCACGCGTGCGGTAGCGGTTGCGATCGCTCTTCGAATGGCCGCGCAAACGGTACGTTTCGCATTCCAGCAACGTGGGGCCGTCACCCTTGCGGGCACGGGCCACGGCCTGTTCGCTGGCGTCGAGCACTTCGGTGAAGCTGTTGCCGTCGACGGTGACGCCGGGCATGTCGTAAGCGAGCGCGCGTTGCGCAATATGCGGCACTGCCGTCGATCGTTCCACCGACATCGACATGCCATAGCGGTTGTTCTCGCACACGAAGATCACCGGCAACTTCCAGATGGAAGCGAAATTCAACGACTCGTGGAAAGCGCCCTCGTTATTGGCCCCGTCACCGAAGAAACACATCACCACGCTGTCCTTGCGCTGCCGCTTCATGGAGAGCGCCGCGCCCACCGCAATCGGCATGCCGCCGCCGACGATGCCGTTCGCGCCCAGATTGCCGCGACTCACGTCGGCGATATGCATCGAGCCGCCCCGTCCGCGGCAATAGCCGGTCTCTTTGCCGAAAAACTCCGCGAACATCCGCTTCGGATCCGCGCCTTTACCAATGCAATGGCCATGCCCACGATGCGTCGACGTAATGTAGTCCTTATCAGTCAGCGGCAGCGTCGCGCCGATCGCGCTCGCTTCCTGCCCAATCGAAAGATGCATGGTGCCGTGGATCAGCCCGCGCATATAGGCCTGCTCGGCGCTCTCCTCGAAACGCCGCACCAGGATCATCTTGCGCAAGGCTTCACGCAGCGCGGCCGCGTCGTGACGCAGCAACACGCCGCGCGCCGCCGTGACGGGCCTGGTGGGCAATGCTTCTATGATCTCCTGCATGTCCATCCTCCGTGAGTAGCTCGCGCAGCCGTTCGTTATGCGACGGCGAGCGGCTTGCCGTACACCATTTCGTCCTGCAGACGGCGCAGCGCGACGATTTGCGAATCGTTGTCCACGGCGCAATTGCGATAGGTCAGCAGCTCGCCGCGGCGAATCGGTTGCGTGACGCGGCCGTTCTCGATCAGACCGCACGGCACGGCATGCTGCGTGCGCGCATCGCCGACGGTCATGGCCCACGCCCGATAGGTGTATTCGCCGATCGAGTCGAGCCGCTCGCCCGGCTGCAAATTCCTCTTCGCCACGGCGCACACCTCGACCACCGGCACCGGCAGCGGCTGCATATCCGCACGGTGATACAGCACCGAACGCGCGCAGGTGAGCGGCACTTCAAGACTGGTCAGGTGATACGGACGATAAAACGTGTAGTACGGCCCCGCGCCGAGCTTCAGGTCTTCCATGCGTTCGCGCAAACGCGGATGCGCCAGTTCCGCCACGACGAACACGCCGGGCGCCACCCCCTTGCCGATGGTGTAATCGACCACGCCCTTGCGCGACAGGATGCCGCCGTCGGCCAGCGGACACAGCACCTTATGCAGTTCGTCGAGCGTCGCCGACGGCCCGTGCATGCCAGGCACGTCGGGCGTCAGACCGGTGGCGTTGCCGATTGCGGCCATTTCGACGGCGGTCTTCGAGCCGTCGACGAATTCCACCAGCATGCGTGGGTTCATGTTGCGGCGTTTGGCTTCGTCCATGTATGCATCCGGCGTCGCGTCGATATTGAGCGGATTGTTCTTGCCCTTGCCTGCCGCCACGATCGGATAGCCGAGCGCGCTGACGAATTGAATGAGCTCGATAGTCGAACTCGGTTCGTCGCCCGCGCCCAGCGAATACACCACGCCGAGCCGCTCCGCCTCGCGCCGCAGATACGCGCCGATCGTCACGTCCGCTTCGACGTTCATCATGACCAGATGCTTGCCGTGCTCCATGGCGAGCAGGCCGATCTGCGCGCCGACCGCGGGCTTGCCGGTGGCGTCGATCACCACGTCGATCAGGCCGCTCGTGCAAACCGCGTCGACGTCCTGCGTAATCGCAATGTCGCCGGCTTCGATGGCCTCTTCGAGAGCGCCGCGCGTGTCCGCCATGCGGTAGCCGGTGTCGGCGCCATTGGCGACACGCACCGCGGCGCGTGCCATCTCCGGGCGCAAATCGGCGATCGCGCCGATTTCCAGCCCATGCATTTGCCGCACCTGCGTGACGATATCCGTACCCATTTCGCCGCTACCGATCAGGCCAATACGAATCGGACGGCCCGACGCGGCGCGCTTTTCGAGGTCGGCCGCGAGGCCGCTGGGAGTGATGTTATGCATGGGCATAGCTCCTGAAATTCAGTGCACGAACGCACGAAGAGGATTCGGCAGGCGCTTGCCTGCGTCGACATCGAATAGCACTTTTGTATTTCACAATAGCACTTTGTTCATTCCAGGTACAAGGTCGAGTTTGGGGGTCGAGGGTATTTCGGGGCTGGGATTTACCCGTATGCGAACGACGTGCGCGACGCGTTTGGGCCCGCGCATTGGGGGTTATCTGGAGGAATGGGCGGCTTTGCAGGAGAACGAAACGAATCAGCGGCGCGCGACGCGAGGCGAGGCGACTCGGCGACGGCGGAAAGACGGGGCGGGGGCGGGCGGAGCGGAGTGGCGCAGAGCGCGCCACCCGAAATGCGGCAGGAAGAGACTACGGATGACTACGAACGCGCGCGGTTCAGCCCGGTCCAGCCAGCTTGAGCACATCCTTGGCGGTGTACTCGTCGGTGATCAGCACGGTCGGCTTGACCATCGCCAGCGCGGCGGCGAGCGCCTGTACCTTGTTGGCGCCGCCGGCGGCCATCACGCGCACCGGCACTTTTTTGACGATCTCGAGCGGCACCGACATCACCCGTTCGTTGATCGGATGATCGACCATGCCGCCGTTTGCGTCGATGAAATTGAACAGCACGTCGCCCACCGCGCCAGCCTTCACCAGCGACGCACGGTCGGCGTTCGAGATGAATTTCGACAGGTGCGCGGTGGCATCCGCCCCCATGCCGGCCGCACCGAGCACGACCGCGTCGAGCGACTTCGCAAGTTCGAAAATATCGCCGAGGCCGCAGCGCTCGATCAGCGTTTGGCGCGTCTCGGCGCTATCCACCACTAGCGGCGCCGTCATCAGATAGCAGTCCGCCTGGAATAACGACGCAAAACGCCACGCGAATTCCGCCGGATTGAACTTGCGCGCTTTCATGATGCCGCCGAGCAGCGACACCACCGACAGGTTCTCGACGTTGCGCTCGTTCATGAAAGCCAGCGAGTTGACGAGGGTGCGTCCCCAGCCTACGCCGATGCTCATGTTCGGGCGCACCAGCGACGACACATAAGCGCCGGTTGCTGCGGCCACCGGTCCAGTGGCGTCGGCGCCGCGTGCCGAGAGCGGCACGACGATGGCTTCGTCGACACCGAAGCGGCTTTCGAGCAGACGCTCCGCCTCGACGCAGTCCGCAAGACGATCGCCGATGGTGATTTTCACCTCGTTACGCTCGCGCGCCGCCGCCAGCAGACGCACGACCGTCACGCGTCCGACCCCCAGTTTCAGGGCGATCTCGTTCTGCGTCATTTCCTCGACAAAATACATCCACGCGGCGCGCAAACGCAGGCGCCGGGCGGGATTTTGCTCGTCGTTCTCGGCGCTTTCGGTGACAACACTCGCTTTCTGCAACCTCGGCTCCTATGATGAAAAAAGTCGATCTGACTACTGAACACTTGTGCTATCTTAACTTCAAATGTTGCAACATTGAGACGCCCATGGAGTCAAAATCGCCCTTGCCGCAGCATCTGAGTCGCGATATTAGCCAGCTCGGGCTCGCGTTGCGCGATTGTGCGCGTCAACTCCGTTACGCGGCGCGCAATGTGCCTGGGCCGATTCGCAGCGACCGCCCGGTCGCGCCGCTGGCGTCGTCCGCAACACCACTCAAGCATTCCTCCTATTTGTCGCTGGAATCGGTCGCGCATCTTGCCGACGATCTGATTGAAACAGCCGAGTCGTTTGCGGGTCATGCGGTACCGACCCTGCAAGATCACTGGAAATCGCCGGTTCCGCTAGAGCCGCTCACCGCCTATCTCGAACTTTCGCGCGGTCCCGCGAAGACGCTGCGCAAATTCTCCATGGCGTATTACGCGGCGGCCAAACGCATGATCATGCAAAGCGGCGCAGCGGACGTGCTGATTTTCGAGCATCGTATTTGCGCGACGCTCGAACAGATGGGCGCCGCGTCATCGTCGCAACAGGTGGCGAACGTGATGGCCTCGCGCAGCGCGCTTTGCCGTGCCTGCGCACAACTCGCGTTGTCGTTAATCGAAATGCAGCCGATCCGCAGCACGCGCTTCGAAACGCTGCCGGACGCCAACGCGCCGTGGTGGCTCGTCACCGAACCGAACACCTATGTGTTCCTGATGCTGACGCTGATCTCTCTGGCAAAAGATACCTGCACCTCGGGCATCCCCAGCGAGCCGGATGCCGCCGTGCGGTTTTTCTCCGACGTGGTGGGCGCCCGCGAGGCGGCGTTCCGGCAGGCGCTCAAGGGTCCGGATCCGCATGATGCGTTGGCCCAGGAAATCGAATACGTCATCACGCATCTTTGCTGATGCCGTCACCGCGTGCTTCACGAGGAGTTGAGCGATGAGCCAACCGATCTGTAGTCTCGATGTTCAGGAACTACTGACGTGGAAGCGCGTGCGCAAGCTCACGCTATGCCGCCAGTTGCTGCAACGCTGCTGCGACGAATACGGCGAACGGCACTCGCTACAGATCCAGATCGACGATCGTCAATTCACCACGGCGTTTTTCGCGTGGATCGAAGTAGTGGAGCGCAACGCGGATTACCGCCAGCAGAATGCACCCGACTATTTTCAGTTTGTATTCGGCGTGCTGTTGCGCGATCTGCTGCGCGAAAAAGCCATTCACGTGAAGAAAGACGCGTCGACGCAACTGCGTCCATCACCGGGGAATATCGCCGACTGGTGGCCGACCGGCTACGTGCTGACGTACTTTTGCATCGGCACGCTCAAGGCGACGTTGCATGAACAATGCGCTATCGATATTCAGCCATCCGAATCAATCACGCAGCCGGCGGTATGGCAATCGTTCCGCGAAAACATGATTGAGGAACCGGGACTCGCGATCGCCTTCTTCGACAAGTTCATGGGGCTCGAACCGAACTGGCGCGAACCGACCCAGATCAATAACCGCCCGGCAGTGGCGGAGCGTACCGCGAAGATCTGATTGCGTAATCAGGTCGCGGCAGTATGGCGGCTGGTCTGGGCGGTCAAGTGCTTGCGCGCCTGCCGCAGGATGGACGCCGAAAGATCCGGGTCATTGACCATTGCAGTCCACGTACTCCGGGCGACGCTAACAACGTGTGTCGCATCGACTCCACCATTCAGCCGATAGCCAACTCGACCGACTCTTCGATTACCTGATCTTTCGACTCGAAGTGCTTGTAAAAGCCGCCATGTGTGAGCCCTGACGTCTCCGTCGAGCAGGGTGTGTCTGCGGTGCTCGAGCAGGCGGGCCGCCTCGACGTTCTCGTCAACAATGCGGGCATGGGTTCGGCGGGCGTCTCCGAAGCATTCACGGCGGATCAGGTCCGCGCGCTCTTCGAGGTGAACGTGTTCGGCGTCCAGCGGATGTTGCGGGCCGTATTGCCGTCGTTTCGGCGTCAGGGTGAAGGATTGGTCGTGAATGTGGGCTCGATCCTCGGCCGGGTGACCTTCCCTTTCTTCGGTCTCTATGGTGCGTCGAAGTTTGCCCTCGAAGCGTTGACGGAGAGTTATCGCTATGAAGAGTGTCGCAATTAGGCATCGACGTGGTGCTCGTCCAGCCGAGCAATTACCCGACGAATATTTTCGCGAGCGCGCAACTGCCTGAGGACACCGCACGCGCCGGCAGTTATGGGGAAATCGGCACAATTCCCGCAAAGATGGTAAAAACGCTGCTGGATCTGTTTCAGGGCGAAAATGCCCCGAACCCGCACGACGTCGCCGAAGCCATCGCCCAGATCGTCGCGCAGCCGCATGGCTCGCGCGCCCCGCGCACGGTTGTCGGTCAATCGTTCGGCACCGACGTTATCAACACCCAGGCCGCAGCCGTTCAAGAGCAACTCATCGAGGGTCTTGGATTGGGGCGACTCGCGGCGCCTCGCAACCGGTAAGCAGGAGATCAGGATGTCTGAAGCAGATGTACAGGCAAATGCGGTTGGAACGCATCCTCTCGACGCAGTGATCTGGAATGCGCTCACCACCCGGCAGCGCCGCTTCGCCGCCGTGGAGAGCAAAGCCGTGCGTTTTACGGGAGACATTGCGCCTTTCGGCGCGCTGGCCGATCTCAGCCAGGAAGCGTTCGCCGACTTGCGTTTGCTCATCGAAGCGCAAGGTCCCGCGGCGTTGGTCACGACCAGCGCGTTTGCGCTGCCAGCGGGATTCGCCGTGGTCAGGAGCGGCGCGCTGCTGCAAATGATCTGGCAAGGTGAACTGGAGCCGCAGAATGACTTCGAGCATGTCATCCTCACCGAGGCCGACACGCCGGAGATGCTTGCGCTCACCACGGCGACGCAGCCGGGTCCGTTTGGCCCGCGTACGGTCGAACTCGGCACTTACCTGGGTGTGCGTCGGGAAGGCAAACTGGCCGCGATGGCGGGCGAACGTCTGAGCTTCGACGGCTTCACCGAAATCAGCGCGGTCTGCACGGATCCGGCATTTCGCGGCAAAGGTTTTGCGGCCAGCCTGATGAAGCTGCTGATCTCGACCATCACCGCGCGGGGTGAAACGCCCTTCCTGCACGTTTTCTCGTCGAACGAGAATGCGATTCGCATTTACAGGGCGCTAGGCTTTGTCGACCGCCGCGAGATGCATCTTAACGTGCTGGGTGTGGCGTAAAGCCAGAGTGGGCGCCGCCGGGCCGCATCGTTATCCGCGCGCCCGGTTAATCGCACTCGTCGCCAGTTCCCGCGCGAGGTCCGCGTATAACTCGGCCCATTTGCCGAGCAGGGAATGGTCGTCGGTCAGAAACAGCGGGTGATCGGCCCATGCGCTGACGTGCGCGCCTTCCCAGGCCAGCTCGAATAGCCGCAGGTCTTCATCCTCGCTGACACCGCTTTCCACCAGCTCGCGGAATGACGCGACATGGTGAAGCGATACGTGATCGGGCGTGATGCTGTGGATTGCGGCCAGCGCGTCCGCCGCTTCCTTGCGCGCGGCCTCTCGGCTGGCGGCCATGAGGAATACGACGTTTTCGGCGTGCGCCTCGCCGAAAATCAGCCTGTATAAAGAGGTTTTGCAGCGTTGGCTTAATTGCGTGCCGGGTGTGGTCTCAATGGCCTGAGGCATTTCCCCGGCGCGCTGCATGGCCCATCCGGCCTGCATGGGCGCGCGGTAGCGCTGCTTGCGCCTGCGGTAGCTATCGCTAGACCAGTAGACGTATAACCCACACACCACCAAACAGGCTAGCGCCAGAATCCCGACGCCCGCGAGTACCGTCAAATCGGTGCGCACCATGTCAGGCTCCCCTCCAGTCCAGCGCGGGCGTGGTCTGCTTTGTCCCGCGCGTCTCCCGTCGATCATTACAACGCGTTTATTCTAGTCAGCAATCTATCCCGCTTTTGGACACTTCTCTACCCCGGGCTAGCCCTTACATGAACGGCCAGGCGGGGCCGCCGCCGCTGCTTGTCACGTCCCCTCACCGGCCTTGTGCGCGGGCCAAAAATACAATGCTGCGGCGCCGCGCAAGCCGGGGCCCTGGCGGCTTGCCGCGACCTCTCGTCCGCGAAACCAGAAAGTGAGCGACACCACAGCCGTGCCAGGCTTGAGCATGCCGTCGAGCAGCGCGGCCAGCTTCGGCATGGGTTTGATCATCAGATAACAGGTGACGGCGTGCGCGTCCTGCAAATCGCACACGTAGAAATTGGCGCGCCGCAAAGACACATTGGCGATGTTGCGGGTTCGCAAGCGTGCGACCCAATAAGGCAACGGCGACATTTCGATGCCGCGTATCTGCGCATCCGGAAACGCCTTCGCCAGCGCGATGACGAGCGAGCCCCAGCCGCTGCCCAGCTCGTACACGACGGCTTGTTGCGGCAGGCTCGCCTGCTTCAGTAGCGCGACCACATCGGCCGCTTCCGATTCGCTCGAAGGCATTGGCGGCACGCCCGTCACGATCTGAAACACCAGCAGCGACAGACACAGCACCGCGACAATCGATAGCGCGGCAAGCGAGGGGAGATCCAGCATAGGCAATGAATTTATCGTGTGGCGGCACGGAAGCCGCGAGGGTGTTAACTCTCATAACGGTATACGCTCCCGGCTTTTACTGCGTCTCGATGCGCACGAGAATGGGTTATCCGTTCCTAAACCCATGAGGAAAACAGTATGCGTATATTCGTAACGGGAGCCACGGGATTTGTCGGCGAGGCGGTCGTCCGCGAACTGCTCGCAGCCGGACATTCGGTCCTCGGCCTTGCGCGCAGCGACGCCGGCGCCGACACTTTGACACGGCTCGGGGCCGCGGTCCACCGGGGCGATCTGCTGGACACAGCCGGCCTCGCCGAGGGTGCCAAGGCCTGCGACGGCGTGATCCATCTGGCCTTCATCCACGACTTCTCCAGATTCAAGGAGAACTGCGAGATCGATCGCGGCGTCATCGCGGCGCTTGGCGGCGCGCTCGCGGGTTCCGACCGGCCTCTCGTCGTGACGTCCGGGACCGGTCTGCTTTCGTCCACTCGTATCGTGACCGAAGAAGACATGCCGCAGTCCGGCCCGAACGCCGTCCCCCGGATCGCGTCGGAAGAAGCCGCCGCGGCGTTGGTGGCGCGCGGCGTGAACGCGTCGATCATGCGCCTGCCGCCTACTGTCCACGGCGACGGTGACCACGGCTTCGTGCCCATGCTGATCGCCCTTGCGCGCGAAAAAGGTGTCTCGGCATATGTGGGCGAAGGGCTGAATCGCTGGCCTGCCGTGCATCGCTTCGACGCGGCGCAGGCCTTCCGCCTGGCATTGGAGAAGGGCGTAGCAGGCGCGCGTTATCACGCCGTGGCTGAAGAAGGCGTGGCGTTCCGCGATATCGCAAGCGTGATTGGCCAGCGTCTGAATGTGCCGGTGGTCAGCAAAAACGGTGCGGACGTGGCCGGGCATTTCGGCTGGTTCGCGCATTTCGCGGGCATGGACAACCTGGCTTCCAGTCAACGCACCCGGGAACTGCTGGGCTGGGAGCCGAAACAGATCGGGCTGATCGCCGATCTCGACCGGCCGCCTTATTTCGAAGGCTAAGCCGGCACCGTCCCAGCAGCCAGCCTGCGCCGCTGGGACGGCATCGTGAGGTACGGCGCGTGACATTCAGCGTCGGGGGATATACCAAAGCGCGCGCCCGCTGCCTTTGGTCATGGGCTCGTGATATGGTCTCTCGCCATCTCTCCGATTTGGCGCTGCTTGCCAAACCATCCCCACGACCTTTCATCCATCACGATGAATCGCCCTAACCTGTCCGTTGAACGTCCGCGCCCGATCCGCTCGCGACGCCGGCTATACGCACTCGCCGCATTCGCCGTTCCCGTCATCCTGATCGCGGCGGTCGCGGTTGCAGGCAGGCTCACCTTACGCGCGAGCCTGCCGCAACTGGACGGCACGCACGGCGTCCCTTCACTTTCCGCTCCGGTCACGATAGAACGCGACGCGCTCGGCGTCCCTACGCTACGCGGCAGCACGCGCGCGGACGTGGCCTACGCCACCGGCTTCGTGCACGCGCAGGACCGCTTCTTTCAGATGGACCTGCTGCGCCGCGTCGCCGCAGGCGAAATGTCGGCGCTGATCGGGCCAGCCGCCCTTCCTCTCGACCGCCGCAATCGCCCCCATCGCTTTCGCGACCGCGCCGCGCTGGCGTTCAACGGCCTGACCGCCGACCAGCGCTTGCTGATCGAACGCTATACGGCCGGCGTCAATGACGGACTCGACTCGCTGAAATCGCGTCCATTCGAATACTGGGTGTTAGGCACGCACCCGGCGGCGTGGCGACCGGAGGACACGCTGCTTGTCATCTACGCGATGTATCTCGACCTGCAGTCTCAAGAGGTCAGCCGGATTCTCTCGCGCGCGGCGCTGCGCGAACGCGTTCCCGCCGACCTGTTCGCATTCCTGCTGCCCACCTCCAGCCACTGGGACGCACCGTTCGATCTCGCGGCCTCACCCGCCGTGGCACTCGCCACGCCACCTGCCACGCGTCCCGACTGGTTGAGCGCCTCGCAATCCGCAAGCATCAACCTGTCCGGCACGCCACTCGCAGACAACAGCCTCATGGCTGACCACGCAATGATCGGCAGCAACGGCTGGGCCGTCGACGCTGCACACAGCGCGCATGGCGGCGCGCTCCTTGCCAGCGACATGCATCTGGGCCTGTCATTGCCGAATATCTGGTATCGGCTTTCGCTGACATGGCCAGGCGCGGACGGCAAGCCACGGCATGTGACGGGCGTGAGTCTGCCTGGCGGACCCATCGTGATCGCGGGCAGCAATGGCCAGGTCGCCTGGGGCTTCACCAACAGCTACGGCCGCTTCATCGACCTGATCGAATTGCAGCGCAATCCCGCCGATCCGCTGCAATACCGCGTAGCCGGCGGTGGTTGGCAACGCGCCACCGTTCATCACGAACGCATCGACGTCAAGGGTGGCGCGCCGGTGGATCTGCCCGTCATGGATACACAATGGGGTCCCGAGATCGTGGCGGGCTCGCATGCCTACGCGCTGCGCTGGGTCGCGCACGATCCGCAGGCGGTCAACGTCAACCTGCAGCATCTCGAAGACAGCACGAGCGTCGCGGACGCACTGCACGTCGCGCAAACCAGCGGCATTCCAACCCAAAACTTCATGGTGGCGGACGCGCACGGCAAGATCGGCTGGACGCTGGCCGGGCCGTTGCCACGTAGAAGCGACGCTGCAATTGCCTCGGGCAATGCCGTCGACGATTTGCCATTTGATTCGGATACCTATCGAAACTGGCAAGGTTATCTCGCGCCGGACGCGTATCCGTCGCGCATCGATCCGCCGCTTGGCCGCCTATGGACGGCGAACAACCACACGTTGCCCGCGTCCGAAGCAGCCTTGCTCGGCGACGCAGGGGCCGACGTCGGCGCGCGCGCCTCGCAGATCCGCGACGACCTGCTCGCTTTACCGCATGCCAGCGAGCACGACATGCTCGCCATCCAGACCGACGACCGCGCACTCTGGATCGACACCTGGCGTCGTCTCGCCCTCTCCGCGCTCGACGCCGACGCGCTGCGCGATCATCCCCAGCGCGCCGAATTCCAGCGCCTCGTGCTTGCCTGGAATGGCCGGGCCGATACGGACGCGGTCGGTTACCGGCTGGTGCGCGCGTTTTATTTCTCGCTTTACGACGGCTGGTTCGGCAAGCTCGACACGGACCTCGCCAGGACCCTAGGCAAAAACCCGGACATCCCGCCGCCCGATTTCCGCAGCGCCAGTTCGCGCTATGAGGTGGTGATGGAAGCGCTGGCGGCCCATCACGCCTGGGTGCCGGATGGCGTCGCCGACTGGCGCGCATTCATGCTCGAGCGGATCGACCACGCCATCGCACAACTACCGCCGGGCGTGAAACTCGCGGACGCGCATTGGGGCGAGCGCAATCGCGCGGCAATCGAGCATCCGTTCGCGCGCATCGTACCGGCCTGGCTGGCATCGGTACGCGGCTGGCTTAGCGCACCGGCCGATCCGCTGCCGGGTGACTTCAACATGCCGCGCGTGCAGGGTCCATCGTTTGGCGCATCCGAACGGATCGTCGTGTCGCCGGGGCGTGAGCAGAATGGCTTCCTCGAAATGCCGGGTGGACAATCAGGCCATCCGTTGTCGCCGTACTTCCTCGCGGGACATGAGGCGTGGGTACACGGCGACGCAACGCCGTTCTTGCCGGGGAAAACCGTGCATCAGCTTCAACTGTTGCCGCAGGCTCATTGAGCGGCGGCGCTTAACCAGGCGAATTTGGCTCGATGACAGTTCAGTGCTTCGTGATTACCCGCAAGAACAGCGAGAAGATAATGAGCACATGGCCTGGTGCGTGGGTTCTTCCAAAACCCGCAAGCGCGGCGTCCCACACACTGAGGCAAGTTAGACTTGCAAGCAGCACTACGAAGGAGACGGTTCGATGACACGCAAAACACTTAACGCATCGCAGCTACAGCAGGAGGTTAACCGCCGGCTGCATCGTGTGCATGAAATCGTCGAGGACGGCGTGAAGATTCGCGTACCCCGGCCGCATATTCAGGAGCCCGATGCAAGCGGCTGCAACTGGGACATGAAGCACTTCGGCAACGCGGCCGGTTTCGAGCGCGACATCGCGGCGGTGCTCAAGGCCGTGCGCGCCGAATACAACCTGAGCACCGAATCGAAAGAGACAGGCAACCCGTTCGGGGATTTTCCGGGCGACTGAACCGTGCTCGCATTGACATGCGTTATGGCTCGCGCGTGAACTTGCCGAGGTCGATGCCCAGTTCAGCCGCCATATGTTCGACGAGCGTTTGCAGGCGCGCCAGTTCCTCACCCTGGCGCTTCACCTGCGCGGTCAGCGCCTCGACGTCCGCCGAGGGAATGATGTCGTCCGCTGTGGCGCCACGCGCAGGCAGATCGCTCAGGCTAACCTCGCCGCATAGCAGATGCATCCAGCGACTTTCGCGCTCGCCGGGGGTGCGCGGCAACTTCACCACACGCGGCGGCTCGTGCGCGGCGAGTTCGTCGAGAAATACCTCGACCGACGAGATATCCGCGAAGTCATGCAGACGCGACGCATTGAGCCGCAATTCCGCGGCGGTCTGCGGGCCGCGCAGAATCAGCACGGTCAGCAGTGCAGCCGACTGGCTCGGAATGCGCAACACGCGATTCAGGTTGTGCTCGAAACGCGGCACCCGGCTGCTGCTGCCTTCGAGCACCAGGCTCAGGCGCTTCAGGCCATCGATCGCGGCAAGCACTTCGGCCTCGGTGACATTCATCACCGGCGCGCGTGCCGTCTTCTGGTTGCAGCCGGACGTAAGCGAGTTAAGCGAAAGCGGATAAGTGTCCGGCACGGTGTGCTGTTTTTCGACCAGCACACCCACCACGCGCGCCTCGACGGGCGTCAGGGAGCGCATGGGTGGGCGGGTCACAGCATCGGGGGTCGTGTTCATAAGTGACTTGGCTGCCGGCAGCGTCTGCGAGGCCGCCGTGATCATGCGCCTGGCGGGAATGCCGGGCGAAGACCCACATGATAATCAGATTACCTGTCGCCGCAAAACATGGCGCGGCCTGCGCGGATTGACCGTCTCGGCGACAATAGCCCACATGAGGACCGCAGGCCTGACGCGCCGCCTGCGAAAGCAACTCAAAAGCCGCAGCCCCATAACCCTGTCTGCCTCCTTGGAGCACTTAAGCCATGCCCGCCCCTCTTACCCCTGCCGCCGTGGATGCGCTGCGCGCCCAGACGCCGGGCGTGCAGCACACCACGCACTTCAACCACGCCGGTTCGTCCCTGCCGTCCACGACTACGCTCGAAGCGATGCGCGCTCATCTCTGGCTCGAAGCCACCATGGGCCCGATGGAAGCGGGCGTCGCCGCACGCGAGCAAACGGGCCAGGCGCGCACGCTCGCCGCGCGCCTGCTCGGCGCGCAGCCGTCGGAGATCGCGGTGACGACGGGCAACTCGTCGGCGTGGGGCGGCGCGTTCGCCGCTCTCGGCGCCTGGCGACCCGGCGAGCGGATCCTCGTGGGCCGCCACGAATGGGGCGGCAATCTCGCCACCATGTACCTGACGGCTGAGCGCGCGGGGGCGTCGATCGAAACGATTCCCTCCGATGAGAGCGGCGCCGTCGATCCGCAGGCGCTCGAAGCGATGCTCGACGAGCGCGTGCGCCTGATCGCGCTGACGTGGATGCCGGCCAACGGCGGCCTCATCAATCCGGCTGCGGCCATCGGACAGATCGCGCGCCGCCACGGCATTGCGTACTTCATCGACGGGGCGCAAAGCGTCGGGCAATTGCCCATCGACGTGACGCAAATCGGCTGCGACGTGCTGACCAGCGTAGGCCGCAAGGCGTTGCGCGGGCCGCGCGGAACCGGGCTGCTATATGTGCGGCAAGACTTTCTGCCACGGCTCACGCCCGCGTTCGTCGACACCCATTCGGCCCCGCTCGACGCCGACGGCGAAGCCGTGCTGCGCGACGACGCGACGCGCCTCGAACCCTCGGAACTGGCGCCGGCGCTGCGCTGCGGCCTGGCCAACGCGTTGCAGGAAGCATTGGACATCGGCCTTGAAAACATTCGTGCCCGTATCGACGCCGTGGCGCAGACCCTGCGTGCCGAACTTGCACGGATCGACGGCGTGAGCGTGCTCGATCAGGGCCGCGAACGTTCGGGGCTGGTGGCGTTCAACGTGGCGGGCTACGAAGCGGGCGCGGTGCAGCGCGCACTCGCCGCCCAAGGCGTGTCGATCGGCAGCAACGGCACGGCCTACACGCCGCTCGATATGAAAGCGCGCGGTCTCGACGCGGTGGCGCGCGCCTCCGTGAGCTATCTGACCACCGAAGCGGAAATCGACACGCTGCTTGACCGCCTGCGCGCACTCACGCGCTAACATCGGAGTTTCACCGCCGGCAGGCTCACAAGGCATGCCCATACAAGGAGACTTCGATGGAACGACCCGAGTTCATCCGCCACTGGAGCGAACTGGAAAATCCCGACGACGCCCATTACAAGGGCAGCACGGAACTCATGGGAATCGGCGCGCCGCTTGCAAGGAAGCTCGGCCTGCAGCGCATCGGCATTCACCATAGCCGTCTGCCGCCGGGCCGCCGCACGTCGTATCCGCACGCGGAAAGCGCGGAGGAGGAATTCGTGTTCGTGATCGAAGGCACGCCGGATGTGTGGATCGACGGCCATCTGCATCCGCTGAAACCGGGCGATTCCGTTGCGTTTCCGGCAGGCACCGGCATTTGCCATACCTTCATCAATAATACGGACCGGGACGTGCGGCTCCTGGTCGTCGGCGAAACCGACAAGCAGGAGAACCGCATTCGCTATCCGATGAACGAGGCGCACGAAGCCACCCGTCCGGATCGCTGGCTGGACTGGCCGGCGCGTCCGATGGGTCCGCATGACGGCAAGCCGTCGGGCGGCAAGGCTTAGGTTGGTGCACGCCGGATTCGTCGTTGCGGCACTGCCAATGAAAACGCCCCGGCCTTGATGAAAGGCCGGGGCGTCAATCGACGGTTCGAACGATCCTTCAAACCAGCAAGGTAAAGCCGCCCGCGCAACGCAGCGGCTCATTCTCGCTTACTGCTTTACACCTTCTGCCTGGATGTGCAGAACGGTTGCCATCTTGAAGCCATACGTCTTGCCGAAGTCGACGCCGAAGTCCGAACGGTCGAACGTCGCCGTCGATTCCGTGCCGCACACTTCGCGCTTGAGCATCGGGTTCTGGAAGCACTTGAACGACTCGATCTTCAGGTTCAGCGGCTTCGTCACGCCATGCAGCGTCAATTCGCCGATCACTTCGACCGGCACGTCACCCTTGAACTTCATCGACGTACCCTTGTAGACCGCCGTCGGGAACTGCGCGGCGTCGAAGAACTTCGGGCTCTTCAATTCCGTGTCGAGCGTGTCGTTGCCGATATCGACCGAAGTCATGTCGATGGTTGCTTCCAGCGAGCCCGTCTTCGCTTCACGATCGATCGTCACCGTGCCGGTGGCTTTGGTGAACTTGCCGCGCCAGATCGAAACTCCGCCGAAGTGGTCGGCCTCGAAGCTCGGCGAGGTGTGGGTCGGGTCGAGCGTGTAAGTCGTTTCAGCGGCCATTGCGCCAAACGATGCGCCGGCTGCGAGAGCCGCGACTGCCACAGCCAAAAGTTGCTTTTTCAAAGTAATTCTCCAGATGGGTTGTCAGTTGTACTGCTTATTTCCTGGCTACTACGATATGAAACTTGATGACCACCTCGTCGGCAACCACCGACGTGTCCTTCCATTCGCCCGTGCCGATATCGAACTGGCTGCGTTTGATCGGCAAGGTGCCGTCGAAGCTCTGGGTCGTACCTTGCTGGGTGACGGTGACCGGCACCGTAACGTTCTGCGACTTGCCCTTGATGGTCAGCGTGCCGCTCACCTTGAACTGATTGCCGCCCGCCGGCGCAATCGCGCTCGAAACGAAGGTCGCGTTCGGAAACTGCGCGGCGTCGAACCATTCCTTGCCGCGCACCTGATCGTTGTAGCTCGCGTCGCCAAGGTCGTAGCTCGCGGTGTCGATCGACAGTTTGGCGCTGCCTGCCGCCGGCTTGGCCGGATCGAAGTTGAGTTGCGCCGTGAACTTCCTGAACGTCCCGTCGACAGGCACGTTCATCTGCTTCGAAGTCGCAATCACGGTGCTCTTCGACGTATCGACCTGCGCATGCGCCGCGCCGATGAAGAGCGAGCTTGCCGCCGTCACGGCCAGCATCCAGCGGAGGAAAGGAGTTTTCATATCGGTCTCGACTGTCTTGAGCCTGGGGCTACTTGAGAAAAGGGATCATGCGTGCCAATAAGCCGTCGCGATCGATCAGCTGATGCTTCACCGCCGCCAGCACATGCGCGGTGACCAGCGCCAGCAAAGTGTAGTTCAGCCAGATGTGGATGGTCTTCAGCACGACCTTCAACGCAGTGTCCGGCCCGATGAGCGTCGGCAGCGGCACGAGGCCCAGATAGACCACCTGGATGCCGGCAGCCGAACTGTACAGATAGCCGGAGGCCGGAATCGCGAACATCAGCACGTACAGGATCACGTGCACTACTTCCGCCGCGAGCTTCTGCAGCGGCGCCATGCCCGGCGGCAATGCCGGCGCGCGATGTGTCAGACGCCAGGCGAGACGAATCACCGCGAGCGCGAACACGGTCACGCCAATCCACTTGTGCCACGAAAAGTACTTGAGCTTGGTGGGCGTGAAGCCGGGGATGTCGGTCATGATCCAGCCCAGATAAAAGCCGGACACGATCAGCAATGCGATCAGCCAGTGAAGGCTCATGGCGGTCGCGCTGTAGCGCTGCTTAAGCGGAAGAACTGTCGTCATCGTCGATTGTGCTGGCGTCTTGAGGGCAGTTCGTCCACACGGAGACGAACAGGACCGAGAAACCGATTCTAGGAGGGGACCCGTGCGCTGAATAGCGCATCGAAAGTGAACAGATTGTTGTACCAACGACGTTAATGGCCAGTTTGCCCGCTGCTTTTAGCGCGAACGGTGGCCGCAATGCGCAGCATCAATGCGGGCGTCAAGCCAGGCTTCAATGCGGATTAAGCGGGGACTTCACTTTATACAACGTTTTTATTTCCGAACCCGTAGCATCGCGTCTCCCGTCACATGGAGTTCAAAAGCATGAACAAGTCTTTGCTGGCATTCGCGCTGTCAGGCGCATTTGCATTGTCGGCGCACGCGCAAAGCAGCGTCACCCTGTATGGCGTGATCGATACGGGTCTCGTGTTTGCAAATAACCAGGGCGGTCATAACAGCTGGCAAGAAACCAGCGCGGCCACCGAGAATACCGTATACGGTTTGAAGGGTTCGGAAGACCTGGGTGGTGGCCTGCATGCCATCTTCAAGCTCGAAAACGGTTTCAACCTGAATAACGGCAGCCTCTTCAATGCGGGCGATGCGTTCGGCGAGCAGGCCTATGTCGGGCTGCAGACGGACCAGTTCGGCACCGCGCTGTTCGGCCGCCAGTTCGATACCGTCAACGACGTGCTCGGCCCAATCTCCTCGGCCGGCAGCAGCTACGGCGGCAACCTGTCCGCGCATCCGTTCAATAACGATAATCTCGCCGCGGACTCGATGAGCATCAACAACGCGGTGAAGTACACCAGCAACACCTATGGCGGCTTCACCGTGGAGGGCATGTACGCGTTCAGCAACAAGGCGGGCGGCTTCTCGAACAACCGCGCCTACGGCTTCGGCGCAACCTACGCGCGCGGCCCGCTGAACCTGGCTGCGGGCTATCTGCAACTTAACAATGCCGGCGGCGGTGTGAGCGGCACGAATCCGAACGGGGCAGTGGCGCTCGACGACGGCAGCGCCGACTTCGTCGCGCAACGTCAGCGCATCTGGGGCGCCGGCGGCAATTACGCGTTCGGCCCGGCAACGGTGGGCCTGCTGTGGACCCACTCGCAAATCGACAACATGTCTAACGTATTTGCCGGCGGCGACGGTTATGTGCCCGTGGGCGGCGGCCTGCGGCTCGACAACTACGAAGTGAACGCGCGCTACTCGCTGACGCCGAGCCTGAGCCTCGCCGGCGCCTACACGTTCACGGACGGTTCGTATGGCAATGGCGGCGCCAGCGCATCGCCGGAATGGAACGAGTTCACCCTGCAAACCGATTACACGCTAAGCAAGCGGACCGACGTCTACATTGAAGGCGTGTATCAGCACGTGCATGGCGCGGGCGCGGATTCGGTCCTCGGCGATGCGACGATCAATACCTTGTCGCCGTCCTCGACGGGAACCCAGGTGGCCGTGACGGTGGGCCTGCGTCACCAGTTCTAAGCCAGCTTGTGGGTCCAGGCCGCTGCGCCTGGAAAACGCGGGCCGCGCAACACGCGGCCCGTTTGCTTTCGGCAACGCGTGCAGGTTCGTTGCATATCCCTCATAATCACGCCCGCCCGGTCTTCCAGGCGTCGTCCGGGCTACTAAACGAGGCTTGAAACAGAGGACCCGCGCGTTCAAACCGCACCGTCCCGCCTCGAACATCTTCCTCCTCCGAACTGGCAATATGTTTTCGTCTCCCCCACTCGGCGCCGGCCTGATCGCGCTGGCCGGCTTGCTGGCGCCTGTTTCGTCGTTCGCGCAGCAGGCCGCGACCACGGCCGCGCCGGCGCCGGACTGGACCGTCACTGCCGGCGCCGAAGCACAGTGGGAACCGGCCTATCCGGGCGCGAACTTCATGCGGCTCCGACCGTTTCCGGCGTTCGACATCGAATACAAGAATCGCTTCTTCGCCAAAGAAGACATGCTGTTCGGCGTGTATTTCGTCAATAACGCCAACTGGAGCGCGGGCCTCGCGCTTCAATACGACTTCACCGAACGCGAGACCAGTGACGACACGCATCTGCGCGGGCTGCAAAACGTACCAGCCACTGCGCGCGCCAAGGCGTTTCTCAACTACACCTTATCGGCACTGACGCTCTCGACTTCCGCGGCTCAGGACATCGCCGGAAATCGCGAAGGGCTGGTAGTGGATAGCAATGCCTCCGTCACGCTGCCGGTCGGCAAAAAGTTGTATCTAACCGCCGGGCCGGGCGTCACGTGGACAAACGGGACCTATCAACAAACGTTTTTCGGCGTGACGCAAGCGCAAAGCACGGCTTCGGGCTTGCCGGTCTATGACGCACATGGCGGCGCGGCGACCGGCTACGTCACGGTCGAAGCGGATTATCTGCTCACTAAATCGTTGATCGTCACCGCCGAGATGAAATTCGCCCGCCTGTATGGCAACGCGGCGCAGAGCCCGATCACCCGGCGGATTCAGCAAAACACCGACACGCTCGCGCTGACGTACACGTTTTAAGGGCGCGCGACGGGTCGATTGTTGAGTACAACCAAACCTGTCGATCCCGTAAGACAACGAAACATTACAAAATCTCTATCCTGTAGCTTTTTTTTCACGGCGGTGCTAGAGAATCGCCGCCGCCGGGCATCGAATGCGTTACCATTGGCGCCCGTTCTGTAAACGAGCGTGCCAAGAAGCGCGCCTTGCTGTGAAAATTCAAAACGCCACACGATGGGCGCCGCGCGGTCCCCAAGCCTGGCTTGCCGCGTGCCTCGCTTTGGCGCTGGCGTGCGGGATACGCATATTACTCAGCCCATTCGTCGGGCCCGCCATGCCTGGAGCATTGTTCTGCGTTGCCGCCGCGCTCATCGAATATTTTTTTGGCCTGGCGCCGGCTTTAGCCGTGATGCTGATCGGTCTCGTGATCGCCGATTATCTGTTCGTGCCGCCTTACGCCAATTTCTCGGTCTTCGATCACAGTGACGTCATGCTGCTGATCTCGTACCCGTCCCTGACGATCTTCGTCATTTCGCTGATCGAGCGGCTGCGCCGTTCGCAATTCCGTGCCGAGCTGTTCGCATCGGTGGCGAAATCGCGCTATGAGATGCTGCTGCGTGCGGACAATAACCGCGCACTGCGACTTCGCACGATCGATGAAACGCACCGGCTGCTGCGCCATTTGCCGCATTACCACGACACCATCATTCTGATTCAGGCGCTCGACCGCAAGGCATCGTTGCGATCCGACGCGCAGCACGCCGCCGACAGCGCTCACACGTTGCCGCATACCAGCGCGCCCGGCAGCCGTTTTTCTTCGGTGCATCCTGCCGATATCGAACGTCTGCAAAACACGCTTTCACCGGGCAGCCATCGTTTGCGGGTCAAGAATGGTGAGCATTCCTATAAGTCCGTCGATTGCGTCGGCGAGCGTTTTACCACGCATGCCGGCGACTTTCTGGTCCTGCGAATCGAGGATTAAGCATTGGACCGACCCAGACACATCCTCCAGGAAGGCGGCGAGCACGCCGTGCTCATGCTGCACGGCCTGTCGAGTTCACCGCTGGAAATGCGCTTTCTTGCGCGTCACTTGAACAACGAAGGATTCACCGCGTTTGCGCCCGAACTGGATGGCTATAGCGCGGGGACGAGCGAACGCGACATGCACACATGGATCGACGCTGCCGTGCGCGAATTCGATGCGCTCGCCGAGCGGTATGCGCGCGTGTCGGTCTGCGGACTATCGGTGGGCGCGGCGCTGGCGCTCGCGGTGGTCGACCGGCGGCCGACGGCGCATGCGGTCACCCTCTTGTCCGTTACGCTTGCCTACGACGGCTGGGCGATACCGTAGTACCGCTTTCTGCTCGGCTGGGCCTATTACACGCCGCTGCGCAACCGCTGGCGGTATCGTGAGGCGTCGCCGTTCGGACTCCGTAATGAGGCATTGCGCGCCAAGATCGCCCGCGCCATGCAGCGCAACGGCATCAGCGAGGTGGGGCCGTCGACCATTTCGCTGCCCGCGCTGCGCGAGGCGAGCCGGCTGGCGGCACACGTGCGCACGAGGCTAGCCCATATCGCTACGGACTGCCTGGTGATTCACGCCATCGACGACGAAACGGCCAGTCCTCGCAACGCCCATTACGTGGCGTCGAAGATTGCTTCGCCGTTCCTGCGCACGATTTATCTGGACGACTCGTACCACATGATCACCTCGGACAACGAGCGCGAAATCGTGGCAGCGGAGACCGCCGCGTTCCTGCGCGAAAGTGAAGCCGCGCGCGGCATCGGCAGCGGCGCGGCATCGCAGGTCGTCTCCAGGGCGCTCGCGCGGCGCTTGAGGCAATTGGCGGCGTTGGGGAGTTAAAGCGACGCAGGCGCGCTCGGGCCGACAGGCGCGGCGAGTGCCGGAAGAGACAGAAATACACTGGTCACTTGTAATCGAGAATCATTCTCATTATCATGAGACCTATGTCGGAAGACCGACGCGCATCTTTCGCGGACGGTTGAAGACATCCGGTAGCTGCGGCATCGACGCGGCTTTCCTCGCGGCTAACGCCTCCCCACTCCCTGCACGGCACACCACTCCATGCGTCTGCTGCCTTTGCTTGTCCGCCATGCCCGTCTGCTGCTCGGGCTCCCTCTGGTTCTCAGCTTGCTCAGTTGCACGGCGCCTTCCGCGGACAACCCGCCGCGCGCCGATGCCACGACGCCCGCGTATCGGGTCGAAATCCGCCGCACCGCCCTGGGCATCCCGCATCTGAAAGCGAACGACTGGGGCAGTCTCGGCTACGGATACGGCTACGTGCAGGCACAGGACAACCTGTGCACGATGGCCGATGCTTTTGTGACCTACCGGGGCGAGCGCTCGCGCTTTTTCGGCGCGGATGCGAAGCCTGCCGGCGAAGCCACCTTCGGCCAGCCGTCCAACCTGGACGCCGATTTCTTCTTTCGCTTCGTCGACGACGATGCGGCCGTCACGCGCTACCGCAACGCCCAGACCGAGCCGATGCGCGCGCTGATCGACGGTTTCGCGGACGGCTACAACCGCTACGAGGACGAACTCGCTCACGGCGAATTCGCCGGCGCGCATGCGGCCTGCCGCTCGGCGCCGTGGGTCGGCAAGATTACTTCGGCGGATATCTATCGGCGGCTCTACGCGGCCAATCTCGCAGGCGGCGCGGCGCGGTTTGCTGCTGCGATTGCGACAGCCCAGCCGCCAGGCGCGGTCACGAAACCGGTTTCGGGCGCTTCGGGCGCTTCGGGCGCTTCGGGCGCTTCGGGCGCTTCGGGCGCTTCGGGCGCTTCGGTCGTTTCGGCCACGCAGCGGCTTTCGTCCGGCGTGGCAATGGCGTCCGTCGCGCCGCTCGCGCATTTCGGCGGCAACGAAGGCGTGGGCAGCAACGCCCTCGCGTTCGGTGCGGACGCGACTCACAACAGCAGTGCGCTGCTGCTTGGCAATCCGCATTGGTTCTGGAGCGGACCGGATCGCTTCTACCAGGCACAACTGACGATTCCCGGCAAGCTGGACGTCAGCGGTGTGTCGTTGCTCGGCGTTCCGGCCATCATGATCGGCTTCAATCACGATGTGGCATGGACGCATACGGTCTCCACTGCTGCGCGTTTCGGCCTGTTTCAGTTGACCCTGGCGGCAGGCTCGCCCACTTCGTATCAATACGATGGCCACGTGGAAGCCATGACGCCGACGCACGTCACCGTCCAGGTGCGTGCGGCGGATGGTTCGCTGAGTGCCGTCACGCGCACGTTGTACCGATCGCGCTTCGGTCCGTTGCTCAATCTGGGCTCGAAGTCGCCCGCACTGGCGTGGAATGACAAGCAGGCGTTCGCACTGCGCGATGTCAACGCCGACAATTTCCGCGTCTTCGAAAATTTCCTCGAATGGAATCAGGCGCGCTCACTCGACGATTTCATTCGCATCCAGAAACGCAATGCGGCGGTACCGTGGGTCAATACGCTCGCCATCGGCCGCGGCGATCCGCGCGTGTGGTACGCGGATATCGGCGCGGTGCCCGATGTCCCCGACAGCCTTGCGCAAAACTGCACGACGGCGCTTGGCAAGGCCTTTGCCCAATTCATTCCCGGCGTGCCCGTTCTCGACGGCGCGCGCAGCGATTGCGACTGGCGCACCGAGTCTGCTTCGGTGCAACCGCAGACACTGCCCGTCGCGCAAATGCCAGCTCTCTTGCGACGCGATTATGTCGGCAACTTCAACGGCAGTTTCTGGCTCGCCAATCCCGCCGAACCGCTCACGGGTTATGCCCATCTGATCGGCACCACCGACACCGCGCAGTCGCTGCGCACGCGCCTCGGTCACACGATTGCCGCCGAATTGCAGGCCGATCCCGCAGGCGTTTCCTCCAGCGCGCTGCAACGCGCGGCGCTGGACAGCCGCTCGATGTCGGCGGTCCTGTTCAAACAGGCGGTGCTCGATCGTCTGTGCGTGGGGGATTCTGATAGCGGCGACGATCTACGCAAGGCCTGCACCGTGCTCGCTGCCTGGAACGACACGGCCGACGCCGATGCACGCGGCGCCACCCTGTGGGACGAATTCTGGCAACGCCTCAAGGACATCCCCGCCGCACAGTTGTATGCCGTGCCGTTCGATCCGCAACGCCCATTGACGACACCCGCCGGCATCGCCGTCGACCGCGCCAGACTCGCGACGCTGATGCGGGCGGCGCTCGCCGCCTTGCACAACGCCGGCATTCCCATCGATGCACCGCGCAGCGAGGCGCTCTACGTGCAGCGCAATAACGAACGCATTCCGCTTTATGGCGGCTGCAGCGTGGGTGGATACTTTACGGCTGCCTGCGCGCTGCATCCTTTCGATAAAGGCGCGGATTCGATGAACGTGAATCCGAACGGCAACAGTTATCTGCAAGTCGTGCGGTTCGAGCACGGCGATGTCGAAGCGGACACGATGCTCGCCTCGTCGGAATCGGACGACCCCGCTTCACCGCATTACGCCGATGCGACGCGCGAGTACGCCAGCAAACACTGGCGCCGCGTGCCCTTTACCGAGGATGCGATTGCGGGCGATCCAGCACACGTGACCCAGGTGCTGGAAGTGCCCGCTTCGTCGAACGGGACGTCACATTAGATAGATTGAGCAGCGATCCGCGGCTAGCGGTTGCGCGTCAAAAATCCGCCGTCGATGCGCGACCTGCGATAGCCCGGCCGTCGCGGCCCGCCCAACCGAACGCGAGAACCCGCGTCAACGGTTGCGCGACCGCGGCGGCCGCGCAAATGGTGCCGGGCATCGGCAGATCGAGGATATGCCAGCGCATCGCGCCAACCGTATCAATCACAAAGCTGGCCGAATCCTGCTGCAATACGCATGCATCGGCGTTTAGCAAGGGCCTGCCGGCACCGCTGGTGAGACTGTCGTGACGCACACGGCTGCGCATCTCGACCGATGATCCATTGAGCCTCATTCGACGCGGCGCATTGGATGCATCGGCGTGGCCGTCCGCCGCGTTATCCGGCAGTGTGGGGACGCGCGTCGCGAGTCCGACTGAGGTCGTGCTGACGCCAATCACGATCCAGATTCCTGCATAAGCGATGGCGATTTCGACAGGTTGCCGCGCATCGTCCTGAGCAAGCCGTAGTTGACCGCGCTCATCCTCGCTCAGTTCGACCTCACCCGGCGCACAGCCGAGCATTTCCGCCAGAATTTCGCGCATCACCGCGCGGCCCACGGCGAAACGCTTGCCAAGCGCCGGATTGGGATGACTTTTGACGCGCGCCAGTTCGGCTTTGGAAAGGCGCGCGTATGCCTCGTCCTTCGATACCAGATGCCATTCCGGGCGAAAGCGCCACAGCAGCAACTCCCCGTCCTGCGGATAAGCGACGTCACCCGCGCACCGATACGTGAGGCTGCGAGGGATGAACTCGAAGGCGGGCGCGAGAGGCACCGCATGCTCCAGAACGGATGTACGGGACGGCACCGGCGTTTCGTCCGCGATTGCGCTTGAGGAATTGACCGACATGCAAAGGCTCTTTAGTGCGATGGGTGCATATAGATGACGCGGCACGCGTGCATCTGAATCACAGGCCCTACAGCAAGCAGCGCGAGACGCGCGCGCTCTCGCCACGCGGCGAGGGCGGCGCATTCAGCAAGGACGGGCAGGACGAGTGGAAGCATGCACAGATCAGTCGAAGCGTTGAGGCACGTCTAATGATGAGACAAAACAAGCATAATTGCAAACGATTCTCATTTGCAATTATGCTTGATGAATAGAAGCAGTTTTTTCAGCGATATTTCCCTGCGTCGCCGTGATGGACTGAGTCTGAAACCACGTAATGAAACGACTTGCGATTTTCTACTCTGTCGCATAGAGTTCTCTGAAATCACCTTTGAAGGAGTCGTCATGACACTTTCCTCTGAACAAGCGTCGCAGGCCTTGCGTGAAGTCGAGGCGGTCAGCCACCGCAGCGGCCAGCTCTACCGGTATCAGCGGTTCGCTCCGATGCTGGTGCTGTGGGGCGTGGTCTGGCTAATCGGCTTCGGCTTGACGAATTTCTTTCCCGCGCGCGTCTCGTGGATCTGGATGACGCTGGATGTGATCGGCGTAGGCGGCTGTATTTTCCTTGGTTGCCGGGGCAAACACGCAGCGACGAACGGCAGTGCATGGCGCTGGCTTGCCTCCATCGTTGTCATTCTGGCGTTTTATATCGTCGTACTGAATATATTTCAGCCTGTCACAGGTCAGCAATCCGCTGCCCTGATTGCCTTGATCGTGGCGTTGTTCTACGTGCTAAGCGGCGTATGGGTCGGCGCTCGTTTGACCATCACCGGTGCCGCCATGGCGGCGCTTACACTCGTCGGTTATTACCTGTTTCCCGCTTACTTTTTTCTCTGGATGGCGGCGCTCGGCGGCGGCTCGCTGATGCTGGCCGGTCTCTGGCTGAGGACTGCCTGAATGGACCAGCTAGACGAAACCATCCACCAGCCGGTCCGCCTCAAGATCATGGCGGCGCTCAAGGCGTTGCCGAATCGCGAGCTCATCGAGTTCGTGCGGCTGCGCACGATTGTCGACGCCACTGAGGGCAATCTCGGCGCCCATCTCGCCACCTTGGAGAAATGCGGCTACATCGAGATCACCAAGGATTTTGTCGGCAAAAAACCGCGCACGCGCGTAGCCATGACCGCGGCGGGACGGCGTGCTTTCGAGCGCTATGTCGATTATCTGCGCGGCATTCTCGACGGGACTTGATGCGTGGGCGTCATGCAATCCCGATGGGATCAACGCGGCGCGGTGGCTCACGGAGTTTGCAACCGGAGCGATCCTGTGGGTCAGCGCGCTGTACGGATTTTTGCAGGGCCGCTCCCGCCTGCATCCCCACCTCGCCTAGAACTCGACCAGCGCGAAATCCTCTTTGCCAACATCGCACAGCGGACAGCGCCAGTCCTCCGGCACGTCCACCCAGCGAGTGCCGGGGGCAATGCCCTCTTCCGGCACGCCGGCGGCTTCGTCGTAGATCCAGCCGCAGATTACACACACCCACTGTTTGAAGTCGCCAGGCGGCATATCTTGCACGGCGATAGGCGCAGATGAATCTGCACGCCGCGTTTCACCCGCGCCGTGTGCATCATCGAGACCCACGACCAGCGGCGCAGCCGTGCCTGCGCTGTTCGCGGCTAACTGCGTTTGCAGGGTCTGGAGAAGCGATTGCGCTTCACTTAGCGTTAAATCGATCCAGTAAGGATCCCCCGCAGCATCGTTGAGTCGCTCGGGGGCGAACTGAATCTCTAAAGCCACGCCCTTTTTATACATGACAAACCATATCCCGGAGGCTCGTGTACATCACCCGCCTATGTACAGTTAAATTTGAATGAAGGCTGCGCGGCATCGCACGCGCCTGACGTGTCGCATCGCCAAGGCGTCTGCTCACGAGGTCACCGCAATGATTTCGCAGCCAGGTAGCGGACCACCATTATCCCCTCGCATGAATCGTGCATTAGCTACGCCGCGGAGATGCACTGTTTCCTGTGAGTAGCTAAAGAGCTGGCCACACGTTTGGCTTGCGCGCGCGTGTTTCGGACGCGCGACGCATGATCTTCGAGCAGATTAGCGAAGGCCTATCGACGCTCGACACACACGCGCTTCAGGCCCATCTGAAACGACGTTGAGCTACGATTTGCCGGTATCGCGGAACCACACTTCCGCACGCGCGCGGTCTGCCACCCACGAGTCCGATGGATGCGTGTTGAACTCACGATCGATGAAGCGGCGGCCCCATTCTTCACCGTCCCGCACCGCCTCTTCTTCGGTCAACCATTCAGGCTGCACCGTCAAGGGCCGGGTATCGACCACGGTCTGATCGCCGCGTGTCACACTCACATCTGCAATCCATGCGCCGAGTGCGTTCTGCAACGGGCGCACGACAATCGAAAAGTCGCCGTACACAACGCTGTGGGTCTGCATGGTCTGCTCCTGTCGAATGAGAAAGGCTCGAGTCAACCCGAGACCAACGGTCACGCATTCCAGGCGCCGGGTGCGTAATTTGCAGAGTCCGTCAGCCGGCACGCCCAGTTCACCAGTGTAGTGCCAATCCATCAATCCACAAGACGATCAAGCGCCGCTTGCGATTCATTCAGCAATACTTGCCACACGGTAATTTTGCGGATGACGCCCCACTATGCGGTTGCGCGTCTTTAGTAAGCCTTCATATTGACTGCGATGTCATTGGGACTTCCGCCAACTTCTCCTATGCTGATCTGAGGCCCGTTGAATATGCGTTGCTGTATCGCTCGCGCAAGGGCCGCAAGCGCCACGCTCCCAGGAGACACACCATGTCCGGTCCCGCTGCCTTAAGCGCGGAGTTCATCGCGCAACAACGCACACGCCTCGAGGCCATGCGCCGGCAATTGCTGGGCGGCGAGGAAAACACCATCGCAAACGCGCGCGCCGACGAACAGGAGCATGGCGAAGAAGCCGCCGAATTCGAAGACACCGCGCAAGGCATGACGCAGAACGAAATCAACCAGGCACTACATGACGTGAACGATCGCCGCATTCAGGACATCCAGCGGGCGCTGCAGAAGATTGCGGACGGCACGTATGGCTTCTCCGATGCGAGCGGCGACCCGATCCCCAAAGCCCGGCTGGAAGTCGCGCCCGAGGCAATCTACACCGTCGAGGAGCAAAGCAGGCGCGACACGTCTTCCTGATCGCGCTGTACAGGACGGCCAACGCAAGTGCCTGTCGATCTGCGACTATCGTCAGTTGATGTGCCGCCAGGGCATAGTCAACCCGCTCGATTCGCTGCTGCTCGAACTGCTGCAGCGCGCCGCGCCAAAAACTGTACTCCCTGAATTTGATTCAGACTGTGCGTCCCGTGCACAGAAGGGACACAGTATCCTGCTAACCGGATAGTCACGGGCTTGGCGCCGCTCCATTCCGGGCGCGCGGGCCACTTTCGGATAGATCGTGAACCTCATCGACGCGCCCATCGCCGCAGATACCGAACTCCGCCATCGCGGAGCCCTCGG
Organism: Paraburkholderia sp. BCC1885; assembly: GCF_900996235.1. GTDB lineage: Bacteria > Pseudomonadota > Gammaproteobacteria > Burkholderiales > Burkholderiaceae > Paraburkholderia. The sequence goes on from NZ_CAAJGM010000066.1 coordinate 134,804, forward strand.
CGAGAATACGCCCGCCTTCGACAAGCTCAATCGTCCGCTGCGGGATTTGCGTCTGTCCGTCATCGATCAATGCAACTTCCGCTGCACATACTGCATGCCGCGCGACGTCTTCGGCGCCGATTACCCGTTCCTGCCTTCCGCGCAACGTCTGTCGTTCGAACAGATGGTCAAGCTCGCAAAAGCATTCGCGCTGCTCGGCGTAGAAAAAATCCGCATTACCGGCGGTGAACCGCTGCTGCGCCGTGGGCTCGAATCCCTGATCGAACAGCTCGCGAAACTGACCACTGCGAGCGGCAAGCCGATGGAGCTCGCCCTGACCACCAACGGCTCCCTGCTGGCCGCCAAGGCGCGCTCGTTGCGCGACGCCGGCCTCAATCGCGTGACCGTCAGCCTCGACGCAGTGGATGACGCCGTATTCCGCCGCATGAGCGACGTCGACATGCCGGTGTCGCGGATTCTGGATGGCATCGAAGCGGCCCGAGCGGTTGGACTCGCGCCGCTTAAGGTCAATGCGGTCATCGAACGCGGCGTCAACGACCATCAGATCCTGCCGCTCGTCCGGCTGTTCAAGGGCAGCGGCGTCGCCGTGCGCTTCATCGAATACATGGATGTCGGCGGCGCGGACGACTGGTCGAAGACCAAGGTGGTCACGGCGCGCGAAGCACGTGGCATCGTCGAAACGGAATTTCCTTTGACGCCCGTGCTCGACGGCGAACCGACGGGCACCGCCGTCAACTATCGCCACGCGGATGGCGGAGGCGAAGTCGGCTTCATCGCCAGCGTGTCGCAGCCGTTTTGCGGATCCTGTTCGCGCGCCCGCGTCTCGGCGGACGGTCAACTCTATACCTGCCTTTTTGCCACGCACGGCACGGACCTCCGGCCCTGGTTGACGCAGAGCGCTTCCGTCGAGCAACTGGCGTCGGCCGTGCGCGGACGCTGGATCGACCGCGACGACCGTTACTCGGAACTTCGCGCGACGCCGCGCCGGCTGTCGGCATCGGGTAAGGTCTATCCCATGGTTCGCATGTCGCTGGTCGGCGGCTGACGTCAGTCGATGCTCAATTGATCGCTGCGGACGCTCTGTTCGCAAACTGCTTGCCTGATCACGCGCGCGCAGTGCATTCTTACGATGCGTTCAGCCAGCATTCTTCAGGAGTCGTCGATCATGACCGTCAGCCCAAGCGAACAGGTCGCGCAGACAGCGATCAAGACGTTCTACCAGGCCATCCAAAACAAAGATATCGCCTTGTTGCGAAGCGTCGTCACGCCCGATTGGGAATACCTTCCCGAGCCGCGCGGCGCGACATCTGGGCCCGACCAGATGATTCCCATCTTCCACAATCTGGCCACCGCGCTTCCCGATATGCACATCGAGATTCTCGATCTGCTGATTCACGGCGATCGCGTGGGCGTGCGCGCGGAGGTCGGCGGCACGCAATCCGGGCAACTGCTGGGCATTGCCGCCAGCTCGAAGCACATCACGTTCGCGATTCATTCTTTTCACCAGATGCGTGACGACCGGGTGGCAAAAACATGGCATCTCGAAGACTGGCTTGCCGTGTTCCGCCAGCTTGGCGAGTTGCCGCGGAATCTCGACCCGGATTGAGTCCTCTGTTTGCCTGGAGCCATTACGCATGACAGCGTTGTCCCCCGTCGAAACGTATCTGCAGGACTTTCATCGGCGTCAGCCTGGTGCGACGACCACCGCGTTTGCGCCTCATCGTGCGCGTTCCCCCGTGGCCGAATATGCGTCGTCCTATGCGGCGCTCGCAGCGTGCGTGCCTGAATCGACAGGGCCGCTTACGGTCCTCGATCTTGCTTGCGGCGACGGACATCTGCTCAAGCTGCTGCGCAATGGCCAGGGGCCCGCGCTAAAGCTGATCGGTGTCGACATGAGCCAGGGCGAACTGGATGTAGCGCGAGCCGCGCTGCCGGCCGATGTCGTGCTGCTTAAAGAGCGTGCGCAGGAACTGTCCATCGAAACGGGCAGCGTCGATTGTGTGCTGTCGCACATGGCCTTGATGTTGATGGACGATATCGAGCGCGTGATCGGGGAAATCCGCCGCGTGCTTCGTCCGCGCGGGCAATTCGCTACGATCGTCGGACGCAGCTTTTTGCTAGGTGAAGCGAAAGAGGTTTTGCTCAGCGTTCTCCTGCCTATTCTGCGGGAAGACGCTACGTCACTCCACTTCGGCGATGCGCGCACCCGTAGCGCGCAAGGCTGGACCGGACTGCTCGAGCGCGATTTCGACAATCCACAGTTCGAAGATCTGGATATCGCCTGGGAACCGCTTCCCGACGAATTGTGGGGCTCGCTGGCCGAGACCTACGATGTCGACCGGCTCTCGGCATCAGCCAAAGCGCGTCTGAAAAAGCGCTTCATCGAGGCGCTCGCCGACATTCAGCAAAGCGACGGCACGATCCGCACGGGCTGGGGCGTGCGGTTGATCCGCGCTCAAGCGAAGTCCTGAAGTCGTCACCGCGAACGCGTGGCACTGCGATATCCGCGGACTTTTGCACGGATATCGCAGCTCTAAGGCTGCAACGCGCACCCGCCCGCTTTAGCTCGCAAACCGATCCGTCGCCGCAATCAAGGCCTGCAAAATGCCGGGCTCGTTATAAGCATGCCCGGCGTCAGGCACGATCTGCAAACTGGCTTTCGGCCAGGCCTTGGACAGATCCCACGCGGTGCGTGCCGGCGTGGCTACGTCGTAACGGCCCTGCACGATCACGCCGGGAATATCCGCGAGACGATGCGCGTCGCGCAACAGTTGCCCTTCCTCGACGAAGCCATCATTGACGAAGTAGTGGTTTTCGATCCGCGCGAAAGCGAGCGCGTAATCGTCCTCGCTGAAGTGCTGTTCCAGTTCGGGGCTGGGCAACAAGGTGATGGTGCGGCCTTCCCACAAGCTCCATGCGCGCGCGGCCTGGCGTTTCACCGCTTCGTCCGTGCCGGTCAGGCGGCGGCGATACGCGGCCATCAGATCGCCGCGTTCCTCGACAGGAATCGGCGCGAGGAAACCCTCCCAGAGATCGGGAAACAGCCACGACGCACCTTCCTGGTAGTACCACAGCAGTTCGGCGCGACGCATCGTGAAGATGCCGCGCACAATCAACGCGCTGACCCGCTGCGGATGCGTCTCCGAATAAGCAAGACCAAGCGAGCTGCCCCACGACCCGCCGAACACGAGCCATTGCTCGACCCCCAGCATCTCGCGCAACCGTTCGATATCCGCCACCAGATCCCACGTCGTGTTGTTGTCGAGACTCGCATGCGGCCTGGAACGGCCGCACCCACGCTGATCGAACAGCAGCACGTTGTAGCGAGCCGGGTCGAACAGGCGGCGATGATCCGGGCTGCAGCCGCCGCCAGGGCCGCCGTGCAGAAACACGGCGGGCTTGCCGTTGGGGTTGCCGCATAACTCCCAGTAGACCTGGTGTCCGTCGCCAGTATCGAGAAAGCCGTGCTTATAGGGTTCGATTGATGGATACATAAGTGATTCCGAGGTTGAGTGCCGGGCCGCTCAGGATAGCTCCACTTGCACACGAAACAAATCTGCCGTTCGCATTTCGCACTGGCTGACCTGCCCTGCTTCGCATAAGTCGCCCTGTGCGAGCTTAAGCAGCGCTAGCTGGCCTGGCAAGCCTTCGATCACGATTCGCCGCACCTCAGCCTTCATCGACAGCTTGGCCTCCGATTTGGCTTTACGAATCTCGCCTAACGTTTCCGACACCATCCCGATCAATGGGGCGAACGAAATCGCGTCATCTGCGCTTGACGTATCGAACGTTTCAACGATGGGCCACGGCGCCGTATGCACCGATCCCTCCATCCACCAGGACCAGCATTCTTCTGCGGCGAACGGCAGAAACGGCGCAAACAACCGCTGCAGCACCGAGAGCGATGCCGCCAGGGCATGACAGGCCGACTCGGCCTTCGCCCCTTCACCATAGGCCCGACCCTTTACGAGTTCGACATAGTCATCGCAATACCACCAGAAAAAACTTTCCGTGTGTTCGATGGCGCGGTGGTACTCGAACGCCTCCAGCGCATTCGTTGTGTCCGCAACCACGGCCGTCAAACGATGCATCATGGCGTGATCGAGGGCTTCGGTAATGCATCCGTGCGGGTCGCCGCCGAAACCCAGCGCGAACTTCGACACATTCAGCAGTTTGAGTGCAAGCCTGCGGCCCACCTTCATCTGCTTTTCTTCGAAGACCGTATCCGTGCCCGGGCCGCCCTGCGCCGCCCAATAACGCACGCCGTCCGAGCCGTAGGTGTCGAGCAACGCCATCGGCGTGATCACGTTGCCCTTCGATTTGGACATCTTCTTGCGGGCCGGATCGAGAATCCAGCCGGACAGCATGGCGTGCTGCCACGGCGCGGTGTGCGTCTCTAACTCCGCGCGCACCATCGTGTAGAACAGCCAGGTGCGAATAATTTCGTGGCCTTGCGGACGCAGATCCATCGGGAAGATGTTCGCGAAGCATCCGTCCGGCTCCTGCCAGCCACCTGCTATCTGCGGCGTCAGCGAACTGGTGGCCCACGTGTCCATGATGTCGGCCTCGCCCACGAAACCATGCGCTTGACCACGCTGCGCCTCGTCATAGCCCACGGGAACATGCGAGCGCGGATCGACCGGCAACGCGGATTCATGCGGCAGTAGCGGCTTGCTGTAGTCAGGCTCGCCTCTCGCATCGAGCGGATACCACAGCGGAATCGGCACGCCGAATATGCGCTGCCGACTGATCAGCCAATCGCTATTCAGCCCCGCCACCCAGTTGTCATAGCGTGCAGCCATATATTCTGGATGCCAGTTCAGTTGCATGCCTCGCTCACGCAATTGCGCGCGCAAGGCATCGTCCCGCCCGCCGCTGCGCAAATACCATTGCCGCGTGGCCACGATCTCCAGTGGACGATCGCCCTTCTCGAAGTATTTGACGCTATGCATGATCGGCCGTGGGGGCGCGGCCAAAGCACCGTTTTCCGTCAACAGTTCGACAATCCGGTTGCGGGCGCGTGCAATGGATTCGCCGGCGAGGCGCGCATATGCCTGTCGGGCTCGCGGTGACTCGAGCCATGCCGGCATTTCGTCCTGCAGACGCCCGTCTTTGCTGATCACACAGCGCGTCGGCAGCTTGAGTTCGCGCCACCAGATCACGTCGGTGAGATCGCCGAAGGTGCAGACCATCGCCAGACCTGTACCCTTCGCGGGCTCCGCAAGCGGATGCGCCAGAACCGGCACGTCGGCCTCGAATAGCGGCGAGCGCACCGTGCTTCCCACCAGATAACGATAGCGCGCATCGTCGGGATGAGCCACCAGCGCGACGCAAGCCGGCAGCAGCTCAGGGCGTGTCGTGGCAATCACGACAGACCTGCCGTTCGGGCCGCTGAAACAAAGATCATGGTACGCGCCGGCGATTTCTCGATCTTCGAGTTCTGCCTGGGCAACCGCGGTCTGGAACGTGACGTCCCATAGACACGGCGCATCCTGGCTATACAATTCGCCTCGCTGCAAATTACGCAGGAATGCCAACTGACTTGAACGCTGCGACCGGTTGTCGATCGTAGCGTAGTTAAGACTCCAGTCCACCGAGATGCCAAGACGCACGAACAGATCTCTGAAAGAGCGTTCGTCGATGGCAGTCAGCTTATGACACAGTTCGATAAAGTTGCGCCGGCTGATCCGCGCAAATTCCGCACGACGTGCGGCCGGTTCGGTGGGCTCCCGATAGTGCGGCTCATACGCCGCGTCTGGATCGCATGTCACGCCGTAGAAATTCTCGACACGCCGCTCGGTCGGCAAACCGTTGTCGTCCCATCCCATTGGATAGAAAACGCTCTTGCCGGTCATGCGCCGATAGCGGGCAATGATATCCGCATGCGTGTAGCTAAACACGTGGCCCACGTGCAACGAACCCGAGACGGTGGGCGGCGGCGTATCGATTGAAAAAACGTCGTCGCGCGGCGCCTGGCGATCGAAGCGGTAGATCTGCTGCGTTTGCCAGGATTCGCTCCAACGCGCTTCCAGCGCGTCCAGGCTCGGGCGTTCGGGAACACTTGCGGTCGCTCGGCGCCGCGTTGCATCGCGCTGCCGTTTAGCGGCCAAGGTAGATTGAGGTTTCATCTCTGCTTTGCAATCCATGGAAAATTCACGCTTGTCGCGCGACGCACAGGCCTGCGCAAATCCAGCAGGCGTGCGTCATCCGCGGCTCTGATCAGCCGTTGCATCAGACGAGGGAATGTCTGGGGCCCTCTCTATCCAGGCGGCAAAACGCCGGGCGAAGCAGGCTCAGAAGCGCTCAATAGCATAAAGCGCGGCGGCGGCCGTGGGACGGCGCAACGACGACGCGTGCAAGCAGAGTAAAGCGGGAAAAAGGCAAGGCACACTGCGCAACACGGCGAGGGGCGGCCAATAAAAGACCACGCGTGCTGCGTAGAAGATGGGGAAATTAGTGCGGCATTACGTTTAACGGTGACATAGCATCCTCCGCGAGTGAACGTTAGACAGTCGTTGTCCCGGCTCGTGACCGGGATATGTTTTTATAATCGATCACGCCGATTGACACAAGTTTTATGTGCACTCGATCCAGGCCTCAAACGCGGCGTACATCGCCTCCAAAGATTCGTCATTGGTCGCAATGCATTGCGCGCCGTGCACGATCGAAATCGATGCGTCGAGGTCACCGTCGCTCCCGGCACTCGCGTTCGCCATGCGATCGGCCCGCTCGACAGCCTCCTGCGCGAGCGCCCACGCTTCATGCGGCGAACGATTGCATTCCTGCGCCAGGTAAGACGAGGTCAACCGCTCGCCCGTCATGTTTCGCACCGTTTGATCGAGCGTCAAACTGTTGCCCGTCGCCCAGCAATGTTGCGCGAGCAACGGTCCTACTGCGGGGTTGTCGACGATATAACCCAGCTTGCGCGTCAGATACTCGCGCGTTTGCGATGCCGCCATCTTCGCCAGCAGATAACCGTGGTAATACACGGCGATGTCGTGATAGATGGGATGCGGCGTGGTCAGCACATAGGCCGTGAAATCCGGCACGCCGAGAATGCGCAATGTCAACGAGCGCGCCAGTTCGAGCACCGACTCCGTCGTGCGCTTTGCATCGTCCATGGCGTACAGCGCCTGTTCGAAGTACGTGGGTATCAGATCGCGTCGCTCGCCATAAGCGCGAAACACCTGGATCGATTCGACACGTTCGCGGATCATCTCATCGGGCATCGGCTCGCCTGCCGCGTTGCGGGCGTATCGTTTGATCCAGCACGGGTCGCCCGGCAGCGCTTCGAAGAATTTCGCCTGTGCTTCGAGGTACGCGGGCGCGGTCGGCGTGAATTCCTGCGAAAAACAGGGCGAATTGAGCGTCACATTCGAAAGATGCGCGGCGTGCCCCGCTTCATGGAACAGCACGTTGATACCTTGCAGTCCCGCGCCGGCTTGTCGCGGACGTGCTGTCGACGTAAGACGGACGTCGGCGGGCAGCCAGCCGGTGTTGTCGTCGCGATAGCAAGCCGTGGGCGCCACGCAAAACCCCGTCGGAAACTTGCCTGGCCGGTCCAGCAGATCGATTTCCAGCCGCGCGCCGCGATAGGTCACACCCAGCCGTCGGAACGACTCCGCCCAACGTTCCAGCGCCTTGCCGAAGGGGAAGTAGTCGTCCGCCCGCTGCATGACTGCGCCACGCATCCGGTACGGCAGATTGTGCGGTTGCAAGGCTGCGTCGCCATGTTGCGCGACGAGGCGATTCAACGATGCGAAATGCACGTCGCGGGTCTTCTGCTCGAATTCGTCGAAGATGGTGAAGAGTTGCTCGGGACTCATGCCGCTGCGCGTGCGTAAGCGGTACTCGAAGAAGTCGCGGTAGCCGAGCTCACGCGCCAATGCGTTACGCGTCGCGACGATCTTGAGGAAACCGTTTTCCAGCACCCAGCGTTCGAGTCCTTGCAATGCGTCGTGCGAGCTTTGGCGCGCGGCGTCGTCCGGGTTGGACGCCAGATTTGCACGCAGTGCGGAGGGCGAGGCTTCTTCGCTTTTCCCCGATGCACCTACGTGATGCATCTTGTACGCCTGGCGACGTGCAAAGAGGTCGGCATCCATCGCCATCAATTCCGCCAGCAACGACGCGGCGCGTTCGCCGTCCATCGCGTTGCCCTCGAAGGTCGCGATCCAGCCACGCAGCCCCGTCACCAGCGCATCGCGCTCGGCCGACGGCGCGGCGGCTTCGAGCCTCGCGAGATGTTCGCGGCTTTGCGCCAGATGCTGCGGATCGGCGAGGAAAGTTTTACGCGCGAGTCCAGCTGCGCCGTGCGCGTCGTGATCATCGCTTTGGCCGGTGTGCGTCAGCCAGAAAAGCTCGCCCTCCTTTCGATGGAGCGTCAGGTAGTCCTGGTTGAGCTGGTCGAAGAAGGTGCGGGCGTTTTTCATGTATGGAGCATCGTTCAAGACGTCGTTTTGGCTGCCCAAAATCATCCGGCATAGACACGCAGCGTGCAGGCAACGATCGTAGCGCACTCCCCATACAGTTGACTTGCTAGTCGATCTAATCGAGCGGACTTAACTGCTGTCCGTCAGCGCCGTCTTTAATCTGCCACCCTTGGGTCCTTAAGATCTCTCGCAGACGATCAGCCTCGGCCCAGTCTTTAGCAGCGCGAGCCTTCTCGCGTTCTTGCGCCAGCGTCGTGACATCAGCCGGAATCTCGAACGCATCTAACCGCCACTGCGCCAATCGCAAGCCCAGCACGGGCTCAAATGCGTCGACCGTGGCGCGTCGCGTGGCCACCGGCAAATCGCTTCGCACGACCTCCCACAGGACAGCCAGTGCGCGCGGTACGTTGAGATCCTGATTGACCTCCGCATTAAAGCGTGCGACGTAGTCCGCATCCGCCGTACCGCCTGCGGGCCAGCTCGCATACGCCTTGCGCAATCTGTCTAGCGCGGCTTGCGCGGCATCGAGCGCCTCATGGTTGAAGCGCAGCTTGCTTCGATAATGCGCGCTCAGGCATAGATAACGGTACGCCAGCGGATCGACGCCGCGTTCCGTCAAACTCTGCAGACGCAGGAAGTCGCCACTCGACTTGGACATCTTCGCAGCGTCGAGCGTCAGGAAGTGGCCGTGCATCCAGAAGTTGGCAAGCCGTGTACCGTAGCGAGCCTGCGTCTGCGCAATCTCATTGCTGTGATGCACGGCAATGTGATCTTCGCCGCCGCAGTGGATGTCGAACCACGAGCCCAGATACCTCGCGGACATCGCCGAACACTCGATATGCCAGCCTGGAAATCCACGTCCCCACGGACTGTCCCATTCCATTTGACGTGTCGTGTCAGGTGGACTGAATTTCCACAACGCAAAGTCGGTGACGTGCCGTTTCTCGCCCAATGCCACGCGTTTGCCGGCCTGCAAACCCGCATGGTCGAGACGCGCCAGATAACCGTAGTCGTCTTGCCGGCTGGTGTCGAAGTACACGCCGTCGTTCGTGCGGTACGTGTAGCCGTTTTGCTCTAATTCCGCGATGAAGTCGATCTGCTCCGCAATGTGGTCCGTTGCGCGGCACCAGAGAGTGGGCTCCAATAAATTGAGCGCGTGCCAGTCGCTCATGAAGGCGCGCGTGTAGCGCTCGGCAATCTCCCAGGCCGATGCGCCTGCGCGCCGGCTGCCCTTTTCCATCTTGTCTTCGCCTTCGTCGGCGTCGGAGACCAGATGACCGACGTCGGTGATATTGACGACGTGCCGCACCTCGTGGCCGTTTAGCACAAGGACGCGCCGCAGCACGTCCTCGAACACATACGTCCGCAGATTACCGATATGCGCGTGGTCGTACACGGTCGGTCCGCAGCAGTACAGACCCGCGTGACCGGGCTGCAAGGCAATGAATGGGCGCACAGTGCGTGACCAGGTGTCGTACAGAACAAGAGCCATCGGAATTTCCGTGTGGTGAATATCGGCAGTATCGGGAAGCACAAAAACAAAAAGGCCACCGGTTTTCAACGGGTGGCCATCAGGACTTGCTCGGACGTGACGTCAAACGACGCGCTAGACGCAAGCTCCCTCTGGCAGGCTTTGACAGCATGCGCGCGTAAAACGGACGAGGGAGCGGTTAGCGGAGATCATGAGGCGATGCTAACGTGCGTTAAATTTTTGGTCAAATGGTTTGCGTATCTGCGGACTGCGCGCGAATCACGCCGAGCCGTTTAAGCCATGGCTTGCTCGGCCGCGTCCACCGTCTGTGCGATCAGCGTCGCAATGGTCATCGGACCGACGCCGCCCGGCACCGGCGTGACGGCCGCACAGCGGCTGGCAAGGCCGTCGAGTTCGATATCGCCGACGCCGCCAGGATGGTAGCCGGCGTCGACCACGACCGCGCCGTCGCTGATCCAGTGACCGGCAATGAACCTCGGCTTGCCCACCGCACCCACGACGATTTCCGCGCGCCGCACTTCCGCTTCGAGATTCATGGTCCGCGAGTGGCACAAGGTGACCGTCGCGTTTGCGTTCGACAGCATCAGCGCCATCGGTTTGCCCAGAATCGCGCTGCGTCCGACCACGACCGCGCGCTTTCCCGCCAGTTCGATGCCGTAGTGAGCGAGCAACCGCATGATGCCGGTAGGCGTAGCAGGACCGAACGCCGCCTCGCCGAGCGCCATGCGCCCGAAACCGTGACTCGTTACGCCGTCGACGTCCTTGAGCATGGAGATGCGGTCGAAACAGCGGCGCTCGTCGACCTGAGCAGGCACCGGATGTTGCAGCAAAATCCCGTGTACGTCCGCATCCGCATTGAGACGGTCGATCTCAGCGAGGACTTCATCCGTGCTGCTGCTGGCAGGCAGTGCAACGAGGCGCGAATCCATGCCGACGCGTCGGCATGCGTTGCCCTTCATACGCACGTAGGTGGCGGAAGCCGGATCGTCGCCGACCAGAATGGTGGCAAGAATCGGCGTGCGGCTGCCATTTCGCGCCTTGAGCGCGGCCACGCGCGCGGTCAGTTCATGTTCATCCAGCGCCGCGACCGCCTTGCCGTCCAGGAGCAGACATTTTGATTGGTTGTCCATATCTTATCTCCCGACGATTGCAGTGATATTGCCGCTTACGCGCGACACACGAATGCAATGAAAGGGAAATGCGGCGTCACGCGGATGCGCGGGTGACGAAGATGAAAAGAAGCGGGCTGAAAAATTCAGAATAGATATCGGGGCAGTCATCGGAAGTCTCCAGAGAGAACGATCAGGATGCCCAGGCGAACGGCGGTCGAATTTCTACGCTTCCCGATGGTGACCCATCTTGCCTCGCCAGTCACGTAGGCTTCCATGATAACTCACGTCTGCGTTCGTCACTCGTACCGCTACTGCCCCACATATCCCACTGGCGCAGTCACATTGCTCTGCATCGCCGCCACATTGGACGACACCACGTAGATCGGCGATTCCGTCAGCGTCAGGTTCACCACGCCGTTGCTGTATGCCACCGAGGACGGATTGCCCATCATGTCGATCACCGTCACATGTCCGCTCGTCCCCGCCGAATCCACGGTAAGCGCATACGTCGTGCTGTAAGTGGCGCTGTACGTGCCTGCCGAGGTTGGCCACGCGGCATTGTTGTGCGTCCACAGTGCGGTGATCACGGAGCCGCCGTTAAGTTGCTGGAACGCATAGCCATACACCATCGACGGCAAGCCGTTGAGGTGACCCAGCGTTTGCGTGCCGTCGATCACGCGAGTTAACGCAGCCATCGCCAGCGCTTCGGGTTTGGGGCTCAGATTGGTGGCGCCGTATTGCCCCTGCGGATCGACAATATCGAAGAACGTACCCTCGCCGATTTCGGATGGATAGTCCGCACCGTAGAAGAAGTACGTCACCTGCGCCCCTTCGCCGAGGATGATGAGGTGCGCGCGTATCGCGACCGCCGCCTGCCCGTACAACTGATTAGCCGGCGGATAGCTTGGACCGTAAGCGGCGCCCGCATCGTAACTGATGCCAAGCTCCGTGGACCACAGGCGCATGTTCGGCTTGAACGACTGCATTTCGGCGCGTAGCGCGCGCAACTGCTGATCCAACGCATTCGCGACGTTGGCGGGATTCGGGTCCGTGTCGTACTGTTCGGGCGGATGGGCCGGATACGTCCCGGCGTTGTAGTAGCTATGCGTGGTCACGCCGTCGATATAACTGCCAAGGCCGAGCGGAACATAAGTCTGCAAGTAGCCTTGCGTGCATTGCGACGCGCAATTGCCCGGAAAGGCGTTGGTCGTGCCCATCACGACTGCATTGGAATCCGTGGAGTGCAGGCCTTTGTAGACCGCGGCATACATAGCCACGAAGTTGGCGGCGGAATCGGCCCATTGCGGTTCCCACGTCACCTGGTAGTAGTCGTATTGCTGGTTCGGAAAGTAGGCTTCGCGAATCGCTGCCGAATCGGTTCCCACCCGCGCCATGAAGTTCTGATAGTAGGTCTCGCTGATCGGCGCATTAGTGTCGTCCTCAAAGGCGCCGGTTGGGCTCGCCCATGCCGGGATGCCGTCCAGACGGATCAGCCGCATGATGCGCCCGCTCGTGTAGAACGGATCGAGGTCGGATAGCGACGGCGTCCAGGTGTTGGCGGCGTCAGGTTCCATCACGGCGAGCTGGCGGTTGTCGATGGTCTGCGAGATGCCGAGGTCCGTCAGCATGGGACCGTTGTCGTTGAAACCCTGCATGCCGAAGCGATGCTGCTCCTGATACGCATACGCCACAGCCGGAATCGTGCCGGACAAATTAGGCAGGATTCCGAACGTTATGATTCCAGCGGGCCGCGTGCCGGCTTGAGGCAAGGCGCCCCCTGCTTTGGAAAGCGTCGCGGTGAGAGCGAAATAGCCGGAGACGGCCGCGTTGCACGACATCGTGCTGGTCTGCGTGCCGCCTGGGACCGCGAACGAGCCGCTGCCTTTGATATTGCCCAGTTGGTCCTGCATGGACCATACGACGGTGTCCGACGAAGGCGCTGCCGTGATGAACGACACCGGGAAGGCGCTGGCTTCGGCAAATAGGCGGGTGCCATCCGTGGATGGTGTGTCGGCTGCGATCAGGCCGTTGGGTGTGCCGGTTGCGGCAATCGTGGGCTTTGCGCAGGTGATGGAGCCTGCGGGCGTTGGCGTTGGCGTTGGCGTTGGCGTTGGCGTTGGCGTTGGCGTTGGCATTGGTGTCGGCGTTGGTGTCGGTGTCGGTGTCGGCGTTGGTGTCGGTGTCGGTGTCGGTGTCGGTGTCGGTGTCGGTGTCGGTGTCGGTGTCGGTGTCGGTGTCGGTGTCGGTGTCGGTGTCGGTGTCGGTGTCGGTGTCGGTGTCGGTGTCGGTGTCACCGTCGTAGGAATCCAGCAACTCTTCAAAGCACCCGGATCAGGATCGATTCCAAAGGCAGTGTTGGAACAGGTCACCCCGTTAGCAAACGTTTCCGTCACATTGTTAGCGGTCGTGCTACCTCCATACGTCACCGGCTTTGTTCCAACAAACGCACATAGCCCGTTCTCCGTCGCACATTTCGTGAACATACCTGGCGGCGTCGGGGTGGGAGTTGGCGTGGGGGTCGGCGTGGGAGTTGGCGTCGCGCTCGGCCCATACCAGCAACTCTTCGCATAGCCATACGCAGGATCATTCGCTGAGACCACACCGTTCTGACATTGCACGCCGTTCGTAAAGGGTCCATTAATGTCGTACATCAGCGAAGGACTCGTCGTGCCGAACACTACCAGCGCACTGCCCGTGAACGAGCATCGCTGGTTCTCCGCCGCACAATAGGTGTAGGTCGTTCCGTTGATCGTCAGGCTGCTTTGAGCGTTAGCAGTACTACACATTGCCCCCGCCATAGGAACGAGCATCGAGAGTAGGCGTTTCATTTGCGCAACCCTGCCGTTGATTGTTCAAAGAACTGCGGGTAACCGGCCTTTTAGGCAAGCCCTGAAATGGAATGCGGAATGTAAGACTCGGGAACGTGAATTGCTAAAGCCCCGGCCCTTAGTTAAGTCAATTTCAGTCGCCGACAACGGACATTAGGGAGTGCTTTTCGGATGAATTGCAGATTGGTGCGCAAACAGCAGGCGGCCAAAGGCAGAAATGCGCAACCCAAAACAAACGCGGATGCCGGTCTGTCAAAGACCGGCATCCGCGTGAACAAACAATGAAACGGAGACCGCCGCCGAACGCGCGTCGGCCAACGGCGTCAGGTCGTCGCCTCGGCAGGCCCGATCCGCACGCCCTTGAAGTGACCGGCCGAAGGCGGCGCACCACATTCGCGCAGCAAGGCGCGCAGTTCGTTGATCACCGGGAACACCTCGTGATTCCAGTCCGCCCCCTGGCGGTCGTGCGCTTCCTGTTCACGCTCGACAATCCAGCGGTCTTCCTTGAAAATCCGCTCGGTGAACCAGACCAGCAGCGGCCACGCCATATCCAGCAGAACCGGAATGCCCGGTTTGCGAATCGACAACAGACCGAAAGTGCGATTGGTACGTTGCTCGGCATCCACCGGCACGTAGACGATCCACAGGTTCATCACCAGAGTTGAATCCGAAGTGCGGATCTGCAACGTCTGATACGGATACTGGGTGCGGATGGTCATCACGTCCTTGTCCGCGCCTTGCGTACCCTTACGGCTCTGGCCAAACACCAGCGCCTCGCCGATCGGCTGTTCGCCGGCCATACGCGCAAAGGTGTAGTCGACTTCGACCCAGTCGTCGCCGCGCCGGCGTCCCAGCGAACGCGCGCGCATCTGCCCCATCTGCTTGCGGTGCAGGAACTGATGGTTCATGTCCATCAGGTTCTCGTGCATGAACGAGTAGTGGCACTTCACTTCGCGGCCGAAACGGCGCGTCTTGTAGGCCTTGTCGCCCACCGAGGCGAGCGGCGGCAATGCGCGTTCCTCAGCCAGCGCGGGATTGCCGGGAAATACGAAGATCAGCCCCTGTTCCTCGCGGCACGGGTACGAGCGCACGCCGTTGGGCAAACGGTCCTTGCCCAGATAGGGAATGTCGACGCAACGGCCCGAGCAATCGTAAGTCCAGCCGTGATAACAGCAGCGGATGTTCTCACCGTCCACCACGCCGCCGTGCAACGGCACCTGGCGGTGGGCGCAGCGGTCTTCCAGCGCGAACACCGCGCCGGATTCGGTGCGCACCAGCACGATCGGCTCACCCGCAAAGGTGACGCCGTGCGCCTTGCCGCGCTTCAGCTCGCGTGACCACGCAAGCGGATACCAGTAATCCGGGTGGATGGGGACGCGGCGCAGATCGCGCACAGGCGCACCGCTTTGCGCCTCGGCAAATGTCTCACCGGCTGCTTCTTCGACCGGTGTTTCGGCAGGCGCATCGATGGTGCTGCTGTCCAGCGAAGGAACTACATGCATGGGCGACGCCTCCTTATAGTCTGAAATCTGGGTAGGCCCGTAACTTGCACGGGAACCGACATAGGAAGTCAGTCTACTAGAAGGTGCGCGATCAATGTTTTTCACATTACATGGGATTTCCCGCCGGGAGGGTGGCGAGAAACTGGCAGGAGCGTGAAACGGGCCATCTGCGGGGCTCGACGGGCGAGGCTTAGACCCCGCGCCGGCCACCGCCCAAGTCACTCAGGACGCCCAGTGTCACGGCCTGACGCGCTAACCCTCGTCAGGCGCCACCAGCCCCGAACGGTGCTGGGTGCCCCACACGCGGCCGCCGCGGAAAAAGTGCAGCCAGCCCATCAGCGCGCCGGTATGGCGCAGCAACTGAAACGTGAACGGCTCGACGATCGCCGCCACCACCGCCAGCACCAGGTTCGAGCCGACCGTCTGACCGGTCCAGCGGCGGTATAGATGAATAGACCACACGTAAAAGGCCAGGTCGATGACGATCTTGGCGCCGATCACGCCAAAAATCGACAGCACCAGCGTCCCATGGCCGCCGAACAGGAAGCCGAGCAGCAGCGCGAACGCCGTCAGGCCGTAGATGGGCTGCATGGTGTCGATCGCCTTGACCGGCAGCATCAGCATGCCGAGCGTGCCGTAGCGCGGATTGCCGGTCATGTCGCGATTCCAGTATTGCGTCTGCAAAAATCCCGCAAACCAGCGGCGCCGTTGGCGCAGGAAGCTGCCGAGCGTGCCGGGCGCGTCGGTGCGGCCTTGCGCATTGCCCACCACGCGCACGTCCCAGCCGAGGCCGTGGTCGACCGAATAGCGGCGCAACCGGTGGATCAGCTCATAGTCTTCCACCAGGCATTGCGGGTCGAAGCCGCCCACTTCGACGAGCGCCTCACGCTTGAACGAGGCAAACGCGCCGGAGATCAGCAGCAGGCTGTCGGCGCGCATCCACGCAAAGCGGGCGATGAAGTTGCGCATGTACTCATAGGTCTGAAACCACTGGAACACCCGCCCCGAAACCGTTTTGGCGCACACCGGCACGAGGATGCCCGCCGCGGCCACCAGCTTCGGCTGATCAGCGAAGGCGACCCGCATCGCGTAGGTGGCGTCGTCATCGAGCAGCGTATCGGCATCGACGGTCATCACGGTGTCCGTGGTCATCTCCGTGATGGCCGCGTTGAGCGCGCGCGCCTTGCCGCCGTGCGGCACGCGCAGCCAGTACAGGTTCGGGTGCAGCGTGCTCGGCGCGCTCAGACGGCCGTCCGGCGCTGCCGTCAGGCCGAAGCGGCCGGTCAGGAGCGCGGCGGTGCCATCGGTCGAACCGTCGTCGGCAATCACGATCTGCGCGGGGCCGTGCGTTTGCCGCAGCAGCGCGGCGAGCGTGATGGGCAACACGGCTGCTTCATTGTGCGAGGCGACGATCACGCCCATGCTCGGCAAGTTGCGCCGGTCCGATGCGGGATCGAGCGGCACGGGGGGCCGCATCAGCGGCAGCGTCTTCACGGTGACGAACACCAGCAGCAACGTGTCGTAGAGGACGTAGACAATCCCGGTCGACCACGCCACCACGCCTTGCAGGAAAAACGCCCGCGCAAAGAGCAGCAACCACAGCACCACGACGCTCAAATGGATCAGCGTGCTCAACAACGTGGCGGGGCGCGGCACGATACGCGGCGAGGCCAGCGCCAATGCTTGTTCCAGAGTTCTCTTCAAAATAGCAACTGAATCCGTCGATACTGCGGGGTTGATTATGGGTTCTATGGGTCAAGCACTTGCGGGTCAAACTTGCGGATCGGGCGTGCTGCGGAAAGTCAGCGCTTTCCAGGCATCATGCGCTTCAACACCGACTTGCGATCGATCCACTCGTGTTTCAGCGCGCCGCCCACGTGCATGGCGAGCAGCGCGTACAGCGCGTAACCGAGCCACGTATGCAAGGTGCCGAAGCGGTCATGCAAGGTTTCCTTGAGCGCCGGGTCGAGGTTCATCACGAGGCCAATGCGCGGCCAGGGGATCACGTTGAACAGATGCATGGGATGCGTCGCCGCATCTTTCCAGGCCGAATCGTGCAGCCAACCGGACAACGGCAGGCCGATCATCAGCAGATACAGCACAAAGTGCGCGAGGTGGGCGGCGACGCGCTCCCACGTGGGGAACGCGGCCGGCAACGGCGGCGGCCGATGCGACACGCGCCACAAGATCCGCAGCAGCACCAGACCGAGCACGGTGATGCCGATGGACTTATGCGTGTCGATCACCGGACGCACCCAGTCGTCAGGCAGCGAATCGGCGCTCAAGCCCAGCACCACATTGCAGATGATCAGGATCGCGATGATCCAGTGCAGCACCATGGCCGTGCGCGTATAGCGCGCGGCTGGCAGCGGGCTGGCGGTGTCGGCGAGGGGCGAGTTGGCCTGAGTGCTCATCGGTAATTCCGTCCGAAATAATGCGTGAATGCGAAAGCCGTTTGAAATGAAATCCGCAAGGAAGCAGCGAAAAGCAGCAAAACGTCGGCGCCGGTATCGAGCGCGGCAGCGGCCAATCATGCAAACGCTAAGCAACGGCGATTTATTCCCTGCCGCCGCCAGAAATGATTTTCGACTATTTCAGCGCCGGGCAGCCGCGACCCGGGCAACGCCCCTTTCAGCAACAGTTTGACCGTCGCTCGCGACCAAAATGCTGCCATAACGAAAGAACCGAAATCGCAATCTTCCTACGAAACGGCACGGCGCGTATGCGGACGACCCCACGGCGCACGCACGCTACGCGTCGCCGCACCTCGCGTCGTTATCGTTTGCGGATGCCGGGCATGCGATTCCCGCGTAGGTTCATCGCGGCCTGCATGGCATAATCTGCGCCAATCGTCGCCCCCTTTCGCGCTCGACGCACGCCATGCTTCGTCTACGCCTTCAGAAAATCGGCAGTTGGTTGGGATTGCTTGCAATCCTGATGAGCACGCTCGCGCCGACCGTTTCGCAGGCGCTCGCAGCACATGACCGGCTGGGCGACGCACTTGCAACCTACTGTTCCGCCGCTCCGGCCAACAGCCCGGTCGCGCAAGACAGCAAATCCTTGCCGTCCTCCCCTGCCTACCATTGGCAGGCTTGCGCGTATTGCGGCCTGCTCGCCCACGTGCCGGTGCTGCCGGGTACATCCAGTGTGTTCGCGGCCGAAGCGTCGGTTGCGCGCGCACCGATTGCCGCCGCGCGTCACGCGGCCTACGTCCCCCTCTTTTACAGCGCGGCCCAGCCGCGTGCGCCGCCCGTTTTCTCCTGATTCGATCCGCACACGAACCGTATCCGCGCTGCGCGAGCAGTCGCGGAATGTCGCCGCACCTATGCGCCGCGACTGATCAAGACGATCGGAGAACAACCAGATTATGCGCACGTTTCTCAAACGACGCGCCGCACCCGCGCGCGCCGCCTTCATGGCGGCCGCCGGCGCCGCGTGTCTCGCCAGTTCGTCTGGCGCTTCGGCCCACGCGGTGGTTGGCGACCGCGTCTTTCCCGCCACGCTAACCGTCGACGACCCCGGCGTGGGCGACGAATTCGACACCCAGTTCGGCCATATCAAAACCCCGGACGACAACGGTAACGACATGAACGTCAACACCGTCTCATACGAATGGGACAAGCTGATCACGAAGAACCTCGCCTTCAGCGTATCGAGCGACTACGTGAGCCAGAACGACCCGAACGGCGGCTCGGTAAAGGGCTGGGACAACGTCACCGTGGGCGTCAAATACCTGCTCTACGCCAACGCGCGGCATGAATTCATGACGTCGATCGGCCTGGAGACGGAAATCGGCGGCACGGGCGCGCGCTCGATCGGCAATTCGTTTTCGACCTTCACGCCGGAAGTGTTCTTCGGCAAGGGCTTCGGCGATCTGCCCGCGTCGCTCAATTACCTGCGGCCGTTCGCGGTCACCGGCGAACTGGGCCCGAATCTCACCACGGCATCGTCCGATAACGGCCCGAATTCGTTCGGCTGGGGCTTCACGCTCCAATACAGCATTCCGTATCTGCAGAACCAGGTGAAGGATCTCGGCATTCCGCAGCCCTTCAACAACCTGTTCCTCGTCGTCGAAGCGCCCATGAGCACCTGTACCTCCGGGGCCTGCGCCGGCCAAACCACCGGCACCATCAACCCGGGCTTTCTCTGGCTCAACCGCTACGGCCAGTTCGGCATCGAAGCGCAGATTCCGGTCAATCGTCTGAGCGGCAATCACGTTGGCGTGCTGTTCGACGCACATCTGTATTTCGACGACATCTTCCCCAACTCTCTTGGCAAACCGCTCTTCAACTAACATGAAAAACGCTCTCATGAATTCATCTCTGGCACGTGGCCTTGTCGCCGCGCTGACGCTGACGGTCGCGCAACTCGCGCACGCTCATGCCTATCCGACTCACCAGACGCCGTCCGCCGGGTCCACCGTGGCCGCTTCGCAGAAAGATGTGGCGATCGATTTCGACGACGGCCTCGAGCCGGCCTTTAGCTCGATTACCGTGACCGACGCGCAGGGCAAGCCGGTGACAAGCGGCAAGGCCGTGGTGGATGCGTCGAACAGGAAGCACATGTCCGTGGGCCTGAATGCGCTGACCCCGGGCGACTACACGGTCGCGTGGGTCGCGGTGGCGGAGGACGGGCATCGCACGCAGGGGCATTACACCTTCACGGTGAAGTGACGGTGGATCCGCTGTTAGATCCGCTGTCAGACCCGCTTGTCGTCGCGCAGATCGCGGTTCAGGCTGCACAGGATGTGTTGCTCGCGGTCGCGGTTGGGGCGCTTGCAAACGGTGCGATGCTCGGGTGGCAACGGCGAGGGCTCGCGGCGGCGGCTTCGGCTTCGATGTCAGCCCCGCCAGCGCTTGGCCGCTTGCGCTTCGTCGCGCTGGCTCTGCTCGTGCTGGCTTGCGGTCTTTATCTGTGGCTGCAGGCCGCCGTGATGGGTGGTGCGTCGTTTAGCGACGCGGGGCCTGTCGTCGGCACCGTGTTGACGCAATCGCACTTCGGCGTGGCGTGGTCGGTGGGCTTTGCCGGGGCGGTGCTGGCCTGCTTCGGCGGCGCCCGTCACAGTCGCGCGACGTGGTGGCTGGCGGCGGCGGGCATGGTCGTGTACGTGGCGGGTAAAGCCGCCGCCAGTCACGCCGCCGACGCAGGCGATTTCACCTTTCGCGAAGCAGTGCATGTCGTGCATCTGGGAGCGACCGCCGCATGGGCAGGCAGCGTGCTCGTCGCGGCGCCGCTATGGTGGCGCTGGAATGCAGCGGAGCGCGCGGACGGGTCCGTCGAAGCGGCAAACCGCGTGGCGTTTTGCACGCGCTTATCGCATCTGGCCACTATCGCGCTGGCTGTGGTGATCGTGACCGGCATTTATAACGCCACGCAGGACACGGCCCATCTGACCGCACCTTTGCTCGACGTGTTGTATGGGCGCGTGCTGGCGCTCAAGCTCGTGCTGGTCACGCTGGCGGTACTGCTCGGAGGCTACAACCGGATGGTCCATCTGCCGCGCCTGCAACACACTGCGGCCGACGGCGGCGCGCCGTATCGCAACGCGCAGCACAGCTTCGACCGGCTGCTCGCCGTCGAAGCCGTTGCGATGGCGGCGATACTGATAGCGGCCGGCGTGCTGGGTCATACGTCGCCTTCCGCCGGGTAGACACGTGGCGGATGCGCTGGCGTCAACGCGCGGGCGCATCCCTCCGACGCACGCGTGATGGCGCGGCGTGTACGCTGACGGTCACCGAGCCGTCATGTACTTCGGTGACGTACATCAACCAAGTCCCCGGTATTTCAACGCCGTGCAATCAACGCCACCGACTCCACCCGCTCGTCAAGCCAGCCATCGACAGCATGCGTTTCAAGCAAGCGCCGCGCGCGGTCCAGCAGTTCGTCCAGCCGCGCCCCCAGCCGCTCGCGCGACAGGCTCGACATCGACTGCGCCCGCGCCGTCAGCGAGTCCACCGCCACACGCCGCTTCTCGATAATCGAGACACGTTCCAGCGCGGCAAACGGCGACTTCAGCAGCACGCTATCGTGACTCTCCCAACTCTCGGACTTGCGCTGCTCGCGCGCGGGATCGGTTTGCGCGTACTCTTCGAGCAGCGCCCGGTAATCGGCCAGCCAGGGCGTCGACGCATCGGCCGGATGGGTGGTGCCAAACAGCACCACCGCGCCCTGAGGATCGATCAGTTGATCGAGCCGCGCGAGGGTATCGGGGCGGTCCATCCAGTGAAACGCACGGCCAATCACCGCGAGCTGGAAGCGTCCCCATTCCGGCGACAGATCGTACGAACTGCCGAGCCGGTATTCGATATTCGGCGCGATACCGAGCCCAAGATCGGCGGCGATGCTCAGCATGGCCGGTTCGGGATCCAGCGCGACGCCGGTATCCACCCACGATGAAAACGCCACCGACAATTGCCCCGGCCCGCAACCGAGATCGAGTAGCCGTTGCGTGCCGTCGAGCCGGCAGGCTTCGGCCACGCGCCTGATCAGACGCGGCGCATAAGCCGGGCGGCCGGCGAGGTAATGAGCGGCATTGTTCCTGAAGCGATCGGGAATAAAAGGGATGGGCGTCGTCATAGGCGGTTCCGTCGAAGCCGCGCGAAAACGGGACGTCAAGCATGGCGCGGCTAACGGAGTATGACGCGGCGCCGCGTTTGCTGCCGAGACGCGGGCAACGCGGCGGCACGGCGCAAGTTCGCGCCGCAGGTCATTCCGTCGCGCCGCTATCGTGCGAACCGCGCTGTCCTGACGACACCGGCCTATCCACGTCCCAGTCCGCGCGCGCTTTCGCGCCGAACAGCGCCAGCAGACCTTCGACCGAGTTGAACATGCCCTCACCGTTATGGCCGACGCCAGGCACCTGCCAACAACGATGCGCGAGCCCCGGATGCCGGACACGCAAATACTCGAAATACGCCAGCCCGCGCGCCAGCCGATGCGGCCCTTGCGCAATCGCGGCGCACGAACGATCGAGCGCCTGATGCTGCGGATCGCAGTCAGCTTCGCCGAGCAGGTAGATCACATCGCTGCGCGCATAGCGCTGTTCGAGCACTTCGAACGCGGCGCTACTCGCGTAACGCGGCGGCTCGTGAATGCCGTATTTCCACGTGTCGACCCCGCTGCAGGCCTGTTCGTCCGCTGGCGTGAAGCCGCCTTGGCCATCGGGCCGCAGCTTGTCGAAATACACATACGAAGACGGATTCGCGATCACATAGCGGCAAGGCACGCCCTGCGCTTCGAGCAACGCCGCCGCGCGACCCACCACCGCATAACGTTGCGCCACCTGGGCGCCGCCCGAATGACCGGCGATCACCACTTCGCGCAACGAAGCAAAGCGCGCGCGGTCCGCGACGGCTTCGACGAGATTATCAAGGACATCGAACGAACTGACGGGCGCCGGTCCCAGCGCGTCGTCGCCGCCCATCCAGCTGGTCCAGTCCCAATGCAGCGCGTCTTTGTCGAGGCCGTGCCGGTCGATATCCGCGCTGGCGAGAAACTGCGGCACCAGCAGCAAGGTGTCGTCAGGGTCGACATCCGCCGCGGCCAGGGCTCGTTGCGCGGACAGCAGATACGCATCCGCATCGCGCAAACGGCCGTGCAGCACGATCACGACGCGGCTCACGCGATGATCCCGCGCCGCGTCTGCCGAGCGATACACCGGCACCCAGCCGGAGCCGCGCTGCGTGCTGACGCGTAACCGCTCGCCGCCGACCTCGCGCACGGGATATTCGTTGCGCGGACGGGCCCGCTCGCGGGGACTGAAATCGGTCATATTCGAATCAACGTCGATTAGGGTGAGTCGTGCGGCACGGCATCAGGATCGCGCAACAGGCGCCGTCCCGAGCGGCTCAGGCCAACCAGCAGCAGCGAGACGATCGCCGCAAAAATCAGGTAATACGCCGGCACCAGATTCGAACCGGTGAAGCCGATCAACGTCGTCACCGTCAACGGCGCCAGTCCGCCGAACAGCGTGACGGCGATGTTGTACGACAGCGCGACGCCGGTCGAACGCGTCGCGGTGGGAAACAACTGCGTCAGCATCCCCGGATGCGGGCCGGACATGATGCTCAGCACCAGCGTGGCGACGAGTTGCGCGATGAACAGCCGCTCAGCGCTCGGTTGCGCGACCACCCAGGCGAACAGCGGATACGCGACGATTGCCCAGACCACCACCACCGGAAAGAACACCCGCCACGCGCCGACCCGATCCGCGAGCTTGCCCGCGAGCGGATACGCAACAATGCTGATCAGCCCCGACACGGCCGTGCCGAACAGCGCATTCTTCAGCGGCAGATGCAACTGGCGCTCGACGTACAAGGGCAAAAACGAATGCCACAGATAATTCGTGGCCGCGCCGACGATGATCACGCCCATCGCGCACAACACCGCGTCGCTGCGTTCGCGCAGGAATTGCCGGATCGATTGCTTCGGCGCATGCCCGAGACGCTCGCGCATTTCGACGAATTCCGGCGATTCGGCGACCTTGTGCCGAATGTAGAAACCAATCGGCCCAATCAGCGCGCCGAGCAGGAACGGCACGCGCCATCCCCATGCTTCGAGCGCGGCGCGATCCAGATGCGTGGTCAGCAGATAGCCGCACGCCGACGACAGCAGCAGCGCGAAGGCTTGCGACGTCATCTGAAAGCTGCCGTAAAACATTTTTTTGCCGCGCGGCGCGTATTCCGACAACATCGCCGCAGCCGTGGCGAACTCACCGCCCACCGACAATCCCTGCAACACGCGCGAGAGCAGCACGAGCAAAGGCGCGGCCATGCCGATACTGCTGTAGCCCGGCGTCAGACCCATGAGAAGCGTGCTGGCGGCCATCAGCAGGATCAGCAGGGATAAGGTGCGGCGCCGCCCCACGCGGTCCGCGTATGCGCCCAGCACGATGCCGCCCAGCGGCCTGACGATGAAGCCGATCGCGAAGGTCGCGAGCGTCAGCATCGTCGAGAAGGATGCATTGCCGACCGGAAAGAACACGTGCGAGATCGTCTTGGCGAAGTAGCCGTAGATCAGAAAATCGAACCACTCAAGGCCGTTGCCGATCACCGAGGCAAACACGGCACGCCGCACCTGCGAAGCCGCCGGTGCGGGAGCGGGGTGCGCAGCGGATGCCGCGGCGGATAGCATCGAGTCCATAAGTCTCCAAACATTTACTGTTTATCCCGCAAGCCTACGGAGGATCGCGGTAAATGTAAAATACCGATCAAATGGCTTTGCCATACGTTTGGCATATATGAGGAATTGCGATGGAACTGCGGCATCTGCGTTACTTCCTAGCGGTCGCCGACGAACGGCAATTTACGCGCGCCGCCGCGCGGCTACATATCCAGCAACCGCCGCTGTCGCAGCAGATCCAGGCGCTGGAGAGCGAGATCGGCTTCACGCTGTTCACGCGGGTCGCGCGCGGCGTCGAACTGACTTCGGCGGGCGCCTCGTTCGCCGACGATGCCCGCTCTGTGCTGCAGGCGCTCGACCAGGCGGTCACCAAGGGCAAGGGTATCGCAGATGGCCAGATTGGCTCGGTGCGGATCGCGCTGACCAGTTCGTCGGCCTTTCACCCGCTGGCGCCCGCCGCGATTCGCGCGTTCCGCGAAGCCTGTCCTGACATCGCCATCGACCTCAACGAAATCAACGCCGCCGAGATTATCGAACGGATGGTGAGCGGCCGTGTCGACGCGGCGATTCTGCGCAAGCCGAGCGACACGCCCGAGGAACTGCGTTTCGATCTGTTGCTGGAAGAAAGCATGGTGCTGGTGCTGCCGTTGGGGCACCGTCTGTTGCACGGGCGCGGCAAATCCGGCCGCCTGCGTCCGGTCGCGCTCGACGCGCTGGCGGACGAAGCCTTCATCTTCGTGCGCCGGCCGGGCGCGCGCGGCATGTACTCGGATTTCATCGACGCCTGCGAAGCGGCAGGCTTCACGCCGCGCGTCGCCACCGAAGTGCCGCGCATGCTAAGCGCCATCAACCTCGTGGCGGCGGGAACGGGCGTGACCATCGTGCCCGCTTCGATGCAGCGTTATCAGCAGGAAAGCGTGATGTATTGCCCGATCGATAGCGACGAGGCCATCACGGCCCCGCTGCATCTCGTCACGCGGCGCGACGCCGGCAATCCGGCCGCTGTGCGTTTCGCGCAGACCATGATCGAATTCGCGCGGGCGCAACAGGATTAACGCTTTTCGAAGCGATAGTGCGCGACGCCCCATTCGTTGCCGTGCGCATAGCCGAACAGTTCGGCCACGGCCATGTAGAACATGCGCCAGCGCTGCAGCCAGAGCGCCGCATCGCGCGTGCCGTAGGTGTCCGCGAGCATTGGCATGACGCGGCTTTTGGCGGCGTCGAGCGCGGCGAGCCACTGGTTCGCGGTGCGTTCGTAATGCGTGCCACTGACCCACCACTGCCGCTCCACGCGTAAATCGTCCTGGAAATTGAGCAGCAGATTCTCCGACGGCATCGTGCCGCCGGTGAAAAAATACTTCGACATCCAGTCGCTGCCGTCTTCCACCTGGAAGTGATACGCCAGCGTGCGATGCGCGAAAATATGCACGAACAGCTTCGCGTCATCGCGCATCCAGCGTGCAATTTTCGCGAGCAGAAGACCGTAGTTCTTCAT
Organism: Paraburkholderia sp. BCC1885; assembly: GCF_900996235.1. Classification (GTDB taxonomy): domain Bacteria; phylum Pseudomonadota; class Gammaproteobacteria; order Burkholderiales; family Burkholderiaceae; genus Paraburkholderia. Next base: position 160,782 of record NZ_CAAJGM010000066.1, read on the forward strand.
ATGCTCGAACATTTCGATCGACACCACACGGTCGAAGCCACCCGCAAGCTGCGCTTCGGAGAATTCGAAATCGACGATATTGCCGGTCACCACCGTGAGGTTCGTCAGGCCACGCGCGGCGGCTTGCCCTTCGATAAATGCACGCTGACCCTGCGAGTTCGACAGCGCGACGATCTGCGAATCCGGATAATGCGCCGCGAGCCACAGCGACAACGAACCCCAGCCGCAGCCGAGATCGAGCACCCGCTGTCCATTCGCCAGCTCGGCGCGGGCCGCATAAAGTGCCAGCATCGCGGATTCGGCCTGCGCGAGCGTCTCGTTGCCTTCCGGGTATAGACAGCACGAGTACTTCAGATGCGGCCCGAGATGCGCATGAAAGAACGACGCCGGTACTTCGTAGTGCTGTGTATTGGCCGCCTGGGTTTCAATGGCGATCGGACTCGAACGCAGATCGTCGAGCAGACGAGCAAGCCGTCGCGCGCGCAATTCGCCGTCGTGGATGGCCTCGTCGCGTAGACGTTGGCCCATCAGCTGACGCATGCCAAGGCGGATTAGCGCATCGGGCAGCCAGCCGCGTTCGCAGCAGCGGATCAGCCAGCCGTCGCCGGGCGTGGCGGGAGCGGGCGGCGGCAGGGTGCGATCGAGGGTCGAGAGGCTCATGAGTGGGGTCCTTTGGTGTCACGACGCGGCGGCCAGGGAATCAGGGCATTCGTGGTCCGCATGTACTCGGCGTAACCGGCTCGCGTCTTCGCAAGACTCGCTTCGAGCAACGGGATGCCCGAGAGCTTCAGCAGGAGCCAGGCCATCAAAACGGGCGGCAACACGGTTAGCCAGATCCACGGCGAGCCGATCGACAGCACGAGATACGCCAACCAGTGCACGCATTCGAAGAAATAATTCGGATGCCGCGAATAACGCCATAGGCCCACACGACACACCTTGCCGTGGTTCGCTGAATCGTCCTTGAAACGGCGCAACTGGCGATCCGCCAGCCCTTCGCCGGCCACCGAGACGATCCAGACCGCCACCGCCAGCAGGAGCCATCCGGTGGCCGGCTCGCCGGTCCGATACGCGGGTATGAGAAACGCGACGGAGAGCAGCATCGAAATCACGACCTGTAACTGGAAAAACCAGAACATCTTGCGCGGCGCGGCCTCGCCCCACTCTTCGCGGAAGCGGTGATAGCGCGCGTCTTCGGGTTGGCCGACATTGCGCCGCCACAGATGCGTGCCGAGGCGCGCGCCCCAAACCAGGCCGCCGAGCGCGGCGAGTGCGCGGGAGGTGGGGTCGCCGGTGCCGAGCACCGCATACAGCACCGCGACGGCGCCCAGCGAATACGCCCAGACCGGGTCGACCATGCCGGCGTTTTCCGATTTCAGTTGCCACGCCCAGACGGCCGTGAACACGAGCACGAGTCCGGCCAGGGCAATCAAGGCGGCGACGACAGGCGGCATGGCATCTTCATCCAATGGCGATGCTGCTTATACGCAGGCAAATGGGCAACGGATGCGGCGCGCCGGCGGCTAGTCCTTGTCCCCCGGCGATGCGAAACCCGGCATGCCAATCTGCTCGACCCGTTGCGGCACGCGTTTGAAACGAGAGGTGTCGTAACCCATCTGGTCGAGCTTCGCGAGCATGGCGTGATAGGTCTCGTCGCTCATCGCGGGCTCGCGCGAAAAGATCCAGCCGAGGTTCTTGCCCGGATAACCGAGGATCGTGTAGCGGTAGTCCGGATCGACGTACAGCGTCAGTTGCGCGAAATGCACCGGCCAGAACACCTGGACGCTCCACTGCCCGCCGCCGCTGCCCGGCACCGGCGTATCGAGAAACTGATAGTGCTTGAGCGGCGCGTCGAAGCTGCCCTTATGGGCGTAATACGAGTCGTCGATCTTGCCATCCGGCCGCAATTCCCATTGCGCATAGGAGCCCACGAAGTCACGCTCGGCAAAGTAAGGAATATTGGCGATGATGTACCAGCGCCCCATATAACGCGGCAGATCCACCGGCACGCTCTGCAGCGGCACACTGGCGCGCGGGTTCGGATTGGGCGGATCGCCGGAACAGCCACTCAGCATACACAGCAGGAACACGGCGGCGGCATGGACAAAACGGCGCATGGTGGCCTCGGACGTGGTTGGCGATAGAGGTATTACGTTGCGAGGGGCTGGGTGGATGCGCTCGTGACCAACTGACACCGCTCCTGCTGGCCTTTTGCGCGTTATTTTCAGCCACGCATTCACACGCGTATTTCCCAGATATTCATCGTCTCCACTCGCACGAACCAAGGCATCGCGGCTTGCGATGGGTCCCTTTCGCTACTGCAAGCTAAAGAGTGTGTGAAGCAGATACCTCATAGGCCGATTCAATTGGCAAGCTGGGCGATTGCATCATGTAATGAAATTGTTGTCGCCCGCCGCTTGCCTTCGCCGCTTGCCTTCTTAACCCGGAGAAACCCATGGCTCAGCCACAGCCCAACGTTGACGAAGTTGTACAGGCCATTGCCGCGGAAACGAATACGCCCACGGAAACGGTCTCGAAGATCTACGCTGACACTTTGGCCGACTACAAAACCGGCGCGCGCGTGTTCGATTACATGCCGTTGCTGGTTGCAAAAAAGGTGCGCGACACGTTGAGGCATTCGCCGCACCGCAAAAACTAGCGGGGCGGGTCACGGTCCCTAACGCGCGGCTTCAAACACTGTCGGATCGTGGGCTGGCATTGCCGCCACAAGTTCCTACGCTGACGGCATGGCCGTGCCGGCCTCGCGCGCGACTCGCTTAACCTCTCAGCCCCTCGACCTCGCAGCCGCTCAGCGCCACGCAAACCTGGAGCCCGCCCGTGGCGCATCCGTCGCAGATCCGCCTCGTAACCCCTCCGATTTCCCCGCCTGGCTGCCGCTCTGGGATGCGTATAACGCCTTCTAGGGACGCTCCGGCGAGACCGCGCTGGCGCACGACATCACGCTGCTGACGTGGGCGCGCTTTTTCGACGGCTACGAGCCGATGCACCCGATGGTCGCGGAACGCGACGCCTTGACCGTTTGAGTCGTGCTCGCCGACAATCGCAAGGCGATTGAAATGCGATTCCTTCGCAACCGTCGCGGACTCGTGCACGACGAACCGGCAAATTTCGTCTGACACACAAAAAGAACATATGGCGCGCGATCATTGGCGGGTCGTCGGCGTGTGTTGTCCGGGTCGCGCCGCGCCGTCCGTCATCGAAGACATTCCACCGCCGTAGCCCCGCTGCCAGGCAGCGAAGCGCCGAATACCCGCCGCCATGCCGTCGGATCTACCGGCGCGTCAGGCGGCCCCGACCTGAGGATCTAGCCCAATGAATCAGAAGGACGACGATTTACCTGTACCGCACGCTAACCCCGAGTCGGACAGCGACGACAGTCCCGACAATCCCGAACGCCGCCGGCTTCTTACCGGTTTCGCGGCGGTCGGCTTCGGACTTGCGCTCGCCGGCTGCAATACGGAAGAACAGGCCGCCGGTACGCCGAAGAGTGCAGCCGACCTCAGGCTCGACGCCGCATTGCACGACCAGGTGCGCAACATCGTGGTGATTTACGCCGAGAACCGCAGCTTTGCGAATCTCTATGGCAATTTCCCCGGCGTGCAGCATCCTCTCGATGCGGTGCCGGCCGAGCGTTACGTGCAGCTCGATCGCGACGGCAAAACACCGCTGCCGCAGTTGCCAAAAATCTGGGGCGGCCTCGTGCCGCAGCAGCAGGACGTCGACGGCAAGCGCTACATGATCGGCGAGAACGCGATTGTCGATCTGCACAACAAGCCGTTCCGGATCGCCGATGCGCAAGGCGCGCCCCTGCCGACCGGCGTGATCACGCGCGATCTCGTGCATCGTTTCTATCAGAACCAGATGCAGATCAATGCCGGCCGCAACAACCAGTTTGTCGCGTGGGCCGACTCCGGCGGCCTCGTAATGGGCCACTACCGCAATTCCGCTGATACCCTGCGGATCTGGAATCTCGCGCAGCAATACACCCTGTGCGACAACTTCTTCATGGCGGCTTTCGGCGGCTCATGGCTGAATCACATCTTCCTGATCTCCGCGCAGGCGCCGCTGGTGCCGGACGTCAACAGCGGCGCGGCCAAGCCGTTCGTGTCCGTGATCGAAGGCGACGACCCCACCGGCACGCGGCTCAAGCTGGCGGCGCATTCACCGGCATCCGCGCTCGAAGGGCCGCCGAAGTTCGTCAACGACGGCCTGTTCACGCCCGACGGTTACGCCGTCAACACGATGGCGCCGCCCTATCAGCCGAGCTTCGTGCGCCCGGCGGTCGGCGGCAATCCGGCATTTGCCGATCCGTCGAATCCGCGGGTGTTGCCGCCGCAAAACTACGCGACGATCGGCGATCGCCTGTCCGACAAGGGCGTGGACTGGGCCTGGTATGCCGGCGCGTGGCAATACGCCATCGATCACCAGGACACCGGCAACGTGCCCGACTTCCAGTATCACCATCAGCCATTCAACTACTTCGTCAGCTTCGCACCGGGTACGGACGCGCGCCGCCAGTATCTGCGTGATGCGGGCACCGGCGACGACGCCTCGACCAATCGCCTGATCGCGGATATCGATGCCGGCCGACTGCCCCCGGTCACGTTTTACAAGCCGCAAGGCAATCTGAACATGCACGCGGGCTACGCGGACGTCGAATCGGGCGACCGTCATATCGCCACGGTGATCGAGCATTTGCAGCGCAGTCCGCATTGGGCCAATACAGTGGTGATCGTCACCGTCGACGAAAACGGCGGCTGGTGGGATCCGGTATCGCCGCCGCAAGGCGACCGCTGGGGTCCGGGCTCGCGCATTCCGGCGCTGGTCGTTTCGCCGTTGGCAAAAAAGGGCTACGTGGACCATACGGCCTACGACACCAACTCGATTCTGCGCTTTATCAGCCGCGTGCACGGTTTGGCGCCGCTCGAAGGGGTGGCGGCGCGGGACCGGGCGTTCGCGCAGAATGGCCTCACCCCGCTGGGTGATTTGACGGCGACGCTCAATCTCGCCTGAGATCGGCCGACGACAGATTACGGAGGTCCCGCCTGCCTGGCGGGACCCCGGTTTATGCGCACAAACTTGGTAAGTGGGCACTCTGCGCGACGCCGTTCTCCATTGAATTTCTTCAACGCCGCCGATAGCGGCCGACCTTGCATAACGACAGCCTGCGTCTAGACTGATAGTGCAACAGTTCGCACTCTGTGTAACGGAACGGCCATGCGTTTGACGATTCTCATCAACGGTTCCGATCCCACCGTCAATCACGATTACGCTGTGCTCTGGCTCGATACGGAGGAGCGCCGCTGGTCGAGAGAAGCACATCAAGGGATCGATCTGCCCCCATGGGGCGAATTGCGCGACACCGACGGCGTCACGACCTTGTGCGCGCCCAGTAACGACGCGCCGCTATGCACCTTGCGTGGGCTGCACGTCGACCGCAAGCAACGCGTGAGCTCGGCCGAGGGATCGGCGGCGTGGACCGCCGTCAAGGCGCGTGCACCAGCCACCGGTTATTGGCGTCTGCAAGCAGTCGACCGCCAGCCCGTGCGCGCGGAAACCCGTCTCTTCGACAACTAGGCGCGACCGCAGCAGCAGGCGGCACTGCGTCGTCTGATCGGCCTCTCAAACGCATGGTGACATGCGGCGTTTCTGCTTGCGTCCCACACTTGCGCAAAGCTCGCGAAAGCCCCTTTCGCGACGCTATACTTTTGGCCCCGTTCCTCTCCCGCACGATCCATGAAGAAGTGGTTTGCCTCCCTGTTGCTCGTCGTCGCGGCTCACGCGATGGCCGCGCCCTCTTGCACCGAGTTCACGCCCAACGCGCAGTGGCCGGTGCTGACCAATCCGAAGATGGCGCCGAAGACGCGCATGCTCTGCTATGCCGACTTCGCCGTCCTGCACTCCGGTATCACGCACGGTCCGTTGTGGTCCGCGGAACATCTCACGCGCGACCATATCGAAGCCGCGCAGGACATGGTGCGCACCAACAAGTTTTTTGAAGACGCGCGCTTGCCCGACGGCGAAGGCGCGACGCTCGACGACTATAAACGCAGCGGCTTCGATCGCGGACACATGAGTCCGGCCGGCAATCGCTGGAATCCGCAGGCGATGGCGCAGTCGTTTACGCTCGCGAACGTCGTGCCGCAAAATCGCGAAAACAACCAGCGTCTGTGGGCGCGCATCGAAAGCGCCGTGCGCAATATCGCGCTGCGCGACGACGACACTTACGTCGTGACCGGACCCATGTTCAACGGCCAGCAGTTGCAGACCATCGGACCGAGCGGCGTCTTCGTACCAACCCAACTCTTCAAGCTCGTGTACGTGCCGTCACGGCAGATTGCGTTTGCGGTTGTAGCGGACAATATCTCGACCTATCGCTACAGCATCAAAACCGTCCACGATCTCGAAGCGATGAGCGGCATCCGTTTTCCCGGCATTCCCGAGTCGCTGAAGGATCAACGTCCAGGAGGACTCAAAGGTGTTTAACGCTTTCTCGAACGACGACGACGTAATCAGCCTCCAGGGCGATGCGCTGAGCGTCAGCAACGGCACGACGCGCATTACCGTGAGCGGCACGCTGACGCTCACGAAAGATCGACGCGGCCTGGCGGCGGCGCTCGCGCTGAAACAGGCGTTCGACAGTATCGTCGACACGTTGCAGTCCCAAACGGACTTGCCCGAGCGCATCAAGGATGAACCGGACTCGAAACCTGGCATCGTCGGCAATCCTTTCAATTGATCTTTTCATCACCGCGTGCGAGGGCGCTGCGGCGCGTCGCATCGGCGCATCACTAGCGGCACATTCCCGACCGTCAATAGCGAAAAAGAGCCACTCCACCCGTTTCGCAAAGCGTTAAGTGCGCTAGCACACAGAAAAACGCAATTTGCCAACGTAACGTGTGCTTAAGACGGTTGAGTGGACCTCAGCCGGGCTTTTCCCGCGAAACAGGCCGCAAGGGTAGTGATGAACCGGAAAGATTTGCAATCCCAACAGGGCGAATCATGAGCGCACCGATCGATTCGCTGCAGATCGGTATGCGCCGCCCGCTGGCGCGCCCCGATGGCCTCGACCGCATGCTCGTGACGCTCGCCGCCGCGCTGCCCGCCCAAGGCGTCAACGTGCGCGATCCGCACGCGCCGGCGTCCGTGCCGTTGCCTGCGGAACCCGTGACCGTCACGCCGGCCGCCTCGAATGTCGTGCTGCAGACCTTCGCCAATGCACAGGCGACGCTGAGCCGGCTTCTGCGCCGGCCGGAAATCCCGCCTGACCCGCGTGACCCCGCACTCAAACCTGATGTGGTTGCCTTGCACTTCGCGCCGCATGCCGCGCCGGTGTTCGGTCAGTTCGGCAAAGTGCCGCGCGTCGTGCATTTTCACGGCTCGTGGGTCGACGAACACCGTAGCGAACGCGGCGCGGCCTTGCTGGCGCCACTGCGCTATGGGCTCGAACGGATGGTGTACCGCGGCGGCACGCGCCTGATCGTTCTGTCGCAGGAGTCGGGCGATGTCTTGCAGGCCCGCTACCGGGTGCCGGAAGAGCATATTCGGGTGGTGCCCGGCTGCGTCGATACCTCGCGGTTTGCATTGCCGTTCAACCGCAGACACGTGCGCAAACGCCTGGGCATCCCGCATGACCGGCCGGTTCTGTTGTGCGTGCGGCCGCTCTTGCCGGGCCTCGGACTCGAAGACCTGATCGAAGCCATGGTTCTCGTCAAACTCGCGGTACCCGACGTGCTGCTGATTCTGGCCGGCACCGGGCCAGAGCAGGAACGGCTTTATGGACGCATCGTGGCACGCGGTCTGATGGATACAGTGCGCCTTGCAGGTTTCGTCTCGGACGACAAGTTACCGCTTTTTTATCGCGCCGCCGACGCGACGGTCGTGCCGACCGTCAACATGAAGGACTGCGGGCTGACCGCGCTCGAATCGCTTGCCACCGGCACGCCTGTGCTGGTGATGGACGCCGGCGGTGCGGCAGGCGCCGTGGCGCCGCTCTCCGATGATCTCGTGCTGCCCTCGGGCGACTACCGGGCGCTCGGCAGCGGCATCGCCGACGCGCTGCTTGGCGACCGGATGATGCCGAGCGGCGATCAGTGTCGTCGCTACGCGCGCAAGCATTTCGATCATTCGCTGGTGGCCGCCCAGGTCGCCGAGGTCTACAGGGATGCGATAGAGACGTTATGAGCGGCCCATCGTTTGCGCGCATCGATTTTAAATTTTGCAGTCCGTACTATTACATCGAGAACATCGAGACTCGATCTCCGTTTCAAGCAGTCTTCCGTCATTTCTTAAGGAAGGCTTAAATCTTCATATCTTCACGCCGTTTTTTTGCTGCGTGAACGCATCCGCACGCATCCCCTCGCATTTATTTCAGCCGTTACGTTTTGTCACCAGAGCAGCGTCAACTCCTGTGATCCGGCCGGCGTTAAACCGGCAGCGCTGAACCTTTTCAGCCGTGATATCAGGGAGTCAAATCATGAAGAAAATTTTCACTGCACTCACTTCCGCTCTGCTCGTTTCGACGGCCTTCGCACAAACTGCTGCACCGGCAATGTCGGGTGATCACTCCACGCAAGCGGCGGGTCAGGCAAATCTCAAAGCGGATGGCGCAATGTCCACGGATGCCGCGAAGTCCGACGTCAAACCTCAGACCGGCAAGACCGGCGGCGTCCATACGCAAAAGACGCGAGCGAAAAAGGTTAGCAAGAAGAAGCACGCTGCTGTTGCCAGCGTAGAGAAGACCAAGGCCTCGGGGGATAGCAAAGAGGCCAACGCTGCGCCGGTCAAGACCGACGGCGCCAAGGCCGACACCACCAAGACCAACTAAGGTGATCGGCAGTCGGTATCATCCGGCCGCTCAGTCGTGATAGTCGAAGCGGGATATGCCGTTAGGGAGAGGCGAATCTGCGGATTCGCCTTTTTTTGCGCGGGCGTTCTGGCCTGCGGACGAAAACGGCTTTACGTCGACGCGCGCGGATGCGCCTCAGGATCCGCTAATGCCGCAAGCCTCTGCACATCGACAATTTCGATTTCCGCATAACGTAGTTGCAATGCACCCTGTGCTTCGAACTGCTTAAGAACCTGATTAATGGTTTGCCGTGACAACGCCAGCATCATCGCCAGATCTTCCTGCGGCACTTTGAGCACGCGACGCAACACGCCCGGCTCGCCGTAACCACCCGCCATCAGCAACAGACGGCGGGCGACACGCTGCGCCGCCGGCAAGAGCGCGGCTTCTTCAATTGCATCGAAAGCGAGACGCAGCTTTTGCGTCAACAGCAAACCGAACCAACGCCAGTGCTGCGGCGCGCGCTCGAGTAGCGCGACCAGTTCTGCCCGCGCGAGATGAAACAGCACGGAATCGCGTTCGGCATACGCGTCATGGGTGCGCGCGAGGCCGTCGAACAGTGCGATCTCACCGAACCAGTTGACCGGCTCGATTACCGCGAGCAGCGCCTCCTTGCCGGCAAAACTTGCTGCGCTGATCCGCACGAGGCCATCCAGTAGGCAGTAAAGCCCATCGTCGGGATCGCCGCGCATGAAAAGGCGCCCGCCTGCCTGCAAACGCTCCACCCGGCCTAGCTGAAGCAATTGTGTGCGCAACGTCTCGGGCGCGGCACGAAACCACGCACTGCGCTCAAGCACGCCAAGCGGCTCATTCACGGGAGAAGGCGAACTCATAGGCTGGCACCGTGCGGGACGGGAATGTGAAGATTGTCGGCTACCCGAAGGTCTTAAATGCGCTTGAGCGCGATTATGATGACTTTCATCGAGGAGGGGCACCCATGAGAACGCTGACCCAGCAACTGACCCAATACGCGGCCTATCACCGTGACCGGCGCAACATCGCCACGCATTTCGTCGGCATTCCGCTGATCGTGCTGGCGCTCGCGGTGCTGCTGAGCCGTCCTGCCTGGATGGTCGCCGTGTTACCGGTGCCGCTCTCGCCCGCATGGGTGCTGTTTGTAGTGGCAACCCTCTACTACCTCACGCTCGACGTGCCCATGGGACTCATGATGGCGGTCTTCTCCGCTCTGTGCCTCGCGTGCGGGCAATGGGTCGCGGCGCAATCCGTGTTCGCCTGGCTCACGGCGGGAATCGGCCTGTTCGTGATCGGCTGGGTGCTGCAGTTTGTCGGCCACATTGCGTATGAACATCGCAAGCCGGCTTTCGTCGACGATCTCGTCGGCCTGCTGATCGGGCCGCTGTTCGTGCTGGCCGAAGCATTGTTCGGCTTCGGCTGGCGGCCGGCGCTGCGCGAGGCAATCGAAGCGCAAGTCGGGCCGACCCGCATCAATCCGGATCGTGCGGCGGCGCATCACGGGCAGTGAGAATCGCGCGGGTCCTCCTTGCCGTTGGGTCAGCGCGGCGCGAAGCGGACCAGCCGCACGCCATGCAAGGCCGTCAGCCCCACCGCCAGCCAGATGGGCACATAGGTGGCCAATTGCTGCGCGGTCAACGTCTCGCCAAGCAGCGTCACGGACACCAGCACCAGCAGCACCGGTTCCACATAGCCGAGAATGCCGAACAGCGCCATCGGCAACAGGCGGCTCGCTTTCAGATACGACGCCAGCGCCACCGTGCTTAGCGCGCCGAGGCCGGGCAGCAGCAGACCCAGCATGTCGATGCGGCCGGCCAGCAGCTTGAGCGATCCTCCCGTCACGATCTGCACGACAGCCACCGGCAACAACAGCGTCATTTCGAGCGCGAACGCGGCTAACGAATCCGCGTTGATCTTGCGGCGCAGCACGAAATACGGCGGATAGCCGAGCGCGACCAGCAGCGTCGGCCAGGAAAATGCGCCAGTCACCCAGACTTCATGCGCGACGCCGACGGCCGCGCAAATCACCGCGAGCCACTGCAATCCATCGATGCGCTCGCGATAGTAGAAACGTCCCACCAGCACCATCGTCAGCGGCAACAGAAAGTAGCCGAGCGACACTTCCAGCAGGCGTCCATGCAGCGGCGCCCACAGAAACACCCACAGTTGCACGCCGAGCATCGCCGCGCTGACAACCAGCGCGAGACCGACGCGCGGCTCGCGTACACCTCGCGCCACCAGATGCCCGAAGAGCGGCAAGCGCTGCCGTAGCGCGAGCAGCATAAGCGCGCCGGGCACGGTCCACACCACGCGCCATGCAAAGACGTCCAGCCCGCTTAACGGCGCCAGCAATTTCACATACGCGGACAGCAGCGCAAACAGCGCCGACGCGCACACAGAGAGCGCGATACCGCGTCCTGGTTCATACTGATTCACGGGACAACCCGCCACGCCGCGCTGCTATTCGTCATTCGTTTCAATTTGATGTCGGAAGCGGGCATTCTAGACGGGTTGTCAGCAAGCGGCCGCGCGCATATGCAATTAGTCGTGCATGACGGCCTTCGATGAACTAGAACGTAACTTCACGCGCGCGCCGGTTAAGCAGCACGCCGCCACGTGAGGCGCGCGCAAGCGCGGTTCTTGCTTGATCACCCCAGCCTGTCCGGCGGATTCGCCGTCCATGCGGACTCAAGGTCCGCATTTCCCAGGCGCGTGCGGCACCTTCGCGGTGGTGCACGCCCGTACCCTGACCCAGACAGAAGATCGTCACCGGAATGTGAAAACTGGAGCAAGCATGACCCAGCCAGCCCTATCGCAAGACGTCTCGCCTGAATTTGTCGCCGAGGTTCGCGCCGGACTCACCCACGCGCCGCAGAAGGAGTTGCCGTCCAAATACCTCTACGACGAAGTCGGTTCCGCGCTGTTCGAAGTGATCACGGTGCTGCCCGAATACGGCGTCACGCGCGCGGAGGAACGCCTGCTCGCCACGCATGCCGCGGACATCGTGGCGCATCTGCCGCATGACGTAACCGTCGCCGAACTGGGCAGCGGCAGCGGCCGCAAGACCCGGCGAATTCTTGAGGCGCTGTGTAAAAAGCGCCCCACCTCTTACTTCCCGATTGAAATTTCGCGCGCCGCGTTGCAATTGTGCCGGCGCGAGCTGGGCGACATCGAACGTATTTCGATTGTCGGTTACGAGCGCGATTATCTGGCCGGCCTTGCGGAGGTCAGCAAAAAGCGCGCGGACGGCGAGCGTCTGCTGGTGCTGTTCCTCGGCAGCACGATTGGCAACTTCAGCCGGCTTGCGGCGACGCGCTTCCTGCGTTCCATCCGCAGCATGCTTGCGCCTGGCGACGCATTACTGCTCGGCACGGACCTGGAAAAGCCGATCCCCACGCTGGTCGCCGCCTACGACGATGCGATCGGCGTCACGGCGTCTTTCAATCTGAATTTGCTGGCGCGCATCAACCGCGAACTGGGCGGCGATTTTCCGCTCGATGCCTTCGAGCACGTGGCGCGTTTCAATCCCGACGCACGCAGCATCGAAATGCATTTGCGCGCGCGGCGTGCCGTCACGGCGCATATCCGGGCCGCGCAACTGACGGTGACGCTGGAAGAAGGCGAAACGATCTGGACCGAGAGCAGCCACAAATATCGCGCGGAAGAAGTCCATGCGATTGCCGACGATGCCGGCTTCGTGTGCAGCCATCAATGGGTCGAGGACGATTGGGGTTTTGCAGAAAGCCTGCTGGTCGCACGGTAGCGGCCCCGGCGCGAGGCAGCGCATCCGGTCAGGTGCGTTGCGCGTGTACGTCTCTTGCGGGCGCAATACCCCGTTCGATTCTCAATGCTGCTCGAAGCGTTCGTAGCGTTTTTCCGTGTACCGTTCTTCGCCGGCCACTTCGCTGACGCGGGCGGCCGGCGGTCCGTGGCGCAGCCACGAGAGCATCCGGTCCACCTGATTGGCCGGTCCCTGCAAGATGGCCTCGACCGAGCCGTCCTCGAGGTTGGCCACCCATCCTCTGATGCCGAGTGCGTGCGCCTGGCGCACCGTCGCGTGACGGAAGCCGACGCCTTGCACGACGCCGCGTACCCGCACGTAATAGGTTTCGATCCGCGAATCGAGATCCGGGGCTGTCATGCCGTCCTCTCCATGCAATGCAAACTTTCAAGCCGGCATTCTAGACGCGTCGCGCTGAGTTTGCCTGGCGCACGTTGGGTGCGCGCGACGCGACACGCAGTACGCGCGCCACGTACAATCCGACGACCGCCACGCAGGGAATTGGAAAAGAATGATGGATCAGAACCGCGATCTCGTACTCGTCACCGGGGCCTCCGGCTTTGTCGGCTCAGCCGTGGCGCGCATCGCGCAACAGAAAGGTTTCAGGGTGCGCGTGCTGGTGCGCGCCACCAGTCCGCGCCGTAACGTCGAGGCGCTCGATGCCGAAGTCGTCGTGGGCGACATGCGCGACGAGGCGTCGATGTGCGCCGCGCTGCGCGGCGTGCGCTATCTGCTGCACGTCGCCGCCGACTACCGGCTGTGGGCGCCGGATCCCGGCGAAATCGAGCGCTCGAATCTGCAAGGCACCGAAGCCACCATGCGCGCGGCGCTCGCGGAGGGCGTCGAACGCATCGTGTACACCAGCAGCGTGGCCACGCTGAAGGTGACGAGCTCCGGCCAGTCCGCCGACGAAACGTCGCCGCTCAAGGCCGACCAGGCCATTGGCGTCTATAAGCGCAGCAAGGTGCTGGCCGAGCGTGCGGTGGAGCGGATGATCGCCGAGGACGGCCTGCCCGCCGTGATCGTCAACCCGTCGACGCCAATCGGCCCGCGCGACGTGAAGCCCACGCCGACTGGCCGCATCATCGTCGAAGCCGCGCTCGGCAAGATCCCGGCCTTCGTCGATACCGGGCTGAACCTCGTGCATGTCGACGACGTCGCGGCCGGGCATTTCCTCGCGCTCGAACGCGGCAAGATCGGCGAGCGCTATATCCTCGGCGGCGAAAACCTGTCGTTGCAGACCATGCTCGCCGACATCGCGGCGCTCACCGGCCGCAAGGCGCCCACCATCAGCCTGCCGCGCTGGCCGCTCTACCCGCTCGCGATGGGCGCGGAAGCCGTCGCCAAAATCACGAAGCGCGAACCGTTCGTCACGGTCGATGGTCTGAAGATGTCGAAGAACAAGATGTACTTTACGTCCGCGAAGGCGGAACGCGAGCTTGGCTATCGCGCGCGGCCTTACCGCGAGGGCCTGGCCGATGCGCTGGAGTGGTTCAGGCAGGCGGGGTATCTGAAGGCGTGAGGAAGGGCCGCGTGCAAGGACCGGTCGCGGGCGCCGGTGGACCGCACGCTTTGAGCCAGGCCAGCCCTCTCGCGCCGACCCGCACGCACTTTGTTACAACGTCGCCCGACCCGCGGCGGGTCAAAGCCCGCGCGCAGCAGGTAAAATCGCGGGTCTTACCAGAGAATCCTCGCATGAACCTTCACGAACAGCTCGGCGCGCTTGAAGTGGGCGTCGATCAGCTCATTCAGGCTGTCGTGGCCCCGCAGGCCCGCAATATCCCCGAAACGAACGCAGCATCGGCAGCATCTGAGACGGCTGAAGCCGCGGCGGACGCTCAGGCCGAAACCGTCGCGGCCACGCCTGAAGAAAAGCCTACCTTGTCGATTGGCCGGCCCGAGCAGAACGTCATCACCATGACGATTGGCGGCAAGACCGTGTCGCTGCATCCCGAGCAGGTGGGTCAGTTGATCGAGGAATTGTCGAACGCACGCGCTTCGATGATGCCGGAACCGGCAATGGGCGTGCCGCCCGGCTGGCGCTTCGTGTCGACGAAAAATCCGGCGGTGGCCGTGCAGAAGCAGTCGAATGGCGACCGCCTCATCATCATGCGTCACACGGGACACGGCTGGGTGCCGTTCACCTTCTCGCCGGACAATGTGATCCAGTTGTACGCGTTGCTGACGCAGCGCTGAGCGTCCGGCGTTAAGTGCCTACCGTTAAGTGCCCAACGTTAAGCGCCCGGCTGTGAATCCCCAGCATTGTTGAGTCTCGCATGGCGGCGCGTTCCGCGCCCGCCATTCGCTCTCTGCCGTCGCAAGGGCGAGACGGGCAAATCGGCCCCGTCCCCGCGCGCGCTCTCAGCGATCCTGCTGCACCGGCGCCTGCACGCGCGCCTTCCACTGACCACCCTTGCCACGCCAATAGCGCACCGCCGACGCAAATGTCGCGCCGACATAGAACAGCGCCACCAATGGCAGGAACGGCGCCCACAGCGGCGAGCGGCCGTAATAGCGCAGCATCGGCGCATACGCGCAGCACATGGCCGCCCAGGCGAGCCACGCCGGCAAACCGCGCGGCCCCAGCTCCAGCGCGGCCAGCGGCGGGATCAGATAGATGATCGCCATGCCCGCCAGGGTGCCGGCCAGCAGCCATCCGGAGTAATGCAATTGCGTGAACGCGGTACGCGCAATCATGTTCCAGATCTCGCGCCAGTTGTCGTAAGGACGCAGCGAGACGCTGCGCGCGGCCACATCCAGACGGATCGGATGGCGCCCCTCGCCGCGATGCTTGATGCGCGCGGCGAGACTGCAATCGTCGATCAGCTCGGCGCGGATCGACTCGATGCCGCCCGCCTCTTCCAGCGCCGTGCGCCGCACCAGCATGCAGCCGCCCGCAGCCGCCGCCGTCTTGTTGCGCGGGTTGTTGACCCACGAGAACGGATACAGTTTGGCGAAGAAAAACACGAACGCCGGAATCAGCGCCTTTTCCCAGAAGGAGTCGCAGCGCAACCGCACCATCAGCGAGACCAGATCGCGCTTTTCGGCGTCGGCGCGGGCGACGAGCTGCGTCAGGGCATCCGCGGGATGGCCGATGTCCGCGTCGGTCAGCAATAGAAAATCCGCCGGTAGCCCAAGCGTGCGCACCGCCTCGATACCCTGCGACTGCGCCCACACCTTGCCCGACCAGCCCGGCGGCAGCGGCTTGGCGGTGAGCACCGTCAGGCGCTCGGGACACTGCAGCGCCAGCGCCGCGGCGCGGGCAGCGTCGGCGGTGCCGTCGGTGCTGTGGTCGTCGACGACGATCACGTGGAAGTCACCCGCGTACTCCTGCGCGAGCAGCGTGCCGACCGCGCGCGTGATGACGTCGGCTTCATTGCGGGCCGGCACCACGGCGGCCACCGCTGGCCATGTTTCGCGCGGCGTGCTCGCGAGAGACGGCGCCGGACGGACTCGCCAAAAGCCGCCACGGGCAAACAGCAGCACGACCCAGATCAACAGGGAGATGCACGACAGACCAAACAGAACCACCTGCATTAAACGTTGCCCTCAATCGAAGTGACGCGCACACCGACGCGCCGGGACAGCCACATGGCGAGCGCGCGCGCCGTGACGACAAACCAGTCGAAGCCATCGAGCGCCGGACGATGACGGAACACATCATAGCCGGCCCGTTCGATGCGCTCCAGAATCCGCAGGCCACCATGGACGATGCCGCACAGCACCAGCCCCGCGCGTCCGGGAATGCGCAGCGCGAGCGGCGCGCCGCGCACCAGCATGGCACGCGCGTAGCCGACTTCGTAAGCCATCAAGGCGCGCCAGGCATCGTCCGCTACGCCGCCGGCCAGATGGGCCTCGGTGACGTTAAAGCGCCCAAGGTCGCTCTGCGGCAGATAGATGCGGCCGCCTTTGAAATCGGTCGCAATGTCCTGCCAGAAATTGATCAGATGAAGCGCGGTGCAGATCGTATCCGAATCGGCGAGATTGGCGGGCGTCGCGGCATCGAACAGATGCAGCATCAACTGACCCACCGGATGCGCGGAGCGGCGGCAATAGTCGAGCATGGCCGGCCGGTCGGCGAAGCGGGTGATGTCGATCTCCTGGTCCAGCGCCGACACGAGGTCATAGAACGGCGCGAGCGGCAGCTTGTACTGCGCGACCACGCCGGCCAGCTTGCCGAACATCAGCGGATGAACCGGCGCCATTGCACCGTTGGCCACCGCGTCGAGGCCCGCGCGGAAATCGGCGAGGCGCGTGTGACGCTCGGCGGCGCTCCAGTCGCCTTCCTCGACGAGGTCGGCGGCCGTGCGGGCAACCTGATAGATCACGCCAACGGGCACGCGCAGCGCCTTTGGCAGCAGCACGCTGGCGATCGGCAAGTTTTCGTAGTGATCGGCTTCCACTTCCATACGATGCGCCTCAAATATAGAAGTAATGCGGTTGTAAACCTTAACCGCAGGGCCGTATAGTTTAAGGGTTCCGCAGGGCGGCTGCAGCGTGCAATTAATACCGCATGGACGCCGCTGGCCGCCTCGCCCGACCCTTCCGAAGAGCAAAGCTCGTCCGATAGCGTTAGAATGCGCGTTTGGTTTTCGTCTACCGGCTTTACGCCGGATTTTAGACATCAATTAATATCAATGTCGCGGCGATAAAGTCGTTTTTACCGACTTCCTCGAAACCTGCGTCAGTCGGAGTTCGGCAGCCTATGCGAGTCATCCTTGCTCAACCCCGTGGCTTTTGCGCGGGGGTGGTCCGGGCGATCGAAATCGTCGATCGCGCGTTACAGCAACACGGCGCACCGGTGTATGTGCGTCATGAAATCGTCCACAACCGCCACGTGGTGGACAACTTGCGCCAGAAGGGCGCGCGCTTTGTCGAAGAACTCGACGAGGTGCCGCAAGGCGCAGTGGCGATTTTCAGTGCACACGGTGTGGCGCAGACCGTCGAACGCGACGCGGAACAGCGCGGCCTCGACGTGCTCGACGCGACCTGCCCGCTCGTCACCAAGGTCCACGTGCAGGGGCGCCAATATGTGGCGGCCGGCCGCACGCTGATCCTGATCGGCCACGCGGGGCATCCCGAGGTGGAAGGCACAATCGGCCAGATTCCGGGCAAGGTGCTGCTGGTGCAGAGCGAAGCCGAAGTCGCGCATCTGGACTTGCCGCTGGACACGCCGCTGGCTTATGTGACGCAGACGACGCTGTCGGTGGACGACACACGCGGCATCATCGATGCCTTGCTGCGACGGTTCACCAATATCGTCGGCCCGGACACGCGCGATATCTGCTATGCGACGCAGAACCGGCAGGCCGCCGTGCGCGAATTGAGCACGCAGGTTCAGGTTTTGTTGGTGGTTGGCGCGACGAATAGCTCGAACTCGAATCGCTTGCGCGAGATTGGCAGTGAGACCGGGGTTGCCAGTTACCTCGTTGCCGATGGGTCCGAAGTTAAGGCGGAGTGGTTTGCCGGTGTGCAGACAGTGGGGATTACCGCTGGTGCTTCCGCGCCGGAAGAGATGGTCGAGAATGTGATTGATGCCCTGCGGGCGCTGGGGCCGGTTGACGTTTCTACCATGGCTGGGCGTGAGGAGAAGGTGGAGTTTAAGCTGCCTGCCAAGTTGATGCAGCCTCTTGCTGTTCGGGAGGTTTAAGGTTTTTTTGTTTTTTTGTTTGTCTGGCTGACGGCTTTGGGTGCTGTTCTTCTGGCTGCTTTGGGCTTTGGCCTTTCCTTGCTTTGTTAGTGGTTTGCTTGCGATGCCCCTGTGCGGGGCGGCACTTACTTTCTTTGCCGCCGCAAAGAAAGCAACTGTATTGAAGGTCAAGTGTCAGGGGTTCATTCGATCATGATTTCGGCGGACTCCAGGGGGTGGCGTCACGCATCATGGCGTTGAGCCGGATGAGC
>NZ_CAAJGM010000067.1 GCF_900996235.1 Paraburkholderia sp. BCC1885
GATTTCGTCGATGCAGTAGTCGTCATGTCGCAACGCCATCAGACAAAAAATACTGCGTGCGTATGTATGTCTATGAGAGGCGGCAAAGAAACGCACGTCTCTCGATAGTTCATCGATCGGTTTGTTCCGCGTTCCGCGCACTTGATGCACACTGGCACTTTTGCTTCCTATGTAATACGAAATACGAAGTATCTACACAAGAGAAGTAATCTTCTATAAGCAAAACTTAGCGTCAACGACTTGCGGGAGTTACGGGGTCTGAGAGGATGCTCAACGCCTTCGCAGGCATGCGTGCGCAATCGATCAAGAACAAAAAAGAAGCTCTCAGGTCGCTATCGAGTTGACCCATCGAGGCCAGATCGAATAAGACCCGAGACCTAATACCTTGAACCACCGTCGCCGTGAGAGCGACGTTCATAGCATTGACCATCATGGAAAAAAATGACGATATCCTGCATACGCGGGAGGTGTTCGATCACCTGGACGATCGGATCAACATTGAAGAGGCGGAGATCGACGGCAAACTGAAGGCGATCCTTCATCACGGATACAAGCATCTGTTCGACAT
>NZ_CAAJGM010000068.1 GCF_900996235.1 Paraburkholderia sp. BCC1885
TAGTTCGCGATCTCGATGCGCTTCTGCACGTGCGCCAAGTCGAGTTTCGCGATGTTCGAGCCGCCCTCGAAGATCGGCAGGGCGATATTCGGCGCGAACGACCAGGCCGCCGTGCCGGCCTTGAACAGGCCACCCAGCGTCGGGCTCGCCGTGCCGAACGCGGCCGTCAGCGAAATCTTCGGGAAGAAGGCCGCGCGGGCCGCCCCGATGTTCGCGTTGGCCGCCAGCAGCGTCTGCTCGGCTTCCATGATGTCGGGACGACGCGTCAGTAGGTCCGAAGGCAAGCCGGCCGGGATATCGGTCAGCAGGTTCTGCGAATCCAGCGGCAGACCCGCCGGCAGATCGTCGGGCAGCGGCTCGCCGATCAGCAGCACCAGCGCGTTCACGGCTTGCGCGCGGTCGCGCCCTTCGGCCTGCTGGTTCGCCAGCGCCTGCTCGACCACCGTCTGCGCCTGGCGCAGGTCCAGTTCCGAGCCGGTGCCGTTGTCGAACTGCAGCTTGGTCAGGTTGTACGAATCCTGGGCCGTCTTCAGCGTCTCCTCGGTGACCTTCAACAGGTCGTCCGT
>NZ_CAAJGM010000069.1 GCF_900996235.1 Paraburkholderia sp. BCC1885
GTCGTACGGCACGCCAGCCTCTGCCAGCAGGACGTTCATATGGCCCGGCATGCGCCCGGCGACCGGGTGCATCGCGAACTTCACGTCGACATCGGCCGCCTGGAGCAGTTTGACGAACTCGTAGAGCTTCTGTTGCGCCTGGGCGACCGCAAGGCCATAACCGGGAACAATGATGACGCTCGAGGCATAACGCATGTTGATGGCCGCGTCGGTGGCATCGGTCGCCTTGATGTTTCCATGCATCGCGCCGGGCTCGCCTGCCGGAGCATCACCAAAGTTACTGAACAGCACGTTCGACAGAGAACGATTCATCGCCTTGGCCATTAGCACCGTCAACAGCGTGCCGGCAGATCCGACGACCATACCTGCGATCATCAATGCAGGACTTGCTAGTGTGTACCCCTCGAGTCCCACCGCAAGCCCTGTGAAGGCGTTGTAGAGGGAGATAACTACCGGCATGTCGGCCCCGCCGATCGGAAAGGTCATAAGCATGCCAAATAAAATAGCGGATGCGAAAAACGCGATAGCCAGCACATGACCGGAAGCACTTGCGTGCGGCACAACC
>NZ_CAAJGM010000070.1 GCF_900996235.1 Paraburkholderia sp. BCC1885
TTCGACGGCGCGCCGCCCTATGTGACGGCGCAAGGCAAGGCCGATTTCGAGCGCCGCTACGTGGCGCGCGACGTGGTTTACCTGCTCGGCACGGCCGACACGGATCCCGCCACGCACTTCATCGATCGCTCCTGCGCGGCGATGGCCCAGGGGCCGAACCGGTTCGCGCGCGGGCTGGCTTATTTCGACTACCTGCGCGCGCGGCATCCTTTCGATTTCACGCAGACGCTGGTGGAGGTGCCCGGCGTCGGCCACGACAACCTGCGCATGTTCACCTCCGAATGCGGCACGGCGGTCCTGCTGGGGCAGCCGATTCCCGCTTCCTGCCCGGCGATGGGCGGGCAGGGTTGAAGCGCGATTGCCGGGACGGTCCTCCCGGCTTTCGTCAGGCGGATGGCGCCGTCGCGTCCGCCGCCGCGCCGTCTTCCCCCTCGCGCCGATAGGGCGCGTCCTGCCTGGCATCGCCCTGGTAGAAGGCCGGGAAGCGCGCCAACTGGCGCCGCGCGTCCTCGGGTGCGACGCCCTCGGCCAGCACCGCGCTGGAAAAACCGGTGCGCTGCATCA
>NZ_CAAJGM010000071.1 GCF_900996235.1 Paraburkholderia sp. BCC1885
CGGGAACGGCGAGGGCGGCCGGTATAATGGGCGCCCCTCTCATTCCGGCGATCGACATGGCAAAGGCCGCGCGCAACAGCAAACCCGACGCGGGCTCGGGCGCCGAACCGGCGCCGCGCGCCGGTGCCGCCACGCTGAAGGACGTCGCCGAATTCGCCTGCGTCTCGAAGGCCACCGTCTCGCGCTTCGTCAACAATCCGGGCATCGTCTCGCCCGCCGTGCGCGAGCGCATCGAGGTGGCGATCAAGCATCTCGGCTGGGTGCCGCACGCGGCCGCGCGCGCCCTGGCCACGCAGCGCACCGGCACGATCGGCGCGGTGGTGCCCACGCTCTCCAACGAGCACTTCGCCACCGCGATCCAGACCCTGCAGGACGAGCTCGAAGGCGAGGGCTACACGTTGCTGCTGGCCTGCTCCGAATACGAGCTCGAACGCGAGTACCGGCAGGTGCGCAAGATGCTGGAGCGCGGCGTGGACGCGGTGGTGGTGGTGGGCGAGGGACATCATGCCGAGCTGTACCCGCTGCTCGAGCAGCGGCGCATTCCCTGCGTCAGCACCTTCACCT
>NZ_CAAJGM010000072.1 GCF_900996235.1 Paraburkholderia sp. BCC1885
CGATTCAAAAAATCCCGAGCAGGATCAGAAAAACAATTCTTCTAATGGCGGCGAAAAATAGTGCCAACTGATAGCGACAGACAGCCGCAGCCCAATCCCCGGAGACAAGCCTCATGACCGCCCGACCGCCGCTGGACGGCACCCCCGCCCTCGCCGACTACCGCCTCGCCGACAATCTCACCGCCACGCGCGGTCGCGTGTTCCTGACCGGCACCCAGGCGCTGGTGCGCCTGATGCTGATGCAGCGCGAGCGCGACGCCGCGCACGCGATCGACTCGGCCGGTTTCGTCAGCGGCTACCGCGGCTCGCCGCTGGGCATGGTCGACCAGCAGATGTGGAAGGCGAAGAAGCTGCTCGACGCGGCCCGCGTGCGCTTCCTGCCCGCCATCAACGAGGAGCTGGGCGGCACGGCGGTGCTCGGCACGCAGCGCGTCGAGGCCGACCCGGAGCGCACCGTCGAGGGCGTGTTCGCGATGTGGTACGGCAAGGGCCCCGGCGTCGATCGCGCCGGCGACGCGCTCAAGCACGGCAACGCCTATGGTGCCTCCCCGCATGGCGGCGTGC
>NZ_CAAJGM010000073.1 GCF_900996235.1 Paraburkholderia sp. BCC1885
GCAATCTGTCGAGTTTCTGCCAGCAGGACTATCCGGGGCCATTGCAGTTTCTGTTCGGCGTGCACGATTCGGCGGATCCCGCGCTGCAAACGGTTGAGCAGCTACGTCTGCTGCATCCGGACGCGCATATCACGGTGGTCGCCGATGCGCGTCTGTATGGACCGAACCGCAAGATGAGCAACATTCTCAACATGCTGCCCGAGGCGCAGCATGACGTGCTGGTGTTTGCCGATAGCGACGTGAGCGTGGCGCCGAGCTATCTGCGCAATGTGGTGGGCGAATTGCAGAAGCCAGGCGTGGGGCTCGTGACGTGCGTCTATCGCGGCCAGCCCGATCCGGGTTTCTGGCCGCGTCTGTCGGCCAAGGCGACCAATTACCAGTTTCTGCCCAGCGTCGTGACAGGACTGGCGTTGGGAATCGCGCGTCCGTGTTTTGGGCAGACCATCGCGATGCGGCGCGAAACGCTCGAGAAAATCGGTGGCTTTGCGCAGTTCGTGCATCACCTGGCGGAGGATCATGCGATCGGCGAAGCGGTGCGCATGATCGGCGAGAAGGTGGTGAT
>NZ_CAAJGM010000074.1 GCF_900996235.1 Paraburkholderia sp. BCC1885
GATTTCGTCGATGCAGTAGTCGTCATGTCGCAACGCCATCAGACAAAAAATACTGCGTGCGTATGTATGTCTATGAGAGGCGGCAAAGAAACGCACGTCTCTCGATAGTTCATCGATCGGTTTGTCCCGCGTTCCGCGCACTTTATGCACACTGGAACTTTTGCTTCCTATGTAATTACGAAGTATCTACACAAGAGAAGTAATCTTCTATAAGCAAAACTTAGCGTCAACGACTTGCGGGAGTTACGGGGTCTGAGAGGATGCTCAACGCTTTCGCAGGCATGCGTGCGCAATCGATCAAGAACAAAAAAGAAGGTCTCAGGTCGCTATCGAGTTGACCCATCGAGGCCAGATCGAATAAGACCCGAGACCTAATACCTTGAACCACCGTCGCCGTGAGAGCGACGTCCATAGCATTGACCATCATGGAAAAAAACGACGATATCCTGCATACGCGGGAGGTGTTCGATCACCTGGACGATCGGATCAACATTGAAGAGGCGGAGATCGACGGCAAACTGAAGGCGATCCTTCATCACGGATACAAGCATCTGTTCGACAT
>NZ_CAAJGM010000075.1 GCF_900996235.1 Paraburkholderia sp. BCC1885
GAAAATCCCGATTCTAGACAGAGCGGCCCCGGCTTGCATCGGGCTTGCGTTCGCCCCCGCGCCGCCGATACAGTCACGCTTCGGGCTCGACGCCGCCTTGCTGCCGGCTCGCGGACGAGATTCCCCCCGGGCGCCGCTTGCCTGTCGTGCTTGCCTGTCGCGCTGGTCCACCAGCCACCGGCGTTTATCTGCTTGTCTCCGGCTGTTTATCCGCTTCCCGTCCCGCCTAACTTTTCCCTCATGCCCGCCTCCTCCAGCTTCGCCCAAGCCGCCACCGCCACCGACCTGATCGCGCTCGGCACGCTCGCGCTGCTCTACCTGCTCGGCCTGGGCTGGGCCGGCTGGCACGCGCTGCGCGCCACACGCGGCCGGCTCTACTGGGTGGCCTGCCTCGCGCTGATCGCGGCCGGCACGCTGGCGGCGGTGTTCGCGCGCCCCGACACGCCCGACAGCGGCGAGATGCCGGCCGGCTTCGCGCTGGGCGTGATGGTGAGCTTCGCGGGCCTGGCCGCGACTGCGGCCGGCTGCGCCTGGCAGGCGATCCGCCGGCTGC
>NZ_CAAJGM010000076.1 GCF_900996235.1 Paraburkholderia sp. BCC1885
CCGCCTGCCTGGTGACGCCACGGTATGAATGCACTACCCCACCCGGTGCATCCGTCCCTTGCATGGCAACCGCCCGCCGGCGAAGATTCCGCAGGCACGCCGCCGCCCGGGCAACCCGCCCGAGCCACGCCGGAACGACCCGGCACGTCATCCGGAACACCAGCCATGAACGAAGCCGTTAACGAAGAGCAGGCGCTCAAATCGCATACCGACCGGCGCCAGTTGCACCAGATCATCGCCGGGCTCACCGAGGGCGTGATCCTGGTCGAGCCGGACCAGCGCATCGTCTGGGCCAACGACGCCGCGCTGGAGATGCACGGGGTACACACGCTCGACGAACTCGGCGCGAACGTCACCGAATACCGCGAGCGCTTCCGGCTGCGCTACCGGAACAATCATCCGGTGCAGGAAGGCCATTACCCGATGGACCGCGTGATCTCCGGCGAGGAATTCAGCGACGTGACCGTGGAAGTGTTCCGCGCCGACGACGAGGAGCAGAGCTGGGTGCACCGGATCCGCAGCCTGGTGCTGACCAACTCGGCGGGC
>NZ_CAAJGM010000077.1 GCF_900996235.1 Paraburkholderia sp. BCC1885
CTTTCAGTTTTGTTCACCGGCATGAGGGGCCGGACAGAGACGTTTGCGAACTATTGATTTGAGATATGGCAGTACCCCCTGGAAGGTGAAACGCGTCGTGAGACGCGTGATCCGGGCGGCAATCCGACCTTTGGAACCCGTGCGGGCGACAGGGCGAACAACCCCGGCGCCATTCTTCACGTAAGAGCGTCCCGGCCTTGCAAAGGTCTTGTTCGAGCAGGGCTTTTCCCATTTCAGGTCGGCACCGTGATCGTGCAGGGGTGCGATGATCTGTCCTTCGCGAAGATGGTTGACCTGCGTGAGCGAGCTTGGCGGCGTGTCCGGTGCTGTGCCTCGAAATTTTCGCGGGCGGACCGGTGCTCGCATAGAGTTTTGGCGCGGCTTGCCGAAGCTGGTCGGCCCGTTCACCATCTGTGCGAAGTCGCGAATCTGTGAGAATGCCTTTTGGTCCCCTTTCAGGCAACTGGCTCGGCAGGCGCGCCTACTCCCCGCACTTGAAGTCTTGTTTCGGCACCACGATGATCACCGCGTGCACTTCGCCATGATCGAGCTCGACGCGCGTGGCGACCGTCGTCGTCGCGCTATCGCTGTCGTCGTACACGCTGGCCTTTTCGTGCTGCAGGTTGGTGAGGCCGGTACAACCTGTCGCCCGGCCGTCGTCCCCGACCTGGCATTGAATCGGGTTGTCGGTCACGTAGCGATATTTGTCCCGATCCGGCAGCGCCATATATTCACGAATGCTTTGCGCCGATCCGCCCACGCCGTTCACATATCCGCTATCGCACGGCTGTTGGGATGCATTGCCGGCGTCCGGCGTGGCGGCTAGCACGGCCGTGCTGGCGGCCGTCAGGCACGCCGCGAAGATGGCTGCAAGAAGGTATTTCATGGCGCGGATCGCAGAGATGGGATCGGAGTGCTGGATTGTAGTGGCATTTGACGCAGGCAGCCTGAAAAAGCCGCTGCCTGCCACCGTGCACGCGTGTGTGATGTGGCTATGCCGCTTCTTCGTTGCCGCACACCACAGGCTCGGGTGTCGTTCGCGCCAGGTGCCTCAGCAGCTTCGTCACCATGACGACAACGGTTAGCGCGAGAACCACGAAGAACACCGCGAGCGGTGTCAGGTCCTGCACGGAAACGAAGCCGGCGAGCCCCATCATCGCAGACGACACCAGCAGCAACGCACATCCAAGAATCGCGCTGGTCAGCCCGGCGATATGCGGGAACAGCGAGTTGCCCTTGGCCATCAGCGTGGGATACATCGCGCCGGCACAGAAGCCCATGACGAGCACGGGCGTGGCGAGTGTCCAGACCCGCAGGCCGACCGTCAGCGCCAGCACCAGCATGGCGAGCGAGGCTGCCGCCATCAGGCGCGTGCCGATGCGCAGACGCTGCTCCGTGCTCGGCAGACGCGGGCCGTGCAAACGGTTCGACAGACCGCCCATGAAGTACATCAAGCCGATACCGAGCGCGAGGTAGCCGAAATAAGTGGGCGGTTTGTGCAAGGTGTTCTGCACCATGAACGGCCCGACGATGTTGAACACCAGCAGGATGCTGTAGCACAGCCCCTGGGCGAGAAAGCAGCTCTGGAACACCGGGCTCGAAAGCACCTTGCCGGTATTCTTCAGCAGTGTGCGCGGTTCCAGGCGCACCGCTCGCGGCAGGGTCTCGCGATAGCGCCACACCAGCACCCACATCACCACCGAATAGACGAGCAGGAACACGAGGCAGGCGCGCCAGCCAAACCAGGTCTGCAGATGGGCGCCTATCACGGGTGCGATGATCGGCGCGAGGCCCCAGGCGGTGGCCATATAGGTGTAGGCGTGGATCAGCGTCTGTCCCGAGAACGAATCGGTGATGATCGCCTTGGCGAGCAGGTTGGTGCTGGCGATACCGAAGCCTTGCAGGCAGCGCGCCAGCAGGAAGGTTTCCAGATTCGGCGCGGCGAGCGACAGCAGGCAGCCGATCGTGAAGATGACGAGGCCGAAAGCCAGTACGGGCTTGCGGCCGTGCGCGTCGGCGATCGGCCCGAAAATAAGCTGGCCTAGCGCGTAGGCCGCCATGTAGCCGGATACGCTCGACTGGATCGCCTGCGGCGAGGTCGCGAAGTAGCGCGCCATGGTGGGCAGCGCGGGAACGTAGATGTCAATCGCGAGCTGCCCGGCGGAGGCGAACAGGCAGATCAGGACCAGCAGAAAACGCGGCGAGTTCGGCGTGCGGGCAGGCGTGCCGGCGCGCTCAGGGAGAGTGTGGGTCATGACAGCAATGAAGGGCGGATTCGGGCGGCGTGACGGCGCTCGGTGCGGCTGTGGCTCGCAGCGTGCGTGGCGCCATTGCCCTGCATTGTGCCTGTAGTCGCGCGAATCGGCTTGATTGCCGTCGTTGACGGTAGGGTTGCCGGTAAACGGAAGTGGCCCGGCGCAACAGCACCGGGCCACTGTCTATCAGATCAGCCGCTCAGTAGAGCGGCCGGCCTGCCACTTTAGAAGCGGTGAGTAATGCCGAAGATACCAGCGAGCTGGTGCTTGTCAGCCGAGTACGAGCTGCCGCTCAGGTCGGCAACGGCTGCCTTGCCCGTCGAGTCGATACCCGAAGCCAGTTCGTAGAAGCCGATTGCGTACAGGGAGGTGCGCTTCGACAGCGAGTAGATTGCGCCCAGGTTGAACTGGTTGTACTTCGCGCTGCCCAGATCGTCTGCACCACCGTTGTGCGTATAGATGTACGCGCCGGCCAGCAACAGGGACGGGTTCACCTGGAACTTCAGGTTGACTTCGCCCGAGTTGAACGTCGCCGTGCCGCCCACGTACTTCGGAGCCGCGATCTGGCCCACTGCGTTGACCGAACCGAGGTTCTGGAATTGCGTGTTCGAGTACAGCAGGCCGATCGTTGCCGGTCCGATTGCGTACGAACCGCCCGCCACGATGATCTGCTGCGAACCCGCCGAAGCGTAGCCACCGAAGATCTTGTTGTTCATGTTGTCGTTGGCGGAGGCGCTCGGCGTCGTGCTCGGCGACGACGAATTGCCCTGGTTGCCGAAGTACGAGTAGTACGGGTCCTTCACGAACGTATAGCCGGCGCCGAGGCTGATCGGGCCGTTCGAGTATGCAACCGATGCGTCGAAAATCGAGTTCTGCGAGAACTGGCCAGCCACGCCGCCCAGGCTATACAGCACGCCGGCTTGCAGGCCATTGTAGTTCGGGCTCACGTACTTGATCGAGTTCTGGATGCGGTTCGACGTATCGACGTTGTCGACGTCGTTCGCACGCGTGCCGTAACCGAGGCCCGAAGCGGCCCAGTCGGCGCCCGAGGCGAAGTTGGCGGTCAGGTCGTTGCTGACCGAGTATTGACGGCCGAGGGTGACCGTACCGAACTGCTTGCTGCTCAGACCGACGAAGGCTTTACGGCCGAATTCCAGGCCGCCTTGCGACAGTCCGCCCGTAGCCGTGGTGAAGCCGTTTTCCAAATCGAACACTGCCGACAGGCCGCCGCCCAGATCTTCAGAGCCTTTCAGGCCCCAACGCGACGAAGTTGCCTGCGAAAGTGCGTACTCGTGCAGACCCTTGATGTTGTTGTTGATCAGGATACCGGTGTCGACGATCCCGTAGAGAGTCACACTGCTTTGTGCTTGAGCGGAGCCGGCAACCGCGCCAAGCGCGAGGAGGGCGACCGTGGTCTTTGTCAGTTTCATCTGTTTTTCACTTTGTTTGAGTAAGGATCTCTCGCACGTGCGGCGAATTTGACCCGTTGATGTCAACGTCCCGAGGCCCGGATAATATGTACTCCGACATAAATTGAGCCCCCGGCTGACTTGCCAGGCGCAAGAACAGATGACCAAAAACGCTGCTCTTGCCAATTCATCAGGCTTGCGACAGTCCCCGCCTCAGGTCGAAGGTTTTGCCGGTGCCCAATTGAATTGCAGCGAATATAGCTAATGCATAATTGCGCGGGAACCGTTAATTTTGGAATGTATCCTGCTTACAACAACGCATGAATGTCATCCATCAATTCGTCATGTGCTTATGCGATAGCTACGGTAAGCGGCGCTGTGAATCGTCGGCGAAACGCCTGCCGGCCGGCCTCAGCGGGATGGGCACGCTACCTTTGCGGACGGTTTCGTCGTGGGCGGGACCGCTGTTTTAGCGGTCGCCGTGGCGCGTAGTCTGTTAAGAAATCACTTAACATAATTGCCCCGGCGTTTCGAATATGCGGGCGTGTGTCGCGGATTGGACACAGGCGCTGCGCGCTTAAACCCATTGCGCGGGTTTCAGGTTTTCGTGTACGCGCGCGAGGCGCGTTGGCGGCACGGCGCGCGAGACGCTTAGCGCCGCTACATATATGCATATGCTCAAACGGCATTTATCCGGCATGGATCGCGGCCTGTAGACTACGCGCCAATCGCACGAAGCATTTCAACGAAGATATGAAAATCGGCATCCGGGGTTCGGCGGTCACGCGTTTCGCGCAGGCCATGGTTCTTGGCGGGGCGGTGATGCTCGGCAGCGCCGCGCACGCTGAAGGCAAGATCAGCATTGCACAGCAGTTCGGCATCGGTTATCTGATTCTCGATGTCGTCCAGGATCAGCACCTGATCGAAAAATACGGCAAGCAGGAAGGGCTCGACATCAAGGTCGAGTGGCGCACCATTTCCGGCGCGACAGGTATGAACGAGGCGCTGCTTGCCGGTGCGCTGGATGTCGTGTCGGCGGGCGTGCCGCCCATGCTGACGGTATGGGACCGCACGCTGGGCCGGCAAAACGTCAAGGCGGTCGCCGCGCTCGGTTCGATGCCCAACTATCTGCTGACCAACAATCCCAGCATCAAAACACTCAAGGACTTCACCGATAAGGACCGCATTGCCGTGCCGGCGGCCGGTGTCGGTTTCCAGTCGCGCACGTTGCAGATCGAAACGGCTAAAGTCTTTGGCGACAGCGAATATAAAAAATTCGACACCATCTCGGTCAGCTTGCCGCATCCCGATGCGACCGCCGAGTTGATTGCGGGCCACACGGAAATCGACGCGCACTATTCGAGCCCGCCGTTCCAGTATCAAGCGCTCGAGCATCCCAACGTGCACAAGGTGCTGAGTTCGTATGACACGCTTGGCGGTCATGCGACCTTCAACGTGCTCTATACCACGCAGAAGTTTCACGACGAAAATCCGAAGACCTATCGCGCCTTCTATGAGGCGCTGGTCGAAGCCGCGCGGATCATCAACAGCGACAAGAATGCGGCTGCTGCAGCTTATATCCGCGTCGAGCACTCGAACTTGCCCTTGCCGTTAGTGCAGAAGATCGTCAACGATCCGGAAATCGAATTCACGGTTTCACCGCAACGCAGCTTCGTCTATGCGAGCGCGCTCAATCGTCTCGGTGTCCTGAAGAATAAGGCCGGGTCGTGGAAGGATTACTTCTTTCCTGAGGCGTACGCGTTGCCGGGCAGCTGAGTTTTGCGCGGATCGCGTGTCGTTATGCGCGGGGATACTAAGCATAGTTGAAACGCTTGCTTATCCGGACGATGCGGGGTTGCTACGATCACAGGTTGTATTGACCTGACCGGAATCCTGAGCCGTGACACTTTCTATTTTTCGATGGTTCGCGCGCGTGATGCTGGCCTCACTGCTTGTGATGAGTGACGTCCATGCGCAAAGCGCCGCCGCCCCGACGCCCATAAAACTGCGGATCGGCTATCAAAAGTCGTCTACGCTCATCACCATTCTGAAAGCGCGCGGCTCGCTCGAGCAGGCGTTAGCGCCGCTGGGCGTGAGTATTACGTGGAACGAATTTGCGAGCGGCTTGCCGCTGACCGAAGCACTCAATGCCGATGCCGTGGACCTGAGTGCCGATGTCGCGGACACGGTGCCGGTATTTGCTCAGGCTGCCCACGCGCGCTTCGTGTATGTGGCGCAGGAAGCGCCCTCGCCAGGCGCCCAGGCCATCATCGTCAAGCGCGACGGGCCATTGCATACGCTTGCTGACCTCAAAGGTCAGCGCATTGCGGTGACCAAGGCCGCCGGCAGCCATTATCTGCTGCTGGCGGCGCTGGCGAAGGCGGGGCTCACGCCCGCCGACGTGCACATCAGCTATCTGACGCCCGCCGACGGACGCGCTGCGTTCGAGCGCGGCAGCGTCGATGCATGGGTCACCTGGGACCCTTATGTCGCCGCAGTCGACAAAGCGCCGGACGTGCGCATCCTCGCTAACGGCGATGGCCTCGCGTCGTATCAACGGTACTACCTTGCGTCCACCAGTTTTGCGACCGCACATCCTGAGGTGATCGGCACGGTGGTCGCGCAATTGACCTCGGCAGGGGAATGGACGCGCGCGCATCCCGACGATGCGGCGAAGCTCCTTGCGCCGATCTGGGGGCTCGACGCTGCAACGATCGAACGCGCCAACGACCGCCGCAGCTACGCGGTGCGCCCGGTGGATGCACACGTTTTCGCCGAGCAGCAGAAGATTGCCGACACCTTCTACCATGCGGGATTGCTGCCGGCCCCCGTCGATACCTCCGCGGCGCTGCGCTGGAATTTCACTGCGAAACGCGCTGAAGCGATAGGCGGTTAAGCTGCAGCGATCCCCGGTAAACTGTGCAGTCCGATTCGACAGTTTGCAGGAGACGCCCGCATGGACCGCATGACCGCGATGGAAACCTTCGTGACCGTGGTGGACGCCGGTTCATTTTCGGCGGCTGCCCGGCGGCTGAAGCTGGGTCAGCCGGCCGTCTCGAAGTCGGTCGCGCAACTGGAAGAGCACCTCGGCGCGCGGCTCCTGCTGCGTTCAACCCGAGGCCTGACGCCGACGGACGCGGGGCAGCGATTTTACGAACACGCCCGCCGGGCGATCGATGAAGCGGACCAGGCCGAGCAGGCGGTGCGCGAATCGTCGGACGGACTCACGGGACGTTTGCGCATCGGTGCCGCTGTCACGTTCGCGCGGCTGCACGTTCTGCCCGCGCTCAAAACCTTCCTCGACCAGCACCCGAAACTGAGCATCGACATCATTCTCGACGACCGCTCGGTGGATCTGCTCGAACAGGGTGTCGACGTGGCGCTGCGCATGGGGACGCTCGACGACTCGACGATGACCGCGAAACGCATCTTGCGGGGCCGGCGCCTCGTGGTCGGAACGCCGCGTTATTTCGCGGAAGCCGGCATTCCGCAAACGCCGGCCGATCTGAGCCGGCATCAGGCGATCGTTTATTCGTTGCGAGGCGGCGGCGAGTTGTGGTCGTTTAGCGGCCACGATGGCGCGCAGGTGTCGGTGGCTGTGTCGGGACGGGTTAGCGTCAGCGCCGCCGAGGGCATCCGCACGGCGGTGCTGGGACACATGGGCCTTGCTGTCGCGTCGGAATGGATGTTCTCTCCCGAACTCGCGGACGGCACCGTGCAGGCGGTTCTCACCGAATGGACGCTGCCGTCCATCGACATCTGGGCCGTCTTTCCGTCTGGCCGCATGGCGACGACCAAAGCGCGCGCCTTCGTCGCATTCGTCGAGCATCTGCTGGGCGAGTACGGCGGCGATGCACAGGCCGATCACAAATTCACCTCAGCCCCGTAGGCGCGAATCTGCGGCGGCGCAATTCGTCAATGCGACGCCGGCGGCTTCGCCTCATTCGATTCCCAAAAGCCTTCCTCAGGCAATAACAGTTATTCCTCGCGAGTGACTACCGCCCGTTTCGACGCCGGTAGACGATACGCCTCAACCCGTGCATGACGCATTGGGCACCCATGCAGGCTCTTCAAAACTCATTCTCGAGGTAATCATGACTCATGCTCTGAAAGGCAAACTGGCACTCGTGACCGGCGCTTCCCGTGGCATCGGCGCGGCCATCGCAGCACGGCTGGCGCGGGACGGCGCCGCGGTTATCGTCCACTATGCGGCGAGCGCGGCGCGCGCCGAGGCGGTGGTCAAGGCCATCCGCGATGCAGGCGGCGAAGCTGAAGCGTTCGGCGCCGATCTGGCCAAGCCCGAGGGCGTGACGGCGCTGATCGATTCGTTGAACGGCGTGTTCGGCGGCAAGTTCGAAGGCCGGCTCGATATTCTCGTCAACAATGCAGGCACCGTCGAATACGGACCGTTCCTCGAATCGTCGGATACGTCATACGACACCCACTTCAATCTGAATGTGCGCGCGCCGATCGAACTGGCGAAGGACGCGGCGAGACGCATGATCAAGACGGGCTGGGGGCGCATCGTCAATGTGGGTTCGGCTTTCGGCGAGGCCGCGCCGCTGCCTGGCGTGACGCTTTACATCGCGTCGAAATTCGCTATTCGCGGCTTTACACGTGGCCTTTCGCGTGAACTCGGCCAGTATGGCGTGACGGTCAATGCAGTCCAGCCGGGTCCGATCGATACCGAACTGGCGCCCCAGCCCGGTACTGAAGCCCACGCCACGATGACGAAGCTCGCCAGTGTGGGCCGTTTCGGCAAGCCCGAAGAAATTGCCGCGGCGGTCGCCTATCTGGCGAGTCCCGAGGCTGGCTACACCACCGGCGAGAGTTTGACGGTCGACGGCGGCTGGATTGCCTGAAGAAGACAATCGGATGGGTTCTGAAGCAGAACATGGACGACGACATCAGAATGCTTGCCTTGAGCGCCATTGCCCACCGGTCGCGCTTGGCGATCTTCCGGATGCTCGTCGTTGCTGGACCGGGCGGTTTGCCTGCCGGCGAGATTTCCGCGCAATTGGGCATCGTGCCGTCCAGCCTGTCTTTCCATCTCAAGGACATGTTGCGCGCAAAGCTGGTATCCGGGCGGCGGGAGGGGACGTTCATTTATTACTCGGTGGCCCGCCACGCCATTCGCGGGGTCATCGATCTTCTGACTGAAAATTGCCTCTCTGACTCCGCGGACCGGTAGCGCGGGCAGCCGTCACTTTCTTTTTCCCTGCTTCGATACCGACGCCAGATACAGCCGGACGAGTTCGCGCATTTCGGCCAGAAGAAGGGCCCGCACCGCGGGCTCTTCATTAGCAATGCCAACGACTCCCTTGAGTATTGGGATCAGCACAACAGCCATGATTTTGGCCTTTGCCGGATTCAAGCCGGGTACCGCCTCGCGCAGAATCTCCGCTATGGCGCCACGCATTACTTCGCGGAAGCGCGCGCGTTCATCGTCATTGCCGCCGCGTGCATCCACCAAAGAGATCGCGAAACTGCGCTGCGTCTGAAGCATCAGCATGAAGTCGACCAATGCGTCGGCCACGCTGTCGAGTGTCATGTCGGGGACCTGCTGCGCCAGTTCGGCGAGGCCGCTCTTGACGTGCAGCATGTAACGCAGCAGCAGCGCGTCGGCGAGCGATTCCTTGGACGGGAAGAACCGGTAGAGCGAGCCGATTGCCGTGCCGGAGCGGGCGGCGATTTCGGTCATCGTAGCCGCGTCGTAGCCCTTTTCGGCGAACACTTCGACGGCGCTCTCCAGGATCGCGGCGACGCGCAGGCGTCCCTTTTCCCTTTTCGGTTCGGACGCGCGCGCGGTTTCTGCGATGGGCTTGGATGAGGGCATGCTGATGGGCCGGTGTGCGAGGATTTGATAGGTATTCCTCGCATAATATCACGCTAGGGAAAGATCACAGATTCGCAAAATACATAGAGGAATAGCGGTGTCAAATTGTTGTCGTTGACATATGCGAGGGTGATCTCTACTATATTTGAGAGGATATCCTCGCAAATATGGGGGACACGGGGCGAACTCCCGCTCACGGTCTTTCGCTCAATCATCCACCCTGTCGAAAATCCATGCACTTCCTCTCCTTGTTCTTTGTCGGCGCTTTCTTCTGCAACTGCGTTCCGCATCTGGTGGCGGGGTTGCAAGGCGCGCCGTTTCCGTCGCCGTTTGCCAAACCGCACGGCGTCGGCAATTCTCCGCCGCTCGTCAATTTTCTTTGGGGCGCGCTCAATCTGGTGATTGCTTTGGTCATCCTGACGCGCAATCCCATCACGCTCGGGGCCAATCTCGAATGTCTGTCGGTGGCGGTGGGGGTGCTCGTGCTTGGCGTCTTTATGTCGGTGCATTTCGGCAAGGTGCGGCGCGAGGGAATCTCCGCTTAAGGTCCACCACGTACCGCCTGTCTCGTGCTGGCCCTACAGCGCGAGGCCGTTGCAGCCGGCTGCAACGGCCTGCTCCAGCCTTGCCGCTGGCCGGTTCACCGCGCCGTTCGCCTTTCCCACGCACTCGCGATCAATTAATACTTTTTTCGACCTAATGACGTCATAAAAATATATTGGACGTCTTACCGGCGCTCTCGCACTATTCGTACAATCCCCGCCTGAACCACGCGCACGACTGCTGGCCGCCGCCGCGGGAATCCACTATTCCAAGCCCCAATACAGAGGATAAAAATGCCTGAATACCGTTCGCGAACTTCGACGCATGGCCGCAACATGGCCGGCGCCCGCGCCTTGTGGCGCGCCACCGGAATGAAGGACGGCGATTTCGGCAAGCCCATTATTGCGGTGGTCAACTCCTTCACCCAGTTCGTGCCGGGCCACGTGCATCTGCGCGACCTGGGCGCGCTGGTCGCGAAGGAAATTGAAGCGGCTGGCGGCGTCGCCAAGGAATTCAACACTATCGCGGTGGACGACGGCATCGCCATGGGTCACGGCGGCATGCTGTACTCGCTGCCTTCGCGCGAGCTGATCGCCGACTCGGTGGAATACATGGTCAATGCGCATTGCGCCGACGCCATGGTCTGTATTTCCAATTGCGACAAGATCACCCCCGGCATGCTGATGGCCGCGATGCGCCTGAACATCCCCGTGGTGTTCGTGTCCGGCGGCCCGATGGAAGCGGGCAAGGTCAAGTCGCCGACGGACGGCCAGGTGATCGCCAAGATCGACCTGATCGACGCCATGATCAAGGCGGGCGACTCGCGCGTGAGCGACGCCGAAGTGGCGGAGATCGAGCGCAACGCCTGCCCGACGTGCGGTTCCTGCTCGGGCATGTTCACCGCGAACTCGATGAACTGCCTGACCGAAGCCATTGGCCTCGCGCTGCCGGGCAATGGCACGATCGTCGCCACGCACGCATGGCGCAAGAGCCTGTTCGAACAGGCCGGCCGTCTGGTCGTCGATCTGTGCCGCCGCTACTATCAGGAAGACGACGCGTCGGTCCTGCCGCGCAGCATCGCCAGCAAGCAGGCCTTCGAGAACGCGATGGCGCTCGACGTCGCCATGGGCGGCTCGACCAATACCGTGCTGCACCTGCTGGCCGCCGCGCAGGAAGGCGGGGTCGACTTCACGATGTCCGACATCGATCGCATCTCGCGCAAGGTGCCGTGCCTGTGCAAGGTCGCGCCCGCCACCGACAAATTCCATATCGAAGACGTGCATCGTGCCGGCGGCATTCCCGGCATTCTCGGCGAGCTGGCGCGCGCGGACCTGCTGGATCTGTCGTGCGGCAACGTGCATAGCGGCACCCTGGGTGAGGCGATCGCCAAATGGGACATCGCCGGCGGCGCCGGTGAAGCGGCGCAGAAGCTGTTCCGCGCCGCGCCCGGCGGTATTCCGACCACGGTTGCATTCAGCCAGGAAGCGACCTTCGCGTCGCTCGATACCGATCGCAAGGCCGGCTGTATTCGCAGCAAGCAGAACGCGTATTCGAAAGACGGCGGCCTCGCTGTGCTGTACGGCAATCTCGCGGAGAAGGGTTGCATCGTCAAGACGGCGGGCGTCGACGAATCGCAATGGATCTTCTCCGGCCGCGCGCGCGTCTTCGAAAGCCAGGACGATGCCGTCGAAGCGATTCTCGGCGACAAGGTGGTGGCGGGCGACGTCGTCGTGATCCGTTATGAAGGGCCGAAGGGTGGTCCGGGCATGCAGGAAATGCTGTACCCCACCTCGTATCTGAAATCCAAGGGGCTCGGCAAGTCTTGCGCACTGTTTACCGATGGCCGCTTCTCGGGCGGCTCGTCGGGGCTGGTGATCGGGCATGCGTCGCCGGAAGCGGCCGAAGGCGGCACGATCGGTCTGGTGGAAGAGGGCGATGTCATCGAGATCGATATTCCCAATCGCAAGATGCATCTCGCGGTGCCGGATGCGGAACTGGCGCGCCGTCGCGAGGCCATGAACGCGCGCGGCGCCGACGCGTGGCTGCCGGCGAGTCGCGAGCGCGTGGTGTCGCAGGCGTTGCAGGCCTATGCGGCATTGGCGACTTCCGCAGATCGCGGCGCGGTGCGCGATCTTTCGCAACTCAAGCGCAAGTAAAAGCCCCAACAAGCGCCGCTGAAATTCAAGCGCGCATCAAGCAAAACGGCCCTGCCGCCACGAGGCGAGCAGGGCCGTTTTTTATCGACCCGCTAAAACGCTAAAGACTTCAGAAATTGCCGTGCAGGTTCACAAATGCGCTCAGCGGCTGACCCACGTAAGCGCCCGCGGCATTCGCCGCGACGAAATAGCGCCGGTCGCCGATGTTGTGAACATTCACGTCGATCCCCCACCTGCGCGTCTCATAGCCGGCTGCCGCATTGACGATCACATACGACGGAATCGAATTGACGTTGGTGATGTCGCTATAGCTCTTCGCCTCGTAATTCACGCCCGCGCCGACGTGAAACCCCGGCATGCCCGCGATCGAGAAATCATAAGTTGTCCAAAGATTTGCCATATACGCCGGCGCGCCTTGCGGATGGTTGCCCACCGACGTGATGCCTTGCGGGTTATCCGTGATCACCGCGTGCTGCGCCGTCACGTTGGCGAGCACATGCCAATGGTCGGTGAGCGCCGCGTCGATGGATGCCTCGCCGCCTTTGGTCCTCTGACTGTCGAACACCACCGACTCCACCCCGTTGAGCGTGACCGCCGCCGCGACGTTATCGCGCGAGACGTCGAACACGGCCGTATTCAGCACGACGCGGTCCTGGAGGAACGAGAACTTGATGCCCGCTTCATACTGCAGCGCCGACTCCGGTGCACCGATACCGTCCTGCGCGTTTTCGGAATTGAAGTTGGTCAGATAGCTCTTCGACACGCCGAAATAAGGCGACATCCACGGCAGCAGCTTGTACAGCGCGCCGAAATTCCAGCTGACAGGCGCGTTGTTTTGCGTTTGTCTGACACCGGCGAGCAACGGCTGGCCATTGGAGTTGAACGCGCCCGGAACCGAGATCGCCGGCGTCAGCGACGTATCCCACCAGTCCTGCCGAATGCCTGCGCGAATCTTCAGCTTGTCGGTCACGTCGATCTGATCGGTGGCGTACAGGCTGTAGTAATTCGCCACCATGTGATCGTCGTCGCACGAATGCTTGGCGTCGCACAGGAAGGTCAGGCCGGCGAGAGACTTCTCCGGCGGCACCGGCGAAAAGGCGTCGGGGATGTTCGGCAGATCGGCGGTGCTGCGCGTCGTATCGATGGTCTGATGCTGGTATTCGAAGCCCGTCAGCAGCGTATGGCCGACGCTTCCGGTTGCAAAACGCCAGACCGGCTCAAGTTGATAGTCGAAGCTGTTGTCGTTGTCGTCCTGCTCGCGCAACTGCCGCCCGACCACCTCATCGCCGACGATCTTCGTGTTGGTGCTGTCGCCGTTGCCCAGCACGTCGAGGGTGCGGTGCAGATAGGAGAAGCGGTTGTTGATCGTCAGGAAGTCGTTGATCTTCCAGGCGTCCGAGATCGTCGGACGAACGTAGTTCTCGTTGGCGAACGCAAACGGCGTCGAGTATTTCGAGTTGATCGACACGTCGTTGATGGGCGTGCCGTGGAAATAGATCAGGCCATACGAGTCGGGCGTTTCATGCGTCTGCCGCAGATCGAGCGCGAAATCGATCGTATGGTTGCCCAGTTGCCATTGGAATGCCGGGCGGATTTCGTCGTCGCGGCTGTACAGGTCACGGAAACCGTCGGCGCGCGAAAACGTCGCGTCCACGCGATAGTTGAGTCCTGCAATGCCAGTGGGACCGGTGATGTAGTCGCTGTTCGAGACGGTGCCGTATGAGCCTGTCTCAAGGCTTGCACCGACATGAAACTCCGGCGACGGCGTGTAGTGGACGAGGTTGATGGTGCCGCCCGGCGGCCCGCTGCCGAACAGCGCGGAACCCGGGCCTTCGAGAATCTCGACGCGCTCGACGCCGTTCAGCGAATGCGAGATGCCGCCGAGCAGATCGCCGTCGGAGAAGCCGTCCTCGTAGATTTGCGCATTCAGGCCGCGAATCAGAAAGTGATCGTAATAGCCCTTGCTGTCCTGGCCGCCCACATTGATGCCGCTTGCATTGCTGACGCTGTCACGCAGCATCGTCGCGCCCTGTTCGGACAGCAGCGCGCGCGGGATCACCTGCACGTTCGACGGCAGGTCCTGCAGCTTCGTGCCGGTCTTGCTGGAACTGGCGGTCTGTTTCGGATCGTTGATGTTGTCGTTGCCGCCATACGGACCATAGGGCGCTTTGCCTTCCACCTTGAGCGCCGGCAGCGTAATGCCCGGCGCCGCGCCCGGCGAATTCTGCTGCGTATCCTGCGGCTGGACGGCCTGCTGCGCCAGCGCGGGCTTCGCGGATGTCAATACCGCCAGAGATAGCATCGTGCCGCCGACGTATTTGCATACCTCGGACCGGCACACCGTCTGTCGGCTCCCTTTGTCGCTCATCGTGATTCCCCTTCGTCTTCTCATGACAGATTGCTTACTGTTTTCACAGGAGGCGACAGTCGTTGGCATTGACTCGTCCGCCGCAATTCCGTGGTCTCGTTGCGTTAATGCAAATCAAAGTGATTCTCATTAACGAGTGAGCAAACGAAGGGTGGGAGGGGTTTATTCCAGCCGAAGTGAAATTTTTTTCACGAAGGGGGATCCGGCGCGGTGGCATCTCGAAATAACCTTTCGGGGTGAAAGGTTGCATTTGTCATCTGCCGCACGATAAAATCGCGCCTGCTCATTGGGGAGTAGCCGCCTCGAACGCGACGTTCGAGGGCGCACGTCAACATGCTTGGCAAGTCGCAAGACTTGCCATGGCGTACGCAGCCAAATGCCTGGCAAGACCGATGACACGCATTCCGACCTAACCGGGTCGCCGGAATGCGCGTCATCGCGTGATGTCAGCGCGGCCCGGGTACAAGATTCCATGCAATCCTTTCTCGTTTCGACCAGCGTTGTTGGTCTCGCTGAAATCGGCGATAAAACACAGCTACTTTCGCTTGTGTTGGCTGCACGGTATCGCAAGCCCATTCCCATCGTTCTTGGCGTACTCGCTGCAACACTGATCAACCACGCGGCATCCGGCGCATTGGGGGCATGGCTCGCGAGCGTCCTGAGCCCGGGCATTCTGAATTGGGCCGTGGTGGCGTCGTTCGCGGTGATGGCGGTGTGGATCCTGGTTCCGGACAAGCTGGACGATGCCGACGCGGCCGAGACGAAGAACACGCTGGGCGTGTTCGGCACGACGGCGGTGACGTTTTTTCTCGCCGAGATGGGCGACAAAACGCAGATCGTCACCATTGCGCTGGCTGCGCGATTTCATGATTTCTTCGGCGTCGTGGCAGGCACGACGCTGGGCATGATGCTGGCGAACGTGCCGGTCATCTACCTTGGACACAAGTTCGCCGATCGCCTGCCGACCAGAGCCGTGCACGTTCTCGCGGCGATCATCTTCGTGGTGCTCGGTGGACTCGCGCTGCGCACGGCGCTTTATCCGCAAGCGCATCCGCTGATTTGATGCGCGTGGTCGCGCAGCGGCGCGCCATCGCAAGCGCAGTGCCGGTGAAGATTCAGTAGCCGGCGGCCGGCCATTTTCAGCAAATTACGCGTCGCTGGCGATAGGCGCTTCGAGCAGGCAACCGAATTCGCTTGCGAACTCCACGGACACGCGAGCATGCACTGCGCCCTGTTTGTCGAAGAACCGCTGGGTACCGCTTAGCGTGAAGACACCTTCATGCCAGATGTTCGGATGAATGTAGAGACCCTGCTGGCCGTCGAAGCGAAAGCACACGAATTTCTCCGGAGTGATGTCGTCTCCGGGTAACGCCAGGGGGACATAGAAGGGACGCGGGTCGAGCGGGAAAAAGAGTTGGCCGCCGTCCGGATGATAGTTAGCATGCCAAAGCAACATGCGCTTCGGCGTATCCGGATTGTCTTCGCGCGCGGTTTCGGGCTGCGTGGCGTAGGCCAGCACGTAATGGCCGCCTACCGCTTCGTTGCGGCCGTAAAGAATGTCGCCGTGCCATTCGCTGACGAATACACCTTCGGTCGTGCCCGCCTGGTCGCCGGTATCGGCGTCGATGGGTCTTGATCCCTGCGCCGGCCACCGGACGATTTCGACGGCGCATTCGTTCGGGTCGGCGACGAGCTTGCCATAGCCTTCGAGCGTCGACGGCGTGGCGTCGACCACCGGCATCGTGACGCGTCGAAGGCCGGCGGGAAGGGCGGGGTTGAGGTAATCGATCGGTTCGGACATGCGGGCATTTTATACGACTCGGGCACTCTTCGAACGCGGCGGCGCCACCGCCGCCGTGCCGCCAACGTGCTGCCGCCGTAGTTAAAGCGAACGCCCGATTGCCTGCCCGAGCAGTTCGAGGCCGAGATCGATCTCTTCCTCCTTCACGGTCAACGGCGGCGCAATCCGGAAGACCCCGCCCATGCCCGGCAATTGCACGATATTCATGCTGAGCCCGAGCTTCATGCATTCGCGCGTGATCTTTGCGCCCAGTCCATCCGCCGGCTCTTTGGTGCGACGATCCTTGACGATCTCCATACCCAGCAACAGGCCGCGTCCGCGAATGTCGCCGATGCACTCGAAGCGTTCCATCAGATCATAAAGGCCGCGTTTGAGCCGCTCGCCCATCAGATTGGCGCGCGCCACCAGCCCTTCGCGCGCCACCACGTCCAGCACGCGCAAGCCAACGGCCGCCGGCAGCGGGTCGGACACATGAGTCGTATAGAACAGATAACCCAGTTCGTGAGCGCGCTCTTCGATCGCCGTGGAGGTCACCACGGCCGCGAGCGGCAGGCCGGCGCCCAGCGTCTTCGACAGTGTGAGGATGTCGGGCGTGACGCCATCGTGCTGGCAGGCGAACATCGTGCCCGTGCGTCCGACGCCGGTTTGCGCTTCGTCGAGAATCAGCAGCATGCCGCGCTCTTCGCATTTGCGTTTCAGCGCGGCCATATAGCCCGGCGGCAATTCGATGATGCCGCCGGAACTGAGGATCGGCTCCGCAATGAAGGCCGCGAGATTGCCGCTCGATTGACGGTCGATCAGGTCGAAGGCGTAATCCAGCTCGGCGAGGTAATCGTATGCGCCGTTACGCTCGAAGCGCGGGCGGTACGCAAACGGCGCCGGAATCGCGAACGAGCCGACGGCCGCCGGACCCACACCCTTGCGACCGGCGCTGTATGTCGCCGAGGCCGCGGCGCCCGTCATGCCGTGCCAGGACTGCGCGAATCCGACGATTTCATATTTGCCGGTGACGAGCTTCGCCATGCGAATGGCGGCCTCGTTCGACTCTGCCCCCGTGCTGAGCAACAGGGCCCGGTCGAGTCCGGCGGGCGTGATGTCGGCGAGGCGGGTCGCCAGATCGACCACCGGCCGCGAAAGCATGCCGCTAAAGAGGTGATCGAGCTTGCCGGCGTATTTGTTGATGACGGCGACGATCTCCGGGTGGCTGTGGCCCAGCACGGCGCTCATCTGTCCCGAGGTGAAATCGAGGATCGCGCGGCCGTCCGCGTCGTAGACGAAGCTGCCCTCGGCGCGCTCGATGATCATCGGCTCGAAAGTGCCGCCATAGCGAATCAGGTGCTGCCTGGCATTGCGCCAGAAAACTGCATCGTCGTTGCCGGACACGTTGCTTCTCCTTGAGCGGATTCGGGAATAGCTTGCAGTCTAGATGGCTCTCTGCTTTCATAGAATCGAATACTTCTTATGGAAGATAGAAATGGATCTAATACCTTGAGCCTTTCACTCGAAATCGACCTGCTGCGCTCTTTTGTCGTCATCGCCGATGTCCGCGCGCTAAGCCGGGCGGCGAGCCGGATTGGCCGCACCCAGTCCGCGCTGAGCCAGCAGATGAAACGCCTCGAAGAGATCGTCGATCAGCCGCTCTTTCAGCGCACCGGCCGTGGCGTGGTGCTGACGAATCCCGGCGAACGCCTGTTGATCCATGCCCACCGCATTCTGCGCATGCACGACGAGGCGATGGCCGATCTGTCGGGGAAGGGACTTTCGGGGACGATCCGCTTCGGCTGTCCGGACGACTACGCCGCGGTATTTCTGCCGCATTTGCTGCGGCAGTTCTCGAGCCAGCACCCGCATGCCCTGGTGGAGGTCATGTGCGCGCCCACGCCGCGCCTGCTCGAACAACTGGCGATGCATGCACTGGATCTCGCCATGATCTCGGTGCCGGAGGATGCGCCGGACGACGGCGTCATCCGCCGCGAGCCGCTGGTATGGGTGGGCTACCCGGGGCTCGATTCCGCGCACTTCGATCCCTTGCCGCTGGCGCTTTCCGATCCGGATACGCTCGATCACGTCGCGGCCTGCGAGGCGCTGCAACGTGCGGGGCGCGCCTACCGCGTCGCCTGCGCGAGCAGTAGCCTCGCCGGCCTTACGGCGCTGGTCCGGTCAGGGCAGGCTTTTGCGGTGATCACGCAGACGGCCGTGGCGGCGGATCTCGCCATTCTCAACGGCGATCCCGCGTTGCCGCCGTTGCCAACCATCGGCATTACGCTGAAGTTCGAGCGGGCGCATCCTTCGCATCTGACCAAGGTGTTCGCGGAACACATCAGATCGACGCTGCCATTGTTATGACGTGCGCCGCGCGGCGCGCGTGGGTACGACGAACGACGGGCAGGTCGGTCACGCCGCGTCTTCAGGTCGTCAGCGAATTCAGGCCGTAGGCGTCCGGCGCGGCCACATTGCGCCACCACCGTTCGCCGCGATGCGGCGCGGCCAGATCGAGCCGCTCGCCCATGCGCGGCGTGGCGAGCGGAATGCCGCGCGCGGTGGTGAGCCCGACCACGCGTTCGAACGGCTCCTGCCAGCGGTGCATCGCCAGATCGAACGTGCCGTTGTGAATCGGCATGAGCCAGCGGCCGTGCAGATCGATGTGCGCCTGCACCGTCTGCTCCGGCTGCATGTGGACGTATGGCCATTGCGCATCGTAGGCGCCGGTTTCGAGCAGCGTCACGTCGAACGGACCAAAGCGCTCGCCGATTTCCTTGAAGCCATCGAAGTAGCCCGTATCGCCGCTGAAAAAAACCCGCAGGCCATCGTCGACGATCACCCACGAGGCCCACAAGGTACTGTTGCCGTCGAACAGGCTGCGACCGGAGAAATGCTGCGCGGGCGTGGCCGTGAACGACAGGCCGTCGATCTGCGTGCCTTGCCACCAGTCGAACTGCTGGACCTTCGCGGCGGCGATGCCCCACTCGATAAGCCGGTCGCCCACGCCCAGCGGCGTCAGAAACACGCCCGTCTTGCCGGCGAGCGCCAGCACGGTCTCGCGGTCGAGGTGGTCATAGTGATCGTGCGACAGGATCACGCCGCGCAGCGGCGGCAGGTCGTCGAGCGCAATCGGCGGCGCGTGAAAGCGCTTCGGACCGAAACGCCGGAACGGCGAAGCGCGTTCGGCGAATACCGGGTCGGTGAGCCAGAACTGGCCGCGCAGCTTGAGCAGCATGGTCGAATGTCCGAGGCGAAACAGGCTGCGATCGGGCGCCGCGTCGAGCTGGGCGCGCGTGAGCGTATCGACGGGCAGTGGGCCGGCCGGCGCCGTGCCTTCCGGCTTTCGGAACAGCACGTTCCACGCGATCCGCAAGGTCTTGCCGAAACCTTCGACGGGACGCGGCTTGACGTTGCGAAAGCGCGCGCTGTCATGCTGCGCCGACGAACCAAACGATTCGCGCCCGCGCTGGGCCGCTGTCAGGCCCAAAGTGCGGCGAAGGGATTCGGTGAACGAGGTCATGTGGAGCGTTCCTGTACACAAAGTAGACTGTTCAGTGTAGTTTATCTCGAAAAAAAGTAAACTGCATGGTGTAAGATTTTAACTATGGATGCCATCGATACCCGTCTCCGTCTGACCGACCGCAAGCGCGCCGCCATCATCGGCGCGGCGATCGAGGAATTCCTCGCGGCCGGTTTCGACGCCACCAGCATGGACCGCGTCGCCGCCCGCGCGAGCGTCTCCAAGCGGACGGTCTACAACCATTTTCCGAGCAAGGAAGCCCTGTTCGCGGCGATTCTGCGGCAGTTGTGGGATTCGAGCGACGCGGGCGAGGCGCCCGCCTATTCGTCTTCGCAACCGTTACGCGGACAGCTGCTCGATCTGCTGTCGAAGAAGCTGAGTCTTTTGAACGACGAGGCGTTTTTGTCGCTTGCGCGCGTGGCGATCGCCGCGGGCATTCATTCGCCGGAGCGCGCGCGCGACATGGTGGCGCGCATGGGCGAGCGTGAAGAAGACCTGACCGTGTGGATTCGCGCAGCGGCGGCCGATGGCCGTCTCAAGACGACGGACCCGGTATTTGCTTCGTATCAGTTGCAGGGGCTGGTGAAAGGCTTCGCTTTCTGGCCGCAGGTGACGATGGGTCAGGCGCCGCTTAGCGAGGCTGAGCAGAAACATATCGCCGAATCCGCCGCCGATATGTTTCTGGCGCGCTACGCCTGAGCGCCGCCGTCACAAGACGCCGAGAACCGACTTCGGTTCGAGAAACGCTTCCAGACCGAAGGTCCCATACTCGCGACCGATTCCCGATTGCTTGAAGCCGCC
This sequence comes from Paraburkholderia sp. BCC1885, assembly GCF_900996235.1. Taxonomy (GTDB): domain Bacteria; phylum Pseudomonadota; class Gammaproteobacteria; order Burkholderiales; family Burkholderiaceae; genus Paraburkholderia. The sequence continues at coordinate 20,672 of NZ_CAAJGM010000077.1, forward strand.
GAACGGCGCGGCTGGCTCGTGCGCGAGCGTGTTGACGAGGACCCGGCCGGCGTCGATGCGCGAGGCGACCTCATGAGCGCGCTGCGTGTCCGCTGAAAATACATAGGCCTGCAAACCATATGGAGTGTCGTTGGCGAGTGCGATGGCTTCTTCCGTATCGCGATAGGTCAGAATCGACAGCACAGGTCCAAAGATTTCTTCGCGCGCGATGGTCATGTCGTTCTTTACGTCGCTGAAAACCGTTGGGCGTACGAACCATCCTGCCTCGATGCCATCGGGACGACCCGCCCCGCCTGCGATCAGCCGCGCGCCTTCGTCCATGCCGATGCGGATATAGCGCTGGACGCGCTCCCACTGTTTCTGACTGACCATCGGGCCGACGCTCGTGCGTGGATCGCGCGGGTCGCCGGCCTGGGTGCGCGCCACTTCTTCTTGCACGCGCGCTTCGAACTCAGCGAGCCGCTGCTGCGGCACAAAAATACGCGTGCCCGCGATGCACGCCTGGCCGCTGTTCATGAAGCCCGCCTGGATCGCGAGCGGCACCACTTCGTCGAAGTTCGCGTCGTCGAGCACGATGACCGGCGACTTGCCGCCCAGTTCGAGCGTGACGCGCTTCAGGCTTTCGGCACCGGCGCGCAGAATCGTTTTGCCTACCGCCGTCGATCCGGTGAAGGAGAGCTTTGCGACATCGGGGTGCGTGCTGATTTCGGCGCCGACTATCTCGCCGCGTCCCGTGACGACGTTGAATACGCCTGCCGGCAAACCCGCCGCATGCAGCGCCTCGGTGACGATGCGGGTCTGGATGGCGCTCATCTCGCTAGGCTTGATGACGGCGGTGCAGCCCGCCGCCAGGGCCGCCGCGAGTTTGCCGCAGATGAACCCGGCATCGCTATTCCAGGGGGTAATGAGGCCGGCGACGCCGAGTGCCTGCATGACTACTTCGGCCGTGCCTGCACGGCGGGTAAATGTGTAGTCCTGCAAAACTTTTGCCGCTTCGACGAGGACGTTGCTTGCGTGCTGGGCCATCCAGCGGCCACGCGAAACCGGAGCACCGTATTCTTCGGTGATGGCCTCGTAAAGCTCGTCTTCTTTCGCCACCACGGCCGCGTGCATGCGTTTCAGCATGTCGATTCGCTCGCGCTTGTCCGTGCGGGAAAAGGCTGGAAATGCGCGCCTGGCGGCAGCGATCGCAGCGCGCGCGTCCTGCGCGTCGGCGAGGCGCACGCGACCGATCACCTGCTCGGTGGCCGGATTGAAGAGGTCGAACAGTTCCTCGCCGTGCGGCGTGACGAATGCGCCGTCGATATAAATCTTGTCGATCATCTGCATGACTGCTCCCGCTCGAAGTTTCAAAGGAGAGACGATAGACCGGCACGATTGAGCTGACTAGCCGTACAATCGTGCATGCAACGTTGAGCGATTCAGGATAATGAATACTTCAGGTCTGGGCGAACTGGAAGCGGTTTTGGCCGTGGCGCGCCTGCGCAGTTTTCGTGCGGCGGCGATCGAGCTAGGTGTCTCGACATCCGCGCTCAGTCATGCGGTGGCCGCGCTGGAGTCGCGTATCGGCGTGCGGCTGTTCAACCGGACCACTCGTAGCGTGTCGTTGTCGGAGGCGGGCGCGCAATTCGTCGATAGCGTGGCGCCGGCATTGTCGACTATCCGCGGCGCCCTTGAACAGGCCGGGCGCTTTCGCGACACGGTGTCGGGTACGCTGCGCATCAATACTTCGGCGGGCGCCGCGCGGCAGGTGATGCCGGTTTTTATCGCGTTCCTGCAGCGGTATCCGGACATGAAACTGGATATCGTCACCGAGGGGCGCCTGATCGATATCGTCGTGGAGGGATTCGATGCGGGCGTCCGTCTCGCGGAAACGGTGCCGCGCGACATGATCGCCGTGCCGTTTGGCGAGCCGCAGCGATTCGCCGTCGTAGCGAGCCCGGCGTACTTCGCGCAACACGCGCCGCCGCGCACGCCTGCTGAGCTGCATGCGCATCAGTGCATTCGTGCGCGCATGCCGAGCGGTGTGATCTATCAGTGGGAATTCGAGCGGCGCGGCGAAGCGCTGCGTATTGACGGCAAAGGACCGCTCACGCTCGACGAGCCTGGCCTGATGCTCCAGGCCGTGCGCGCGGGTCTTGGCGTCGCTTACCTGACGGAGTGGAACGTCGCCGCGGACCTGCAGGCGGGCACGCTGGTGCGCGTGCTCGAAGACTGGACGCCGCCACTCGACGGCCTCTGCCTGTACTATCCCGGCCGCCGTCATGTGCCGGCCGGATTGCGCGCGCTGATCGAGATGATTCGCGAGTATGCGGACGCGCGGCGCGTGCGGCCATCGTCGAAGGGCAGGGCGGCGCGCGGCGGCCGGCGCGCGTAAATCGCTCGCGCGCCTTCTCACTACGTCGCCCTCGCACTTCTTACGCGTCGCTCTCGGACAAAAACTGCGCGACGTGCGTCACAAAGCGCTCCGGATACTGATAAAGCGAGCCATGGTTCGCGTCCGGGTAGATGATCAACTGCGCGTTCGGGATGTTCTGCTGCAGGATCCACGAGTTGATCGAATAGATGATCACGTCGTTGTCGCCGTTGACGACGAGTGTCGGCTGCTTCAGCGCGTGCAGATAGTCGTATGGATTTTCGCGGGGCACACCCCATTTGGCGAGCGCGGCGAGTTGCGCCGGGGCGACCTTTTCGTTGACTTCGGGATCGCGATTTTCGCTGCGCAGACGAAAGCGCTGCAGGAATTTGCGGCCGGCCGCCTGGCTTTGCTCCGAGGGCGAGAAATGCACGCGCAGCCACAGATGATCCGGCTCGGCGTAGCTCGCACCAAAGATATCCTGTGCTTCCGGCGTGAGCGAGGCCATGCTGTCACCGCTGCGCGGACCGGTGCCGACGAGGATCAGGCGCCGCACGAGCTGCGGCTCCGCCAGCGCGAGTGTCTGCGCAATCAGGCCGCCCATGGAAAAGCCGAGAACGTCGACCTGTGTGAGGCCAAGCGCGCGGATAAATGCGGCGGCATTAGCGGCCATTGCTTCAATCGATTCGGGCACCTCGCCCGACGTGCTGGAAATGCCGGCATTGTTGAACAGGATCACCTCGCGGCCTTGCGCAATTCCGTCGGTGACAGCCGGATCCCAATGATCCATCGTGCCGGTGAAATGGATGTTGAACACGAGCGGCACGCCGCCAGTTTTGCCGAAACGGCGGTAGGCGAAACGAATGCCGTTGGCTTCGATAAATTGGGTCGGAGCGGTTTGGTGCGTATGGTTAGTCATGATGGTCTCTTCCGATAAGGTAATCTGGTCGTCTCACGCTGTTAAAGACGGGCGGATATAGATGGAATGCATGGAGCGAGCCGCCCGCGAATAGGCGTTGCGTCGCTGCCTGAGACGTAATTTAGAGGGTGAATGCGGCGAGGAAAACGACTTTGTAGGCTGGCGGGCATGCCTGCCAGGCATATCGCAGTGACGCAAGAGTTTTAAGTCGTCTATCGGCCAATTAACCTGAGGATTGGCGTTTACGTAATAATTGCGCTATCGGTCTGTTTCGATCCACTAACCATTAAAAATGCGCAGGTCATGGCTTTCAGCGAACCAAGGTCTCCATTTTTCAAGTGGGTTGTCTCTTCCGCCCAGCATTTGAGCTCGGAAAACCGGCAAATCTTACTTGCCAATCTGTTCACGCGAACGGCATCCATCATCTTCGCGTCGGTCTGCGAAATCAGCGTGTGTGCCACGGCTTACTATCTCCACCCGGACCGCGGCCTGTACGCCCTGTGGGGTAGCGCAGTCATCGCGCTGCTGATCGCACGCCTGAGCTTGATTTACCTCTGCTGTCGCCGCAGTGCGCGCGGCCAGCCCACGCCCACCTCGGCATTTCTGTTGGCCAGCATATTGTGGAGCGCGCTATTCGGCTTCGGTAGCTTGCTCTGCAATATCAGCGCAGACGCGACGCTGTTTCTGCTGGGCAATGTCTGCGCGGTGGGTGTGATCGGCGGCCTGGCGGGACGCAATGCCGGCACCCCGCGGCTCGTGCTGATTCAGATCACGCTCATTCTCGGGCTGCTAGGGCTGGGAGCGGCGCTTTCGCCTGGTTCGGGGAAACTGGTCCTGCTGTTTCAGGCGCCGTTCTGCGCGGCGGGCTTCATCACGGTTGCCTTGCGCAGCAATCGCGATACCGTCGCTCTGTTGACCGCGCGTGAAAGCAGCCACCGCCTCGCGCGCCACGATAGCCTCACCGGACTGCCAAATCGCGCGCGCATCAGTGAGATTTTGCTGGAACGTACCGAAGCCGGCTTTGCCAAAGCGGATTTGTCGTTCGCAGTGCTACTGATCGATCTCGACGGTTTCAAGGCCATCAACGACAGCCTCGGCCACGCTGCCGGCGATCAGATCCTGCAGGAAGCGGCGATTCGTTTGCGCGAAATCCTCCCTGCTGGCGGTGTCGTCGGACGGCTTGCGGGCGACGAGTTCGTCGCCATCTCGGACGGTATCGCACCGGGCCACGACGTTAGCGCGCTGGCGGGGCGCATCGTCAAGGCGCTGGCACGCCCGTTCGTTTTGACCGAGGCGCGCGTGCATATCGGCGCGAGCGTGGGTATCGCGTTCTATCCGCAACATGGCAAGACGGGGCCGCAACTGCTGATCTGCGCAGACCGCGCCCTGTACGCGGTCAAGCGCAACGGCAAGAGCGCGTTCGCCATCTTCGATGCGGACAAGCACGCGTCCGATGAGAGTCTAAGCCTGCTGCGCAGCGACCTCGAAGGCGCGATGCAGTCGTTCAGCGGCTTGCGCATGGAGTATCAGCCTATCTTCGATCTGAGCGACGGTAGCATCTCGAGCCGCGAGGCTCTGCTGCGCTGGACCCATCCGACGCGCGGCGAGTTGTCTCCCACCGCCTTCATTCCAACTGCCGAGCGTACCGGTCTCGTGCTGGCTCTGGGGGAGTGGGCGTTGCAGCGGTCCTGCTCGGAAGCCGCGGCATGGCTAAAGCCGGTGGCCGTTGCGGTGAATGTCTCGCCGGTGCAGTTGCGCGAGGAATCGTTTGCCGCGACGGTGTCGTCGATACTTCGGAAAACTAACTTACCGCCGGCGCGCCTCAATATCGAGGTCACCGAGTCGGTTCTGCTGAGCGACGATGCCGCGACCCGCCGCAACGTCGCACAACTTCGCGCGATGGGCATTGCGCTTTCACTTGACGATTTCGGCACCGGCTTTTCGACGATGTCGACGCTGGTGCGCTTCTCGTTCGACAAGCTCAAGATCGACAGCTCTTTCGTCATGGAATCGGTTCACCGCCGCGAATCCGCTGCTGTGGTGCGCGGGATCGTGGCGCTGGCGCGGGAAATGGGCATGCCCACTACCGCGGAGGGTATCGAGACGCCGGAGCATCTGGAGTTCGTGCGCGCCTGCGGATGCACTCACGCGCAGGGCTTTCTGCTGGGCATGCCCGAGCGCGCTGAAGAGATTCCGCGCCTCGAAGAGAGCTTCGCCGAACCAGGCGTCGGCAAAGGGCAGGCGGTCGGGTAGGCATCCTGACGATGGCCGCGGCTATAGCGTTCCCACCCAGTCGAGTGCATCGTCCGCGAATTTGCGCAGCAGACGTGCCAGCATGCGCACGTCTTCGGTTTCCCAGTCGGCCAGCAATTTCTCGATGATCTTCTGACGCGCGGCGTCGAGCGCGCTGGTCATCACGCGGCCCTTGTCAGTGATGATGGCCGCGCGAACCCGGCCGTCCGCCGGGCTGGCACAACGCGCGACCAGACCCAGGCTCTCCAGTTTGGCAATCTGCCGGCTCACCGTGCTGTAGTCGCGTCCGGCCAGTTCGGCCAACTCCACAATACCTAGCGGTCCCTGACGGTCCACGCGCGCGAGCAACGGAAACAGCGCGCGATCCAGATCGACGCCGGCCGTTTCGATCAGCGCCGCGTCGGGTTGCGGCCGATTCAGGACACCGGTCAGATCCATCAACGCCCCGCGCAATTCGCGAATTTCCTTCTTCATTGCGACCTCATTTTAAATCTCGACATGTGTGCATAATACACGTATATTTTCGTCATCCAATTCCGGATGACGCCGGCGCCCACCCCCGGCAAAGGAGAGCAGAGATGAAAGCAGCACTTGTCAAAGAACCGGGCGCAACGCCCGTCTATGCCGATTTCGCCGAGCCGGCCGCGGGCGATGGCCTCGCGCGCGTCAAGGTGATTGCCTCCGCACTGAGCCACGTCACCAAAAGCCGGGCTTCGGGCAAGCACTATAGCGCCTCTGGAATGATGCCTCTGGTGCCAGGAATCGACGGCACCGGCATTCTTGAAGACGGCACACGCGTTTATTTCGTACTCCCGGAGATTCCGTTTGGCGGCATGGCGGAGTACGCCATCGTGAAGCCGGCACGATGCATTCCGTTGCCCGCGGATCTGGATGCGGTAACCGCTGCGGCGATCGCGATTCCGGGCATGTCGTCATGGGCCGCTTTAGTCGAGCGCGCCAACCTGGTCAAGGGAGAAACCGTCCTGATCAACGGGGCGACTGGCGTTTCGGGACGTCTCGCCGTGCAAATCGCCAGATATCTGGGCGCGGGTAAAGTGATCGCGACCGGACGCAACGCACAGGCGCTGCAGTCCCTGCATGCGCTGGGCGCAGACGTGACGATCAGTCTCTCCCAGGACGACGCGACGCTGGCACATGAATTCGAGGCGCAGTTTCAGGCGGGCATCGACGTGGTTCTCGACTATGTCTGGGGGCCGAGCGTGGAATTGTTACTGGCTGCCGCTGCCAAAGCGGCGCCGGAGGCCGTGCCGATCCGCTTCGTGCAGATCGGCGCCGTTAGCGGGCAGCCCGTCAGTCTTGCGGCGGCGGTGCTGCGCTCGTCGTCCATTGAACTGAAGGGCAGCGGCATAGGCAGCGTGCCGATGCCACGTATCCAGCATGTCATCGAACAGGTACTGAACGCCACGGTTCCCGGCGGCTTCAAGATCGCCACGAAGCCGGTGCCGTTGGCGCAGGTGGAAGCGCATTGGGCGGACGACGGCAGCCAGGCGCGCATCGTATTCACTACCGGGTTGCAGGGCTAAGCGAACACGTCACAGCAGTGGTGGCACAATCTCCTTCACTTCTTCGCCGCCGCAAGCCTTTGCCTCCCGGCCGGCAAAACTGGCCGATCTCTGGCATGCTGGCGGGATTGCCGCCGGTGACAAACCGCTTAAGAGACCAGCCGGCGAGCGAACGAACTTACGAATTGTGTACTCGGCAGAGTCACGCCACTGACGGAGATGAATGAAATGACGACCCAAACCGAAACCGCGCTTCTCGCCGGCGGTTGCTTCTGGGGCATGCAGGACCTGCTGCGCCGCTACCCCGGCGTGGTCTCTACGCGCGTGGGCTACACGGGCGGCGATGTGCCCAACGCCACGTATCGCAACCACGGCACGCACGCGGAAGGCATCGAGATCGTGTTCGATCCGGCCAAGATCAGCTACCGCCAGATCCTGGAGTTTTTCTTCCAGATTCATGACCCGTCGACCAAAAACCGTCAGGGTAACGACATTGGCACGAGCTATCGCTCGGCCATTTTCTATCTCAACGATGAGCAAAAGCAAGTCGCCTTGAACACCGTAGCGGATGTCGATGCTTCGGGTCTGTGGCCCGGCAAGGTGGTCACCGAAATCGTCCCGGCTGGCCCGTTCTGGGAAGCCGAGCCGGAACATCAGGACTATCTGGAGCGCCTTCCTAACGGCTATACGTGCCACTTTGTCCGCAAGGACTGGAAGCTGCCGGCCCGTTAAGCTGCGACGCGCGCAGCGGTTGCAAAACCTGCGCGCATTTGGACATTACGGCGAATCATTGCAACACGTTTTCATGTTGCGACGATTCGCCGTTCTTGTATTGATTTACATAGATAGGATTGCTAAGAATATTTGAATCGAAATGTAATCCGATATTCGGGACGATCAGCCGTCCTGACACAGATTTCGAAGCTGGGCCAATTCGCCATCCTGTTCGGCTTGCAGCAGATGTTAGCGATGACTGCATTGGAACGCCCGTTCGTATCTGGCTGATGTCGCCGGGATGCTTCGGTGCAATGTTTTGTGTCAGGGGAGCGTGTAGATACATTGCGATACAAAGCGTCGCGTGTGTTGGGCTATAAAGCACCCATTCCTGACGCGGAGCATATCCATGAACACCGACCTGTTGCGAGGATCCTGTCATTGCGGATCTGTGAAATTCGAAGTCCGAACTAAGCTGACGCCTGCGTCGCGCTGCAATTGCAGTCTGTGCCGGCGTAAGGGCGCGTTGATGACGCCGCCGTTCGCCGCGAGCGAACTCAAGATACTGAGTGGCGAAGCGTCGCTGACGCTGTACCAGTTCAATACACGCACGTCGAGGCATTACTTCTGCAAGCACTGCGGCATTTATCCGTTTCATCAGACACGTATTAACCCGCAGCTTTGGCGCGTCAACATCGGTTGCCTGGAGGGTGTCGATCCGTATGCGCTGGAAGCGGGCGTAGTCGACGGCGCCAGCCTGTCTGTCGTGGACGACGCGTAAGACTTTGAGACCCATCGCGCGACGCCGTGGCTTCGTATCCCAATGTATCCACCTCGCCGGCCAATACATAACGTTGCAATGACGCTTCCTGTAGACACAAGCCAGATACGTCCAGGGGTTCTAACACTTTCAGGCCGGAGATTCGGGTTTCGCAAGCCGGTCCCGGCTCGCTTTACTTCAAGCCGTGAGCCCTGCTGAAGTTCACCAGAGAGAAGCCTGTGTAAAGCGGCCTCTGGGTTGGCTAATTTTTGAGGAGAATCTGCAATGACGGAAGAGATCAACACGCGACGTCGCCGTCTGCTAGGAACGACGGTGGCAAGCATCGGGCTGCTGGATCTGGGTTTGAGCGGGCTGGCACACGCGCAGTCGAACGAAGCGACCACGGGCGGCAAAACCGGATTGCGCGTGGCTTCATTCGACAACCTTCGCCAGATCAATGCCGGGACACTTGGCATTGGATATGCGGAAGCGGGGCCGCAGAATGGCCCCGCCGTGATTCTGCTGCACGGTTGGCCGTATGACATCTATAGCTTTGCTGAAGTCACGCCGATCCTGGCGGCTCAAGGCTATCGGGTGATCGTGCCGTATCTGCGCGGCTATGGCTCGACGCGCTTTCTGTCCGCGGACACGCCTCGCAACGGCCAGCAGGCGGTGGTCGCGGTGGACATCATTGCGCTCATGGACGCATTGAAGATCGACCAGGCAATTTTGGGCGGTTTCGATTGGGGTGCGCGCACGGTCAATATCATTGCGGCGCTGTGGCCGCAACGGGTCAAGGCCATGGTGTCGGTGAGCGGCTATCTGATCGGTAGCCAGGCCGGCAACAAGGCGCCGTTGCCGCCGAAGGCCGAGTTCGCGTGGTGGTATCAGTTTTATTTCGCCACGGATCGTGGCGCCGCGGGTTATGAAGCAAACCGCCACGATTTCAACAAACTGATCTGGCGCCTGGCATCGCCTAAATGGAATTTCGACGACGCGACTTACGACCGCTCGGCTGCGTCGTTCAACAATCCGGATCACGTGGCCGTCGTGATCAACAATTACCGCTGGCGTCTGGGACTGGCCAACGGCGAGTCGCAATACGACGAGCTTGAAGCACGTCTCGCGAAGGCGCCGTCCATCGCCGTTCCGAGCATCACGATGGAGGGCGATGCCAACGGCGCGCCGCATCCCGAGCCGGCCGCGTATGCCAGGAAATTCACCGGCAAGTATCAGCACCGGAACGTCGATGGCGGAATTGGCCATAACCTGCCGCAGGAAGCACCCAAGGAATTCGCGCAAGCGATCATGGATGTGGCTAGCCTCTAGGCGTTCTGCATATCGGAAGATGTTCAGCAAACCGATCGTCTGATCCGTCGCTGAACATCTGATCAAAAAACCGTTAGCGAAGCGATGGGTCCGGCATTTTTTCCAGCACGTTCCAATGCACTGCACCATTCGATCGGCGCGGTGCGCTATCGCTCCTAAGGGCCGGTCCGGGTGGAAAAGTGCAGGAAAGCAGACTAGATTGATCGTTGGCACTCTTGAGCGTCGAAACCCGGCGCTGGGCCAGGTGGTGGTATGCGGTTTTTACGTCTTCGGGAGAGGGGAAACCATGGGCACACAACTGAGCCATCGCTGCAAGACCTCGCTATACCGTCTGATGTTTGGCCACGCAGACGACGAAAGCATCGTATTTCTGATGGCCGCCAATCGCGATGCAGCCCGCAAGGAAGCGACCGATGCGCTGGCCGCCATTCATCGCATCAAGCCCGATAACGTGTGCCTTTACAATCTCGTCTCGTTTCGCGAACTGATCGACTGCGGCGTTAGCGAAGATGAAGACCTGCGCATCTTCGAGGTGGCGTGGGAAGGCCCGAACGTCAGCACCTGGGCGGACCATCCGCTTTTTTTGACCGACGACGCGACCTTGCTCGGCAAGTGGGCTGAACTATACGCGGATCGGGCGCAAGAACTGGCTACGAGCGCGATCAATCGGGCACGGAGTTAATTCGAAAACAGCTTTTGCCACTGTTCCTGCTTGTCCTCACGTGTATTTATTTCGATCAGCACGCCGCCAGGCGAGCGGCAAAAAAACCGCGACCCACGCGAGTTATTGAAGACTTCGGTTTCCATCTGAACTCCACCTGCAAGAAATTCCTTGTAGAGGGCGTGGACGCCGTCCAGCGTCTCGACCTCAAGGCCGAAGTGGAAATTGCTGGGCCAAACCGGCACAGCGTCCGTGACATGGTCCAGGACGATGTCGAAGCCATCCCGTTTGAGCAGGCAGCTATCGCCGGCGGCCACGATTTCGCAGCCAAGGTATTTTTCGAAAAACGCGGCCGTCTCGGCGACGTTGGTGGTGGGGAAGCTCAGGTGATTGAGCTTCGCTTCTTTATGAAGGTTCATGAGCGATCTCGCGGAAAAATTGAAAAGACGTCGTGGAAGCGCTCGCCGAGCCAATGGCGCCGTGCTTAATCGCCAAAGATCAACTAACGTCCACACCTTCAATTTTGCGAGCAATTACTCGATTTTTAAACTCGCATTGCGAGGTGCGCCTGTGGATGGCACCCAGGCCAACGCGGACGGGGGTTTTGCGAGTATTTGACCGAACAGCTGCGAGCCATTGCTCGCATTCAGGCCGGTACGAGAAGGTACGCGCGCCTCACCGGGCTGCGACCCGCGGCCTTGCCGACGCCTGCTCCACGATCCCAAGGTAGCCAAACAGGGCTCGCCTGACGCGTGCTTCGAGTGCGCCACGATCTACCTCGCCGCGCTCGCCCGCCGCGTCGACGATGGCGCGCAGAATGGCGAGAAGGTCGTCGATTGCAATCGCGGTATCCGCTTGGCGCGGAATATCGTCGTGCGCCAGAATCTGCCGCATCAATTCATCGAAGGGAGCCTTGCATGCCGCGAGCTCTTTGCTGATGGCAGGACGGTTTTCCTCGAAGTCGAGCGCCCGCGCAAGCAGGGGACGCCGCAGCTGCTGGTGAACGGAGACCGTAATCAGGTATTTCAGGGCCCGCTGGCCGTCCGGCTGACTGAGCGCGCCTTGGGCCTCCGCGAGGAATACGGCAAGCTCGCGCTTGCTTAGGGCGACGATGATCGCGTCCTTGCCCGGAAAGTATTGGTACAGGGTGCCGACACTGACGCCCGCGCGCTGCGCGACGAGATTGGTATTCAGGCCATCAAGTCCTTTGGCTTCGAGAATGCGTGCCGCTGCCTCGAGAATCGCGGCGACGGTCTGTTCGGCGCGAGATTGCTGCGGGATTTTGCGCGGCTTGAGGGAATGGCGCCGGGTCGTTGTCACGATGTAACCTGATGAGAAGCGAGTGATAGCTCGAATTTTACAACGAGACGTCGCACTAACGATTGCCGCGACGGCAGTTCATACCTTGGCAGGTGGCCCGGGTCATGCTGCTGGGACGCCGCTTCACACTTAATGTAAAACGCGGGAATAAAGTGCCTTCCTGCGTCGTTTACCCTTGTGGCTGCCATCTCCTATGGCCGCCGGTCGCGAGCGCCGCCATCCCGCGCGGCGCGAGTCCGCGCCAGAACGCCGTGCCGGGCGACGCCTCTGACACGGCATGGAAAACGTCGGGAAATTCATGCGTCCATCTATTCTGGACAACCTGTTTCGCGTCGGGACATCGCCCGGGCGTGTCTGTCAGGCGGTTCGTGCGTCGATATGGCTGTTGACGCTGACGTGCGCGATCGTCTCGACGGACGCGCTCGCCCAGTCGATGAGCCCGCTTTCGCCGGTGGTTTTAACCAGCGCGCCGGCCGGATGCGCGCGCGCGGGCGACCCAGTGACCGCCAATGCGGACCTCAATCAGTTCCGCAGCCTTCAGCCCGATGAGCAGGCCAGGTGGTGGCGCAAGCGCGTCGAAAACCACACTCTGCTATCGCTCAGCGACGCCCAGATCCTGGCCCTGATGGACGCAATGAAACCGGAGGCCTTCGTCGACTACGCGAAATTCGACATGGTGCTCGACAACACCTACGAATACAGCATGTTTCGCCAGGAGCGCGTGGCCGGCCGATGGTCCGACCGGCCCGATCACATGACGATCCGCTATCAGGACTCGCCGCGAAAAGTCTACGCAAAATGGCTGCCGGACGGCGCCCATGCAGGACAGGAGATTCTGTACGACGAAACCACGGACCCCGATCGCATCTACGGCCACGCTGGCGGCCTGCTGCGCATCGTGTCGGGCAAGATTGCAATCGACGGCACGTTTGCGCACGCCCAGTCGCGCCATAGCGTGCGCGATCTCGGCCTGCAATTCATCGCGCGCACCGTCGATCACGACGCGCGCAGCTATCGTGACGAAGGCGTGACACCGCGCCCGACACGCATCGAGATCGTGACCATGCAGGGCAAACGCATGCTGGCGTGGACGTGGATCGCGCCAGCCGGACCGCCCGCGCATTATGCGCAGCGCGTGCGATTGCTGTTCGATCTTCAGCACCCCTGGCCCAGCGGCGAAATTGCATGGGACGAGCGCAACAGACCGCTGGAGCTGATTCGTTTCGAAGACGTGACACCACGCCATTGGAGCGACGCCACCTTCGATCCGCACAACCCGGAATACGGCTTCCACTAACAGCGCGGGTTTGGCATACCGCTGCGCGCCCACGTTTCGCGGACCGGTGCACCACACACCACACCGCGCCAGACCTAAACATTTCCTTAAAACGGCCGTAAACACCTGGGCAGAGTATCCAGTTCCATGGCGACGTAGAACGGGGCATGCGCGGGACGGCAGGGCAACGCCGCCAGTCCAGTCATCTGGCGGTTACAGCAAACAAGGAAGCACCGTGCCGCCACCGCCACAACGAAAGAAGCGGATGACCGGCAGACGTTCTGAGCAAAATGCGGAAACCCGCCGCACGTCCCGCGCTGCGGATGAAATCAAGCGGTTCCTTACTTCTGGCGCCAAAGCGGCGTCAAGGAGTACCCTTACGCGCGTCCCGCCCCGCGTGGCCACGCGACCGTACCCATTGTTTTCCTTTCAACGGGAATTTCGCCGGACGTAGTAAGGTATCGGGGATTTTATTTTCCGCCCGGGCACATTGATTTTTGAGGCGCTTATGTCCAAAGACGCAGACTTGATCACCGACGAAGACGTCGCCGCCATCGCCGACAGGATGGTTGCCGAAGGCCGGCGGGTTACGCCAGTGACAATCTGGTCGGAGGCGCGCGGCGGTTCGCTGGTGGCGATCGTGGCGGCGCTCGAGCGTTGGCGCGAAGTGCGTCAGCCCAGAACGCCTGACTTGCAGATCCCGGCCGGATTGCCGGACGGCCTCGCCGAAAGCATCATGAGCGCTGCGGGCCAGATCTGGACCGTCTCGCAGGAAGAAGCCGAAAAGGCATTCAGCCAGCGGCTCTCTTCAATGAGCCAGCAGGTCGAAACCTCGCTCGCCGAACGGGACGAGGCGCTCACCGAGTTTCAGAAGATCGCCGACGAAGTCGAAGCAAGGGGCGAGCGGCTCGCCGCCTTGGCGAGTGAGCTTGAGGCTTCGCAACATACGGCGTCCCGGCTTGAGACGGACCTTGCGAGTACAACCGGTCGCGCGGATGCGGCCGAGACGCGTGTCGAGGAATTGACGCAGCAGGTGTCGCTGGCCGACGCCGATCTGCGAACCTCGCAAAGCGCGCTCGAAGAAGAGCGCCGGGCGCGTGACGAACTGACGGCAGTCGTCGCCGGCAAGAATGACGAGCTTGCGCGTCTGACGCAGGAGCGTGACGACTCGCAGCAGGAGGTCGTGTCGTTGGGCGACGCCTTGCAGGCGAAGTCGCAGGAAATCGACAAGTGGTCGCAGGACGCCGGCGCGCTGACATTGCGTGCGCAAGCAGCCGAGGCGCGTGTCGAGGACCTGCTGCAACGGGTGTCGACAACGGATGCCAGTTTGCAAGCCTCGCAGGCATCACTCGAAGAAGAGCGCCGGGCGCGCGACGCGTTGGCAACCGAAGTCGCGAGCAAGAGTGATGAAATCGCGCGGCTCTCGCAGCAACTCGATGGCGCGCGGCAGGAAATCGCTGCTTTGACCGATGCGGGTCTCGCGAAGTCGGAAGAAATCGCGCGGTTGACCCAGGAGCGCGACGACTCGCGACAGGAGGCCGCAACTATCAGCGCCGCCTTGCTGGCGAAGTCGGATGAGGCCGAGCGATGGTCGCAGGAGGCGAGCGTCGCTGCGTCGCGTGCGCAAGCCGCCGAAACCCGCGTGGAAGCGCTTTTGCAGCGCGAGTCGGCGGCGAATGCCGATCTGCAAGCCGCGAAGACGTCGCTCGAAGCGGAACGCAGGGCGCGTGACGAACTGGCTGCGGACGTATCGAGCAAGAACGATGAGCTCGCGCGACTCACGCGCGATCTGGAAGACGCGCGTCAGGAGATCGCCACGTCGAGCGCGACCAGCGAGGCGCAGTCGCAAGAAATCGCAAGGCTGTTGCAAGAGTCGAGCGCGGCCACCGCGCGTGTGCTTGCCGAACAGACGCGCGCTGAAGAACTGGCGCAGCGTGTGCAGGCGGCGCAGACGCGTATAGACGAACTTCTCCAGCGCGAGTCGCTGGCAGAGAGCAAGCTGGGAACGACGCAGGCCTCGCTCGAAGAAGAGCGCCGGGCGCGTGAAGCGCTGGCCGCTACGCTCGCAGACAGGAGCGAAGAAATCGCGCGGCTTACGCAGGAGCGCGACGATTCGCAGCAGCAGATTGCAGCGCTGAGCAATGCCTCCCAGCTCAAGTCGGAACAAATCGAAAGCATCTCGCAGGAAGCCAGAACGGCGGCGGCGCGTGCGCAAACCGCCGAGGCGCGTATCGAGGAATTGCTGCAGCAGGCATCGGTAGAAAACGCCAATCTGGAAACGGCCAGGACTTCGCTCGAAGACGCACGACGCGCACACGACGAGTTGGCCGCCGCTCTCTCCAGTAAAGGTGACGAGATCGCGCGCCTTACCCAGGAACGCGACGAATCGCGGCAACAGAGCGCGACGTTGAGCACGACCTTGACCGACGCCGCCCAGGCGAAATCGGAAGAAATCGCCAGGTGGTCGCAGGAAGCCGACGCGAGCGTCACGCGGGCGCAGGCCGCCGAGGACCTCGCAAACGAACATCACGCGCGGCTTGCCGCACTCGAAGCCGAACTGAACGAGGCTCGCGCGGCGTTGGCAAGTGAACGTCAGGCAACCGCGGCGCGGCTCGATGAAGGATTGGCTCAGGACGGCGAACTGCAACGAATCAATCAGGAGCTCGAACAAACCCGCGCTCAGGTGGGCGCTGTCACCGAAGCGCATGCAGCAGCGAGTGCCGAACTGGCCCGTGTATCGCACGAAGCCGCTGCCGCGAGGGAGCGCGCCGATACTGCTGAGCGTCATGCCGCCCAATTGACGCAGCGTCTCTCTGAACTGGCCGAAACTGCCTCACAGGACGGCCAGCGCGGCCAGCATCCGGGGGCTCATGCGGACGACGAGGACAGTGCGGAAGAACTCGCCGTCCTGCAACGTCAGATGGCCGCTCAGGCGAAGGCGCATGAAAAGGCGCTCGGCGAACTGCGCGCCAATGCCGAGCAGTGGGTCGCGCATGCGCGGGATCTGAAACAGCGGCTCGGCCAGGCCGGCGAAAGAATCCTCTTCATCGATGCACGCAGCACAGGGGAAGTGGCGCTCGTGCGGCGGCTCGCGGCTGAACTGGAGCGGCTCAAGCCCGATCACGAGTTGGTCTCGCGCGAGGCGCAGCAAAAGGTGATCGGCTCGACCATGAGCTTGCAGCTTTCCCAGAAGGGCTACCGGTATGACCCGAGTACGGCGGTGATGTCGAAGATCGAGAGTTGAGGAGGCGAGGGCTCTGCTTTGGGCGAAAGCTCGCCTGAAGTCCCTTGTCATCCCGCTCGGCCGCCCTCCACGGCATGAATCGTGCTCTCTGAAAAGAGATGCCAACCCTCTGGAGCCGGTCATGCCCAACAAGCCTGTGCCCCCGTCGTCAATAGACGAACTCGGTACCGTCCCAGACACTGCGAGCCCCGCCTACGCCGGCCGCCATCCTCTCACGCGAGCCTTCGACCGCTTCGCCAGCCTCGTCACCCGCTGGACCGGTTCACCCACGGCATTTTGCCTGGCGGTCCTGACGGTTGTGGTGTGGGTCGTCACAGGGCCGATTTTTCATTATTCGGACGGGTGGCAACTGGTCATCAATACCGGCACCACCATCGTCACGTTTCTGATGGTTTTCCTGATCCAGCAAAGCCAGAACAAGGACAGCGTGGCGGTTCACCTGAAGCTCAACGAGCTGCTTTCCTCGCATCGCGCCGCCAACAATCATCTGATCGGCATTGAAGATGCTTCGGAAGAAGAATTACGCCGGCTGGCTGCGGCCTATTTGCGCCTGTCCACCGAGCCCAATTCCGACAAGGTGTCCATAAAAGAGGGCGATGCGCTGGCGCCGCGCAAGGACGCGATCAAAAGTTGAACCGAGCCCCCCTTCTTCTCGCGCGCTACCTGCCGCTTTTGAGCGTGCGCGTGAGTCGTAGTTCGCCTGGTACGCGCCGCCGCAGAAGGTTCGCAGGCGTCGTATAAGCTCCAGCCCTTATCTTTGGGAAGTCATCATGACGCGTATCGAGTTTGAAAGCAGGCTGGCCATGATCCTGCAGGATATTGCCCTCGGCACGACCGCGGACCTGACCGACCGGGCAGTTGCCTATTGGAATGGCGAGCGCGTGGTGTACGCCTATTTGCGTGACGACGATAGCGGCCTGATCGACGCCGAGTTCAAACTAGAACTGCATTGGCACGAATGGCGCGACTGGCTCAACGAATGGATGACTGAGCCGGTCTTCAGCGTGCGGCCGGAGCTGCAGGATGTATTGTTGCCCGCGCCGCCTTCCGGCGCGGCTTCCTAGCGTCCCCGGTCGGCGGTGATTACTGGGCGATGGCCTGCGCGTTGTCGGCGCTTGCCGGCCGGCTCGAAGCGCCGCGGCGCGCGGCGGCGATGACCGGAATCGCAGCGGGTTGCTGGCGCGGCGCCACGGGGCGGGCCTCCGTCAATTCGCAGTACAGATCGATGTAGCGACTGACCGCCGCCCCCCAGCCAGAATCGCGCGTCATGGCATTGCGTTGCAGCGTGCGCCACAACGACGGGTTCTTGAAGGCCTCGACGGCACGAGCGACGCCGCCGGCCACGTCCTCGATCGTTTCGCCTTCGAACAGGAAGCCGTTTGCCGCGCCCGATTTGCCGAGTTCGAGCGCGTAGTCGCAGATGGTGTCCGCGAGGCCGCCCACGCGCGACGCCACTGGAATCGTACCGAAGCGCATGGCGTAAAGCTGGGTGAGCCCGCACGGCTCGAAGCGGCTGGCGTGCAGCAGCATGTCCGCGCCGGCGTGCAGCATGTGCGCCAGCGTTTCGTCATAACCGATGCAGGTGCCCACGCGGCCCGGCCACTGTGCCGCCAACTCGCGCATGCGCGCTTCGATGCGTGAGTTGCCCTGACCGAGGATGGCGAACTGAAGCCGCTCGTGACGCGCCAGCATCGCGGGAATCGCTTCGGCCACCACTTCGGCCATTTTTTGCTCGGTCAGGCGGCTGCCGATGGCGACGAGCGGCACGAACGGTTCGCGCGCCAGGCCGAAAGCATGCTGCAGCGCGCGTTTGCATGCGTATTTACCGGCGACGTTGTCCGCCGAGTAGGGGCTCGCGATCAGCGGATCGGTCGCGGGGTCCCACATCTGCATGTCGATGCCGTTGGTGATGCCCGACAGCTTATGCGCCTCCGCATTCAGCACGCCCTCCATGCGATGGCCGAAGCGCGGCGTGAGAATTTCCTTGGCATAGCGTTCGCTCACCGTCGTCACGCGTTCGGCGTGGACGATGCCCGCTTTGATCAGACTAAGCTCGCCATAGAACTCGATGCTGCGCTCGTCGCTGAGCGCGGGCGTCAGTAATTCCGGCGGCACGCCGATCCATGCCCCGGCGGCGAGCGGATAGTTGCCTTGAAACGCCAGATTATGGATGGTGAAGACGCTACGCGCCTGCACGCCGCCGAGCTTCATATAGAGCGGTGTGAGTCCTGCGTGCCAGTCGTGAGCATGCACGATGTCCGGCCGCTTGATGCCGCGCACGCCCCGCGCAATCCGCGCCGCCGCCGCGGCCAGCGAGGCGAAGCGCACGAGATTGTCCACGTAGTCGCGGCCGTGCCGGTCCTGGTAGATGCCTTCGCGCGTGTAGAGGTGATCCATCTGCAGCAGCAAAACGGAGAGGCCGGTATCGGGCATGCGGGCGCGGATGATCACGCCGTCGCCGCCGGGCAGCCCCGCGAGTTTCGCCACGCGGGTCGCGCCGAGCACGCGCTCGAGCGCGCCGGGGTAGGCGGGCATGAGGATGGAGGCGGCGACGCCGGCGTCGCTCAGTGCGGCTCCGTATGCGCTGACCATATCGGCGAGGCCCCCGGTTTTTGCCAGGGGAGCGGCTTCGGAGGCGACCAGTAAGACGTTAAGCGGCGTCGGCATAGTTGAAAAGAAGTTGGCGTGGCGTGTGCGGGGAGCGGTGCGGCGCAAATGTGCGCAAATCAAAACCGTAGGTTTTCAGCAAGCGCCGTGCCTGCCTGTTTCCGTTGCGTTCTATGGCCACGGAACGGCTCCAGTAAAGGCAACCCTAGGTTCTCGCCGTTTTCGGACGAACTCGTGACGTGTCTGTGACGCGTGCATGACACCCCATGATGGGGAAGAGCGTGAATCCATGGCAGTCTTTACGCACCGCAATTGCACGACGGCCGAGGGTGAAACGGCTCTGTTATGGCCGGATTTCCGGCAACGGCACGGCGCTTGCTGAAATTCGCTCAAGACCGTGAGCGCCTGGCGGGCGATGGGTTCACCGTTGCCCGAGCCCCGAAAATCCCTTACGAATGCCGCTTTTCCTTATTTTCTTTAGCTTGTTTGATCTGGAGTGGTGTCATGACAATTGCCGATACGCTCAAAGGCATGATTGGACTCGATCCAACCGCCCATGCCGACGCCGACATGAAGGCCGTCCTCGACGCGCTCAAAAGCCTGAATCCGAAACCGATCGAGGAATGCAGCGTAGCCGAAGCGCGCGAGCAGCCGACGCCGGCCGACGCGGTCAGGCATCTGCTGACGCAGGCCGGCCATGCCGGACGCCTGCCGCTCGAAGTGGAAGCGGTCCGCAGCGACGACATGCTGATTCCGGGCGCGGTGGGCAGCATCGCGGCACGCGTCTATCGGCCTGCCGGCGACGGCCCGTTCCCGCTGATCCTGTATTTCCACGGCGGCGGCTGGGTGATTGCGGATCTGGATGTCTACGATGCGACGCCGCGCTCGATTGCGGCGAAGAGTAATGCGATCGTGGTGTCGGCGCACTATCGGCAAGCGCCGGAACACAAGCTGCCCGCCGCTCACGAGGACGCTTATGCCGCGTGGCGCTGGATCGTCGAAAACGGCGCGGGTCTCGGCGGCGACCCGACGCGGATTGCGGTGATGGGGGAGAGCGCCGGCGCGAACCTCGCCATCAACGTGTCGATCCACGCGCGCGATTCGGGACAGCCGATGCCGTTGCATCAGGCGCTGATCTATCCGGTGGCGAGCAACAATATCGTTTCGATCTCCTATGAAGAAAATCGCAACGCCAAGCCGCTCAACAAGAAAATGATGCTGTGGTTCGTGCAGAACGTGATCAACGACGAGAGCGATTTAAGCAATCCGCTGATCAATGTGGTGAGCGCGGACCTTTCGAACCTGCCGCCCACGGCGTTGGTGACCGCCGGCATCGATCCATTGCGCTCAGACGGCGAGAAGCTGGCCGAGAAGCTGCGCGATGCAGGTGTCGGCGTGGAGCACCGCAATTATCGCGGCGCCACGCATGAGTTCTTCGGCATGGCGGCGGTGGTGCAGGCCGCGCGAGATGCGCAGACTTTTGTTTCACTCGCGCAGCGGCAGGCGTTTGGCGGGGTGCCGTTGGAGGCGGCGGACTGATTGGCTTAACGCTATCGCGGTGCCGCCGCCAACGTGGCGGGCATTATGCGAGCTGCGGCTCCCCATTTAGTTTGAACACGGAAACCGTCTCGTCAAGGCGCATCACCTGTTCGTCGAGCGATTGCGCGGCGGCTGCGGATTCCTCGACGAGCGCGGCATTTTGCTGCGTGACCTCGTCAATCTGGGTGATCGCTACATTGACTTCGTTGATGCTGTTGCCTTGCGCATCGGACGCAGCAGCGATTTCCTCGACAATGCCCGCCACGCGACGAATGGCCTGTCGTACTTCAGCCGTTGCACGACCCGCTTCCTGAGCCTGTTGCGAGCCCGAGCTGATCGTCGCGACCGATTGCTCGATCAGGTTCTTGATCTCCTTGGCCGCGGAGGACGAGCGTTGCGCAAGGCTGCGCACTTCCGACGCAACCACCGCGAAGCCGCGTCCCTCTTCGCCCGCGCGCGCGGCTTCGACCGCGGCGTTCAGCGCGAGGATATTGGTCTGAAACGCGATGCCTTCGATGATCGATGTGATTTCGGCGATCCGCGATGAACTCGACGCGATTTCATTCATGGTGCCGACCATCCGCTCCACCGCGCGATTTCCTTCGTCGGAAACCTGTGTCGTGCCGGCCATCAGCGAATTGGCTTGCCGCGCGTTGTCGGCGTTTTGCTGCACGGTGGACGTCAATTCACTTAGCGTGCTGGCCGTCTGCTGAAGCGAAGCGGCTTGCTGTTCGGTGCGCGACGATAAATCCAGGTTGCCTGCTGCGATCTGTCTGGACGCGACACCCACTGCATCGCTGGAGGCGCGCGTAATGGCGACGACACCCGCCACCCGTTCGAGCAGACTATTGAGCGCGGTCGCCGTGTAGCCGATCTCATCCATCCGTTCGACGCGTGCCCGCACCGACAGATCGAGCGACTCGCTCACTTCCCGCAAGGTGTCCTGCATCTGACGCAGACCGCCGCCTATCAGACGATAAAGCCGCGCACCCAAGATGCCGGTGGCGACGAGCGCAGAACCGGCAATGGCGAGCATCAACGAGAACGCAAGGCGGTAGGCTCTCGCATTGTCCTGCCGGACCAGATTGGAGCGCGCGATCTCGTCGCTTTGATGCGCGTGCAAGCCTTCGTTGAGCGCGAGCGCAGCATTGTGTACGCCGCCGCCGTCATGAAGCATGGCGAGCGCGCCATCGCGGTCGCCGGCATGCATCTTCTCGAAGAATACACGCCGCGCGTCGCGGTATGCGGCCATGTGGGCGCGATCGGCGTTATCAAGCGTGGGGTCTGCGCCGTCAAGAGCGTCCTGGGCTTGCGTGGCCGCGATTGCTGCGTCGAAGCGCTGGTCCGCGTCAGCGATTTCGCGTTCCATTCCTTGACGGCTGGCGTCGTCGATACCGTCCACTACGTAGCGGTAGACGGCGAGGCGCATGGCGTCGACGTTGTCGAGCGCGGCGGAAATGGATTTCAGGCTGGGAATGGTGCGCGTTTCCGCGTTTTCGATGCGCTGATACGAAGCGTGCAATTGCGCTAATCCATACCCGCTAACCACGCCAAGCGCGAGTAGCACGCCACCCAATGTCACAATAAGCCGGCGAACGATGGTCATGACTTCAGTCTCCCCGATTTCATTTGCGTCTGTCTAACGAGTTCATCGCCTCAGACGGCGGTCGATAATGTGCTGGTGCGATTCGAAATCCATACTTCAAGTGCTTCGGCCGTCAACGGACGGCTCAGGTAATAGCCCTGCGCAATATCGCAATGCAACGTTCCTAGCGCCTCCAGCGTGGCCGCGTCTTCGACGCCTTCGGCCACCACGCTCAAGCCCATGTTGTGGGCAAGTGCGATCGTCGAACGGACAATTACTTCGTCATCCATATCTTTGACCATGCCCGTCACGAATGAGCGGTCGATCTTGATCTCGTTGACCGGCATGCGCTTCAGATAGGAAAGGGACGAATACCCGGTGCCAAAATCGTCGATAGACAGACGGATGCCTAAGCGGCGCAAACGTTCGAGCGTGGCGATTGCTTTTGCAGGGTCTTCCATTAGCGCGCTTTCGGTAATCTCGACCCATAGCCAGCGAGATTCGACGCGGTGACGGCGCAGCGTCGTTTCGAACAGGTCCGGCAAGTCCGTATCGAACAGGTCGCGCGCCGACAGGTTGACCGAGACGCTAAGCTCGATTCCTTTAGCCTGCCAGCGGGCGCATTGAGCAATGGCCTCACCGATAACCCAGCGTGAAATCCAGCGGATGAAGCCGGTCTGTTCTGCAAACGGAATGAATTCGCCCGGCGGCACCATGCCACGCACGGGATGCTCCCAACGTACCAGGGCTTCCACTTGCGCCATGACATTGGTGTTGAGATCAACCTTGGGCTGGTAAAACAGTCGCAACTCGTCGTGCTCGATCGCGTGGCGCAAGCCGCTCATCAGGGAGAGGCGTTCGGCACCGTGCATCTCTTCGTTATGGTCGTAGACGGACATGCCCGCGTTGGCACGCTTGGCCGCATACATGGCGACATCCGCGCGGCGCAGCAGGGCATAGGCATCGGCGCCGTCGCGCGGGAAGGTGACGATGCCAATGCTGGCCGCGACGTCCACCAGGTGGTTTTCCATCAAAACCGGTTGTTCGAGTGCTTTCAGAATCACACGCGCCACGTCTTGCGCGGCGCCCACGTCGCCCGTGGGCAGGAGAATGGCGAATTCGTCGCCGCCGAGGCGCGCAACCGTATCCGATGCATCAGGCAGGCAGCCTCGCAGACGCCTGCCGACTTCGGCCAGCAGCAGGTCGCCGAAGTGATGGCCCAGCACGTCGTTCACATACTTGAAGCGGTCCACGTCCAACACCATCATGGCGATCGACGTGCCGCGCGCAGCAGCGGATGCGATGGCCTGCTGGAAAGTTTCGTTAAATGAAATCCGGTTGGGCAGTCCGGTGAGCGCGTCGATGTAAGCGAGTTCCGTGATGCGCGCCTGCCGCTCGGCAATGCCTTCGCTCATCTGGCCGAACGCGACGGCGAGTTCGCTGATTTCGTCCTTACGCCGGGTCTGGATCGGCAAACTGTAATCGCCGCTTCCGATGCGTTGTGCGAAGCGCGTCAGTTCCGCCAGCGGACGGGTCACGCCGCGTGCGGTCAGGGCGGCCCCCGCAATGGAGACGATGACGCCGCCCAGTGTGAGCAGCACCAGCATCGATTGCAGCTTACGGTACGGGGCCATGGCCTCATCGAGCGACTTCTGCAGCACCGCGACTACCGGTTGGCCAGGCGACGCAAGCCGTACCACGCGCGAACCGAAACCGTCGTTAAGCAGCACATTGGCGCTCCTTTGCGTCTCCGGCATGGTCTTGTGACTGGCAAGCAGGAGCGCGGCACGCTGTTGGGTAGGCAACGAACTGGCGAGAACCGTCCATGAACCGTGCGGCTGCAACGCCATGAACGAGACGTCGAGCGACGTCACCGCCCTCAGGTCGCGCGCCAGTGCATCGTCGATTGCAAAGCCCATCGCCACCCACGCAATCGTCAAGGGCGCTTTCACCGGCACGGTCACAATGACATAGGGCCGGCCGTTGATCACGCCAATCTGCGACATCGCGTCTTTGCGCGCCGTATGCTGAAGCAGTGACGGAAACGGGAACTGCATGCCGGCGCTTGCCGGGTTGCGGCTGTCTGCGATCAGTTTGCCGTCGAGTCCGACCAGCATCACGATGTCGGCCTGGATCCGATCGCCCTGATTTTGCAGCGCGGATAGCACGGTGGTCTGATCGCGCAACGCCACGGCCTCACGAAAACCGAAATCCGCCGCGACGACGGCGGCCGCCTGGCTGAGCTTTTCGATGTCCGATTGCAACACGCGGGCAAAGACGCGCTCGCCCACGGCGAGTTCGCTGTCGGCATTGGCGCGCGCGACGGAGCCGATCTCCGTATTGGTCGCCACGAACACCGTGGCCTGTACCGCGAGCATCAGCAGTACGAACACCAGGGCAATTCTCGTCCACAGGCGATGTAGGCGCATATCGTTCCCCACGCAATGCGCCGGTTAAGCGGCGTCCAGTTTGATGGTGAACGTCGCGGGGCCTTTGGCGGCGGTGTCGAGCGTCTGCGTGGGGCGAGCGTTCGCGTCGCTCTGTCGATAATGCAGGACGGTCACGCGATAACTTTTGCCGGGCAGACCGGCCAGGTTTGCATTGCCGCTTGAATCGGTCTTGGCGTAAAAGGGTGTATCCACGATGAACAGGTACGCCACCATCATGTCGTGGATATTGCAACCGAGCACGACGAGGCCGGGTTTATCGAACACCACCGGATGCGCGGGGACGCCGCGATACAGCTTCAATTCCAGACGTTTAGGCGCCGAGAGCGAGTACACCTCATGAGCGATGTCGTCATAGTTCGGCAGATTGACCGACGCGCCGGTCTGGATCACCGTCACGAGCGGCGTGAACATCTTGTTTCGCTGCGCAATGACAGCACCGGCAGGCGGTCGCGCCGGTAGCTTACCGTCGACAGGGACGGCATAGACAATCGCGTCCTCGACGGGCTTCCCGGCCTGGTCTGCAACGTGCACGCTGAGCGACGCGGCAACGGCATGACCCACAAACAGGACGTTAGCCAAAGCAACCCGACAGCCGCCAAGGATTGTCCGCAGATAGGTTCTTTTATTCATTTCCGTGTGGTAGGCAGCGGCGAACGTCCAGGACGTCTGCCGACGTGTTATTGGTCTCGTCGCCTATACAACACCATGCAAATGAACTTATTCCCCTCCGGCCAGATTAAATTTGCAAAATGCGATGATCGGCAAAAGTTATAGCGGTGCGCCGGCCAATCTGAATACATCAACTACCTGCGCCAGATTGCGCGCCTGCCCCTGCAGCGATTCCGCGGCTGCGGCGGCTTCTTCGACCAGGGCGGCGTTTTGCTGGGTGACTTCGTCCATCTGGCTCATAGCCTTGCTGATCTGCTCGATGCCGGTGCTCTGTTCCTCGCTGGCGGCGGTGATCTCGCCCATGATGTCGGTCACGCGCTGCACGCTGGCGACGATCTCGCTCATGGTCGATCCTGCCTGATTCACCAGTTTGCTGCCCAAGTCCACCTTGTCCACGGAGTCGCCAATCAGGGTTTTGACTTCGCGCGCCGCCGCCGCGGACCGCTGGGCCAGGTTTCTGACTTCGCCGGCCACCACGGCAAATCCGCGTCCCTGTTCACCGGCGCGGGCTGCTTCGACCGCTGCGTTCAAGGCGAGGATATTGGTTTGAAAAGCGATACCGTCGATTACGCCGATGATGTCCACGATTTTCGCCGCCGATTCGCTGATCGAGCGCATCGTGTCCACAACCTGCGAGACGACAGCACCGCCTTTGACCGCTACTTCGGAGGCCGAAACAGTCAGCTGATTCGCCTGACGGGCATTGTCGGCATTCTGTCTGACCGTGCCGCTCAACTCCTCCATGGCGGCGGCCGTCTCTTCGAGCGAACTGGCCTGTTCCTCGGTGCGCGACGACAGATCCTGATTGCCGCTCGCAATCTGGCTCGATGCGGTTGCAATGGTGCCGGTGCCGGCGCGCACTTCGCCGACGATCTTCTTCAGACTGTCGTTCATGTCCTTGAGGGCTTGCAGCAGTTGGCCGGTTTCGTCCGTTGTCTGCACGGTGATGCGGCTCGTCAGGTCGCCGGTGGCGACCGCCTGCGCAACCTGCACCGCTTCCTGCAGGGGACGCGTAATCGAGCGAGTGATGACATAAGCAAAGCCGACACCGATGACGACAGCCGCGAGTCCCAGTTCGATCATCAGATTGCGCGCCGACTCGATGTCTTGCTTGGCCTGCGCGCCGCCCGCGTCCACGAGCCGTTTCTGCAGGTTGGCCATGGCGGTGATGTCCTGCTGTAGTGCGTCGAGCGCGGGCAGCGTTTCATTGCTCATCATGCTGGCGGCTTCATCGCGCTTATCGTCGGCCAGCAATCCGGCAACCTTGCTGAACGAGACCACATACGCCGCGCGTGAGGTTTTGATGTTCGCCAGTAGCGCCTTGCCGTCGGACGAATCGGTCAGCTTGTCGAGCGTCGCCAGTGCGTCGTCGATGATTTTCTTGTTAGCGTCGATGGATTGATGAATGCTTGCGAGTTTGTCTTTGTCGCTCGTGATGAACAGTTCCATGGTGCGCCGGGCATTGGCGCGGGTGGTGGCGTTGATGGTTTGCACCGCGTCGGTCATGACCCAATCGCGGTCGATGATCCGGTCGTCAATGCGGCCGATGCTCGCGAGGCGCACGAGACCCACGCCGATCAGCGCGACCATCAGCACCATCACCAGACCAAAGCCAACGCCGAGGCGCGCACCCATTTTCAAATTCGGCAGACGCATTCTATTGTTCCCGCTTGTTTCTGGTTGTCGCCCGTGGCTATCTGGCTGTTCACAGACCGTGTTTTGCATCGAGCAGGTGTGGAAAACAAAAAACGTCCCTTGCGTCCGGCCGTAAAGGACCGGATTCAGGGGACGTCGTTGTCCAGCAAACCGTAATGATGCTGTAATGCGTTGCGCGTTTTTCAGGTCGGATCGTCGTTGATCGGACCGGCCGCATTATATGTAAACAGAATACGCCGCACTACCAAATGATTTTGACGCGCCGCGCCTTAGTGGACTAGCGAATTCTCTTGATGAGTATTGGCTGTGGCCAACGTCACGCGGTCCCGTCCGTCGCTTTTCGACTGATAAAGCGCGGTGTCGGCGCGGGCCAGCGTGCTGGAGAATGTCTGCGTACCCTGGGCGAGCGCGATGCCGAAGCTCGAACTGATGTTGCCGAGTTCCGGCATATCGTCGAAGGCGCGCGGCACGCTGGCGCGGATTCGGTCGATGAGGCGGAAGGCTTCAGCGGCGTTGGTATCCGGCAGTAGCAGCAGGAACTCTTCGCCGCCGAGTCGAGCAGCGGTATCGCCTTTGCGAACGGACGTGCGAATGTGCTGCGCGAAACGGCGCAAGACTTCGTCGCCGACGGCGTGACCGAAACGGTCGTTGATCGACTTGAAGCGGTCGATGTCGGCAATCACCACGGCAAGCGGATGTGTCTCCGAGGCCAGCTCCAGCAGCCGCGCCGCGCCTTCCTCGGTGCCGCGCCGGTTCAGCAGTCCGGTGAGGGCGTCGGTGCGCGCCTGGTCGCGCAGGTTGCGCGCGAGATCGGCGGACACGATCAACAGGGTCAAAATGCCCGAGCCGATCATGCCCGTGGGCGTACCGATTGAAAGCACCGCAATAAACGCCTCATTCGACATTTCGCCGCCGGGCCGCGCGAGCCATGCGGCAACCCCGACGCTGGCTGCATACAGCCCATAAAACGCCAGAATCCAACGGGCGATCCGGCCGGCGCCGCGTGCATGGCGAAGCGTGGCGACGATGATCGCGACCATCACCGCATCGGCGAGGCCCGTCACGATGCGCGAGTCCGTGCGCCAATCGACGCCGTGGCTCATCCAGGCCCACACGAGCACCACGATCGACACGCCCCACGCCAGATAGACATGGCGTGCATCTTTTCTCGCCCGCCGGCGAAACCCCCACGCCAGAAACGCGAAACTGGCGATAGATGCATGACAGGCGAGCATGGCGAACAATTCCTGCTGCGGCTTCCAGATGCCGCCGCTGATGCGCAGACCATGCCCCACCGCGGCCGCCATGAAAGACAGCGCCCATAGCGCAACGTGGAGATCCAGTTCGAAACTCCACCAGGCGACCAGCAGCGCCACGCCAAAAAGCAGGCTGATGACAACGATGCTGGCCGATTCGATAACCACTGATAGCATATTTTGCGTTTCCGATTCTCGCGCGCAAGTCCTGGATGAGAACTCGCGCGACGTCAAAAGCGCCATGCATCCTATGGACTTCATGGCACCTCGGGTTTACGTCAGGTTGGGGCGAAAACTTTAGGCAATCAGAGCGTTTTTTAGCAGTGCTTTAGTCCAGCCGCTAAACTCAGGCGACCGAGCATTCTTTGGAAGGAGAAGCCATGTCCACTCAGACAGCCGATAACGGCATCGTCACCTTGCGCGCGCATCGCCCGGTGGAAGAGGCCGCCGACAAACTGGCGGCGCTCATCGAAGCGAAAAATATCATTCTGTTCGCGCGCATCAATTTCGCGGCGGACGCGCAGCACGCGGGCCTCGCGATGAATCCGTCACAGCTGCTGGTGTTCGGCAATCCGCGCGCAGGAACGCCGCTCATGCAGGCGGCGCCCACGGCGGCGCTCGATTTGCCGCTTAAAGTGCTGGTATGGCAGGACGATGACGGCGAGGCGTGGTTCTCGTATAACGCAACCCATTACCTGCAGACGCGCCACGGACTGCCCGCGGATTTGATGAAAGCGGTTGATGCGGTCGCCGCGCTTGTGCAGGCGGCAGCGGCAGATTGAGTAATCGTGGGGCGTCCAGCAGCAAGCACTCGAAACGCTAACGACGCCCGCTGCGACCCCACACATAGCGTATCCACCGTTGCCATCGGGTCCGCGGCGCAGCAGCAGGGTGATGCGCCGCAAATTCCTCGCGGTCGCGCTGGACGCTTTTCTGCACCTGCTCGTGGATTTGCCGCAACGTCATGCCGCCGGGGCCTTTTACTTGATCGGGGTCGGCATCGGGTTCGGGGGTGTCTGTCATGGCAGAGTGAATTCCGGATGTGTCCGCCCGATCTTGATACAGATGAGCGCTCGCGGCAAGCATGCCAACGCTTTCATCATATAGAGCGCCTTCAGATCCGCAGGACTGGCACAATCATCCGATCTTCGAGCCTTGGAATCCACATGTCAGACCCCGCTGCACAAACAGCCGCACCCACGTCGCGTATCGCCCCGCTTTTTGCGCTGTTTCCGTTTCTGCGGCCCTATGCGGGACGCTGGGCGCTCGCGTTCCTCGCGCTGGTGACATCCGCGGGCGCCACGCTGGTATTGCCGGTGGCGTTCAAATACCTGATCGATCGAGGCTTTGCCAGCGGCGACCGGGCGCATATCGACCGCTATTTTCTGGCCCTTTTCGCGGTTTCGCTGATCCTGGCCGGCGCCACGGCGCTGCGTTTCTATCTGGTGTCGTGGCTGGGCGAGCGCGTTACCGCCGATTTGCGGCGCGCGGTTTACGATCACGTGCTCGAAATGAGTCCGCAGTTCTTCGAAACCACGCAGACCGGCGAGGTGCTGTCGCGGCTGACGGCAGACACCACCTTGATTCAGGCGGTAGTGGGCACCAGCCTGTCGCTCGGACTGCGCAACTTCTTTCTGCTGATTGGCGGTGTGGCGATGCTGGTAGTGACGAGTCCGGTGCTGTCCGGCTACATCATCGCGACGTTGTTCGTGGTGGTGGCGCCGATCGTCATCTTCGGGCGGCGTGTGCGGCGCCTTTCGCGTGCCAGCCAGGACAAGGTGGCGAACGCGAGCGCGCTGGCGGGCGAAGTGCTCAATGCCATGCCGACCGTGCAGTCGTTCACACAAGAGCCTTACGAGGCGCGGCGCTTTGCGGGTGCGGTCGAAACAGCCTTTGAAACAGCGCTTACGCGCATTCGGGCGCGCGCCTGGCTGACCGCGGTGGTGATCGTGCTGGTGTTTACGGCCATCGTGTTCGTGCTGTGGCTGGGCGCGCAGGCGGTGCTGGCCGGGCGCATGTCGGCGGGCCAGTTATCGCAGTTCATCCTCTACGCGGTGTTTACTGCCGGCGCGGTGGGCGCGGTCGCTGAAGTGTGGGGCGATCTGCAGCGTGCCGCTGGTGCGACCGAGCGTTTGCTGCAACTTCTGGTGGCGCGCTCGCCCGTCGTGCAGTCCCCGACCACCGTCGCGCTGCCGGCGCGCGGCGACGGCATCCAGTTCGACAATGTCAGTTTCTCGTACCCGTCGCGCCCGGGCATTGCTGCGCTTGGCGGTCTCTCACTGCATGTTCGCGCGGGCGAGCATGTGGCGTTGGTGGGTCCTTCCGGCGCGGGCAAAACCACGCTGTTTCAATTACTGCTGCGCTTTTACGATCCCCAGGAGGGCCGCATTCTGATCAACGGCGTGCCGACGCAGGACGTGTCGCTGGTCGATTTGCGGCGCGAAATTGGCGTGGTGCTGCAGGAATCGGTGATTTTTTCGGGCAGCGTGCTCGACAACATCCGCTATGGCGCGCCCGACGCGACGCTCGCTCAAGTTCAGCAGGCCGCGGCGATGGCCGCTGCCGCTGGCTTCATCGAAGCATTACCGCAGGGCTACGACACGTTTCTCGGTGAGCGTGGCGTGCGCCTGTCGGGTGGACAGCGCCAGCGCATTGCCATTGCCCGTGCAATCCTGAAGAATCCGCCGATTTTGCTGCTCGACGAAGCCACCAGCGCGCTCGACGCCGCCAGCGAACGCCTGGTTCAAACGGCGCTCGACAATGCCGCGCAAAACCGCACGACGCTGGTAATCGCACACCGTCTTGCGACGGTGCAGCAGGCCGATCGCATTGTCGTGCTGGAGCAGGGCCGCATCGTTGCGCAGGGGCGTCACGCGGAACTTCTGGCGAATTCGCCGCTTTACGCGCAACTGGCGGCGTTGCAGTTTGGAGAGCCGTTGGCGCGTACAGCGACGCCGGTTGCGGTGCGCGAAGACTCCTAAGCCGTTCCGCCTGCTTCCTGCGAATTGAATCCGTCCGTGCGAGCAGCCGGCGAACCGGCGCGATCTTCGCCGGAGCAACGACGATCGAGAGATTGCCAGATGCAATCGCAACTGGCGCCAATCAACACCCGTGAAAACGACGACCCGCAGGCGACACAACGGTAGTGCTCGACAGCGGGAACACCACGCAATTCGCCCACGCCGAGCAGCGCCATTTCGCACAGTTGCGTCGAGGCGGGGCGGCCGTGGAGATCAGAACACGAATTGCAGGTCGGCATGCGGTGCTCCCGTGGGGGCTGTCCATTTCAGACTAGCACGAGCTTGCGAGGCTGCAAAGATTTTGCCTGCTTCGATTGGCGAGCCGGTCGAATTTGCCGATGTCTGATGCACCGTATGAGTGCGTCATTCGTCTTCGCATTTACGCCGCTTGCTTCGCAAACCGTCCAATTTATTCCTGCTACGACTCTTAAGATGATTTTGCGCTTCGGGCATCTAAACGCAGCCTGGTGTCGTGTCGCGCCTGGTCTTGGAGATTCATCACGTAGAAATCCAAAACGCGGTTTTTAAACTGACGTGCATGACACGGCGGACCGCGCTTTCGCCGAACTGTCGCCGACGAGATATCGCATGCTGAATACTCTATCGAGGATACTGTCCAGGCCGGGATCCGCTAACAGCAGCGCCGCCGATACCGCGAGCAAGTCGCAAGGAAAAAAGCCCGATGGGCAGCCATCCGCCACGCCGGGTTCCGTTGCGCCTGAAATCGCGCGGCTCGCCGCGAGTTCAACCCCGGCGACACCGCACGGCACAAGTCAATCGCGAAAGACGGTGACGTTCGCCGTGAGCCCAACTGACGGGCAAGGCAGCAAAAGCGCAACCGATGCGCACGGGTCGGCCAGACAGCCTCCAAAGCTGCTGGACAAAGCCTTGCCTGCGCTGCCAGGCAGCGCGGCTGCGCCGGGCAATACGACAGAGGCAAAGCTAAAGGCGCCGGCAAAAGCCCTACCGTCATCACCCGACGCGGCGGATAAAGCGGCCAAGCAGGATACCGAAAAGCATGCCGACGTACAGTCGCCGCTCGCCAAAGTGGAATCCTCGAGTTCTCAACCCATTGCTTCGTCATCCAAAGTAAAACTGGAGGACCTGCCCAAAACACCACAGGAAACGCCGCCGGAAACACTCGCTGAAACGTCGGCCGAAACACCGCCCGACACCCAGGCCGTCGAAGATCCTGGTTTCAAAATGCCCGCACGTGCGCAACGTTTTGGCCAACCGGTAGATCGCGACAAGCCAGGCTTCTCGCTGCTTGAAACCAACAAGCTGCGACCGGGTGCGTCGATGGCGGCGGCGGTCGGCATCAGCACGCATACGACGGTGGGCGCGGCGGACGCTGCCTTGGTCGGCGGCAGTGTCACGGCAGCGCACGAGAGCCTCGGCGCGGTGATCAACGGTCATGCATTTCTGGCTGCGACACAGCGTAAGAAACGCTACGGTGCGCAGCTCGACTCCATGCTGAAAGACGATTTAGGCAAGCTGGACGAAAACCGTCGCAACGGCGTGGCCATGCCGCCCGAGACGATGATTTTCAAACGCAAGAACGGTATCCGGAAACTCGAAGACGTGTATGACCCGAAGGCCGCCAAGCGCGACGGCAAGCGGCGCGACGACGGTAAAACCGCTGCTGCTTCATCGGCTAAACCCATTGAACTCGAATACGACATGGAGGCGGTGAAAAGGCTCGCCGCGTCGGACGATCCCAAGCTCAAGAACGAAAGTGCCCATGCGAAGAACGTGCTGCTTACCGCGTATCTGAAAGACGACGTCGCCGCCAAGCAGGGCAACCGCGCCGCTTATGAATTTATCCGCAATACGGTGGCCATCAGCGCCGCGACAGCGACAGCCGTCGGCACGCACGGCGCAGCGGTGGCGGTTGCCGGCACGCATGCCGCTCACGTCGCGGCAGGCACGCGTATCGCGGGCAGCGCGATTTCGGGGGCGAGTTCACTCGATGTCGCCAAGGGCATCCGCGGCCTTAAGCAGCGCATGCGTAACGACAAGGCGGAAGTGGTCGACAGTTACGCCCTACAGAGACGCCAGGCATTTGCTGAGGAGTACGCAGGTCCTAAAGCGACGCCGGAAAAGAAGGCCGTGATGAGCAAGCTGGAGGAGAGCGGCGATAAAGAAAAAGTGGTCAAGGACACGCATCGGGCTTTTCTTGAGCAGGCACGCGTGCAGGCAGGCAAAGAAACCTTCGGACGGGTCTTCAAGGGTTCATCGATCGACGACACGCGCTCGACTACCGCAAAAAAGGAAATGCGCGACGTGGTCGGAAAACACGCCTATACCGTGGTGAATTACCACATGGGCCTGAGCGACCCCAAGAAGTCCGAGCATCTCGCCGGCGAATGGGACAAGATCATGAAGACCCCCAACAGCACGCGCAAATCGCGTCAAAAGCAGTTTGCCGATCTGTTCGACAAGGACCCGGGCACGAAGACCGCTTACCACCTGTTGCGCGACACCGGCATGGGACGCGGCGAATCGATCTACACGATGCAACGCATGATCGAGATGTCGATTGAAACGAAGATGGCGGCGGACCCGGAGATGGCGGCGGTAGGCGGGTCAGCGGATTTCGCCAAAGACGACGCCGCACAAAAGGCCACCACCAGCCGGTTGACTACAGCCATGGGTCGCCGCTGAGCGGTTGATATTCAACTGCTCAAAGTGCAAGCGTGGCGTGTGAGGCTTGCCTCACGCCTCGCACTTCTTCGCAACCTTCACCCTGGTGAAAACACCAACGAGCGGCCCGGAATACACCGGGCGCTTAGCCCTGCGCGCTATTTCCCATTCCCCCTGTATAAGAAATGATCGTAACGACACTTGTTACGATCCTATCATTCGATGTAGGATGGTTGCGAACAAACCACCGGCCGTTGTTGTGCGTCGCACAAAATCACGGAAATCACGGAAGTCCCATGCCTGAAGCTCCTTCTTCGTCTTCGTCGGTCATCGCGCTGCGGCGCGGCCTGATCGCTCACCCGGAACGCAATCCCGGCATGCCGTTCGACGCCGCCTGGCTCGATGGCTTGCGGGTCAACCAGTCGGCGGTCGAACGGCGCACTGCCACGCTCGGCACGCGCCGCACCGTCAAGAAAGACGCGCAGGCGGCCTGGTTGCTGAAAGCGGTCACCTGCATCGACCTGACCACGCTGAACGGAGACGACACCGAAGGCCGCGTGCGGCGTCTGTGCGCGAAAGCGCGGCAGCCCGTGCGTGCCGATATCCTCAGCGCGCTCGGCATTGCGCCGCAGACCATCACTACCGGCGCCGTTTGCGTGTATCACCGCTTCGTGGCGGCCGCGGTCGATGCGTTGCAAGGCAGCGGCATTCCGGTGGCGGCGGTATCCACCGGTTTTCCGGCCGGCCTGATTCCGCATCCGCTCAAGCTGAAAGAGATCGAGGCCTCGGTAGCCGACGGCGCGCAAGAGATCGACATTGTGGTCACGCGTGAATACGTGCTGACGGGCAACTGGCAAGCGCTCTATAACGAAGTGCGCGATTTCCGCGCGGCGTGCGGCCCGGCGCATCTGAAGGCGATTCTCGCCACCGGCGATATCCGCACGCTGTCGAATGTGGCGCGGGCGTCGATGGTCTGCATGATGGCGGGCGCCGATTTCATCAAGACCTCCACCGGCAAGGAAGGCGTCAATGCGACGCTCGATGTTTCGCTGGTGATGGTGCGGATGATCCGCGATTATCAGGAACGCACCGGTGTCCTGATCGGCTTCAAACCGGCCGGCGGCGTATCCACCGCGAAATCCGTGCTGAACTATCAAATCCTGATGAAAGAGGAACTGGGGCGCGCGTGGCTCGAACCGGAGCTGTTCCGTATTGGCGCATCGAGCCTGCTTGCCGATATCGAACGGCAGCTCGAGCATCACGTAAGCGGCCGTTATTCCTCCTTCAATCGTCACCCCGTTGCCTGAGCAGACCGATCCCATGAGCGTAGCCGAATATTTTTCTTCAATGGAGTACGGTCCCGCACCCGAGGACGATCAGCCCGCACGTGCGTGGCTTGCGCAGCACGAGGCGCGCTTTGGCCATTTCATCGGCGGCGGGTGGCGTGCGCCGGCTGCGGACGAGCACTTCGAATCGCGCGAACCGGCCACCGGCGAATTGCTGGCGCAGATCGCCCAGGGCGACGAGGCCGACATCGATGCCGCCGTGGCAGCCGCCCGCGCGGCGCAGCCGGGCTGGCTCGCGTTAGGCGGCGCTGGGCGCGCGCGTCATCTGTACGCATTGGCGCGCATGGTGCAGCGGCATAGCCGCCTGTTCGCGGTGCTCGAAGCGCTGGACAACGGCAAGCCGATTCGTGAGACGCGCGACATCGACGTGCCGCTGGTGGCGCGTCACTTTCTGCATCACGCGGGTTGGGCGCAGTTGCAGGACAGCGAGTTCGCCGATTTTGCGCCGCTTGGCGTGGTCGGACAAATCGTGCCGTGGAATTTCCCGCTGCTGATGCTCGCGTGGAAGATTGCGCCGGCCATCGCCACCGGCAACTGCGTCGTGCTCAAGCCCGCGGAATATACGCCGCTGACCGCCTTGCTGTTCGCCGAACTGGCACATCGAGCCGGCTTGCCGGCGGGCGTGCTGAATGTCGTGACGGGCGATGGCCGCACCGGCGCGGCGCTCGTCGAACATCCCGAGGTGGACAAGCTGGCGTTCACGGGCTCCACTGAGGTCGGGCGGCAGATTCGCTCGGTGACCGCGGGCTCGGGCAAGTCGTTGACGCTTGAACTCGGCGGCAAGTCGCCGTTTATCGTGTTCGACGACGCTGATCTCGATGGCGCGGTTGAGGGCGTGGTGGACGCGATCTGGTTCAACCAGGGGCAGGTTTGCTGCGCCGGTTCGCGCTTGCTCGTGCAGGAAGGCATCGAAGCGCGCTTCATCGACAAGCTGAAGCGCCGCATGGAGACGCTGCGTATCGGCTCGTCGCTCGACAAGAGCATCGATATCGGCGCGATTGTCGATCCGGTGCAGCTCGAACGGATCGAGTCGCTGGTGGAAGCCGGCCGTCGTGAAGGCTGCGCGGTATGGCAATCGGCGGATGCCGCCGTGCCCGCGCAAGGTTGCTATTTCCCGCCCACGCTCATTACCGGCGTGGCGCCTGCGTCGACGTTGGCGCAGGAAGAGATTTTCGGTCCTGTGCTGGTGACGATGAGCTTTCGTACACCTGACGAAGCGGTCTCGCTGGCCAACAATACGCGCTATGGGCTCGCCGCGAGCGTCTGGAGCGAAACCATCGGCCGTGCGCTGGATATCGCGCCGCGCCTCGCTTGCGGCGTGGTGTGGATCAATGCAACCAACCTGTTCGATGCGGGCGTCGGCTTTGGCGGCTACCGCGAGTCGGGCTATGGACGCGAAGGTGGGCGCGAGGGCATTTACGAATATCTGAAGCCGCGCGCCTGGCTTAAGCTCGTTGAGCGTCCTGCGCGCGCTGCGCTGACGGTGTCGTCAAAGGCTGCGCCGGACGGGACGGGTTTGAACGTGACGTCGATCGATCGCACCGCGAAGCTCTTCATTGGTGGCAAGCAGGTGCGTCCCGATGGCGGTTATTCGTTGCCCATCTATGGTGCAGACGGCGGGCTGGTCGGCGAAGTGGGCGAGGGCAATCGCAAGGACATTCGCAATGCCGTCGAGGCGGCACGCGGGGCAGGTAAGTGGTCGCAGGCGAGCACGCACAATCGCGCGCAGGTGCTGTACTACCTCGCGGAAAATCTCACGGTACGGGCCGACGAATTCGCGCGGCAACTGGT
Organism: Paraburkholderia sp. BCC1885; assembly: GCF_900996235.1. GTDB lineage: Bacteria > Pseudomonadota > Gammaproteobacteria > Burkholderiales > Burkholderiaceae > Paraburkholderia. The sequence goes on from NZ_CAAJGM010000077.1 coordinate 57,589, forward strand.
GGTGCGCACGGGTGTCGACGAAGCTGCCGCACATGCGGAAGTCGAAGCTGCACTCACGCGGCTCTTCACTTACGCCGCGTGGGCCGACAAGTTCGACGGCGCAGTGCATACGCCGCCGTTGCGCGGCGTTGCGCTGGCGATGCACGAGCCGCTTGGCGTGATTGGCATTGCTTGCCCGGATGAAGCGCCGCTGCTGGCCTTTGTATCGCTGGTGGGACCGGCGCTGGCAATGGGCAATCGCGTGGTGGTGCTGCCGAGCGAAGCCTGCCCGCTGACGGCGACGGACCTGTATCAGGTGGTCGAAACCTCGGACGTGCCCGGCGGCGTGTTGAACATCGTCACTGGCGAGCGCGCTGCCTTGCTGCCGGCGCTTGCCAAACACGACGACGTCGACGCACTTTGGTGCTTCGGCAGCGCGGCGGATTCGACGCTGGTGGAGCGCGCTTCGGTGGGCAACCTGAAGCGCACCTTCGTCGATCATGGGCGGCAGTTCGACTGGTTCGACCGTTCGACCGAGGGACCGGCCTGGCTGCGTCAGGCCGTGCAAGTGAAGAACATCTGGATACCTTACGGAGACTGACCGTCCGAGCGTGGATGGGTAGCAGGCCGATCGAACATGGAGGAGACACCGTGCTGAAGAATCTGGACCCGCTGTTGAACGCCGATGTGCTGCACGCGCTGCGCGCGATGGGCCACGGCGACGAAGTGGTGATTTGCGATGCGAATTTCCCCGGCGATTCCGTTGCGCGCGCAACGGTACTGGGAAAACTGCTGCGCTTCGATGGCGTGGACGCGGCGCGTGCGGTGCGCGCGGTGCTGTCCGTACTGCCGCTCGATACCTTTGTCGAACATCCGGCGCTGCGCATGGAAGTGGTCGGCGAGCCGCATACGATTCCCGCCGTGCAACGCGAGGCGCAGGCCGAAGTGAATGCGGCGGAAGGCCGCGACCTGCCGTTTGCCTCCATCGAACGCTTCGCGTTTTATGAACGCGCAAAGAAGGCGTACTGTGTGATCGCTACCGGCGAGCGGCGCGGCTACGGCTGTTTCGTGTTCACGAAGGGCGTGTTGCTGGCGCCTGACGCGGCGGCTGGGGAGCAGAAAAAATGAGTACGGAGTCCAAATCAAATGGGCGCGTGGTCATTCTCGGCATCTATGTGACCGATCTGACTTTCCGCGCAGAGCGTATGCCCTTGATCGGCGAAACTATCGCTGGTTCGGCCTTTGCAATGGGGCCGGGGGGCAAGGGGTCGAATCAGGCCGTCGCGGCGGCGCGAGCCGGTGCGCAAGTCGTGTTCTGTACGCGCCTCGGTAACGATGCGTTCGGCGCGATCGCGCGTTCGACCTGGGCCGCTGAAGGCATCACCGCGCGCGCCACGACCGTCGATGGCGTTTCCACCGGCGCTGCTCACATCTTTGTCGACGATACCGACGGCAGGAACGCGATCATCGTCGCCTCGGGCGCTGCGGGCACGATGAGTGCCTCCGACGTCGATGCAATCGAAGCGGATATCTCCGCGGCACAGGTGTTCGTCACGCAACTGGAGCAACCGTTGTCCGCGGCGCGGCGCGGCCTCGAAGTCGCACGCCGTCATGGCGTGACGACCGTGTTCAACCCGGCGCCCGCATTACCGCTTCACGACGACATTTACCCGCTGTGCGACTACATCACGCCGAACGAAACCGAAGCGGCCGCGCTGACCGGTGTGCCGATCCAGAGCGCCGACGATGCACGGCGTGCGGCGGACGTGCTGCTCGCCAAAGGTGTCGGCACGGTGATCGTGACGCTTGGCGAAGCGGGCGCGTTGCTGCATTCGGCCACGCAGTCGGTGCTGGTGCCGGCGTTTCAATGCGGCCGTGTGGTGGAGACGGCCGGTGCGGGCGACGGCTTTACGGGCGGTTTCGCCGCGGCGTTGGCGCGTGGCGCAGACCCGGTCGAGGCGATGCGCTTCGGCTGCGCGTTGGCGGGCATCTCCGTGACGCGCGCGGGTACGGCGCCGTCCATGCCGACATTGGCCGAAGTGAACCAGCTATTGATGCAATCGGGCCAACCGGTGTCGTCGCATTGACGAGACGTCGAGAATTGGTCTGAAGGCGTGCGCGCTACCCGATGAGGTCTCATAAAGTACACCTCGACGGCCCGCTGAAGTCTCGTGCAGTTTGAAGGAGTTTCTCTTCACCATGAAGTCCTCGTTCGCTGTTGGAAAACTGTTTGGCGACCGGCAACTGAATTTCCTGCTAGCCGTCAACGTCCTGGTCGTATTGGTGGCGACCGCGCTGTCGCACGGTCAGTTTGTCGATATCGACAATCTGCAGTCGATGGGTAGCCAGTTGCCCGAACTCGGCCTGCTCGCGCTCGGCATCATGCTTTCGATGATCTCCGGCAACGGCGGTATCGATCTGTCCGGCGTGGGGCTCGCGAATCTGTCGGGCATGATTGCCGCGTTGATCGTGCCGAAGCTCGTCAGCGCTGATGCCTCGCCGGTGGCTTATACGGCGCTGTTTTGCGCGATCGTCATTGTCGTTGGGCTGCTTGGCGGCATGCTCAACGGCGTGGTGATTGCGAAGCTGCGGCTTACGCCGATTCTGTGCACGCTGGGTACGCAGTTGCTGTTCACCGGCATTGCCGTGGTGTTGAGCAATGGGGCGTCGGTGCCGGTCGAATATGTCGATCAGCTTTCGGATATCGGCAACGGCACCGCGTTTCAGGTGCCCATTTCGTTCATCCTCTTTATCGCCGCCATTATTGTTTTAGGCTGGCTGCTTAAGCGCAGTCCGTTCGGCTTGCGCCTGTATCTGATGGGCACCAATCCCAAGGCCGCTTTTTATGCGGGCATTCCGCGCGCGCGCATGTTGATCGTGACGTACACGATGTGCGGCGTGCTGGCCTCGTTAGCAGGACTTATCAGTGCGACCCATACGTCCAGCGCCAAATGGGACTACGGCAACTCGTATCTGTTGATTTCGATTCTGATTGCCGTGATGGGCGGCGTGAATCCTGCTGGCGGGCGCGGCCGGATCATCTCGGTGTTTTTCGCCGCGACGGTGCTGCAGTTTCTCGCGAGCCTGTTCAATCTGCTCGGTGTGTCGCAATTCTTTGGCGATTGCGCGTGGGGCTTTCTGTTGCTGCTGTCGCTGGCGTTCGCCGGTGGCGAACGGGTGGGCGCGATCTTCGGCTTCACGCGCTCCGACTCGAGCGCGCGACGTTAGCGTGGGCATCGGCAGGCAGTCGTAGAGTCGTAGACATGGTGGGTTTAGTACGCGGCGGTCATCGGGGCCCTGGATGTCCGCAACCGTGAAGCAGGGCGACAGCGAAACAAAAACGGAGACTTGGCATGAAACTGACTCGATTGGGCGCCGCACTCGCAGCGGCCGCTCTCACGGTAGGCGTGGTCGCCGCAGCGCAGGCGGCGAACACTGTGACGATCGTCACGGTGGTGAAGGTGACCGGCATCAACTGGTTTAATCGCATGGACGAGGGCGTCAAGCAATTCGCCAAGGACAATGCAGGCGTCACGGCATATCAGACCGGCCCTGGTCAGGCGGACGCGGCGCAGCAACTGAAGATCATCGAAGATCTGATCGCCAAGAAGGTCGATGCACTGGCCGTGGTCCCCTACGATCCGCCGACCCTCGAACCCGCGTTGAAGAAAGCGATGGACCGCGGCATCAAGGTGGTCACGCATGAAGCGGACAACGAAAAGAACACGATGGTCGACATCGAAGCGTTCGATAACACCGCGTATGGCGCCAACCTGAATCAGCATCTCGCCGCCTGTATGCACAACGAAGGCAAGTGGGCGGTGCTGGTGGGCTCGCTCGGCAGCCGCTCGCAGGTACAGTGGGCGGACGGCGGCATCGGCAATGCCAAGGCCAAATATCCGAAGATGGATCTGGTCGAGCCGAAACTCGAAACCAATAATGACGGCGAGCGCGCCTATGAAGTCGCCAAGGAAGTGTTGCGCAAGCATCCTGACCTGAAGGGCTTTCAGGGTTCATCGTCGCTGGATGTGATCGGCATTGGCCGTGCAGTCGAAGAGGCGGGCCTGCAGGGCAAGATCTGCGTGTACGGTACGGGGCTGCCTACAGAAGCGGCCAAGTTCCTCGAAAGCGGCGCGATCAACGGCATTTCGTTCTGGGATCCGAAGCTGGCCGGTATTGCGATGAACAAGATTGCGTTAATGCTGATCCACGGCCAGACCGTGCATGACGGCGACGATCTCGGCATTCCGGGCTACACCAAGGTGACGGTGACCAAGGGTCCGGGCAAGGGCATCATCGTGCGCGGCCAGGGCTGGGTCGACGTCGACAAATCGAACTATAAGAACTACTCGTTCTAAGGTTCTGCGGTTTGTCGATGCCTTGAATCCTGTGTAACGGTGTGTCCGCTTCAATCCGCGAAAGTGTTGCGTGTCGCGGGCACACTTCTGAAGGTTTGCAATCGGACTATGAATTCAGACGCTGCTTCCGTGCCGTTCCTGCAGGTTGTGGGTGTGCACAAGCGCTTTACCGGTGTGCACGCGCTGCGCGGCGTGAGCCTGTCGTTCCAGCGCGGGCAGATCTATCACCTGCTCGGCGAAAACGGCTGCGGCAAGAGCACGCTGATCAAGATCATTTCCGGCGCGCAACCGCCCGATGAGGGCGAGCTCATCATCGAAGGCGTTTCGCATGCGCGGCTCACGGCGCTGGAATCGCTCTCGGCCGGCATCGAGACCGTGTATCAGGATCTCTCCTTGCTGCCGAACATGAGCGTGGCCGAAAACGTCGCGCTGACTTCGGAGCTGGCCACGCACAATGGCCGCCTGACCCGTACCTTCGACCGGCGCGCGCTCGCAAAGACCGCCGAGCGTGCGCTGGCCGCCGTCGGCTTACCGGGCGACACCGATTTCCAGGCGACGCTCGTCGAGCAACTGCCGCTCGCCACCCGTCAACTCGTGGCAATCGCACGCGCCATTGCGAGCGAGGCGAGGTTCGTCATCATGGACGAGCCCACCACGTCGCTGACGCAAAAAGAAGTCGACAATCTCATTGCAGTGCTAAGCAATCTGCGCGCGCAAGGCGTGACGGTGTTGTTCGTCAGCCATAAGCTGGACGAATGCTATGCGATCGGCGGCGAAGTGATCGTACTGCGCGACGGTCAGACCATGGCGCAGGGGCCAATCACTAATTACACCAAGGCGCAGATCAGCGAATTGATGACGGGCCGCCATCTGTCGAGCGAACGCTATCGTGAAGGCGGCTTCGGCGAAGAGGTGGTGCTCAATGTGAGCGGCCTTACGCGCACCGGCCAGTTCGAAGAGGTGTCATTTGCGCTGCATCGCGGTGAAATTCTCGGCGTGACCGGGCTGCTCGATTCCGGACGCAATGAACTCGCGCGCGCGTTGGCGGGCGTGGCGCCCGCGCAGCATGGGGAGATCGTGCTGGACGGCAGGCGCATCGTCTTGCATACGCCTTCGGACGCGAAGAATCACCGCATTGGCTATGTGCCGGAAGACCGCCTGAATGAAGGGCTATTTCTCGACAAATCGATTCGAGACAACGTCATCACCGCGATGATCTCGACCTTGCGCGACCGCTTCGGCCAGATCGACCGCAGCCGTGCGCAGCGCCTCGCCGTTGACACCGTGAAGGAGTTGCAGATCGCGACGCCCGATGTCGATAAGCCCGTGCAGTCGCTTTCAGGCGGCAACCAGCAGCGCGTGCTGATCGGCCGCTGGCTAGCCATCGATCCGCGCGTGCTGATCCTGCACGGCCCGACAGTGGGGGTGGACGTCGGCTCCAAGGACATCATCTACCGCATCATGCAGCGGCTTTCGCAGCGCGGCATCGGCATCATCCTGATCAGCGACGACTTGCCCGAACTGCTGCAGAACTGCGATCGCATTCTGATGATGAAAAAAGGCCGCGTCGCGAATGAATATCAGGCCGACCAGTTGAAAGAAGCCGACCTATACCACGCGCTGCTGTCGGAAGCCGCATAGAGTAAGCTGAAAGGACGTTACCGCATGAACCCGCGCATCAATCAGACCATGACCACGCCAACCGTCATCGACGTCGCACCGCAGGTGAAGCCCTTGAGTTTGCGGGCCAAACTCGCTCGCCAACCCGAGTGGTTTACGTTCGGCTTGATTGTCGTGATGTGCCTGGTGGTCGGCGCGATCAATCCGCGCTTCTTCCAGCTGGCGACGTTGTTCGACATGCTGCACTCGGCCACCACCGTGTCGCTGTTTGCGCTTGGCACGCTGGTCGTGCTGGCCTCGGGTGGCATCGACGTATCGTTCACGGCAATCGGCGCGCTGACGATGTACGGGATCACCAAGGCCGTGTTCGCGTGGTGGCCCGACGAGCCGTTCGCGTTGATCCTGATTACCGGCGCAGTTGGCGGCATTTTGCTCGGCCTGATCAACGGCGCGCTGGTGTATCGGCTAAAAGCGCCTTCGCTGATTGTGACGATCGGCACGCAATATCTGTATCGCGGCATCCTGCTGACTTTTATCGGCACGACGTTCTTCATGAACATTCCGCACAGCATGGATCGGTTCGGCCGCATTCCGCTGTTCTTCTATCAAACTGCGGACGGCCTGCGTGCCGTGCTGCCGGTCTCCGTGCTGGCGCTGGTGCTGGCGGCGGTGGTGACGTAGTGGCTGCTGAATCGCACCATGATGGGACGCGGCGTGTATGCGATGGGCGGTAGTCTCGCGATTGCCGAGCGCCTGGGTTACAACCTGCGCGCGATTCACCTGTTTGTATTTGGCTATACGGGCATGCTGGCAGGCATCGCCGGGATTCTGCACGTCTCCAATAACCGCCTTGCCAACCCGTTCGATCTGGTCGGTTCGGAACTGGACGTGATCGCCGCCGTGATTCTTGGCGGCGCGCGCATTACCGGCGGCACCGGCACCGTAGTCGGCACGCTGCTGGGCGTGGTGCTCGTCACGCTGATCAACAACGTGCTTATCCTCGTGGGGGTGCCGAGCACCTGGCAAAAGGTGATCATCGGCGCCTTTATCCTGCTGGCCGGCACGCTGTTCGCTTTGCAGCGCAAGGCGTGAATTCAGGCACTGCCAGAAATTACAGCGCGTATTGCAAAGCCAGATCGAAACCGAGCACGACGAACGAACAACCGATGCCTGCCAGCACATTCGCGACCCGATGTTCGAAGTCAGGATGTCTGGTGATGCCCGCGCACGCGAGGAATACGATCTCAACGAGAAACTGAAGGGCGACGAACGTCAGCATGAGCAGAAATTCGTAGCCCATGTACCTGAAGTTCGAGAAGTTCATGCCGTAGTCGAAAATCCAGTGCCCGACCCGCCAGACCTCGTAAGCGAGCAACAGAATCGGGAACAGGTAGCTGGTCACATAGGTAGGCACTGTTGCGTGACGCAGTTCGAGGTGGAAATGATGAGCCTGATGAGCGGTTTGCATGTCTCCTCCGTTTACGTGTCCTGCACGTCCGTGTGAAATCAATGCTACTCGTTTGACTGCCAATTCGCACTAGAGTGCGATTCGCAGTTCGAGTGCCTCAAGCGGCATTCCTGCTAAAGCCTGCTAAAGCGTGGTCATTTTTTCTTAAGCGAGATTGGACCGGTAAATTTGACGCGCCCTTACTTAACGCCGCTTAATGTCTCCTTCGAGCAACACTCATACCTGGTGTATTCACCTGGCATAGCTTAAGAAGCGGCCGCCGGGTGCTCTTCTTCGTGTCCTAAGGAGCTTACGCGGGCGAGCTCGGGAAAGAGCTTCATCCATAGCAGCGCGACGGCGATTGTCGCCACGCCACCTATCAGAACCGCTGGCTGTGCGCCCCACCATCCGGCGGTTACACCCGACTCGAATTCGCCAAGCTGATTCGACGAGCCGATAAACAGTGCGTTGACCGCGCTGACACGGCCTAGCATATCTTCAGGCGTCCGTAACTGCACGAGCGAGAGACGTACTACGACACTGATCACATCCGACGCGCCGAGCACCGCGAGCGCGAGCAGCGAGACCAGGATGTTATGCGAGAGTCCGAACACGACGGTCGCCGCACCGAACGCGATGACGCCGCCGAACATGGCCGCGCCCGGCCGCTTGCGCAGCGGAAAATGCGCAAGCCAGATTGTGCCGCTGAGCGCGCCGACCGCCGACGCCGAACGCAGCAGGCCGAGCCCCAACGGCCCCGCGTGCAGGATGTCGCGCGCAAACACGGGCAGCAGGGCGGTCGCCCCGCCGAACAGGACGGCAAACAGATCGAGCGACAGCGCGCCCAGAATGACCGGCTGTTTGCGGATAAAAGCGATGCCCGAGAAGACCGAATTCAATGTGACCGGCGCGCGGGCGGCAGGCTTCGCCTGTAGTGGAATACCCCATACCAGCGCCGCCGCTGACGCAAACGCGAGCGCGCAGACTATGTACGCCGGAGCTGGCCCCACGCCGTAAAGCAGGCCGCCCAGCGCGGGGCCGACGATCTGCGCGGTCTGGCCGGCCGAGGTCACCCATGCGGTGGCATGCGGCAAGTGGCTGCGCGGCACCACGCCGGGCAGCAATGACGACACGGCGGGCGATTCGAATGCGCGCGCCGCGCCGACGCAGGCGGCCAGCCCGTAGATGACGGGAGCGCTCAGCCAGCCGCCGAAGGTGCCCCACGCGAACGCCAACGCAGCGACGGCTTCGATGCTTTGACAGACGGCGGCGATGCGGCGTCGGTCGTAACGATCCGCGATCTGGCCGACCACGAGCGTTAGCACGAACATCGGTAGAAATTGCGCGAGGCCAAGCAGACCAAGGGCAAAGGCGCTGTGCGTAATCCCGTAGATGTGCCAGCCCATTGCGACCGCCAGCATCTGGAAGGAAAGGGAAGAAAGTACCCGCGTGCACCAGAAGCGCTGGAACGGCTTGCTACGCGGCAAGCTGAGCGGCATATCGGCGGCGAGAGCCTCGTCGGGCGGGTCGGCGGGAGATGGGGTCATGGGAATTCGCGTGGCGCTTCAGTCAGCCGCTGCACTGTTAAAGGGCGCAAGTTTAGTGCAAGTCGAACCTTCGCGTTTGCGAGGGGCTTCAATGTTGGCGAGCGCACCGACTTCAGGCCATTCCGTGCCTGCGATCTGAATTGATTGGCGTCCTTACTAATCCGATAGTTTTTTAGAAATATTAGGTAGGACTCACCCGGCTATTTGAGTTCGTGAGAGGCTAGATTCGTCGTACTAAGTACGGATTGGTTGCGTACCCGGTGCGATCGTTCCTTTTCTCTCACTAGCCAACTGGGGTTATAAAATGGATCGCCCAAATCCTTCAGCATTCGCTTCCGAACTCCATCACGAACACGCCGCCCACCCGGAGATCGCAGAGACGATTCCACTCAGGAAAACCGAAAGACTGCCGTTTACTATCCGTATAGTCGCGGACGACGCGTCCCTTCAAAAAGCTGTCATGATGCGTCAAATAGCCTACGGCCGGCATTTGCCGGAGTTTGCTAACAAAATGACCGTCGAGAGCGGCGATTACGAGCCTGGAACGGTCGTGCTATTGGCTCAATCGAAGCTGGATGGCGGACCGCTCGGCACCATGCGGATTCAGACCAACGAATTCGCGCCGCTCGCCGTCGAGCAGTCGGTGCGCCTGCCGGACTGGCTGCAGGGCACGCGCATGGCGGAAGCCACGCGTTTGGGCGTGGCCGGCGGGGCGATTGGACGGATGGTAAAGATCGGCCTGTGCAAGGCGCTGTATCTGTATTGCGAGCAACAGCGGGTTGACTGGATGGTGATAACCGCGCGTTCGCCGCTGGATCGCGAGTATGAAGCCATGCTGTTCAACGACGTGTTCGCCGCCCGCGAGTTCCTGCCGATGGCGCATGTGGGCGGTCTGCCACACCGGGTGATGGCCAAGCCGGTGGCGGTGGCGCGCGAGCGTTGGGCGGCGGCGGGACATCCGCTGTACCGGTTCATGATTCATACCCATCACCCCGACATTGATTTGTCGGCCGCGGATTTATCTTTTGGACCGGAAACTGTAGGATGCCTGGAAGCATCGCATGTTGGATACGGCAGGTAAAACAACGGTACGGCCGACCACCTATCGTGTAACGCTGTTGTCTTTAAAGCGGCGATGGCGGAGTTTCGAGGCTCCGCCATCGCCTACGCCTGGGGGCTTGCCGCATAAGGGGGATTCCTGGTATGGAGTCGGCGACGTTCTTTTCGCGGTCGAGATATTTGCGCGCGGGGTCATTCATCGACTGGCTTCTGTACGCATTCGCCGTCTACGTCGTACCGTCGCTCATTGTGATGGCGACGATTGCCACATTGCTTTGGGCACCCAAACAATTTCAGTCGGCGGGCGCGGTTACGCTCGCCCTGCATGTCATTCCGGATAAAAGCGCGTCGCTTACGCCAGCCGAGGCGCTGGCCGCGCTAAAGGCTTTGCAGCCGGCGCCTGTCACGAAGCGCTACAGCACGCAGCTCGCCGAATCTCCCTTCTGGTTCCTGTTCGAGGTGCCAAAGGCAAACCCGGGTCATCAGGGCGTAATCGAATTTCCCTCGCGCCATGCGCAAACTTTGGCTTGCTGGAATGCTGCGACGCTGGCCCCGCTCGGTGACGCCGACCGCTACCACACCAGCGGCAAACTCACCCCGGTCAAGGCCGGTTTTGCTTTACCGCTCGACACGGCCGGCCCCGCCGCAGGCCTTGCATCGATACTCTGCCGCGCCACGTTTTCGGGGCCCGCGTACCTGAATGTACTTGCCTGGGATACCGAAGCACTCAGCAACTCCGCACTCGAGTTCCAGGAGAACTCCGCGCTGATCGCCGGTGGGCTGGTGACGCTCGCCATCTTCGTGTTCGTGACGGCGCTCATCAATCGTGAGCTTACCTACGTGATTTTCGCCGCGTGGCTGGTCGGCAATCTGCGGCTCTGCGCCAATGCGATGGGCTGGGATATGGAATGGATTGGCCGCATCATTCCACCCGGGCACATGCCTGCGCTGCGCCAGTACACGTTTGCGGTGTACTACCTGCTGACGGGCGCACTGTTCAATCAGCTGTTCCGGCGTGAACTGAAGGTAGTGGGGTATCGCTGGATGCTGCGCGCGGTACTGTACGACGGCTTGTTGCTGCTGATCGCCGCGGCCGTGCTGCCCTACGCGAAGTTCATCCCGGTGATGTGGACGTTTAGCTGCATCGGCATGGGCGTACTGGTTTTTCTGCTGGTGCGGCTCGTCAGGATGACCCGTTCGCGCACCGTGCTGTGGTACGTGGCGTCGATGGCCGTGGTGCTGTTTGCGATCTTCTCCGAAGTGCTGGGCGCGGCATTCGGCGTCAAGCTGCTGTTCGGCGGCGTGAATCCGGTCATTGCGGCGCTCTCGTCGAGCATGATGGCCGCCTTTGCCATTGCCGAGCAGATGCGCGCCGAGCGCGAACGCCGCCGCCGCATGCAAACGGAGCTGCGCAATACCTATGACGTCACGCCGATCGGCTTGTTTACGCTCGACGAGCAGGGCCGTTTCGTTCGAGCCAACCCCGCGTTGCGTTCGATGCTCGATCTGAGCAAGACCGAATACAAGGTCCGCTTGTGGAAGGATTATTTCGAGCCTGGCGCGTGGGGTTCATTGCAGGCATTGGCGCAAAAAGGCAGCGAGGGCGAACTGGAACTCGGCGGTTCCGTCGAGTGCGGCACGGGCGAGCGGCGCTATTCGCTCAAGGCGACGCACTCGAACGGCTGTATCGAAGGCTCGCTGCAGGACGTGACGGAGCGCGCGCGCGCCATCGAACGGCTGCATTTTCTGGCGGATCACGATTCGCTGACCGGTTCGCTGAATCGTCGTGGTGTGGAGCGCGCGATTGCCGCGCAAAGCGAAGAACATACGCCATGGGCGCTTGCCTATATCGACCTTGACCGCTTCAAGCTCGTCAACGATCTGTTCGGCCATCGCGCCGGCGACGAAGTGCTCAAGCAGGTTGCGGCGCGCGCCCGCACGCTGTTTCGGCCGGAATACGCGGTGGGGCGTATCGGCGGCGATGAGTTCGTCTGCGTGATGAGCGACACCACCATCGACGAGGCGATTGCGCGCTGCCGCGAACTCGTCACCTTGCTGAGTGCTGCGCCGTATCAGGTCGGCAATTGTGCGTTTCAGGTGAAGGCGTCGATTGGTCTTGTGGAGTGCTCGCATGGCGTGCGGGTGCAGGACGCGCTTTCGAATGCGGATGGCGCGTGCCGCGAAGCGAAGGGCGCCGCGCACGGACATCTGGTCACGTATCACAAGGGTGCGGCGGCGTTCGAAGAGCGGGCCAAAGAACTCATGCTGGTCGAGACGCTGGGTCAAAACCGCTTGCCTGGCGGGCTTTTTCTCGTGATGCAGCCCATCATGTCGCTGGCAGCGCCAACCAGTTCGCTCGATTTCGAAGTATTGCTGCGCTGGCGCGCGCCGGACGGTTCGATATTGCCCGCGGGCAAGGTGATCGTGGCAGCGGAGGAGTCAGGCAACATCGCCGGCATCGACAGATGGGTGCTAGGCACGGTGCTCGAATGGATCGAGACGAACCGGCATGCATTGTCGAAGACACGTTTTGTGTGCGTCAACCTGAGTGGCGGCTCGCTTAACGACGAGCAGTTCATGGAAGACATCTTCGCGTTGTTTGCGCGCCATCGCTCGATCATCCGTTACCTGTGCCTGGAAATTACCGAGAGCGTCGCGCTGCACGATCTGGAGAACACGCAACGCTTTATTGCCCGCGTTCACGATATGGGCGGCAAGATCGCGCTCGACGACTTCGGCGCGGGCTATACCTCGTTCAAGTATCTGAAGGATTTGTCGGCCGATGCGCTGAAGATCGACGGCGAGTTCATTCGCACGATGTGCGAGCATCCGGCCGACACGGCGATCGTCGAGGCGATCGTTGCACTGGCGCGCAATCTCGGCATGCGCAGCATTGCCGAATGGGTCGAGGATGCGAATACGCTGCGAGCCCTCAAGGAAATCGGCGTGGACTATGTGCAAGGCTTCGTAGTTGCGAGGCCGCAAGAATGTTCGGCGATTCTGATGGCCGGCTCGGCCGCCAGTTTTATCAGCGATCCGGCTACGCAATGCTTTGTGGATAGCCTCGTTCAGCCCGTAGCGGATCTGGAAGATGTCTGCGAGATGCGGGTGCGGGCGGATTTGCATTGAGTTCTCTCGCTACGCTAGCGGGTCGAGCAACTGCATGAGAAGACTGCGCGACGTTACGGCGCGAACGGGTGGAGGGGCAGTTGATGGTCCGCAAAGACTCGATCTACTGGCGCGTTTGACGCGCTCCGCCGGTTAGGCGCATGATGCGCAACCGGAGCGGCGACAAGCACGCTCGCCATAATAAGGAGTCTGAAAGACGATGAAAGTGCCCACACTTCCAATGGCCGCCGCGCTGGCCTTAAACATTTTCGCAAGTGCTGCCATGGCCCAGGCCAACTCCGGCGCCATGATGCGCGTCTCGACGGATTCGAGCATCGTGTCTGTCTCCGATCAGACCGAAACGCGGCCAGCCGGCAAGTTTTCGGGTATCGACCTGCGCGCGCCTGCGGATGTGGTCTTTTCGGTCGGCGCGAGCCCGTCGATCATCGTCTCCGGTCCGGCGGAGGTGCTGCCGCTACTGCTCACTTCCATCCACGATGACGTGCTGACCATCTCGCTCAAAGATTCCGTAACGCAGATGAAAGGCGTCAAGGTCGTGATTACAAATCCCTCGCTGCATGCCGTGAATGTAACGGGCTCGGGATCGATGAAGGCATCGGGCATCAACGGCGCTTCGCTGGACCTCAATGTCTCCGGCTCCGGCGCGATCGTGGCGGCTGGCCGCGCGACGACGGTGAATGTCGCCGTTAGCGGCTCGGGCGAAGCGGATGTCCATGCCATCCATGCCAGCACGGTGAATGCGAGCGTGCATGGCTCGGGTGACCTGCGTGCCTACGCGTCGAGCGCGGCTATCGTCGACGTGGCCGGTTCGGGCGATGTGAAGATTAGCGGCAAGCCCGCCACCCGGGTTGTCCATCGCGGCGGTTCAGGGGACGTCAGCTTCGAATAAGCTGCCCGCGGCGGTGACTTCGACATCGTTGCTGCCGTGGCCGTCCGCACCCGCCGCGCGCCCCAATTCCATTCGCTGAATAACGCACCCCAAGCCGCTCATTTCGTCCCATGGTGCGGCTCTCAATTGCCGTAACCTTCTCTTGGGGCGATCCCGTGATAGGCGGGACGCCCCAACCACGCATCCGCAAACGGACTCCGTGGACGAAAAACTTTCTCTGACCTTACAGCCGCTGGCTGAAAGCGACCCCCTGTCCATGACTTTGGCCTTATCGTCCGCGCCCACTAAAACAGAACCTCATCAGTTGGCGCTTGCGCTGTGTGGCGTCGGCAAGTTCGCTGAAGCCATGGCTTTGCTGCGTGCCGTGCTCGACGCGCGGGAAAGTATGGCCGAGCCTCTGCTGGTCGAGACACTTAACGTGGCCGCGGCCGCAGCACTGGGACTAAACCAGTTCGCAGACGCAGAGAATTATTGGCGCGAGTCGATCGCGGTGAAACCCGATTTCGTGGAGGCGTACAACAACCTCGGCATCCTGCTCAAGGGGCTTAATCGTCTGCTCGAAGCGGAGGAGATGTTCCGGCGCGTGGTCGCTATCCGTCCCGACCAGGCGCAGGCGTACAACAATCTCGGCGCGGTGCTTTACGGTCTTAAGCGTTTGCACGACGCCGAAATGGCGTACCGGCAGGCGATTGCCGTGCGCTTCGATTACGCCGAGGCGCACTACAACCTCGGCATCGTGCTCTACGATCATCGACGTTTTGCCGAGGCAGAGGCGGCGTATCGTCAGTCGCTGGCTGTACGGCCCGATTGCGCCGAGGCGCATAATAATCTGGGCAACGTGCTGCGCGAGCTTGGGCGCCTTTCCGAAGCGGACGAGGCTTACCGGCAGGCGCTAAAAGTCCGTCCGCAGTATCCCGAAGCCCTCAATAATCTGGGCAGCGTGCTAAAGATCTTCAGACGGCTGCCCGAAGCGGAACTGGCTTGCCGGCTGGCGGTGACGCTGCGTCCGAATTACGTCGAGGCGCACAATAACCTTGCCAGCGTGTTAGCCGATCTCGAACGTTTTGCCGAAGCCGAAGCGTCGTACCGGCAGGCACTCAAGCTGCATCCCGGCTATGCGGAGGCGTATTACAACCTCGGCATCGTGCTGCACAAACTGGAGCGCATGGCCGAGGCTGAAGCGGCTTACCGCGAGGCGCTGCGTATCAATCCGGCGGGCGTCGAAGCACACAACAATCTCGGTAGCGTGCTGCAGGTTCAGGAGCGCTGGGAGGAGGCCGCCGTCGCGTATCGGCAGGCGCTCGCGCTGCGCCCCGATCTTATCGAGGCGCTCTACAACCTCGGCAATGTGCTCAAGGAACTCAACCGCTTGTCCGAGGCGGAAGCGTCCTACCGGCGAGCCCTCGCCGTTCGTGCCGACTATCCCGACGCGCAATTCGCGCTTGCTACGTTGCTGATCAGCATGGGCCAGTTCGAGGAAGGCTGGCGGCTTTACGAGTTCCGCTACAGGAAGACCGACTTCATTTATCGCAAGACGCCTTCGCTGTTGCCGTGTCCGCAGTGGCAGGGGGAATCGCTGGTGGGCAAGTCGCTGCTGGTGTGGCAGGAGGATGGCCTGGGCGACATCCTGCAGTTCAGCCGCTACCTGCCGCTTCTCAAGGCGCGCGGCGCGGCGCATATTACTGTCGCTTGCCTCGCGCCATTGCGCCGCCTGGTGGCTGCGGTGGAAGGCGTGGATGCGGTGATCGACCACCAGAGCGCCGTGGATCGCGCATTGGAGTTCGATTGCTGGACCAGCTTGCTGAGTGCGCCGCTGCATTTTCGCACCACCTTGGACACGATTCCGCCCGTCGATCATCCGCGACCCGTCGAGTCGATTGTCGAACCGTGGCGCGCGCGGCTGGCGACGCTGCCAGCGGGACATCGAATCGGCCTCGTCTGGAAGGGCAATCCGCAGCATCATAACGACGCAAACCGTTCACTGCCTTCGCTCGCGGCTTTGGCGCCGTTGTGGAGCGTGCCGCACGTGCAGTTCGTGAGCGTGCAAAAAGGTCAGGGTGAAGACGAGGGCAGGTCGCCGCCCGCTGCTCAGCCGCTGCTGCATCTCGGCTCTGAAACGGCGGATCTGCTGGACACCGCGGCGATCATCGCGCAGCTCGACCTGGTGATTGGCGTGGATACATCCGTCGCTCACCTCGCAGCATTGATGGGCAAGCCGTGCTGGATCATGCTGCCGAGTCAGGGTCTGGATTGGCGCTGGATGCACGGGCGCAGCGATTCGCCGTGGTATCCGCAGACTGTGCGCCTGTTCAGGCGTGCGGCGGATGAAGAATGGGCAGCGGTGGTCGAGCGGGTGCGCGAGGCGTGTGCTGTGGAATTCGCCGTTCCGCTTGTTTCGGAAGCCTGACGATATGTTTATTCGCTAAGGTATCCGAAGGAAATCGTCGCTTTCTATAGAAAGCCCAAGCCGCCTAAAGAACCGCGAGCCAGCCCCCGTCGACATAGATGATCTGACCGTTCACATAGCTCGACGCCGCCGATGCGAGATACACCGCCGTGCCGACGAGTTCGTCCGGCCTGCCCCAGCGCTGTGACGGGTTGCTGCTTTTGACCCAGGCGTCGAAGCTGGCGTTTTCGATCAGCGGCTGGTTCATGTCCGTGAGGATGTAGCCGGGGCCAATCGCGTTGGCCTGGATGTTCGACGACGCCCATTCGGCGCTCATCGCCCGCGTGAGCATCTTGATGCCGCCCTTCGCCGCGGTGTAGGCACCCACCGTGGCGCGGGCTCCTTCGCTGGTCAGCGAACCAATATTGACGATCTTGCCGCCCTGGCCACGCGCGATCATCCGTTTCGCGGCCTGTTTGGCGACGATAAAAGCACTCGTGAGATTGGTGTCGATCACGCGTTGCCAGTCGCTGAGTTCGAGTTCTACCAGCGGCTTGCGAAACTGGATGCCGGCGTTATTGATAAGGATATCTATCTGTATTCCGTCCGCATCCCATTGTTCGAACGCCTCGATCACTGCAGCCTCGCTGGTGACATCGAAGGCGCGGCCCTGCGCGTCGAGCCCTTGTTTTTCGAGCCGGGCAACCGCTTCGGCGACGGTATCGGCTCGCGTGCCGTTGAGGATGACGCGTGCGCCCGCGCCGGCGAGTCCTTCGGCGAGCGCGAAACCAATGCCGCGCGCCGAGCCGGTGACCAATGCCGTGCGGCCCTTCAAATCGAATAGCTGTGTCATACGAGGGTTCCTCGATGAGCCGTCATGCGCGCCCGCGCAACTCCTGGCCTTTCTCGGTGATGATGGAATCGAAGTCGTCGACCTGTGAGAAGCGGACCGCCTTGACCGCGCCGAACTTGCTGGTGTCCACCACGAGGTGCCGTTCGACGGCGCTTGCCATGGCCGCCTGCTTGAGCGCGACCTCATGGAAATTCCAGCACGTCACGCCGCGCGCCTGATCCACGCCGCCCGCCGAAATGAACGCCTTGTTGATACCCATGCGGCGCAGCATCTCGATGCTTTCCTCGCCGGCGAACGAATCCGATGACGGCACATAAACCCCGCCGAGCAGGATCATCCGCACATTGGGCTTGCGGCGCAGGATTTCCGCCACGTTCAGCGAATAGCACACCACGGTGACGTGCCGCTCGGCCGGAATCAGCCGGGCCAGCGTGGTGAGGGTGGTGCCGCAGTCGATGAACAGCGTTTCGTTATCGGAGATCAGCTTGGCGGCGTATGCCGAGGCTTCGGCCTTGGCCTGCGCGAAGTGGTCCTTCTCCTGTTCGAGCGAATAACCGGCGGTGTTCGGCACGTCCGTGGCGCTGACGATGTAGCCGCCGAGATAGGTGAATTGCCCGGGGCTGGCCGCAACGTCGCGGCGCACCGTCATTTCCGACACCCCGAGTAGCGCGGCCGCATCGCGCAGTCGCATCACGTTTTGTCTGGCCAGCGCGTCGGCGAGCGCGCGTAGGCGATCAGTTTTCAGCATGGAAGTCCCGGGCCCGTGACGCAAAGGGTGCGTTATATTTCGTTCGAAATCGTGAAAGAATTATAACAAGAGCGGCGAGGTGCGGCGAGCGATCTACCGTTCAATCGCACTCATTCCGAGCGGAAGAATTCTCCTTGTAACAGGCTGTTACAGCGCGCTTTCGCTTGGAAAAGCCGCTCAATGGGCATATTCTGACAGGCGATGTCCGGGAACTGACGGCGCGCAGCCCGGTCTTCTGCTTATTCATTTTCAGGAGCCCCTCTCATGACGCGTCCCGTCGATTCCGGCGTAATTTTCATCGCACGTCTCGCGCTGGCTGTATTGTTCTTATGGGGTGGCGTGATGAAATTGCTGGGATATGCCGGCTTCGTCGGGTATCTGAACTCCAAAGGGGTGCCATTCGTCCAGATTGCGGCGCCGCTCGCCACTGCCGTCGAGGGGCTCGGCGGTCTGCTGCTGGTGGTCGGTTTCAAGATTCGCCCGCTGGCGCTCCTTCTTGCCGTGTACACCGTGGCGACCGCTGTGCTCGGCCACGATTTCTGGAACGTGACGGACCCCGTCGTTCAGCATGACATGGTGATCCACTTCTGGAAGAACATTGGGATTGCGGGTGGTTTCCTGCTGCTGTTCGTGACCGGCGCGGGCGGTATCAGCATCGATGGGGCGCGGGCGCCACGCAGCGGCTTGGGGCGCTGAGCGGCGTACACAAAGGCCCGCCGGCTGGGCTGGCCGCCGCATCGCGCGATGCAGAACGCGCACGAAGGGTGACATGAAGAGCGGCATGAAAGGTGACATAAGAAGCGGCGTGATCAGTGGCCTTCATCCACGTGGCATCAAGATTGCGTGAGCATGGCGTAAGTTCGCAGGTCTCTTCGATTCAGGTTGTCCGCAAGGAGTCAAATAATGATCCAAAGTTTTGAGCAAACGATCGGCGGCGAAGTCATGCAATTTTGCGCGAGCCTCGGCGAAGGGCCGACGCCGCATCGCGTGATCATCAGTCTCGCCGACTCCGCGAAAACGCTGGTGGTCCTCGATGCATCGGGCTTTCTGGGCGCGATCAAGGCCGAGATCGAGGAACCGGCCAAGTTGATCGATGACGCGATCCGCAAGGTAGAGAGCGAAGGTCTGATTCAGCGCGCGCTGGATACCGGCACGATTCAGGAAGCCCCGCTGTAACACGCAGACTTTGCATGCGGTCGTGGCCGCGGCTATGGCCGGGGCCGCGGGCCATTGGCCGTGCGTCATGACCCGCCGGCAAAGCCGTTGCGCGGACAAAGAAAGCATCGGGCCCGACGACGCCCACGCTGTGCAGGCAGCGTGGGCGTCGCGCTTTCTTCACCTCATTTGGCCTCGCTTTGCTTCACCCCGCCTGGGCCAGCGGCGCCAACGGAGCGCAAATTGGCCCTTTCCGCATCGTCGTCTTCAGATGCCTGCGCGTGGGGATGCGGGTGGACGAGGCACGCCAGCATCAGCGCCGTCAACAGCAAGCCCGCGGAGATCGCGGTGGCGGCCTGCATACCCGGCACGATGTGCCCGCCGCCCCCACTGACCAGCGCGCCGAACGCCGCGACGCCGACGGCGCCGCCCGCTTGCCGCGCCGTATTCAGCACCGCCGACGCGGTGCCGGCGCGCCGCTTCTCGACCGACGCGAGCACGGCGGTTGTCATGGCCGGCACCGCGAGGCCCATGCCGGAGGGGATCAGCAGGAACGGCAGCAGCAGGCCGATGAGCGGCGTGGTCGCATCCACGAGATGCAGCAGCCCGTAGCCCAGGCCGCCAATGATCGCGCCGCAGATCATCGGCACGCGCGCGCCATAGCGCCCAACCACCCAGCCGCTCACGAGGTTCGACACCAGAAAGCCGCCGGTCAGCGGCAGGAACGCGAGCCCCGCCTGTAACGGCGTGTAGCCGCGCACGCGTTGCAGATACAGACTTAGCACGAACACCATGCCGTAGTACGTCAGATTCACGCAGATGCCGAACAGCACGGCGGCGCTGAAGGTGCGCTTGCGAAACAGGGCGAGCGGCAGCATCGGCATCGCGACGCGCGACTCGGTGATCACGAAGGCCAGGCCCGCAAGCACTGACAGCACAAAGCCGCCCGCGACGAGCGGATGGAGAGGGCCGAGCGGACGCCATTCGATGACCGCGCCGGTGAAGGCGGTCAGCGTGACGACGGCGAGCACCTGGCCGGGCAGGTCGATGCCGCGTGGCGGCGCAGCAGGCTCGTGGGCCGTCTGCGATGCTTCGGAGTCCGAGGTAGAGGTGCGCATCGTTCCCGCCGGCTTCGCATCGGGCTGCGGGATCCACGCGAAAGTCGCCAGGAGACCCGCTGCGCACAAAGGCAGATTGACGAGAAAGATGCTGCGCCAGCCGAATCCCGCAATCAGCAGACCGCCGACTACCGGGCCGGCCGCGATCGAAACGGCGCCGGCGGCGGTCAGAGCCCTACCGCCCGCGCCCGCAGTCTGGGATCGTGCGAGCAGGCCTGATTGAGCAGCGCCAGCGAGTTGGGCAGCATGGCGGCCGCGCCGACGCCCTGCAGCGCCCGCGAGGCGACCAGCGTGACGTCGCTGAGCGCGAGACCGCAACCGAGCGAGCCCAGCGCGAAAATCACGATGCCGGCGGCATACATGCGGCGCGCACCGAGCCGGTCGCCGAGCACGCCGGCGGACAGCATCAGGACCGCGAAAGCCAGCGTGTAGGCGTCGACGATCCATTGCAGGCCGGCGACGCTCGCGTGCAGATCCGCGCTGATTTTCGCCAGTGCGATGTTGACGATCGTCACGTCGAGCTGCGTGACGACGAACCCGACGCTGACCGTCCCGACAATCAGGGCGATGGCGCGGGTGAAGGAGACGTGGGTCGTATTCATGAGACACATCGTAGTCCCGCGCGGCACGCGACGTTTCGGTGTGGCGTGAAGTGTCGACGATGCCCATGGAGGCGTCTGCCTGGTTCTCAAAGACGGCTAATGCAGGACGCATCTGTCGGCGCGTGATGCAGGTCTGTCAGACGCCGCCGCTTGACGGCAAAATTCGGAGTGTTCCTATGGGCGGGCAGCGATGCGACTCACAGAATCGCGTCCGACCCATCAGTTGAGAGCCATCCTCATGCGTATTGCCATTCTTCAACGCGACCCCGTGCAGCGCCAGACGATCGAAAAGATTCTGGTGCTGGCCGGCCATTCCTGTGTGACTTTTGACGACGGCCTTTCCATGTCGAAGGCTCTCGCGCGCTCCACCGTCGATCTGCTCGTGCTGGACTGGAACGGCGTGCGCCTGTCGGGGGTAGATGTATTGAGGTCGGTGCGGGCTGTCGGCGGCGACCGGATGCCGGTCGTGTTCGTGTCGTCGGACAATTCAGAGGCGGCCGCCGTGCGGGCCTTCGCCGCGGGCGTGGATGACTACGTCGCGCTGCCGGTGCGCCCGGCCGAGTTCCGCGAGCGCATCTCCGCGCTGCTGCGGCGTGCTTATCCGGATCGTCACCGGGTGGCGAGCTTCGACGCCGGTCCGTATCACTTCGACGCGCATCGTCAGCTCGTCACGTTGCGCGGCGAGCCGGTGCAATTGTCGGGGACGCAGTATCGGCTGGCGTCGCTGTTCTTCGCCAACATTGGCCGCGTGATGTCGCGCGATCATATTTTCGCGATGGTCTGGGGCCGCGAATTCCGCGAGTTCACCCGCACCATCGACAGCCACGTGTCGCGTCTGCGTCTCCTGCTCGAAATCGACGAGGACAGCGGCTTCCGTCTGCAACCGGTCTACAAGAGCGGCTACCGTCTGCTGAGCCTGCATCAGGACGACGCGCATATCGAGAAAGCGGCGGCCTGATCTCCATTCATGCGGCGCGCCCGCGCCGCCGTGAGTGACGTCGGCGCGGCTTAGAGCGCCGGCAAAGCCGGACGGGTTTCGAGCGAGTGACGAATCAGGGCTTCGACCGCTTTGCGTTCGTCGCCGGCCAGCGGCAGACGCGGCGGCCGCACCGGTTCCGTGCCGAGTCCGACCATCGCCTCGGCGAGCTTGATGTTCTGCACCAGCTTCGGCGAGACGTCGAGCGCGAGCAGCGGCGCAAACCAGCGGTAGATGGCGCGGGCTTCTTCGACGCGTCCCGCCTTGATCAGTTTGTAGATTGCCACCGTCTCACGCGGGAACGCGCAGACGAGACCCGCCACCCAGCCGTGCGCGCCCATCAGGATGGCTTCCATGGCGAGGTTGTCCACGCCGCACAGAATGGCGTAGCGATCGCCCACCGCATTGATCAGATCCGTGACGCGGCGCACGTCACCGCACGACTCCTTGATGGCGACGATCTTCTTTTCGTCGGCGATCTCGGCAAACATCTCCGGCGTCATGTCCACGCCATAGGCAAGCGGATTGTTGTAGATCATCAGCGGCAAGGCGCTGGCGCTCGCCACGCTGCGGAAGTGGTGCAGCGTTTCGCGGCGGTCCGACAGGTAACGCAGGCCCGGCAGCACCATATAACCGGCCGCGCCGCGCTTCGCGCCGGCTTCGGCCTGGCGGCAGCCGTCGAGCGTGCTGTTTTCGGCAATCGTCAGCAGCACCGGCACCCGGCTTCGGGAGGCGTCCACCGCGATATCGAGCACCTCGAGCTTTTCGTCGAGCGAGAGGGTCGAGGCTTCGCCAAGCGAGCCGCACACGATAATTCCATCCACGCCCGCGTCGATCTGTGCTTCGATGTTCTTCTTCGTCCACGCCCGGTCTATGCTGAAATCCGCGTTGAACTTGGTGGTGACTGCCGGCAATACGCCTTCCCAGATATGCGCCACGGCTTCTCTCCTGAGTGCGATGAGTTGACTGAATTTTAAGCAGGGAAAAAGCCGCCGTCTTGCGTCATTGGCGCGTGCGGGATGACGATTTCAGCATAACCGCCGCGCGGCGGGTCTGTGCTGAAATCGTCACGATCTACGCGCAATGGCGCCAAGACTCGTCGCGCGGGCGTTTTTAACATGGCGGCATGAAAACCTTGAACGTGATTGATTCGCACACCGGCGGTGAACCGACCCGCCTCGTGGTGTCCGGCGGCCCGGATCTCGGCAGCGGCACGCTGGCCGAGCGGCTGGAAGTATTTCGCAGCCGCTGCGACGACTGGCGCGCGGGCATCGTCACGGAGCCGCGCGGTTCGGACGTGGTGGTGGGCGCGCTGCTATGCGAGCCGGACGCGGACGATTGCGCGGCCGGCGTGATCTTCTTCAATAACGTCGGCTACCTCGGCATGTGCGGACACGGCACCATCGGGCTCGTGGTGTCCCTGGCGCACATGGGGCGTATCGGACCCGGCCAGCACCGCATCGAAACGCCGGTCGGGATTGTCGACGCCACGCTCAACGCGGACGGCAGCGTCTCGGTACGCAATGTGCCGGCCTATCGATACCGCCAGGCGGTGAGCGTCGAGGTGCCCGGTTACGGCGTGTTCAGCGGGGATATCGCGTGGGGCGGCAACTGGTTTTTCCTCGTCGCCGAGCACGGCCGCGCGCTCGAAGCGCGGCACATCGCCGAGCTGACCACCTTCACTTCGGCAATCCGCGACGCCTTGAGCGCCCAGCGCATCAGCGGCGCGGAAGGCGCCCTGATCGATCATATCGAATTGTTCGGGCCGGGCTCGCGCGAGGGTATCGACAGCCGCAGTTTCGTGCTGTGTCCGGGCAATGCCTACGACCGCTCGCCGTGCGGCACCGGCACCAGCGCGAAGGTGGCGTGTCTGGCCGCCGACGGCAAGCTCGCCGAGGGCGCGGTGTGGCGCCAGGAAAGCATTATCGGCAGCGTGTTCGAAGCCGCTTATCGACGCAGCGGCGACGGTATGACGGTGGTGCCGACCATCACCGGCCACGCGCACATCATGGCGGAAGGGCGCTTGTGTTTCGACGAGCGCGATCCGTTTGCCTGGGGTTTGCGCGCGGCATGACGGCGGACGCGCTTATCGTCGGGGCGGGGATTGTCGGCGCGGCCTGCGCGGCGGAACTGGCCGCGCGCGGCATGCAGGTCGAGGTGCTCGATAGTCACGGCATCGGCGGCGGCGCGACGGCGGCGGGGATGGGCCACATTGTCGTGATGAACGACTCGCCCGCGGAATTTGCGCTGAGCGCGTATTCGCGCGACCTGTGGCTCGAACTCGCGCCGCAACTGCGCGAGCGCGATGCGTTTTCGCGCTGCGGCACGTTATGGGTGGCCGCCGACGACGAAGAATGGCAAGCCGCGCGCGCCATGCACGATGCATTCGCGGCGCGCGGAGTGGCCGCGCAGTTGCTCGATAGCGCGGCGTTGCGCGCCGCCGAACCGGCGCTCGCGCCTGATATGGCGGGTGGCTTGCGCATCGGACACGACAGCATCGTGTATGCGCCCACCGCAGCGGAGTGGTTGCTCACGCAATCGCCGCATGCCATGAACATCCGCGTGCGCCTCGGAACGCCAGTGTCCGCAGTCGACGCGCAGAGCGTCACCCAGGCAAGCGGCGAGCGCCGCTGCGCCGCCCATGTGATCGTCGCGAACGGCATCGGTGCGCAGGCGCTGGTGCCGTCGCTGCCATTGCAGCCGAAGAAGGGGCATCTGCTGATTACGGACCGCTATCCGGGCCTGATCCGCCATCAACTGCTCGAACTCGGCTACATCAAAAGCGCGCATCACGCGACTGGAACCTCGGTGGCTTTCAACGCGCAGCCACGGCCGACCGGGCAGGTGCTGATCGGCTCTTCGCGCCAGTTCGACACCACCGATCCCGCCGTCGAGATGCCCGTACTCGCGCAGATGCTGCAGCGTGCCGCGCGCTATCTGCCGGCCCTGCCGACGCTTAACGGCATCCGCGCATGGACGGGCTTTCGTGCGGCGACGCCGGATGGTTTGCCGCTGATCGGCCGCATGGATGCGGGCGTGAAGGGCGCGACAGGCGTGTGGCTCGCCGTAGGGCACGAGGGGCTGGGCGTGACCACGTCGCTGGCGACGGCGAAACTGCTGGCGGCGCAGATCACCGGCGACGCCACGGCTATCCCGTTCGAGCCGTATTTACCGCAACGATTCACCGAGGGAGTCATGCATGTCTAGCGTCGCCGGCGAACGGATTCGCGTGACGATCGATGCCCGCACGATCGAAGTGGAGGCAGGCACGCTGGTGGCGGCGGCGCTATCGATAGCAGGACTGCGCGGCACGCGCACCTCGGTGAGCGGCCAACCACGCTCGGCCCTCTGCGGCATGGGCGTGTGCCAGGAATGCCGCGTCACCATCGACGGCCGGGCGCATGCGCTCGCCTGCCAGACGGTCTGCCGCGACGGCCAGATCATTCACACGACGGGGCCGGCGTGAATCATCGCTATGACGTGGTGGTCGTCGGCGCGGGTCCGGCCGGCTTGCATGCGGCGCGCGCGGCGGCGCAGGCGGGCGCGCGGGTCGCTCTCGTGGACGACAATCCCCGCGTCGGCGGCCAGGTCTGGCGGCAGGGTCCGGGACACGCGCCTCAAGCGCCATTGCGGGAGGTTCAGCGCGCGCTGGAGGCGCATGCGAATCTGACTGTCTGGTCTGCGGCGCGCGTGGTCGCGCCGCTCGCGCCGCGCGCGCTGTTGCTCGAATCGGCCGAGCACGGCGGCATACGCGTCGGTTACGAACGGCTGATTCTGGCGACCGGCGCCCGTGAGCGGCTGCTGCCGTTCGCGGGCTGGACGCTGCCCGGCGTGACCGGCGCGGGCGCGCTGCAAGCGTTGATCAAAGGCGGTACACCGGTGCGCGGCGAGCGCGTCGTCATCGCGGGCAGCGGACCGTTGCTGCTGGCGTCGCTCGCCACCGCTCGCGCGGCGGGCGCTCAGGTGGCGGCGGTGGTCGAGCAGGCGAGCGCCGTCACGCTGGCGCGCTTCGCGGCTTCGCTGGTGGCGACGCCGGCGAAACTGCTGCAGGCGGCACAGTTGACGCGCGGCTTTGCAGGGTTGCGCTATCTGACGGGCAGTGTCGTGCGCGAGGCGCGCGGCGCGGGCAAGGTCGAAGAGGTGACGGTGCTGCGTGGCGAACGCGAGATCACGCTGGCTTGCGATCGCATCGCGTGCGGCTATGGTCTCGTGCCGAATGTCACGCTTGCGCAGGCGCTGGGATGTACGCTCGACGCACGCGGCGCGATTCAGGTCGACGACATGCAGCGGACTTCCGTCGAAGGTGTGCTGGCGGCGGGCGAGTGCACCGGCGTCGGTGGCATGGAACTGGCGCGCGTCGAAGGGGAGATTGCAGGGGGTGTCGCAAGCGCCGCGTCGTCCGAATTGCCGGGTACGCTGCGGGCTCAACGCGCGCGCTGGCAGCGTTTTGCCCAGCGCGTCGAAGACACTTTCACGCTGACCGAAGCGGCCCGCGCGCTCCCCGCGGACGACACGCTGCTATGCCGCTGCGAAGACGTGACGCTCGGCGACGTGCGTGCTCATTCCGACTGGCGCGCCGCCAGGCTGCACACCCGCTGCGGTATGGGCGCGTGCCAGGGACGCATCTGCGGCACGGCTTGCAGCACGTATTTCGGTTGGCAGACGACGCAGCCGCGTCCGCCATTCCAGCCTGCGCAGATCGGGACGCTGATGGCTGCAAGCGCGCCGGAGTTGGCGCAGCCGACGTGAAGGCGGGCTGCCGCGCCGCGGCGCGCCGCACGGCCGCAGGGCCGCGTAGCAGCGCACCGCAGCACCGTACTAACGTGGCACACCGCCCAATTGTCACGCCGCGACCTGGCAGGAAACGCAACCTTGCGACACGCGGATTTTTTCACCGCACTTTTCGCGGCCCTATAATCAGCGCACAAGACCACCGCACCGGATGCACGGGACACGCAAGATGAACACGCTGGCTCACCCGCTCGACCCAGCCGACGCCACGCTGACCGGCATGCTCTCGCATTTCACGCTGCTGGAGCCGGTTTTCGACGCGATGCCGGACGTGGTGTTTTTCGTCAAGGACGCCGAGGCGCGCTACGCGCTGGTGAACCGCACGCTGGCATCGCGCTGCGGCTACAAGGATAAGGCCGCACTGCTCGGCAAGACCGCCGAGGATGTTTTTCCGCGCCGCTTCGGCCGCATCTACACGGCGCAGGACATGGCGATCATCAATGTCGGCAGCCAGATGGTCGATCAACTGGAACTGCATTTGTATCCCGGGCGGCAACCGGGCTGGTGTCTCACCTGCAAGCAGCCGTTGCGCGATCCTGCGGGGCGCGTCGTAGGGCTGGCCGGCATTTCGCGTGACCTGAAAGCGGATGAGGGCAGTCATCCCGCTTATAGCCGCCTCGCCGCCGTCGTACAGTACATCCAGGAAAATTACGTGCAGCCGCTCAACCTGAAACAGTTGGCGGCGATGGCGGATATGTCGGTGGCGCAACTCGAGCGCTATTTCCACAAGGTGTTTCATCTCACGCCGCGCCAGGTGCTGCTGAAAACGCGCCTGGATGCGGCCACCGCGCTGCTGGTGTCGCACGACAAGGTCACGGACGTGGCCGCGCTGTGCGGCTACACCGATCACAGTGCGTTCACGCGGCAGTTCAAGGCAACAGTCGGCATCACTCCCACCGAATATCGCATGCTGCTGCATGGGACCACGCCAGGCTGAGAGCCGCATCGCATGGCGCGTCGTCATCCGGGTCACCACTATTACGTCTATGTCGTCGCATTGTCGGACACGGTCTGGAATGAGGCGCGCTTTCGCCGCTCGAATCCGGATTACCGGTTCGACAAGCCTTGCGTTTATGTGGGAATGACAGGTCTCGACCCGGATCTGCGCTTTGACCGCCACAAGGCGGGGATTCAGGCGAATCGCTATGTGCGCGATTATGGCCTGCGGTTGATGCCGGAGCTGTATGAAGTATTCAACCCGATGCCCTACGACGGCGCACGGGACATGGAAGTGGAACTGGCGATAGGGCTGCGTGAAGCCGGCTATGCCGTATGGCAGGCGTAAGGCGGTTGAAACAGAAGCTGAAGCGCGAACCGAGGCGGGAACGTCAGCCCTTAGCGGATGCCGAGACCCCGCAGGACCGCATTGCCTTCCGGCGTCAGACGAATGCTCGGCGCACCGGCTTCACTGGCCACCGTTTCGACAAGGCCAGCCTCATGCAGCATCGGAATTTCGGGCTTGGCGAACGCGTCGATCGGCGCGTGCAGCAACAGCAGCAGCGTGGCCAGTTCATGATGGCTCAGAAGCCGGCGCAGCATGGTGGGCTTTTTGGCCGGCGCGGCGCCTTCCTGCGTGTCGCGAGTGGTGGTGCTCATGGTGCGAACCTCCTGCTTTCTCATTGTCCGTGGATCATGGGGCCGAAGACTTAAACCATTCTTAAGACCCGGCTCTCCGGCGGCAGGTTCGCATAGTTTCGTTCCGGTATTGATTACCGGAACTTACCGTCACGGCGCACAGGTTTTGCTCGCGCCCTCAATCCACAGATTGTCCGCGTGACGCTTGCCGGCGTAGAAACGGTAGGTGGTGGCGCCGTTGTCCGCACGGATCTTGACGACATTCGAGTCGCCAAAGTCGAGCATTTGCCCTTCCGGCAGCGGCGTGGTCTTGAAGGTGGCGTGATGTTTGGCGGCTTCCTGAGTCATGCAGGACACCACGTCGTTGACGGGGCGCTGCGTATTGCCGTCGATCACGGGCTCGCCCGAATCCGGGTTCTGGAAATACGCGCAGGCGCTGAGAAGGAGAGGGACGGACAGGACTACGGCAAACTTCTTCATATGTCTCCAGAGGGTCTCGGTTCTTGCGCGTGGCCCCGGGCGTTGGCGGCGCGCTGCGCAGGATGGCAGGTAAGGTGCCATTATATCGGCGAAAAAAGCGTACCCCGGACGCGCGGGTCGTGCGCGCCGGCCCATCGACCGCCGATGCAGGCGGTTTTTATCGTCGGCAGCTCAGGCTTCGTTGCGCAGAAAACGCATCACGGCGTCGACGATCATCGCCTGGTGACGTGTGCGCAAGCGCGGATGCGACGGGTCGCGGCCAAACGCGGTGCCGAACGTATGGCGATTGCCGACGCGGTGAAAGCACAATGAACTGATCAGCAGATGCAGGTCGATGGCATCCACGTCGTTGCGAAACTGGCCGCTCGCGACGCCGCGCGCCAGCAGATCTTCGATGGTATGAATTGCGCTCGCATTGCTGTTCTTGAACGTCTTCAACCGCTCGACGTACTTCGCGCCGTGAATGTTTTCGATGGCGATGAGGCGCACGAAGTCACGATGTCGGTCGTGATAGTCGAAGGTGAATTCGACCAGCTTGCACATACCTTCCGCCGGATCGAGCTCGCTGACGTGCAGGTCCTGTTCGAGCGCGCGAATGTCGCTATAGACCTTCTCCAGTACTGCCTGGTACAACCCTTCCTTGCTTTCGAAGTAGTAGTACAGCATCCGCTTGGTGGTGCTGGTGCGCTCGGCGATGGCATCCACGCGCGCGCCGGTGAGTCCCATGGCGGAGAACTCCTGGGTCGCGACTTCGAGGATATTGCGCTTCGTCTCTTCGGGGTCGTACTTGCGTCGGGCGTCGGCACGCGGCGGTTCAGACGGGATGCCGCTGTGATCGGGCGCGGCGGCTTTGCTTCCCTTTTTCATTGGGTATTTCAGCGGCGATGACGGCGCATTCTAGCATGTAGGAAATCGCTGTTCTGGAGCATCGGCGCACTCAGGACGACGGCCCTCGGCGGGCTGCCAGCGCGTCGCGCGCCTGCATGGCGGTATAGGTCAACTGCGCGGCGGCGAGCCCGATCGAGCCGAATGCAGGCGTCAGACCGAAGGCGGCGAACGCTTCCGGAACCGGCCGTTCGCCGGCAATCGCCGCGGCCAGCAACTCGCCGGACACGGTGGTGGGCGCCATGCCGTGGCCACCGAAGCCGACCGCATACCAGACGCCGTCGGTGCTCTGGCCGATCTGCGGCATCTTGTGGCGCGCATAGCTCATCAGACCGCCCCATGCGTGTCCGATCCGCACATCGTGAAGCTGCGGATAGACCTTCAGCAAGTCGCGTCGCAGCAGCCGGGCGATGGTCTGCGGCTCGCGGTTGAGAATGGAAATGCGGCCGCCCCACAGGATGCGCGTGTCGGGCAGCGGCCGGTAGTAATCGAAGGCGAAGCGGGTGTCGTAGATCGCCGCGGAGGTGTCGAGTGCTTCCTGCAGGCGCGCGCCGAGCGGTTCCGTGGCCATGACGTAGGTGGCGATCGGCAGCACCGCGCGTTCGACGCGCGGATAGAGGTTGCGTGCGTAGCCGCCGCCGGCCATCACCACCTGGCGGGCTTCGACTGCGCCCTCGGCCGTCTCGACCAGAAAGCCGCCGCCTTGCCGCTGCAGCCGCACCACGGGCGAATGCTCGTAAATCCGTGCGCCGGCTGCGGCGACTGCCGAAGCGACGCCGAGCACATATTTGAGCGGGTGAAAGTGGAACGCGTTGCGCTCGAAGAGGCCGCCGTGATAGCGGCGCGTTTTCAGTTGCGCCGCGAGCGTGGCCGGGTCGACCGGCTCCCAGTCGACGCCAAACGAGTCTTTCATCAGACGGCGCTGCGTCTCGAGCCGGGCGGGCTCGTCGAACCAGTTGGCGAGGATCACGCCCGCATGGGTCGCATCGCATTCGATGCCGTAGCGCGCGATGCGCCGCCGCATCAGATCGACCGAGTCGGTGGTGAGCGTGTAGAGCTCGCGGGCGCGTGATGGTCCGAGGATCTTCAGCAGATCGGCGCAGTCGAGGCTGTAGCCGCCGAACACGAATCCGCCGTTGCGCCCGGAGGCGCCGAAGCCCACCTGTTGCGCTTCAAGCACGACGACATCGCGCACGCCGCGTTCGACGAGACCGAGCGCCGTCGATAATCCCGCGAGGCCGCCGCCGATAATGCACACGTCAGCGGCATGCCTGCCGGTCAGCCGCGCCCGCTCGGGGCGCACCACGGTTGCTTCGTAAAAACTTTGCATAAGCGGAAACGGCCGGCGCTTGCTATCGAGTTAGCAGACGCCGGCATAAGACGTTGAGATCAGGACACCGGCAACAGCTTGCCGCTGAATACCACCGGACCGCTCGGGCCGTCCGGATTCGGCGAGCCGCCTGGCGGTTCGATCGAGATGGCGAGCGCCGCGTAGCTCTCCGGCCGTTGCTGCGCCGCGGGAACCTTGCCGTTGCCGCTGTTGGGCAGCACGCCGAGGGAGACCGGATGGCCGCTAGCGGGGATGCCCCACAACTGCATCGCCCGGTCGGCCGGAAGCTGGAGGTCGCCGAGGCGGTGCAGCGTCATGGTCGAATGGGCTTCGTCCCACGCCACCACCATGATCGGCTGGGCGTTCTTGTCGTTGAGCACTGCAACATGCGAGACCTCGGTCTCGGCTGGCTGCGCGGTGGTCTGCGCGGTCTCGGTCGGGTTGCCGTTCAGCGGCAGGAGCGAACGCACGGCGATGAACACGGCAATTGCCGCGAGCGCCGTGACGCCGATGGCCCAGCCGCGCCAGAAGGCGAGGTTGTCGATCCAGCGCCGCGCCGGAGGCGCTGCCTGTTCGCCCGGCGTGCGGCTCGTGAGCGTGCCGCGCGCGGTGACGATCCCGAGGCGCTGTTCGATCGCTTCCCAGACCGCCGCCGACGGCATGCGCGGCGGCACGAGTTCGGCCATCGGTTCGAGGCGTTGTTGCCATTCTTCGAGCGAGCGGCGGATCACCACGTCGTGTTCCGCGTACATCTGCAGGCGCCGCCGGGCGCCGCCACGCAAGGTGCCAAGCGCATATTCGGCCGCCAGCAGGTCCACCAGTTGAGGATACCGATGCAGGTTCATCAGAGTCCCCCGCCGAGGCAGCTTTTCAGTTTGGCCAGGCCGCGCCGGATCCACGACTTGACCGTGCCAAGCGGCACCGTCAGCGTTTCGGCAATCTCACTGTGGCTCTGGTCGCGCAGATAAGCCAGCGCCACCGCTTGCCGCTGGGCCGGCTCCAGCTGCTGCATGCACCCGTCCAGTAGCCGCGCCTGCAGGCTGACGGCCGAAAGCGTTTCCGGATCGGGGTCTCCCGTGGCCACGAGGTCGTCCAACGCATCACTCCATTCGGTTTCCTGCGTATTAACCCGCCGCAGGTGGTCGAGTGCACGATTGCGGACGATTGCCGACATCCACGTCATGGGGGCCGACAAACCGCGCCGGTAGTCGCCCGCGTAACGCCAGATGTTGACGAAACTGTCTTGCAGGACCTCTTCGGCCCACTCGTGCTTGCTCAATATACGGAGCGCGAGGCCAAACAGTTTCGGTGCCGCCGCGTCATATAACTCCCGCAGTGCCGCGGCGTCTGCTTTGGCAATGCGTTCGAGGAGCGCTGTGAGCGTTTCCGGCGTGAGTTCGCGAGTGTTGGCGGTCATGGACGATTGAGTGATGGCATGCGGGCTATGTTACTCAATTTCCGTGCGGCGTTATATGTGGTTTTTTTGCGTCCGCCTGCATCCTGTCCGAAGCTGGCGACGTATATGGCGACGTATGTGGCGAGTTAGGCAGGTCTGCGTCGAGAGCCGAAGCCCGTTCCAGCGGCCAGGCGCAGGGTAGGGAGGGCGGGGCGGAGCGGGGCGACCAGAGCCGTGATCGGGCGCCTGCGGGCGCAGGGGACGGCAATATGCCGGGCAGGACAGCAAACGTCCGGCGCATAAGCAGTCAAGATGCATAGGGAAGGCTCATTCGGCAGCACGGTCAGGCCAGTCGGCGGATTGCAGCAGTGCGGCTGGCTTGACCGGAATGAGCGGGTGTTGCCTTGGCGTATCGGGGACGCTGCCTGAGGCAGCGTCTTACCGCCTGCCTTATTTGCCCCAGCTCAGGACGATCGGGTCGAGGCGCCGGGCAATCGTCAGGAGACCTGCACGCGTGGCCGGATGCATCGGCAGCAGCGGATGGCGCACCGCGTCCGAGCGGATCACGCCGCCTTCTTTCATCAATGCCTTCGGCGTGGCGAGACCGCCCTGGCGATTCTCGTAGTTGATGAGCGGCAGCCAGCGCTGATAATTCGCGGCGGCGAGTTCCGTGTCGCCGGCGGCGTAGGCGTCGACGATCTGGCGGATGCCGTCGGGATAGCCGCCGCCCGTCATCGCACCGGTTGCGCCCGCATCCAGATCGGCCATCAGCGTGATGGCTTCCTCGCCGTCCCACGGACCGACGATCGCGTCGCCACCCAACTCGATCAATTCGCGCAGCTTCGATGCGGCCTGCGGCGTTTCCACCTTGAAGTACGAGACGTTGGTCAGCTCGCGCGCCATTCTCGCGAGGAACGGCGCCGACAGCGCCGTGCCGGCCACCGGCGCATCCTGGATCATGATCGGAATATCGATCGCGTCCGACACTTTCTTGTAGAACTCGTAGATGCCGCGCTCGCCGACGCGGATCGTCGCGCCGTGATATGGCGGCATGATCATCACCATCGCGGCGCCCGCGTCCTGGGCGGCGCGGCTGCGCAACGCACACTGGTGCGAACTGTAATGCGTGGTGGTGACGATCACCGGCACGCGGCCGGCGACGTGTTCGAGCACGAGGTGCATCAGCGTGCTGCGCTCGTCGTCGGACAGCGAAAACTGTTCGGAAAAATTCGCGAGGATGCACAGGCCGTTGGAACCCGCATCGATCATGAAATCGATGCAGCGTTTCTGGCCTTCGAGATCGAGACGGCCTTCGTCGTCGAAGATGGTCGGCGCGACGGGGAATACGCCGCGATACGTCTGGCTGGTTGCCGGGTTCATGATGATTGGGTCTAGGTAGTTGTCTCCAGCTTCGACTATACGACGCCCCGTTTCGGCCTGTATAGTGAATTGTTTCCATGCCGTGATCACTTTTACGACTCACATGAAAAATACGCTGAACGTGCTGCTGTCGCGCCTGCGCATGAAGCAGCTGCAACTGCTGATCGCGCTCGACGACCACAAGTCGCTGCACAAGGCGGCTAGCGCGATGTCCATGACGCAGTCGGCGGCAAGCAAGGCGCTGCAGGAACTGGAGTCGATGCTGGAAGCGCCGCTTTTCGAGCGCTCGAAAAGCGGCATGATCGCCAATCAGTTCGGCCACTGCGTGATCCGCTATGCGCGGCTGGTGGCCACGGATCTGACCTCGCTTTGCCAGGACATTGCGGAAATCCGCTCGGGGCGCGGCGGGCGGCTGGCGATCGGCGCCATCATGGGCGCGATTCCGGACGCCGTGGTGCCGGTGCTGAACACGCTGCATGCAAGCCAGCCGAATCTGTCGATCGAGATCGTTGAAGACACCAGCGCGCGGATGCTTTTGCAGCTGGACGAAGGACGTCTCGATCTCGTGATTGGGCGCGCCGCGGTCAGTGCGGATCCGTCGCGATATCAGTATCAGCCGCTGGGCGACGAACCGCTCTGCGTGGTGGTGGGCATGAGCCATCCGCCAATGTCGCGCAGGGCGATGAGTCTGCGCGATCTGGCCGGCCACCGCTGGGTGACGTATCCCAGTCACATGCCGCTGCACGCGCTGCTGGAACGTGAGATGGATCTGGCCGGCATGAGCATGCCCGCCAGTCCGATTTCCACCGCGTCGACTTTCGTCACGGTCGCGCTATTGCAGCAGGCGGCGGATCTGGTGTCGGTGCTGCCGACCGGGATTGCCGAACTGTTCGTCAGGCACAAGTTGCTGCGTATCTTGCCGGTCAAGCTGAAATCCCAGTCGCAGACGTTCGGGATTGTGTCGCGCAAAGGCGGTGTGCTGTCGCCGCCCGCGGAGCAGTTCATCCGCTTGCTGCGTGAACAAAAAACCATGCGAGCACGTAAGGTGGCATGAGGCAAGGTAACAGCGGGGAAGTTAACAGCGGGGAAAGCTAGGGCGGCCCGGAAATTAGGGGACTTTTGACCTTCCGGGCGCTGAAACCCTCAATATCGCACTTCACAAGCCGCTGCGCCATGCCTCGTTGAAACGGTGTTGTTGGCGCGAGACTCAAAGGGTTTTTCGGACCATTTGAAATCGTCCGTTCCGCGCTACACTGAGCGGAAAGCAGGCCTGATTCTCGGGTGCGTGCCTGCGGGGAGATGCCGCCATGAATCGGCCACTCGTTCGGTTTCAGCTCCGCGCTGCCGGGGGTACGTCGGCGTGGAAATGGTTTAAATGGTCGCTGGTCGCCGCCTTGCTGGTGGCGCTGGCAATCCTGGCAAAGCTTTGCCAGATCGAAATCGAAACCTCCCGTCTGCAGGCGCGCTATCTCTCCGAATTGACGCGCGACGTCGGCTACACGCTCGCGGACGGCGTGAGCCCCAATATCCGCTTCCCCATCAATCACGGCCCTTACGACGAACGGCTCGGCTACGCCTTGCTGCCTTCGTTTCAGCAACGGCTGAGCGCGCGCGGTTTCGTGGTGACCTCGCAGGCGCGCGACTCGGAACGCATGCTCGCGCTCGCCGACGACGGCCTGTTCCTGCCTTATCAGGAGAAGGATCAAGCCGGCCTGCAACTGTTCGACGGTACTGGCGCGGCGCTTTTCGACGCGACTTATCCGCGCCGGATCTACAGCGGTTTCGAAGCGATTCCGCCTGTGGTCGTCAACTCGCTGCTGTTTGTGGAAGACCGTGAACTGCTCGACGCCAACCAGCCGAACCGCAATCCGGCAATCGACTGGGGCCGTTTCGGTCACGCTTTGCTCGACCAGGGCGTGCGGATTTTCAACCGGCATCAGTTGCAGCCGGGCGGCAGCACGCTCGCCACCCAGATCGAGAAATTCCGTCACTCGCCGGATGGACGCACCGCGACGCCGCCGGAAAAGTTGCGCCAGATCGCGTCCGCTTCGGTGCGCGCCTATCTGAACGGACCGCAGACCATGCCGGCGCGGCGCGAAATCGTCGTGCAGTATCTGAACTCGGTGCCGCTGTCGGCGCAACCGGGCATTGGCGAGATCAACGGTTTGGGGGATGGGCTCGCGGCGTGGTACGGGCGCGATTTCAACGAGGTGAATGCGATTCTCAGCGCGCCGGCCTCGGCCGATAATCTCACCGAACAGGCGCTGGCGTTCCGCCAGGTGTTGTCGCTGATGATTGCGCAGCGCGCGCCGTCGTACTTTCTGCATCACGGCTATGGCGAGCTGGAACGCATGACGGACAGCTATTTGCGGCTGCTCGCCACGGGCGGCGTGATCTCGACGTCGCTGCGCGATGCGGCGCTCAGCGCGCAGATCGCGCTGAATCCGACGCCGTTACTGCAAGCCGATGACTCGTTTATCAGCCGTAAAGCAGTGACCTCGATGCGCGCGCATCTGCTCGATGCGTTGGGTCTAAGAAGTTTTTATGAACTGGACCGGCTCGACCTGCAAGCCACCGGCACGCTCAATAACGCGGTTCAACTGGCGGTGAGCGAACGGCTCGCAGCGGCGGGCACCAAAGACGGAGCGCAGGCAGCCGGCCTGTATGGGTTCGAAATGCTGCGCCCCGGCGACGATCCTTCGAAGATCACCTATAGCCTGACGTTGTACGAGCGGCACGACGGCGCGAACCTCGTGCGCGTGCAGACGGACAGCGTCAACCAGCCGTTCGACATCAATTCGGGCGCGCGGTTGAATCTGGGTTCCACCGCGAAGCTGCGCACCGTCATCACGTATCTGCAGATCGTCTCCGCTCTACACGACCGTTATGCCTCGCTGAGCGTGGCCGATCTGAAACGTGTTCAACCCGATCCGCAAGACGCGCTGACCCGCTGGGCGCTCGACTATCTGAGCAAAACACCGGACCATTCGCTGCAAGCCATGCTCGACGCCGCGATACAGCGGAAATATTCGGCCAACGCGGGCGAAACGTTCTATACGGGCGGCGGCGCGCAGACCTTCACCAATTTCGAGTCGAGCGACAACGGCCAGATTCTGACCGTGCAGCGCGCCTTCCAGCACTCGGTGAATCTGGTCTTCGTGCGGCTGATGCGCGATATCGTGCACTACGAAATGATTCAGACCTCCGGGCCTTCGACGCAATGGCTCGACGATCCCGCCGCCCGCCAGTTGTACCTCGGCCGCTTTGTCGATCAGGAAAGCCGTGTCTATATGAAGCGCTTCTACCTGAAGTATCACGGCAAGACGCCCGATGAGGCGTTGGCCCTGATGCTGCACAGCGTGCACAAGTCGCCGCCGAAGATCGCCACGGTGTTGCGCAGCGTGGCGCCGAACGGCGCGCAGGGCTGGTTCGACGCGCAGATGCGCGCGCAACTCAAAGGCACGCCCGCAGAATGGCTCGGCGACGACGATCTTGCCGCGCTCTACACCAAGTACGGCATGGACCGCTTCAATCTGAACGATCGCGGTTATATCGCACGTGTGCATCCGCTGGAATTGTGGCTGGTCAATTATCTGCGCGAGCATCCGGATGCCACGCTCGATCAGGTTCAGGCCGCCAGCAGCGACGTGCGCGTCTCGACGTATGCGTGGCTCTACAGGACGCGCTATCACGCCACGCAGGACCGCCGTATCAAACGCATGATCGAACTGCGCGCCTATGCTGCGATCGGCGATTCATGGCAGGCGCTGGGCTATCCGTTCGCCAATCTGACGCCGTCCTACGCTGCGGCAATCGGTGCATCCGGCGACCGGCCGGCGGCGTTGGCGCAACTGATTGGCGTGATCTCGAACGGCGGCGACAAGGTGCCGACAGAAAGCATTGCGTCACTCGATTTCGCCAAAGACACGCCATACGAAACGCATTTCGTGCGTGCGACGCTCGCGCCGCAGGCGCAGTTGTCGCCGCAGATCGTCAAGGTCGTGCGCGGCATGTTGAGCGATGTGGTGCAGGGCGGCACGGCCAAGCGTCTCGCGGATGGCATGACGTTCCCCGACGGCAAGACGTTGCCGGTGTATGGGAAAACCGGTACGGGGGATCAGCGTTTTGAAGTGTGGGCGAAGGGCGGCAGGCTGATCGAGTCGCGCAAGGTCAACCGGAGCGCGACGTTCGTGTTCATGATGGGCGACCGGTTCTACGGCACGTTGACGGCTTATGTGCACGAGCCATATGCGGCGCGGTATGACTTTACCAGTGCGATGTCGGTGCAGTTGCTGAAGTCGCTGGCGCCGGTTTTGCAGCCGTTGGTGGATGAGAAGAAGGCGGCGGACGAAGGCGGCGCGGCGAAGCGGAGTTAATGGGCGGTGGTTCTAAATCAGAACACCTGAGCCTTAATACCCTGCCTCTGCCGCCGGTTTAAGAAACAGCTCATGTACCGGCGCAAAATGCGCATATAGCGGCAAAATTGCCCCGCCCATCGCCCGTGCATCCGCGCCGATGGTTCCTTCGAGCAATTGCGGACGCACCATCCCTTCCCACTCGAAGCCATCCAGTACACGCTCGGTACGCCGAATGATCTCGCGCACCAGTTGACGATCGAGCTCGCCATCTATCACTACGGCTTCGAGATCGAGCAGGGCGGTTGCGTTGATCAGCGCACCGGCAATCGCGGGACAGGCCGTATCCAGCCATTGCTCCGTCACTCGCCACCATTCCGGCGCAAGCGCGCGATGGTCGTGCGCGGCGGCGGGCGGTGCGCCGGCGTCGTCAAGCAGCCGTTCCAGCACAAACCCCGACGCCGCGTGCAGCAATTGACGCGCACCCAACGAGCTCGCAGCATTACCCGCAAGCGGAATCGAGCCGACCGCGCCCGCATTGTTGTGCGGACCCCCATGCAGCCGCCCATCGATCACCAGTCCGCCGCCAATAAACGTCCCGACGAACAGATAAAGAAAATTGTGAATGCCGCGTCCCTGACCCATCACGAGTTCGGCGGCGCACGCGGCGGTGGTGTCCTTGGCAAACTCGACGGGCAAGCCAGTAATGGCCGCGATACGCGCGCGGATATCGATGTCGTGCCACGCTTCGAGCGCATCTGGCGGCGCGCCCAAAAAATCTCGCCAGCCGCCCAGCCACAGCGGCGCGGCCACGCCCACGCCGACCACCTGTTTGGCGCGCTCACCCAGCGTCTCGTTTAGACGCGCGAGCTTGCTCTCGAGTGCAGGAAACAGCACCTTTGGATCGGGATATGCATATTCGAGCACGTCACGGCTGCAAACATGCCCCACGAAATCCATGGCGAGCACATCGAGGCTGCGCCGCCCGACCTTGATGCCGATCGTATAAGCGCCTTCCGGCCGCAATGCGATCGGCACCGACGGCTGGCCGATGCGTCCACGCACCCGGGGTTGCCGCGCAAGCAGCCCGTCGTCGATCAGACGGTCGACGATCATCGACACGGTCTGCATCGACAGGCGGGTCAGGCGCCCCACGTCGGCTTTGGCGAGCGGGCCGTGCAGGCGGATCGCCTGCAGTACGATCCGCTCGTTGAATTGCCGCATGCCGACCTGATTCGAGCCGACCGTGCGCTTGAGCGGCGAGCGGGTGCCGTGGGTATCCATGATGATGACCCGTCAGCAGGGAAGGCGCATCATGCGATGGCCTTGACGTCCGCTTCCTTGGCGCCCGTCATGATGGCGACGGCTTCGGACATGTGGATGTCTTTGGTGTTCACCAGCGCCGCGCGCCGCCCTAGCCGCTGAATGTGGATGCGATCGGCGATCTCGAACACGTGCGGCATGTTGTGGCTGATCAGGATCACCGGCAGGCCGCGCTCGCGCACGCGCCGGATCAGTTCGAGCACCATGTTGCCTTCTTTCACGCCGAGCGCGGCGGTCGGCTCGTCGAGAATCACCACATGGCGCGCGAAGGCCGCACTCCGCGCCACCGCAACGCCCTGGCGTTGACCGCCGGAAAGCGTTTCGACCGCCTGGCGCATCGAACGGATGCCGATTTGCAGGCCCTTCATATGCGCGGTGGCTTCTTCGAGCATGCGGCGCTTGTCGATCATCCTGAAGATCGAGCCGCGCCAGCCGGGTTTGACGAGTTCACGCGCCAGAAACAGGTTCTCGGCAATGCTCATGGCCGGCGCAACCGCAAGGTCCTGATAGACGGTTTCGATGCCTTGCTCGCGCGCATCTAAAGGACTGCGAAACTTTACGGGCTTGCCGTCGAGAAGAATCTCGCCTTCGTCCGGTACGGTCGCGCCCGAAAGCGCCTTGATCAGCGACGATTTTCCTGCGCCGTTGTCGCCGATCACGGCCATGATTTCGCCGGGCAGCACTTCGAAATCGCAACCGTCGAGGGCCGTGACCTGGCCGTAGCGCTTGACGAGCCCGCGAGCCTGCAGAACAGGCGTCGTGTTAGCAGCAGTTTGAGGGGTGGACATGACAGGCTCCTTCTGGATCATCGAGCGCCGCGGTGAGACAGCTTGTCGGCAGCGACGGCGAGAATCACCAGCATGCCGGTGATCAACACCTGATACACGGACGACACGCCGATCAGCGTCAACCCGTTGCGAAACACGCCGACGATCAGCGCGCCGAGCAAGGTGCCGACAATCGAGCCGCGCCCGCCAAACAGGCTGGTGCCGCCCAGCACGACCGCCGTGATGCTGTCGAGGTTTTCCGTTTGACCCGCTTGCGGATCGCCCACACCGGTACGCGACACGGACAGGAGCGCGGCGATGCCGTAGATCGCGCCGGCCAGGGTGTAGACGGTGAGCAGGATGCGCTGCGACGACAGCCCCATCAGGCGTGCGGCTTCGGCGTTATTGCCGAGTGCGTAGAGATGCCGGCCCGGCACCGTGTCGCGCAGCACGAACCAGGTGGCGAGATACATCAGCAGCGTCAGCACGGTGCCGTAGGTCACCTGCGCCGGCCCGATGCTGAACGTGTTGCCGAGGAACATGATGGCGTCGGGCAGATTCGAGACGCTTTCTGCGTTCGAGTAGATCTGCGTGAGCGCGAAAGCGATATTCAGTGTGCCGAGCGTGACGATGAACGCGGGCAGTTTGATACGCGTAATCAGGGTACCGTTGAGCGCGCCGAATAGCGCGCTGGCAGCAATGCCGCAGACGATCGCGAGGACCGGCGGCACGCCGAGGTTGACCGCGAATTTGGTCATGATGATCGAGCCGAAGGCCATCACCATGCCGCAGGACAGATCGATGCCGCCGGTCAGCACGATCAGCGTCTGGCCGATGGCGATGACGGCGACCACCATGGTCTGCTGGAGAATCAGCGAGAGATTCTGGAACGACAGGAAGCGGCTGCTCTGCGAGATGAAGAACGCGCAGGCCAGCACGAGAGCAATGAGCGGGCCGATCTCGGCGAGCGAAGGCAGGCGCTCGGACAGGGGGCGATGGCCGTCAGCCGGCGCAGAGGGAGTCGACATGATGTGTTTCCTCGATGCTAAAGCGTAGCGCGGCGGCCACGCATCAAATCGCCGGGAGAGTCGTGCGCGGGTCTCCCGGATGCTTAGGATCGCTTATTGACCCCAGCAGTTGGCGAGGCCGAAGGCGGTGTCCTTGCTGTCCACGCCGTTCATGGCCTTGTCGGTGATCAGCGTTACGCCGGTGTCTTTGTAGCCTGAGACCTTCTTGCCGGTCTTGGCATATTCCGCGCCGGCGTCGACGCCGAGCGAGGCCATCTTCAGCGGATACTGCTGCGAGGTTGCGGCAATCGCGCCGGCCTTGACGTTGCGCACGCCTTCACAGCCGCCGTCGATCGACACGATCATCACGTCCTTGTCCTTGCCTGCCGCCTTGAGCGCGCGATACGCACCCGCCGCGGCCGGTTCGTTGATGGTGTAGACCACGTTGATGTCCGGCGATTTTTGCAGGCAGTTCTCCATTGCCGTCTGTCCTTTCGACTGATCGCCGCGCGTGTCCTGGCTGCACACAATGGCCGGATCGCCTTCCTTCACGCCGAAGCCCTGCAGGAAGCCGTTATGCCGCAGCACGCCCACCGAAACGCCCGGCGCCAGATCGAGCGTGGCGATCTTCGCCGGCCTGGCGCCGAGCGCCGCCTTCGCGTACTGGCCGATCAGGATGCCGGCCTTGAAGTTGTCGGTGGCGAAGAGGGCATCGGTGGCCTCTTGCGGCTCGGTCGGCGTGTCGAGCGCTATCACCATCACGCCGGCGGCGCGGGCCTTCTTGATGCTCGGCACGATGGCTTTGGTGTCGCTCGGTGTGATCAGGATCGCTTTGGCGCCAGCCGTCATCATGTTTTCGATTGCGGTGACCTGGCTGGCGTTGTCGCCGTCGAACTTGCCGGCGGCGGTCAGCAGCTTGACGCCGTCCTTCTGCGCGGCGGCTTCCGCGCCTTGGCGCATCTTCACGAAGAACGGGTTCGTGTCGGTTTTGGTGATCAGGCCGACGGCGGCCTGGTCGGCCGCCTGGCTGGCGCTCGTGCACCATACGGCGGAGGCCGCCACGCAGAGGGTGACGATGCGACGGGCGACAGGATGCTCGCGGGAATTCAGATTCATGGGACGCTCCTCCTGATGATTGACGACGATGTTATGGACTGCGGTCGATTCAATAGCTGACGGGCACTGGGCGCGCCTCTTGTGGCCTCGTGACCCGGATCCACCGATCCACGCCGGGGCCAATTTCGATTAAATCACTTTGGTTTATTTAGTACAGCAGGGCGAATCCGGGGAGTCAAGACAAGGGAATTGGTGCAATGCGGCTGGCGTCGGTCACCTGATTTGCCCGCTCTGGCTTGGCTGGGGCGGTCGTCACAGAATTGATGCGACGCGGGATTTCCATTGCTGGATTGGGGTAAGTCTGGAGACGGCTCGGCAAATTTATGGCGCGGATCGCGCCATTATGCGTTTGTAAGGATGGCCGCATCCCACCTCTTCAGTCCGCGTTAAACCATCCTGAGTAGCGATTTCTTTTTTGTTTTGTTGCGCTGCGGCACGATCGGTTTATAATAGGGTTATTACCTAGGTAGTTAACCCTAGCTCGACCCGGAGCATCTCATGAGCCACATCACCACTACTTCCGCCTCGGCCACCAATGGCTGGTTTGCCCGCGTTATTGCCGTCGCTCGCCGCGCGCTGCAACTGCATTTGCAGACGTGCGCGATCATTGCCGAAGCGCACCGTCGCCCGAATTAAGCGCTGCCCGGTTGTGCCTCTCGCACACGCCCACCGCGTGCGAGAGGCACGCTGAAACCGTAGTCAGAGATCCAGCACGAGATTGGACGCTTCGTCCGCGCCGGTCCGTGCCGGTATCGAACAGCAGATCAATGCATGCCCCGGCTCGATCGGCGCGTCAGGCGTCTGGAGGTACTTCACCTCGCCTGAAAGTACGCGCGTCGAACAGGTTCCGCAGGTGCCGGATCGGCACGATGACGGCGGCGTCAGACCATTCGCTTCGGCGAAGTCGAGCAGATTGCCGTCTTCCTTCGACCACAGCGCGTCGCGCCCGGTCTTCATAAACACGACTTTCGAGGCCTGCGCCGGGTCACGCGGTGTCCGTTCAAGCGGAACGACCTCGGCCGTCGACGCAAGCGCGTTGGCGCCGCGCTTCACGCTGGCCGGTCCGAAGGCCTCGAAGCGAATCCGCTCATCCACGATATTGAGGGCGCGCAGTCCTGT
Source organism: Paraburkholderia sp. BCC1885 (assembly GCF_900996235.1). GTDB lineage: Bacteria > Pseudomonadota > Gammaproteobacteria > Burkholderiales > Burkholderiaceae > Paraburkholderia. The sequence goes on from NZ_CAAJGM010000077.1 coordinate 100,979, forward strand.
ATAGAGGTCCTGCATGAACGCGCCGGGACCGCACAAATAGAAGTCGTAATCGCCGAACGGCAATACCTGCCTGAGAAAATCGACGTCTGCCCTTCCCATTGAATGCGAGGCACGCGTCGTGCCGTCTTCGGCAGGCTGACTGTCGCGCAAATAAACAGACAAATTCGGGTGGATCTGCGCGAGCGCTTTCAACTCATCCGCGAATGGATGTTCGTTCGGATGACGTGCGCCGTGGATGAAGTAGACGTGCTCGGGCTGCGTGGTCGCGTGCGTATCGGCCAGCAAGGCGTTGAGCATCGCGATCATCGGCGTAATGCCGATTCCCGCCGACAGCAGAACCGCCGGGCGGCGGCTGTTGCGATTCAGCGTGAACGAACCGCCCGGCAGCTTCGCGTCGATTTCCATGCCCACCTTGATCTGCTCATGCAGCCACGTCGACGCGGCGCCTTCGCGCTTGACGGTGATGCGAAAGTGCTTGCCGTTATGCGCATCGGAGAGCGTGTAAGTGCGCAGCAGCGGCGCGTCGAGCCCCGCCACCTGCAGACGGATCGGCAAAAATTGGCCGGGTTCGAACTGGGGCAGCGCGGAACCGTCGACCGGTTGCAGATAAAACGAGCGCGCCGTCGGCGTTTCGTCCTTCACGTCGATCACTTTCATCTTGCGCCAGCTGCTCGCAACGGGCGGCAAAACCACGCCCTCCGTTTGCCAGCTTCCCATCTTCGCTAGTTGCGGCGCGTATTGCACGGCGGACCAGCGAAACGGCAACGCGCGCGGCGTGCGGCGAACTTCGCGCACGTGAAAGCGCATCAGCCGCTCGGCGCCCGTGAAGGAAGCCAGCTCGGCGCCGTCCCAGATGATCTCGGCAACCACGGCGATATACAGCAGATCGCCGCTTTCGAAGTCGATAGCAAGCAGGCCCGCGCGCGGATCCTGAATCAGGTTGCCGATCGTATTGAAGAACAGGTTGCCGCTGAAATCCGGCGTCGTCAGCGTGTGCGCATCGTCGACCCGAATGAAGCCCGGCTTGCCGCCGCGGTGCGATACATCCGCGCCCCGTGCGAGGCCCGCTTCGGTGGAGGGATTGGCGCTGGCAATGAAAAAGGTGTCGGCACGCGCAAGCAACGCGCGGTCGGCGTCGCTGAGTTCCTCGGACGATTCGGACACCGCACTTTCTTCAGGCGTGGACGCCACCCACGTCGGTACGCGTCCCTGGATGTATTTCGCGCAATTGCCGAAACTTTGACTTACGCTGAGCGTGAATGATTCGGAATCCATAGCAGTTATCACGCCATTGACGCGATTGCGCCGCCGCGTGGCCGGCTGGATGCCCAGGCCGCCGATCAGTCCACCCACTTGCCATGCACCCGCGAGCGGATCGCCCGGCAGGCTGCGTCCGGCGATACGCAGGGTGTGCTCATCCGGCGTCGAGACGAAACCCGGCTCGCCGACCCGCAGCGTAGCCCACGGCTGCCCGCTCGCATCCAGCCCGCTCAACACCATGAACGGCTGTTCCGCAAAGAACTGGCGGTGCTGCTCCGGCATGTAATCGCGAATCCCACGGCGCGCATCGACGTTCATCCGCTCCCGCACGCCCACCCGTTCCTGCGCGGCCAGTTCGCCGGCGTGAAAGGGGGACTCGGCAGCGCGCCAGCCTGACGCAGGAGCGGGGGAGGACATGATGAACTCCTGATGCGGAACGTGGGGGATAGCGGACATGCCGGCCTATGCTGTCTCGGCGAGCAAGCCGGCCTTGCTGGCGGGCATCGGCAGGAAGCGCGGCAGGGCTTCGATGCGCTTGAGCCACGCGCGGATATTCGGGTACGGTTCGAGCGAGACGCCGCCTTCGGGTGCGTGCGCAATATAGGAATGCGCGGCGATGTCGGCGATGGTCGGCGTCAGGCCAATCGCGAACGGCTTGTCGTGCAACTCGCTTTCGAGCACCTTGAAAAGATTCACTGCAATGTTTTGCGCGGTCTCCAGATGATACGGCGCGCCGAACACGGTGACGAGGCGCGCGGCGCATGGACCGTAAGCGATCTTGCCGGCGGCGAACGACAGCCAGCGCTGCACGTGGGCCGCGCCGAGCGGATCTTGCGGCAACCACGAGGCATCGGCATATTTGCGCGCGAGGTACACGAGGATGGCAGCCGAATCGCTCAGCACCACATCGCCGTCTTCGATCACCGGCACTTCACCGAACGGATTGAGCGCCAGATGCGCGGGCGAGCGCTGTTCGCCGGCAGCCATATTCAGTTCGATCACGGTGAATGGCAGGTCGAGCAGCGTCAGGAACAGTTTGACGCGATGTCCGTGACCGGACAGCAGCGTCGTGTGCAACCGGATCGGCTGAGCGGGCTTGGAAGACGACATGGAGTGCTCCTTGAAGCAAATAGACCTGTGGTAAGTGCAGGTAGCTTAAGCCTCGCCGGATAGTCTGAGAAGGCGGATAATCGGAATTACTCTTTCCACTCAAAGTGAACAATGAATGGCCAGCGCCAGTGATGTGAATCTCAACCGCCTGAAGGTGTTCGTGGCGGTGATCGAAGCGGGGTCGCTGACGGCTGCGGCGGAGCGGCTGGGCATTGCCAAGACCATGGTCAGCACGCATATGCAGCGGCTCGAGGCGGAAGTCGGGGCCAGCCTGCTGGTGCGTACCACCCGGCGGGTCAGCGTCACCGAAGCGGGCAACGCGTTCTACGAAGCGTGCCGGCATATGCTGAGCATCGCGGACGAGGCGCTGCAGTTAGTAGAGCAGGGTAGCGGCAGCCTGCGGGGCACACTGCGCGTCGCTACGCCGGTCGATTACGGGGCAATTGTGGTCGCGCCCGTCCTGGTGGCGCTGCGGCAGCAACACCCGGAGCTCAACGTCGAGCTGGTGTCGAATGACCGCCTCGTCAATCTGCTGGCAGAGGGTATCGATGTCGCCATCCGGTTAGGACGCCTTGCCGATTCGAGTCATCGCGCGGTAAAAGTCGACAATTTCGTGCGCTGGCTGGTTGCGAGTCCCGCGTTTCTGGAAACGCATGGCACGCCGACGACGTTCGCGGCGCTCGCCGCGTTGCCGTTCGTCGGCATGGCGGTGCTGGCCACGCCGCTGACGGTAGCGCTGGAAAACGCCAGTGGCCGCAAACGCAGCGTGCGTTTCGGCGCGGGCTTTATCGCGGATACCGCACCGGCCTGCCGGGCGGCGACGCTGGCGGGCGGCGGCGTCGCGGCGCTGACGAACTTCGCGGTCGCGGACGATGTCGCCGCGGGGCGGCTGGTTCGCCTGCTGCCGCAGTGGTCCACGCCACCAGCGGGCATTCACGCGCTGTTTCCGTCAGCGCGCTATCCGGCGCCGAAGGTGCGGGTGTTTATCGACGCCCTCAAGGCGCATCTCGGTACGGTGGATGCGGCGGACACGGCGGGCGTCTAGACGCCGGTGCGAGTGGTATGCGAAGAGCGCTGCGTATCACACGCTCGGCTCAGCCTGGCGCCGCTCATATTCGTCATGACGACACCACCACACGCCGGTCTCGTTGCGCCCTTTGGGCGCGCGATCGAGCCACTGATACATGCTCCAGATGCCATCCACGCCGCGCCCATAGGTGGAATACGTGTGATAAATCACGCCGTCTTCCAGCACGAATGCGCTCATGCCGGGCCGGTCGCGCGCATAGGTGAGCGGATCGGTCCCGCAAGTGGCCGCGAACTGCGCAACGGGCTCGGGCGACGGCGTCGCGTCCATCGCATGACCGCCGCGCTGATAGTTATAGTCGACGCTGCCCCTGCGCTGCTGCTCCGCGGTAAACGCGATATTGAAATCGAAGTTGAAGTCGCCACCGTGCGAGGACGCCCATGGAAACGTCCAAGCCATTCGCTGACGGTATTCCAGCAATTTCGCCAGCGGCGCGCGCGATACCGCGAGCAGCGTGACGTCGTGATGCGCCAGATGGACGGCGATGCCGTCGAAACCATCCGCAATCGACGAGCACGACGGACATCCCGCCTTGTAATCCGGCCCGAACATGAAGTGATAGACGAGCAGTTGCGAACGTCCCGCAAACAGATCCGCCAGCGTCGCTGGGCCTCGTTCGGTTTCGAAACGGTAGGTCTTGTCGATCCGGACCCACGGTAGCGCCTGACGTTGCCGCGCCACTTGGTCGCTGCGGCGCGTGAGTTCCTTTTCTGCCTTGAGCAGGTCGAGACGGGCGGCGAGCCATTCTTCGCGCGTGCCGCTTGGGTGCGTGGTGGTCATGTTTCGCTCCTTAAGTTAGGTGTCCTGTGCCGTTCGTTCGCATTCCGATGCAATGAGGGGTTGAACGATCGTGATAGATTAGTTCCAGCACCTCGAAGCATGGGAGTGACATATGTGGCGGCATTCAGATAAAGCATGGACTCGCTAGTCACGGCCGCGGCGCGCGCGCTTGCCGCAGGGGACCCGCTCGGCGCACTGCAGCGCGTCGCCTTACGCGACGACCCGCCGGCACTCGCGCTGCGTGGTATCGCGATGGCCCAACTGGGTGATCTGACGCGAGCGAAGACGCTATTGCGCAGCGCGGAGCGCGCGTTCGGTGCGAGGGAGCCGGTTTCCCGCGCGCGATGTGTGATCGCCGAGGCTGAAATCGCGCTCGCTTCGCGCGACCTCAACTGGCCGGCCAAGGCGCTGGAGTCCGCGCAGGCCACGCTCGAAGCCCATGGCGACTACGTCAACGCCATGCATGCGCGCTATCTCGAAGTGCGGCGCCAGCTTCTGATCGGGCGTCTCGAGGAGACCGGGCGCATGCTCGCCGGTCTCGATACCGCGCGCTTGCCGCCTGCATTGCGAGCCGTTCACGAACTGGCCGTAGCCGGTATCGCCCTGCGTCGTCTGCAGACGGCGATTGCGCGTGCAGCGCTCGCCCGCGCCGGGCTGGCCGCGCATCAGGCGGGCATTGCGGCGCTGGTGGCGGAGGTCGAAAGCGCATCGCTTGCTTTGAGCACGCCTGCGGCGCGTCTGACTCTGCGTGGCGAGGCGCGGCTGGTGATGCTCGAAGAGGTGGAAGCGTTATTCGCGTCGCAGGTGCTGGTCGTCGATGCCTGCCGTCGCGTCGTGCGTGACGCGCATGGCGTGGTGTCGCTCGCGCGGCGCCCCGTACTGTTCGTGCTGGCGCGCACGCTGGCCGAGGCGTGGCCGGCAGACGTACCGCGCGACGTGCTGGTGGCGCGGGCGTTTCGCGCGAAGCGCGCCGATGAGTCGCATCGCGCGCGTCTGCGCGTCGAAGTCGGGCGGCTTCGTAACCTGCTCACGCCGATGGCCGGCGTGTCCGCGACGCGGCATGGCTTCGTGCTGGCGCCGCACAACGGCACGGAGGTGGCGCTGCTTGAGCGGCCCGTCGAGGAGGACCACGCGGGCGTATTGGCTCTGCTCGCCGACGGTGAGTCGTGGTCGAGTTCGGCGCTCGCGCTGGCTTTGGGCGCCAGCCAGCGCAGCGTGCAGCGCGCGCTCGATGGGCTCGCGCAGGCGGGCAAGGCGCAGTCGTTCGGACTCGGACGGGCGCGTCGCTGGACGGCTTCCTCTTTGACCGGGTTCGCGACGACCTTGTTACTCCCCGTTCCGTTGCCGGGTGAGTAGCATGCAGGCGTCGTTCGTCGCATACCGGTGCGCCTTAAGCGCGGCGTTTCGCACGATTCAATCTCAAGGAGGATGCATGAAGCGGTCTGCGGCTGAAATTGTCGGTGAATATGGACCCTTTCCGGGCGTCGACGCCGTGCATGGCGTCACCTATGATGGCCAGCGCGTATGGATTGCGACCGGCGGCAAGCTGAACGCCTTCGATCCCGCGAGCGGCGAAGTGCTCCAGTCGATCGAAGTGGCTGCCGATGCCGGCACGGCTTTCGACGGGCGGTATCTGTTTCAGATCGCCGACAAGCAGATCCAGAAGATCGATCCGCAAACCGGCCGCGTGCTGGCGACGATTCCCGCGCCCGGCGGTGGTTTCGATTCGGGGCTGACGTGGGCGGAAGGCTCGCTATGGGTCGGACAGTATCGTGAGCGCAAGATCCACCAGATCGATCCCGAAAGCGGCGCGATTCTGCGCACCATCGAGTCGAACCGCTTCGTCACGGGCGTCACCTGGGTCGAGGGAGAACTGTGGCACGGCACCTGGGAGAGCGAGCATAGCGAGTTGCGGCGCGTCGATCCTCAAAGCGGCGCCGTGCTGGAGAGTCTGGAGATGCCGCCGGGTGCATGTATCTCAGGACTCGAATCCGACGGCGCCGATCAGTTCTTCTGCGGTGGGGGAAATCGCGGCACGGTGAGGAGGGTGCGGCGGCCAAAACGCGCTGTGGCGGCGCGTAGTGACGGTGATTGCTCCGAAGACTTCAAAAGCGAATAGATCAGCAACACATCGTTTCTTAAAGCACAGGTATTCGAGTACCATACTGCCCATGCACATTGTCAGACGGGAATACAATCATGGCGGCAGAAATGGAGTTGGTGCGACCGGAGACGCTGCGTCATCAGGTGGAACACGTACTGCGGCAGGCGATCATGTCCGGGCGGTTTGCGCCGGGCGCGCGTCTGATCGAGCGGGAACTGTGTGAATCGCTGAGCGTCAGCCGGACCTCGGTGCGCGAAGCGCTGCGCCGCCTCGAAGCCGAAAAGCTGGTACGCATCGTGCCGCATAAAGGACCCACCGTCGCGGTAATCTCGAAGCAGGAAGCGGCCGAATTGTATGCGATCCGCGGCCTGCTCGAAGGTTATGCGGCGGCTGAATTTACCCGCCATGCCGACGATGCGTCGATCGCGCGTTTCGGCGAACGTGCCCAGGCGCTGAAGAGCGCGGCGTTATCCGGCAGTCAGGACGCGGTGCTCAAAGCCAAGACCGATCTCTATGACGTGCTGCTGGATAACTGCGGCAATGGGCTGATCAAGGAGATGCTCACGAGCCTCTACTCGCGCGTCAATCTGCTGCGTGCGACGTCGCTCATGCACCCTGAGCGTCTGCCCGCCAGCCTGAAGGAAATCGACAAGCTCTATAAGGCACTCAAGGCGCGTAACGCCGAGGCGGCGGAAGCAGCGGCACGTTTGCACGTCGCCAATGCGGAAAAAGCGGCCATGCGGATGCTCGACGCGGAGCGGGACGATTAAGGCGCGGCGCATAATGACAAGAAGCTGATAAGAAGCGCATAACAAGCAGGTAACAAGCGGGTAACAACGCAGACGGGAACCACATGGCATCACCTGAACCAGCCGGGTCCGGCACGGCTGTATCCAGCGCGGGCGTCCACGGCGCCTTGCCGGTCCACGCGCCCGGCCCACACAGTAACGCCAGCATCGCAGCACTCGACGCCGGAACGATTTCCGCGCGCCTCGACCGGTTGCCGGCGACGCGCGCCATCTGGAAGCTCGTCGTCCTGCTGAGCCTCGGCTTTTTCTTCGAACTCTACGACCTGCTCTACACCGGCTACGTCGCGCCCGGCCTCGTCAAAAGCGGCCTGCTGACGACTACCACCCACGGCCTGTTCGGCACGACCGGTGTGGCGAGCTTCATTGCCGCGCTGTTTTCGGGGCTGTTCATCGGCACCATCGCCTGCGGGTTTCTGGCCGACCGCTTCGGTCGCCGCGCGGTATTCACGTATTCGCTGCTGTGGTACACCGTCGCCAATGTCGTGATGGCGTTTCAGGAGAGCGCCACGGGCCTGAATTTTTGGCGCTTTTTGGCGGGCGTCGGGATCGGCGTCGAACTGGTGACGATCGGCACGTACATTTCGGAACTGGTGCCCAGGCAGATTCGCGGCCGGGCCTTCGCCTGCGAGCAGGCGGTCGGCTTCATGGCGGTGCCGGTGGTGGCGTTTCTTTCTTATCTGCTGGTGCCGCGCGCGCCGCTTGGTCTCGACGGCTGGCGCTGGGTGGTGCTGATCGGCGCGCATGGCGCGCTGTTCGTCTGGTGGATCCGCCGCGAGTTGCCGGAAAGCCCGCGCTGGCTGGCGCAGCAGGGCCGCGTCGCAGAAGCCGACCGCGTGATGAGCGCGCTCGAAGCGAAGGTGCGGCGCGAATTCGGCCGCGACCTGCCGCCGCCCGCGCCGCCGATGCCGGTGGCCGCGCGCGGCAGCTTCGGCGATATGTGGGTGCCGCCGTACCGCAACCGCACGTTGATGATGACCCTTTTCAACGTGTTCCAGACGGTAGGTTTTTACGGCTTCGCGAACTGGGTGCCGACGCTCCTGATCAAGCAGGGCATCACGATCACGACCAGCCTGATGTATTCGAGCGTCATCGCGTTGGCCGCGCCGCTTGGGCCGGTCATCGGCCTCTTTATCGGCGACCGCTTCGAACGCAAGACGGTAATCGTCGTGATGGCGGCGGCGAATATCGTCTGCGGGCTGTGGTTCAGCCAGGCGGCGGGTCCCGTATTGCTCGTGAGTCTCGGCGTGTGCCTCACGCTCGCCAGCAATATCATGTCGTACAGCTTTCACGCCTATCAGTCGGAACTGTTTCCGACCAGCATCCGCGCGCGGGCGGTGGGCTTCGTCTATTCGTGGAGCCGCTTCTCGGCGATTTTCACGGCCTTTCTGATTGCCTGGGTTCTGAACGGCTTCGGCACGGTGGGCGTGTTCGTGTTCATCTCCGGCGCGATGTTGATCGTAATGCTGGCGATTGGCTTGATGGGGCCGCGTACCAAAGGCCTGGAACTGGAGAAGATTTCCCGCTGAATCAACCGGCGCGGCGGCGCGATTGGGCGCGATGGGTTCCGCAAAACGCACGCCCTGGTTGCCGCCGGAAAGGTCACGAAAGATTGTGTAAGGACTTTGCGCCCAAGGGGGCTTATTCGCAGGTTCTAATGTCGCCGGCGTGAGGGAATATAGGCGCGAGCGTGGGTGTTTGCTGTTCTTGTACGCGCATCACTGTCTCTCTTAACGTTAACGGTCGCAGTAAAGGATTCTTTACCCATGTCGCCAACAATTTAACTGCTGGATGCCACCGATCCATCAGCGGCGCGTTCCGCAGCGCGCCACCTCCGACTGACAACGAAGAGGAATCGTTGAATACCTTGTTTGTAAGAACCATTTTGCTGACGATGTTCGTGCTGCTGCTGGTCCATGCCGGCGTCACGCTGCTGGATTTCGCGCCGGCGGCGGGCAGCGATGAAAGCGTGCTGCCGGCCGTCGCCGTCACGGGGCGGTCGTTAGCCGGCGAGGATCTGCAAAACGTGGCCGAGTTGCCGTCGACGATGCCGGTCGGACACGTCTCGCTGATTCCCGCCGCGATGAAGCCCGACCTCGCCGCGCGGCCGAAAATCGTCGATCTGCACCGCGCTGTTTACGAAGCGCCCGGGACAGGCGACGCAGGCGATGCCTCGTCTGGCGACGTGGCGGTTTCCTGGGCGGCGTCACGCGCGCCGGATAGCCTGCAAGACGATTCGAGCTGGTTCGACGAGCTTCAGGCATGGCCGCTCGATTCGCGTTTCGCCATGGCGGAATGGGCCTTGTCGGTCGTGATCCTCGCGCTGGCGTTTTTCAGCTTTTTGCGTCTGCAAAGACCGTTGCGCAGCGTGACACACGCGGCGCGCGAGGCCGCCTGCGGACGGCGGGTCGCCGTAAGCGTGCGCGAAGAAGGGCCGAGCGAATTGCGCCGGGTAGTGCAAGCCTTCAACGAGATGGCACGACGCCGTAACGACGCGCTCGAAGCGCAGGCGGCGGCGCTGGCGGGCCTCGCGCAGCATATGGAATATCAGGCGGCACGTTTGCGCAGCCGCGCGCTCGAGGTCAACGAGTGGCACAAGCGGGTGGCGTTCGTCGAGGACATCGATTCGTTTTCCGATATCGCGCAGCAACTGCTCGACGTCGCCGGACGCGGCAACGGCGCGGAGCAGCTCGTCTCCGTCGACGGCTTCCTGCGCGACCGCTTCTCGATGATCGGCACGATGGACGGCGCCCTGTTCGCCTGCGACCTGAAGGCGGGCCCGCAGTTCATGATGTCGCGCCCGCTGCTCGAACGCCTGATGTCGAACCTCGTCGACAACGCCCTCGAACATGGCGAGCCGCCCATCGAAATCAGGACCTCGCGCAATCAGGACGGCTGGCTTCTCAGCGTGCGCGACCATGGCGCCGGCATCAAATCAAGCGAAATGGCCAGCGCGACCCAGCCGTTCGTGCGCCTGAGCGCAACGCAAAGAAATACCCAGCACTGGGGTTTGGGGCTGTCGGTGGTGGCGCGCCTGGCACGCAGTTGCGGCGCGAGCCTCAAGCTCGGCAATCATCCTGACGGCGGGCTGTGGATCCGTCTTATCTTGCCGGCGCGCTGAAATTTTTCGCTCAAAGTCCGGCGGCGCCTGTCTTACGAAAAGCCTGTCAAGCTCGTCGCATAAGGACTCCAGCAATTGTTCAGAATCTGGGAACTGTGATTTCACCCTATCGAGATAGACTTTCGATAGGGCTCCCCTACACTTGACTCCAACGCAGCGCCGCACCCAGCCATCCGCGGCGCACCCAGTTATCGAATATCGTTGGAGTCACATCATGAAAACCAAACTGATCGCAGCTTTGCTCGTCGCAGTTTCCGCGGCCGTGGCGGCTCCCGCTTTTGCCAGCGGCTACGGCCCGGCACCGTTTTATCGTCCGTCGGTGGGCGCGCCGGTTTCGCAACGCGGCCAAAGCGCGCAAGTAGTGGCCGCCGAACGCGACAGCGCGAACAGCACCAGCAACGTTGCGGCTGACAACTCATACGGCGGTGTGGCCGATACCACGTCGCAATCGGGCAGCCGTCAAATTGCCACCGACACGCGCAGCGTTTACCGCGGTCATTGATTGATGTGTGCGGCGGGCGTCGAGCATGCTTTGAAGTCAAAGCACAGCGATAGGCCCGTCGCGCGCGTTAACGCCGGCATTTAATACGCGTTTCTAGTACCTGAAGTTAATACCGCGGGTTAATACCCGCTGTTAATACCCTTTACCACGCTAACGACACAACCACGCCGTTGGAAAATTGAGGTGATGTCATGGTTCAGATTCTTGAGGGCGTAGCCGTTCTCGGCGCTTTTACCCTCTATATGATTCCGTCGATCGAAGCAGATGCGCGTAATCGCGACGACGCATTTGAGATCACGGTATTTAATGTGCTGCTGGGCTGGACGGTGGTTGGCTGGATTGCAGCATTCGTGTGGGCTCGCCGTTCGACGACTGAAAAGCGCCTGACGCATCTGGTCAGAAGGACGCAGCGCGCTGTGGCGCGCGTCACGATCGACAAGCTGGTTGCGCACGCTGCCGTGCGCGGCGCCGCGCAACGGGGCATGGCCAGCAAGCTGCGGGTGCGCTCGCGCACGGTCGCAGCGCGCCAGTCTTAATCCGGGCTACGCGGGGTTTCGTCGGCGGCAGGCGGTCGGGCTGCGCCTTCGAGAAAGCGCCGCGTTGCTTCGAACGATTGCAGCATCTGATCGGGCCACGGCGTTTGCAGCATGACGGCCTGATGGTTCTCGAAGGCGCTCGACAGCAGCTTCGACAGATCGGGCGATTGAAGATGCCGAAGCAGCACGCTCACGGCGATGGCGGTCGCCTGGCTGGCGCCGGCGGTTTGCAGTTCGGACGTGGTGAGAGCGGCGAGTTGTTTGTTGATATCCATGGTGGTAAAGAAAAAAGTTGTGGCCCGTCGCAATGACAGCGGATTGCAGTTGGCTGTGATCAAGGACAAGCGGGCATGACGCAGCAGAAAGACCAACGGCCACCTCGAGTGGCCGTTGTCGTTTCCAGCGGAGTTTGCGTTTAGACACAGCGCCCGCTCGAAGCGGCGCGCCCGATAATGAAGCAACGGGCGCCGCGCATGGCTTGCCTGCTGGCCATAAAAAGTCATAGGAATCAGGCGCCAGACATTCGGGAAGAATCATACCGCGCGCATGGAACCCGGACAACTCGCGGGAGGCGGCCAGCAGCCGTGATGCAGGAACCGCTCATGACAGACGCAGCCCGATGCGCCATCGTGACGACGCGTGTCCGAGCCCGCCATAACGCGTTACGTCACGGCGACGGCCTTGGCGTTCAGAATGGCGGCGTCGATTTCATCGAGTTCCAGAAGCAGGTCGTCGATGGAGCAGAGTTGGGTTTTGGTGACGTGATGGGCGTCGAGCAGATCGTAGAGACGTTTGCGCCAGTATTCGGCAGGCAAAATGGGACCTCCGAAATCGCCACATAACGACGGCTTCATCACACGCATGATGTGTGCAATGTCCTGATCGATCAGCGTTTGCATGTCCCACTCCCCGTGGTGGCCGTGCGTGGATTGACACCATCTTTGTTTTGTCTAATTAATACTTTAGATCATATTGGACAGATGACAAGCTGTCTGATTTACGGGGGTAATTACACTGATACCGCTGTTGCGGGGCAATAGGCGTCCGCGAAGCCGGTTTTGCCCTATTAAGGAAAACCATGATGGCAACCTGCCACGGAAGGCCTAGACTGTAACCAAACGTAACCAAGTGTTGCTAATCATAAGTACGGGGATGTTCAACACGGGGCCGCGCCAGGACTGGGCGCACTGATGAGACAGCGGTGGAGTGAAGCCGCGCATATGCAAATGGCCGCAGAGCAATCTGCGGCCATTTTTTTTGGCGTTCTGGCGGTGCGGCATTTTAGGCCGCTGCGCGCTGCTACAGCGAGTTGCGCCGGAGCACCGCGATCCGAGCGTGTCTTAGTGGCAGCGCTTTTGCCAATGACCATGAACCTTGACCTTGTGGCACACCGGATGGTGATGGTCGTCGGCGTAAGCCGGGCTGATGACGCCAACAGTGACTGCGGCGAGCGTAAGGGCAAGCAAAATCTTCTTCATGGAGGTTTCCTCGGTCGAACTGACCTTGTGGGTGGACGGTCCGCTATATTAGCCCGAGCACGATGACAAGACTGTCAAGGAAATGCAAAATCTGACGGGATTTTGCCCATGTTGTTTAATGGAACGACGCGCCGGTTAGCGCGAGCCGCCACCATGGCCGCCGCCTCCGCTTCCACCCCATGTACCACCGCCGCCGCCGTGGCCGCCACCACCGCCGTGACCGCCATGCCAGCCGCCGCCGTGATAGTTGCCGCCGTGGTAGCCGTGCCAGTAGCCATACCCGCCGCGCCCGTAATAGCAGCAACCGCCGCCGCCGCCCCAGATGCTGACCGAGCCATAGGCCGGTGCGTAACCGTAGCCGTATCCATAACCGTAGTCGGGATAGTACGGTTGACCGCCGTAACCCGGATAGCCGTAGTCTGGATAACCATAGCCGTAACCAGGCGGAACCACACAACCGGCCAGAGTTGCCATTACCCCGAGCGCCACAATCAGGCGAAGCATGATGTTCTCCCTTGATAGTGATAAGAAAGAACTGGGTGCGCCAAGTTCCACCACAATTGTGTCCGCCGTTTACAGAAACAGTGAAGAGCCTTTACCTCTGACATGAAACCGGCGGGCATTGTCATGCTTCGAGCGCGAGCGTTGCAAACGTGGCCAGCCAATGTTCGCCCATGTAATCGCCGGCGACGTGCGCGAGCGCGCTGTCGAGATGCAGTTCGGCTGTCTCGTTGAGCAGCGCGTGGCGCGGGTCGTCGATGGGCAGCGCGCGGGCGAGCGAGCGCTGGCACCACGCGCGGCTTAGATTCAAGCCGTCGAGGTGAGCGATCTTGCCGTCGCTGCGATCGCTGACCGTCACCGGGGCGAACAGCGTGGCCGGCTGGCGCGCGGCGAGTTCGGGCAGAAATGCGCCGAACCATGCGACGAACTGCTCATGCGGCAACACCCGGCGCATCAGTTCGGCTTCCATTAGCGAAGGGGAGAGGAACTCATCGCCGGCCGGCTCCCACGCCTGACACGCCTTGTCGTTCAGATACCAGCGTTGCGCGGTTTCGACGATCAGTGCCGCCAACGATTCGCGCGCAGTCTGGCGCGCGAAATCAAGTGTCAGCGCGAGCGCGAACGCCATGTTGAAATGCGTGCCCACCCGCAACGGATAAGTGGCTTTCGGCAGAAACTCCTCGAAGCGGTCGACGAAAGCGTTAGTTAGCGGTACGAAGGTTTTATTCCAGCGTGCCGCTTGCGGAAGTTTTAGCGCGCTGAGCTGTGCCGAGAGCGCCAGCAGCCAGGCCCAGCCATAGGGACGCTCGAAGCCGCGATTGGCCGGCAAATCGAGATAGGCGCGCTCGCTGGCGACGTTGGCTTCGGTGAAGTGCTGGTCGACCACGGCGACGATGCGCGCGGCCTCAGGCAGATCGGGAAAACGCTCGAGCAGATGAAGCACCAGCCAGTAGCCGTGCACGCACGAATGCCAGTCGTAGCTGCCGTAAAAAATCGGATGCAGCGCGCGCGGGCTTTGCACGTCCTGCGGACCGGCGAGCGAGTGCGTCAGCTTGTTCGGATACTCGCGCGTCAGGTGATCCAAGGCCAGATTGGCGAATTTCGACGCGATTGCGGGAGTAAAGTGGGTGGTCATTGGGGGCCTCGTGTGGGGCGGGGTCAAAAGCGCATGCGGAGAATATATCAGCGGCCACGCCGATGGAACAGCGCTCGCCTGCTTAACGGGCGGTCGTTGATTTTTTCATCTTCGATAAGCGGAAGGTCACTCGAGTGGCAACCCGCACGCGCATGTTGCACATTTGCAAAGGCCCTCCGGTCATTTAACGACGGACAGTTAAATCTGTACCAAAGGCGTTCCCCTTAAGCCTTCGATTGCCGTAGCAATGTCCGCCGTCTTCCTTCAACCGGGCTCCAATGACGTAGTCACATCATCAACCTAGTTGTTGGACTGCGGCTGCTGATGTGGGTCGTTAGCGCCGTTGTTCTGCGCCTGGGCCTTGTCCTGCTTCGCTTTCTTCGAAGCCATATGATGGCCTACGGCACATCCTCCAGCCGCGCCCGCAACTGCATGGCCATTGCCTACAAAGTGCCCGCCGACCCCGCCAACCGCGGCGCCTTTCAGGCAACCTGCCGCGTAGCTTTGGCTCGTGACGCAAAACAGCGCAACTGCCGCGACACCAAAAATGGCTTTTGTTTTCATGCCTGCTCTCCTTGCGATTGCTCGTGTGATAAGGCCCGGAGCAGGACAGGTGGTTTGCGCAGCCTGCCGCGCCACCTGTTGCGAATCGCTCGCCCGCTGAAGTGCGACGCGCGCCTCGCTCCGGAACTATCCAGACGTGCCCGCAGGAATCGGACCCGGATCTAACCGATAGCCCGGGCCGGCCGGATTGCCCGGGGAGGAGAGGTTTTGTCGCTGATGAATTCAGACGATCAGGCGTCCCACTCCGGCGCGAACGGCGGCGTGACGAAGCGCTGGTTCTTCGGCAACGCGGCGATAGCTTGCCGGTCCTCGTCGTCGAGTTTGACCGTCAGCGCGTCGAGATTGGATTTCTGACTTTCGCGGCGTTGGGCCTTGGGAATGGCAGCGACCCCGTCCTGCTCCAGAAGCCAGGCAAGCGCAACCTGGGCAGCGCTCACGCCATGCCTTGCGCCGATTCCCTGAAGTACCGGATCATTTGCCGCCCGGCCCTGGGCAAGCGGCGCATAGGCGACGAGCGGAATGCCCTTTTCACGCAGGTAGCGCAGCATTTTCGACTGATCCAGGAACGCGTGATATTCAATCTGGTGGCAGGCGATGGGCGCGCCGATGTCCTCGACAGCGCTTCGCAGCATCGTCAGGTTGAAGTTGCACACACCGATGGCGCGCACGGTGCCGTTCTGCAGAAAGCTTTGCATGGTCTCCATGATCGCGCCGAGGTCCATGTCGCGCGACGGCCAATGCACCATATACAGGTCGACATAATCGACACCGAGTTTTCCGAGGCTCGTGTCCAGCGCGCGACGGATGGACTCCGGCTTGAGGTTCTCGTGCCACACCTTGGTTGTCAGATGCAATTGCTGGCGCGCGAGACCCGAGGCCGCAATGGCCGCGCCGACGGCTTCCTCGTTCTGATACATCTCGGCGGTATCGATGTGCCGGTATCCGAGTTCCAGTGCGCTTTCAACGACCGGCTGGCAATCGCCGCCCGGCATGCGGAACGTGCCGAATCCGAGGCGCGGCAATTCGATTCCCTGCGTGTTCAAAGTTTCCATCGATGCTCTCCCAAGCTGGTTTTGGTCCACGGCACAAGCCGCCGCAGAGTACGGGAGGACAATCTCTCACGTTCTGATTGTTGAATAAAGTACGTGCTGTTCACTTCACTCGTGACTAAACTATTTGAATGTAACGCGCTTTGGAGAGAGCATGACGTTTGATGGCCGGCTGTTTTCTGGCATTACCGTACTCGCCGCAGTCGCGGAGAGTGGCAGTTTCGTGCGCGCGGCCGACGCCCTCGGTCTGTCGCCGTCGGGGGTCAGCCGCGCTGTTTCGCGTCTGGAGAAACGGGTGGGGGTGCGGCTGCTTGACCGTACCACGCGCTCGCAAACGCTGACCGACGAAGGCCGGCGTCTATATGAGGTGGTGGGTCCGCATCTGACCGGCATCGAGGAAGCGGCTTCGGTGGCGTCGGGTTCAGCGAATGTCGTGCAGGGAAGGCTTCGCGTCAACGTCGACCCGTTCTTTTCGAGGACGGTGCTGGCGTCGAGATTGCCGGATTTTCTGGCGCATTATCCCGACCTCTCGCTCGAACTCATCATGCGCGACGACGTCGGCGATCTCGTCGCGGATGGATTCGACCTTGCTGTGCGCTTTGGGCCGCCGCCGACGGGAACGCTGGTGGCGCGCAAGCTGCTCGAGACGCGCATCATCACGGTTGCGTCGCCGCGATATGTAGCGGAGCACGGGACGCCTGCAAAACCTGAAGAGGTGCGAAAACATGGGCGAATCATGTTTTATAACCCGGTGACGGCCAAGCCCTTCGAGTGGGAATTCCATCGGGGCAAGAAGGTCACGGAGATACCGGCAGAAGGGCGGTTGCTCGTCTCGGACGTGGAAACCATGCTGGGCGCGTGTATCGCTGGCGCAGGCATCGCTCAGGTCATGGAGATCGGCGTCGAGCAGATGATGCGCGACGGCTTGCTGGTCGACCTCTTTCCGGATTGGTCGGACGAACGTTTTCCGCTGTATGCGCTTTTTCCCTCACGGCGCCATCGAGCCGCGAAAGTCGAGGCGTTCATTAATTTCTGCCTCGAGTCGTTATCCGAGGCTACGCCCGCTGCGCACCGTCCGATGAGCCTGCGAAAAGAGCGGCGGCAGCGCAAGAGCTAAGGCGCCGGACGCAGCGGATGTTTCAAACCTCACGTCTCGTTACACACAAACACACTGGTAATGTGCGCTCCAAATATAGTGCTCTCACTACTGACAAGTGAGGCACGTATGAAACGAATCTTTGCATTGACGCTGATGGCCGTATGTCTCGGAGCCGGGTTGAGCGGCTGCATCGTTGTACCCGGAGGTGGCGGCTACTATCACCATTACTGATCATGGACGGCGAGTCGTTCGACGGCTCGCAAACCTCGCCTGCGCGAAGCGGGCGAGGTTCGTTGCTTACGTCGGCCACCCATTTCAAGGCGTCGCAGTGCTGCGACAGGTTCGCTCGGGTCGAGACGCAAGGTGTAGTCCGGGTTCGATGTGGTGTTCTGCCCGATTCCAGCGCCCGGTCGTTTTTGCATTTCGCCCTGCGAAGAGGCCGTAAGCACTGCCACCGGCCACACCAGGCGCTTACGCCGCCAATCGGGCTTTGTGCACGCTAACCAACTCCGCTTCGTCCTTAAGCGCTTTCTGCGCTGATGGCCGTGCTTCGACTCGTGCCACGTAGGCCATCAGATTCTTAAGATGGTCAAGTTTCACGCCAGAGCGTTCGTGCCACATGGTTGCCCAAACATAAGCGTCCGCGACGGTGAACTGCTCGCCGGTCAGATACGGCCGTCCGTCGGCCAGACGAGCATCGAGCGCTGCGTAGGCCGTGAGTAACTTCCTGCTTGTGAACGCTATGCCTTCCTCGGTCATGAGTCTGCGCATCAACGGAATATGCTTCTGCGCTATCTCGGTTGCGATGAACGTCAACAGCTGGTCCATTCTGACCCGCTCCATCGTGCCACGCGGCGGAATCAGCCCAGATTCAGGATGCCGGTCAGCGAGAAACGAAGAAATCACGATGGTTTCAGTTATCCGTTCCTTATCGGCGTCGTCGAGTTCAAGGACCGGCACGTAAGCGAGCGGATTGACTTCAGCGAAGTCGGCGTTGTCGCTTGTGGTTTTGCCAAATACGTCGTAGTGAACGAGTTCGGGGGAGAGGCCTAATTCGTTTGCTACTGCCTGGACGGCCAGCGAGCATGTCGCTTGAGCGATGTAAAGTTTCATTTGACGTGCCTTTCAGATGAGTGGGTGACAGGTTTTCGGTGAGTCGCGGGAGACAGGTGAATTGCGCACCGTTGGGATGAAGTATCGCGAGATTCGCGCTTGCGATAAACACCCGTGCGGGAGTCACTCTGTGGATTTAAAGGCGACAATTGGAACGCCCGTCTAGCGGTAGTGCGGCAAGATTTTGCGTGGGTACTTTCTGAACTAATGCAGACAGTCTGATGCTTCCTCGAACACCTGATAAAGTGAACTGACTTCGTACTTTGCCGAATGGGTTAAAAGATGAACGAGCGCATCGATGCACCGATGGCCGAAATTGCAGTCTTTGTGGCGGTTGCCCAGACGGGCAGCTTCACTCGTGCTGCAGAGGACCTGGGGAGCAGCAAGTCCAACGTTGGAAAGGCGGTGCAACGCCTCGAGAACCGGCTCGGCACGAAGCTGTTTCAACGCACCACGCGCGCCGTGCGGCTCACCGAGGACGGGGAGACCTATCTCGCCGCGGCACAAGATGCGTTGGATGGATTACGGGAGGCCGAACAGCAGCTTGCCGCCCGGCGTTCGGAACCTGTCGGCCGGGTGAAGATAGATTTGCCGGCAGGCTTTGGGCGTCTGCTGCTGCCGAGCTTCATTCAATTACGCGAGAAGTATCCGAAGCTCACCCTAGAAATGGCGCTGACCGACCGGATGTCCGACCCGGTGGGCGAAGGCTGGGACGTGGTCGTGCGTATTGGAACCCTCCCGCAAGACAGCGAGCTGACAGTGCGCAAACTCTGCGACCTGCGGCTCGGCCTTTATGCGTCGCCGGATTATCTGGAGCGGCGCGGGAAAGTGATGTCGCTCGCTGCTTTGACCGATCACGACGCGATCGTATTTCGTGGCCCCAGCGGTCGATTGCGGGCGTGGACGGTGCAGGACGGCACCCATATTCGTGAAGTATCGCTTTCTCCCGTCCTCGTTCTTGCTGATGGCCAGGCGCTCGTCGAAGCCGCGGTTGCAGGTTTCGGGATCACCCAGATTCTTGACCGCGTCGCGCTGCCCTACGTCAGGTCGGGCAGGCTGATTCATCTGCTGCCGGAAGCAGACACCGACGGCCCGCCCGTACACGCAATCATTTCACTTGGCCAGAAAATGGCCGCCAAGACTCGCGCTGTGGTGAATCATCTGGCGGACACGCTGCAACAGACCGCCGAATAGACGCCGCTTATCGCGCGTGGATGCCAGGGCAATCCTCTCAGTCCATACACGACTATTTCTGCGCGGCCGATGTTTGCGCAAATCCATCCGGGCAGGCGTCGACCGCGGCAATTTGCGCGGGCTGCGGTATGACATCCCCCCAGCCGCCGCCAAGAGCGCGAATCAGATTAACCGTGGACGCCGCCTGTACGCCCTGTAGTTGAATCGCTGCGCGGCGCGCCTGCAACACCGTGCGCTCTGCATCGATAACGTCCAGATAGTCGATAGCGCCTTCGTTGTATTGCGCGCGCGAGAGGTCCGCAGCATGCTGTGACGCCTCGACAGCCGCGCTCTCGGTCCTGGTTTGCACCTCCAGGATGCGCATGTCGGAGAGACTATCCTCGACCTCCCGAAACGCCACGAGCACCTGTTGCCGATAGTTAGCCACGTCTTCTTCATAGACGGCTCTGGCATTGGCGAGATTTCCCTTGCGGCGGCCTCCATCGAAAATCGGAACGTTCAACGCGGTTCCCGCCAAAGGCCCCAGCAGGAAGGCTCGACTACTCCATTTGAACAGGTCTCCCAGCGTCGCAGACTCGAATCCGCCCGTGCCGGTCAGCGTAAGCGAAGGGAAAAACGCGGCTTTCGCGACGCCTATCCGCGAGTTCGCTGCGGCCATGGCGCGCTCCGCGGCGGCGATGTCCGGGCGGCGTTCGAGCAGCGATGACGGCAGTCCCGCTGGAATCCGCAAATCGACCGGTTTGAGCGGGTCGGCAGTCATCGAGAACTCAGCCGGAGTTTGCCCAAGCAGCACCGCGAGACTATGTTCGGAAGCTGCGCGCAGACGTTGAACAGTCATCGCATCGGACTGCGTGCCGGCCAGCTCCGCTTGCGCCCGGGACACATCGAGGTCAGTGATTTCGCCCTCCGCATAGCGGCGCTTGACGAGCTTGAGCGCCTGTTCGCGCAACTGCACTGCTTGCGTGAAGAGTTCAGATTCGGCGTCGAGTTCGCGCAACGCGAAATAGTTCTGCGCCACTTCCGCCTGAAGCGCGAGCAGAACGGAACGATACAGGGCCGTGCTGCGTTGGGTGTCGGCGGTCGCTGCATCCACGGTCGAGGCGACGCGACCGAACAGGTCGACTTCATACGAGGCGCTGGCCTGGGCGCGCCAGAAGGTCTGCTGCGGCACGTTCGTTCCATCTGGCTCGAAGAGTGAAGACGCGGAAACCCGCTCACGCGTGGGACCAAACCCGGCGTCAAGAGACGGCAACAGACCCGCACGAGCCGCCTGGTTCATCGCGCGTGCTTCTTTCACGCGTGCGGCTGCGGCTTTCAGGTTCTGGTTGGCGACGAACGCCTGCTGTTCGAGGTCGTTTAGCCTGGAGTCCTGGAAAACTTTCCACCATTCACCTCTTGCAACGTTTTCGGACGGTTGTGCCGTCTTCCACGTGCCGGCTTCGTCCTGACCGGGTTCCTGTGACGCTTCCTTGAAGGTAGCCGTGGTGGGCGTCGACGGTACCTCATATGCCGGTGCCAGAGAACATCCGGCGAGCACCAGCAATGCGCCAAGCAGGACGGATCCCGTAAAGGCTTTCTTGATCGGGAAAATTCCTTTCATGATGTTTCTCCTTTAGTCCTGCAGCGCAGGTTCTTCCAGCGCGGGCTGATTCGCGGGCGTCATTGTTTCGTCATGCGAACTACCCGTTCCGCCGTCCGCGGGACCGTGGTCGTCGGGGCCGTGAATGTGAGGGTGATTTCCGTGCCTGTCCTTCAACTGCTTGCCGCCGGCAAGTTTGCGCAGCAGGACGTAGAACACTGGCGTCAGCAACAGCCCAAAGAATGTGACGCCCAACATGCCGAAGAAGACGGCAATACCCATCGCGCGGCGCATCTCCGACCCAGCGCCGGTGGACATAACGAGCGGGACCACACCCATGATGAAAGCGATCGACGTCATCAGAATCGGACGCAGGCGTAGACGTGACGCCTCGATCGCGGCCTGGACAATCGTGCGGCCTTGCATTTCGAGTTCACGCGCGAATTCGACAATCAGAATCGCATTCTTCGCCGAGAGCCCGACCAGCACCATCAAGCCAATCTGCGTGAAGATGTTGTTGTCGCCCTGGGTGAGCCACACGCCGAACAGCGCCGACAAGATGCTCATGGGTACGATCAGCAGAATCGCGAGCGGCAGAGTCAGGCTTTCATACATCGCCGCGAGCACGAGGAAGACCAGCAGCACGCTGATAGGGAACACCCAGAGCGCTGCATTGCCCGCCAGAATCTGCTGGTATGTGAGGTCGGTCCACTCGAACTTGATGCCGCGAGGCAGCGTTTGTGCAGCAATCCGCTCAACTGCGGCCATTGCCTGACCGGACGAATAGCCAGGCGCGGGTCCACCGTTGATATCGGCCGCAAGGAACCCGTTATAGCGAATCACGGTTTCGGGACCGAAGGTCGGCGTGACCTTCACGAGCGACGACAGCGGCACCATATCGCCCGCGGCATTACGCGTCTTCAACTCAAGGATGCTTTCCGCGGTAGCGCGGAATGGAGCATCAGCCTGGGCGCGCACCTGGTACACGCGGCCAAACTTGTTGAAGTCGTTCACATATAGCGAGCCCAGGTAAATCTGCATCGTATCGAACACGTCGGTCACGCTGACACCCAACTGCTTGGCTTTTTCGCGGTCCAGTTCGACGTTCAGTTGCGGAACGTTAATCTGGTAGCTCGAGAACGACGGGCCGAGTTCTGGTGCCTTTGCTGCCGCTGCCAGAAAGGCCTGAACGGCCTTGTTCAGCGCTTCATAGCCGAGTGCGCCACGGTCCTCGATCTGCAGCTTGAATCCACCAATCGTGCCAAGTCCCGAGACAGGCGGAGGCGGGAACGTCGCAATCGTGGCGCCCTTGATACCGCCATATTCCTTCTGCAGGTTACCGACGATTGTCGACGCGGATTCGTCCTTGCTGCGATGTTTCGACGGACTCATGACGGGAAACACCAGACCGCTGCTCGAAGAGTTCATCAGACCGGTCACGTTCAGGCCGGGGAATTCAGGCGTGTGCTCAACGCCCGGTTGACGACGGGCAATTTCGCCCATCTCGTGTACGACGCGCGCGGTTCGGTCCAGCGAAGCGCCGGGTGGCAATTGCACGATGCTGACGAGGTAGTCTTTGTCCTGAGCGGGCACGAAGCCACCCGGCACAATCTTGCCGAGCAGGACGGTGCCGCCGAGCAATACGCCGTATACCACCATCATCGCGAACTTGCGGTTGATGACGCCGCCCACGCCCCTGCCGTAGCCTTCTGAAGCACGGTTGAAAACCTTGTTGAAGACGTTGAAGAACGGTCCCAGGATGCGGTCGATGAAGCGTGTTAGCAGGTCCTTTGGCGCATGGTGGTCTTTTAGAAGCACAGCGGCTAACGCGGGCGACAACGTCAGCGAGTTGAACGCCGAGATGACCGTCGAAATCGCGATGGTCATTGCGAACTGCTTGTAGAACTGACCCGTCAGACCCGACATGAACGCGAGCGGCACGAATACGGCCACGAGCGTCAACGCAATGGCGATAATCGGCCCGCTCACTTCCCGCATGGCCTCATACGAGGCTTCGAGCGGCGAGAGACCGGCGGCGATGTTGCGCTCCACGTTCTCCACCACCACAATCGCGTCGTCGACCACAATCCCGATGGCCAGCACCATGCCAAAGAGAGACAGCGCGTTGATGGAAAAGCCGAAGGCCAGCATTAGCGAGAAGGTGCCGACAATCGACACAGGCACGGCAATCAACGGAATCAGCGAAGCACGCCACGTCTGCAGGAACGCAATCACCACAATCACCACGAGGATGATGGCTTCGAAAAGCGTGTGGATAACCGCATCAATGCTTTCGCGGACGAACTGCGTCGGGTCGTAGACGATCGAGGCCTTCACGCCATCCGGCATGTCCTTCTGCAGTTCCGCGGTAATGCGGCGAACGTCTGTTGAAATCTGCAGCGAATTGGCGTTCGGTTGCTGAAAGATAATCAACTGAACCGCAGGCTTGCCGTCGAGGTTGGCCTGCAGGGCATATTCAGCCGCCCCCATTTCGACGCGGGACACGTCGCTCAGGTGAGTGACGGCCCCGTCGGGACCCGTCTTCAGGATGATTTTGCGAAACTCGTCTTCCGTCTTTAACCGTCCCTGTGCGTTGACGCTCAGTTGCAGTGGCACGTTCGTCGTCATGGGGGCACCACCGACGATGCCAGCGGCGACCTGAACGTTCTGTTCGCGGATGGCCTTAATGACATCAGTGGCCGTCATGTCGTGGCGCGCTACCTTGGTCGGGTCGAGCCAGACCCGCATCGAGTAATCGCCGCCGCCCCACATCACGACTTCGCCGACGCCCGGAACCTGAGCAAGCCGGTCCTTGATGTTGATGAGCGCGTAGTTGCGAAGATAGTTCAGGTCGTAGCGGCCGTTCGGCGAACCGACGTTCACACCCATCGTCAATGTCGGCGAGGATTTAACCGTGACGACGCCGAGTCGTTGAACGTCCTCGGGCAACCGCGGCAATGCCTGGGCAACGCGGTTCTGCACAAGTTGCTGGGCCTTGTCGGGGTCCGTTCCGAGCTTGAATGTCACGGTCGTCGTCAGCGCGCCGTCGCTATTGGCCTGCGACTGCATGTACAGCATGTTTTCGACGCCGTTAATCTGTTCTTCGATTGGCGAAGCGACTGTCTCCGCGATGACTTTTGGATTTGCGCCAGGGTATTGCGCCCGGACGACAACCGACGGCGGCACGACTTCCGGGTACTCCGCCGTGGGCAACTTCGTCAGTGCGATCAAACCGGCGAGCAGGATGACGACCGATAGCACGCCCGCAAAGATGGGCCGGTCGATGAAGAACTTTGAGATGTTCATGATGGGCTTCTCTTTGACGGTTACGCGGCCGACTTCGCCGCGTCGGTCATCTTGACCAGGTTGCCACGCACGGTGTCGTTGGGCCGCGCACGCTGAATGCCGTTCACCACGACGCGCTCACCGGTCTTGAGGCCGGAAGTGACGACGCGCAGGTTGTCGTGGAGACTGCCTAGCTGGACTTCGCGGTATTGCACCTTGCCGGCGTCGTCGACGACCAGCACGTATTTCTTCGCCTGGTCCGTGCCGACTGCGGCGTCGCTAATCAGGATGGCGGGATGCGCTTCGCCGCCACCGACTTGCACGCGTGCGTAAAGACCTGGAACAAGTGTGCCGTCCGCGTTGTCGATGCTTGCGCGGACGCGGATAGTGCCCGACGAGGTATCGAGGCGATTGTCGACCGACGCGATGAAGCCCTTGCGGGAATAGCCCTCTTCGTTTGCCAGACCGAGCGCAACCGGTACGGAAGCGTCGCGGTCACGGCCGAGGTATTCCAGATACGTCTGCTCGTCGACATCGAATGACGCATAAATCGGTGACACGGAGACGATCGTCGTGAGAAGCGGTGCGCTCGGTCCAGTCGATACGACGTTACCCGCCGTCAGTTCCGCGCGCGAGACGCGTCCCGAAACGGGCGCGCAAATAGTCGTATAACTCAGGTTCACCTGAGCGGCTTCCAGCGCAGCCTGCGCTGCCTTTACGCCGGCTGCGGCCTCGCGGGTAGCGTTCTGCTTTTCGTCGTAGTCGCGTTTTGCGATGGCGTTGTCGGCCAGCAGCCTGTCGGCCCGCGCTGCATCGGTGGACGTGTATGCCGCACGCGCTTGCGCGGCGGCAAGCTCGGCGGCCGCGCGGTCGACCTCGGCGACATACGGGCGCGGGTCGATTATGAAGAGCGGCTCGCCCTTCTTCACGAGCGCGCCATCCTTGAAGTGCACGGCAACGATGGTGCCGGGAACAAGCGGGCGAACATCGACATGATCGACCGCTTCGAGACGCCCCGAATAGCTCTGCCAGTCGGTAATGGTTTGAGAAAGGACGGTTGCAACATCGACGTCGACGACCGCCGGCGGCGTATCGGCGGCTTGCGCTGAACTGACCGGTGACGGATCGCGGTGGTGGCTAAAACCGATGCCGGCGACGCTGCCAACCACGAACAGCGCGCCCAGCGCTTTCGCAATGGTTTTTCGGCTACTTAACATATGTAGTATTCCTTATTTAAATGACGTGTAATTCAGAGAGAATCGATGACTGACCCGCTCGGGAAACGTCGGTTTCAATTC
This sequence comes from Paraburkholderia sp. BCC1885, assembly GCF_900996235.1. Taxonomy (GTDB): domain Bacteria; phylum Pseudomonadota; class Gammaproteobacteria; order Burkholderiales; family Burkholderiaceae; genus Paraburkholderia. The sequence continues at coordinate 126,580 of NZ_CAAJGM010000077.1, forward strand.
ATCCGAGCGGCGTGATTCGTTGACAGGAGTATGGTCGTCGAGCTGGCAGCGATAAAGTAGCGGCCAGTGGTTTCTTTGTAGTCGCTGGAGCGACAATGATTCGGCTCAGGGATCAGATCGAGTGTGACGGCGCCTCTTGGCGCAGGCTTGCGGGATCCAAAGTCGGCCTCATTCAGACGCGCGTCGGCTTTTGTCGTCCGAACGGCAGCAACCGATGAACCCGCGCTCGACTCAGACGCGACCCGCGGGAATGCGCAGCACCTCGCCAGCGAGGGCCTCGACATAGGTGTCACGCACGTTGCACTCCTTGAGCGCGTCGCGGAGTTTGAACAGATATTCGGCGTTGCTGCCAAATTTCCCGCTGGCGCTTGCCACGAGCGGGGCGACCGTCGCTACGCGAGAGTCGGCGGCATATTGTTCGCGACTGGTGTCGGCCACAAATGCAATCGCATGGACTTCGGTACCGTCGTCGAGCGTGACTGGCGCCCAGGTCGGCGTATAGGAGCCCAATACCATTTCACGAATCCATATCAGCCGCAATTCTTCGCCCATTGTTGCGGGACATAGCTTTAGCGCCACGCCGTGCGTGTGGCCGCCGGATTCAAGAGCGAGCATGCGGCCGGGCATATCCGGACTCGCGCGACCTATTTCCATGTGAAGACAGAAGCTACGATGCCAGCCGTGTAGGGTGGCAACTTGCCGGCGCTCAAAATTCACCATCGGATTCCACATCAACGAACCGTAAGCGAAAATCCACACACCGCCGATTCCCTTTGGCCGTGACTTCAAGGTCTCTTTTAGCGACGTCTCGATGCGGTCCGCCGTCCAAAGATTGGGCAGGGATTCGAAATGGTCAAGGTATTCGCCGGAATGAATGGCCTGTCTTGTGAGCATGAATATCGCCGGGTGAGGGTTCCTGAACGCCTTGGTTCGCGCGGCGGGGAGAAATTTTTCATCGCACCGGCTTCTTTGGCATGGCGCAAGTATGAACACCGGGTGAGTTCGGATAAACACTCGGACAGGAGACGCTTTGGCGATTCAAAAGCGACAATGGCGCAAGCTGTGTTATGTAACCGGATTATTGGATTCTGATGTCACGCGGGACGCCTGCGGTATCACGCAACAAGGCGTAACGGCTGCGCGTCTGCGGGCATTGACCCGCGCGCTGACCTGCGTGCCTGCCGGTGTCATCTGCCCGCCATCGTGCGTCGATTGATCGCGCAACGATCGGTTAGCCTTGTTCAGGTGTGCTCACCCCGGAACTGACCATAGTTCGCCGTGAGGAATATCCGGTCGATCAATAGGCGGTGTGACAGGAAATAGCGCCGATCTGCGCTGGGGTGAGCAATACGGAAATATGGCACTCAAAAAAATATATCGGATAACTAAATAAAATTTAAATTTATCCTGCGTAAAAAAATCATGTATCAGAAGAAGAGAGACGTTACGCGGCCGTTCTACCGCCGTTGATTCTAAGAATTTCGCCAGTCATAAAACTCGCCTTCTCCGACGCTACGAATACGATGGCTTCGGCAATTTCTTCCGGCCTACCGGCGCGCTTGAGCGGGACGGTTGCAAGCATGCCGGCTTTGCGTTCCGCGCTTGCCGTGAGCCGGTTCAGCATGGCGGTTTCGACAGGGCCCGGCGCGACTACATTGACCCGTACACCAAAGGCTGCGGCTTCGAGCGCCGCCGACTTCGTGAGTCCTTCCACCGCGTGCTTGCTGGCGACATACAGCGAGAGACCCGCGGCACCGCGTACACCCATGGTCGACGAAATATTGACGATGCTGCCGCTGCCTTGTGCCGTCATGACGCGCAATTCGTGTTTCATTGCGAGCAAGGTGCCCAGTACATTGGTGTCGAACACGGCGTTATAGCGTTCGGGTGTCTGCTCCAGCACGGGCGTGGTTTCGCCTTCTGTGCCGGCCGCATTCACGGCGATGTCCAGACGGCCGAAGCGTGCAACGACGTCGTCCACCAGCTTGCTCACCTCGTTCTCGAAGCGCACGTCCGATTGCACGAATTCCGCTTGCGCGCCGGTAGCGCGCAATTCTTCGGCGAGTTGCAGGCCTTCTTCGATGCGGCGGCCCGACACGACGACGCTGGCGCCGTCACGTGCAAAGGCGAAAGCAGTGGCGCGGCCGATGCCGGTCAGCGCGCCGGTAATGAGTACAACAGATTGTTTGGTCATGACGTTCTCAGGTTGGGTTCGCGCGAGCCAGCCTGGGGCGGCCCGCGCTGCAATTCACCGGTGTACCGCAATCAGGCTTCGACCTCGATGGAATCGACGCGGTCGGGGTAGAAGGCGAGGTGGTCCTTGATGGATTCGACTGCCGCATACGGCTTTTCATACGTCCACACGGCGTTTACCGAACGCTCGCCGCCCGATGGAATCGAAAAGTACGAACAGTCGCCTTTATAGGGGCAATAGGTGGCGTGTTCGGTACGTTCCAGCAATTTCATGTCCACGTCCTTGCGCGGGATGTATAGCACGGCTGGGTAAGCGGCTTCACGCAAGGTCAGCGCTTCGCGGGTATCGGCGATTACTTTGCCGGCCAGCTTGACTACGACGTGCGCGGGGTTCGGCTCGACGGTGATCGGATGATCGGGGCCGGGAACTTTGACGGTCTTGCCTGCCGGGTTGAGGTTGCTTGACATGGAAACGCTCCTTGAGTTGATTCGCCATACGCAGGCGCGCGGCGAGGCCGGTGTTGCAAGCCGCTGCCGCTCAGGCGGCAAACGGTGTGAAGTCGGTGTAGGCGCGTTCGTCGCCACCCCAGAAGGCGTCCCGCACGTATTGCGTCAACGGGTGGCCATGGCGGAAACGCTCGGGCAGATCCGGGTTCGACGAAAACCAGCGGCCGAATGCCACCAGGTCCGCGTCGCCGCGTTGCAGGATGTCTTCGGCGCCGTCGCGGTCGAATCCGCCTGCTGCCATGATGGGGCCTTTGAAAATTTTGCGCAGGAACGATGACGCGACCGGCGCCTGGCCCTCCACCAGCGTCTCCGTTCCCATCACGCGCGGTTCGATCACATGCAGATAGGCTAGACCATAGGCGTTCAGACGTTCGGCAAAATATCCGAAGGTGGCCTCCGGATTGCTGTCCGAGATTGCGCCCCAGCGGCCGCTCGGCGAGACGCGCACGCCGACCCGGTCCGCGCCCCACACCGAAGCGAAAGCATCCACCACCTCGAGCGAAAAGCGCGCGCGTTTCTCGATCGTGCCGCCATACGCATCCGTGCGCCGGTTGGTGCCGTCCTGCAAAAACGTGTCGGCCAGATAGCCATTGGCGTTGTGCAATTCGACGCCGTCGAAGCCGGCTTGCTTCGCCCGCACGGCGGCCTGGCGGAATGATTCGACAATTGTTGGGATTTCATCGAGTTCGAGCGCACGATGCGGTGAGTTCGGCACCCAGCCGTTCTCGGTGAACACGGTGGTTTCATATGGCACCACCGAGGGCGCGACCGGTGCGTTGCCCCAACTCAGATCGACGTGCGATTGACGGCCATCGTGCGCAATCTGCATGAAAATGAGCCCGCCTTTGGCATGAACCGCGTCGGTGATTTTTTTCCAGGCCGCGACGTGCTGCTCCGTATAGATACCGGGCGCGCCGATATAACCGCGGCTGTCATACGAAGGGTGCGCACTCTCGGTGATCAGCAGACCGCCTTGCGTGGCGCGCTGACGGTAATACTCCACCATCATCGCGCTGGGGCTGTCGTCCTTGTCGGCGCGCAGGCGGGTCATCGGCGCCAGCACGACACGGTGCGAAAGATCGAGCGCGCCCAGCTTTACCGGCGAAAGCAACTTGAGATCCTGAGAATTCATTTCGTTTTCCTGATTGATGAATTTTGATGTACTTTCGATGACCACGCCGTTTGCGCCCCGGCAATGTGTGATCAGAGCTTCGAGCCACCATCGACGTGCAGCGTGTCGCCCGTCACCCAGCGCGCGTCGTCGGAAGCGAGGAAGACCACTGCGCCGGCAATGTCGTCAGGTTGCGCGATGCGCTTGAGCGCTTGCATGCCGAGCGTCACGTCGCGGCCCGCATCGGTTTTCGTGAAGTTGGACATGTCCGTGGCGACCACCCCAGGCGCGACCGCGTTGACGCGAATGCCGCGCTCGCCGAGTGCCACGGCAAAATGCTTGACGAGCGTGTCGACAGCGCCTTTGGTGGCCGCATACGCCGACAGCGCGCCCACCGCCGAATGGGCCGCCAGCGAGGAGAGCAGCACCACGCTGCTGCCTTCACCCAGTACCGGCAGCAATTGCTGCAAGAGGAAGTAGGGCGCCCGCACGTTGACGGCGAACAGATTGTCGAAATCTTCGATCGTGATGTCTTCAATGCGGGCGGCCTTCGAGATGCCGGCATTCGCTACCAGCACGTCCAGCCGGGCGCCGACAATCTCGCGCACCTGACGAGCGAGTGCATGCGGCCCGTCGGCCTGACGCAGATCGGCGCCGACCTTGGTGGCCTTGCCGCCCGCCGCACGAATCTCGGCGACCACTGCATCCGCTTCCTTTTCGCCGCTGCTGTAATGAACCAGGACCTGCGCACCCTGTTTCGCGAGTGCGAGCGCGCTGGCGCGGCCGATGCCGCGCGAGGCGCCGGTAACGAGGGCGGTTTTGCCGTTCAGATGAGTCATGATCAAGCTCCTGTGAGATTGAAAGCTGCTGTCCTTAAGGAGTGCGGATGCACGCCGGGGTAGCCGGGGAATCGCAGCGGCGGCATCGGATGTTGCGTTGCTTTGTGCCGCTGCCATGGGAGTTAATCTAGTGGTCTGCGCGACAAAGGAAAAAGACTTTGTGGGTGGGTGGTCATGCTTCGCGGGCATGCCTTGCCAGCGCCATGCTGGATTGTTTGCGCCGTACAGCCCAATGTGCCGTGCCGGAGCAGGGTGTCGGAGAAATGAAAGCATGTTGATGCGCGCATGGCAGGCGTTTGCGCGAAGCACTACAGATCGTGGCGACCCGCATGGATTTTTCGTGTTTGCAGGACGCGCAATGCGCTTAGCAAGGAACGGGGATCGAAGTGCCTGCGGTAGTCCACATCAATGAAGGCCAGTACGACGATGCCGTCACGATCCAGCAGGTAAGTGGCGGGGAGCGGCACGAGCCACGAACCGGCTTTCCTCGTGGATGGCGGCACATAACCAAGCGATTCATAGCGCGGCCGCAGGGTTGCGGGCAGTTCGAAGGCGAGACCGTAAGCACGCGCTGTCTTCATGTCGTGGTCTTGCAACTCGCGCATCGGCAGGGGCGTGTCGCGTGTTCTGACGCTGCACGGTGGGGCAATCGACACCGCATTCGCGCCGAGCGCGTTGATGTCCTGATGAATCGCGGCAAGTTCCACGAAACCTTCGTCACCGAACGAACACCACGCGCCGCGGCAAAAATGCAGCACAACCGGGCCTTCGCTTAACAGATCTTCGAGCGCAATCTGCTGCCCGCTGGCGTCCGCGAGGGTAAAGAGCGGGGCGCGCATGCCCGCCCTCAGCGCCCGCGAAGCGGCTGGCGTCGACGCCGCCATTGTCATCTGCGCAACCGGATCGGCCGGCAAATCGGCAACCCGCTCAGCGGGTAACGGTACGGCGTTTCCTTCTTTCGACAGTGCAGCCATAAAAACCTCATGCGCCGCGCGAGGCAGACAATTAACCCGATGAGGTCAATTTATCCATTCCACTTGCAGAACAGAAGGTGCAGAATCGGATAGCACTTATTCCAGAGGGGCATTGCGATGGACCGCCTTGCGGCGATCGAGATTTTTATTCGTGTGGTGGATACCGGCTCGTTTTCGGCAGCGGCGCGACACTACGATGTCGGCCAGCCGGCGGTATCCAAGGCGATTGCGCAGCTCGAGGAATGGCTCGGCGTCAAGCTGCTGCTGCGCTCCACGCGTGCCCTCACGCCAACCGAGGCCGGCACCAGCTTCTACCAGCGCGCCAAACGTGCCGTCGAGGAGACAGATGAAGCGGTGTTGGCCGCGCGCGGCACCGCCTCGGGTTTGTCTGGCAAATTAAGGGTTTCGGCAGCGGTGTGCTTTGCGCGGCTGCATATCGTGCCCAGGTTGCCGGAGTTTATCGCCAAGCATCCGAATCTCGACCTGGAACTGGTGCTGGACGACCGCAATATCGACCTCGTCGAAGAGGGTATCGATCTGGCCTTGCGCATGGGCGTGCTCGCCGATTCCAACATGACGGCGCGCAGGCTGTCCGAGGCGCGTCGCCGGGTCATTGGGACACCTGAGTATTTTGAACGGCAGGGGATTCCGCAAGAGCCCGCCGATCTGCTCGGCCATCGCGCGGTGATTTATACGCGCGACCAGGGCGGCGGCGAGGAATGGAAGTTCCGCAAGGAGACCGCCGAGGTGTCCGTCAAGATGCAGGGGCAGGTGAAAATCACCGCAACGGAGGGCGTGCGTGCCGCCGTGATTGCCGATATGGGTCTCGCCATCGTGTCCGAATGGGCCTTCACTCCGGAGCTCAAGTCAGGCAAGGTCATATCCGTGATGGACGACTGGATGCTGCCGTCGATCAACCTTTCCGCCGTCTATCCCACCGGCCGGCTGGCTAGCACCAAGGCCAGGCAGTTCGCCGCGTTCGTCGAGAATTGCCTCGCCGATGAAGCGGCCTGACTGCCTCAAACCACGCTTTCGAGTTCTTCGATTGCTTCGGCCAGCACCATTTGCGCTGCATTGGCCGGACGTGCCGCCGTGCGGCCAGCCGGTCCGTACACGGCGTCGCCACGCACGATGCTGTTGCCGGTCAGCGCGCAAACGCCTTGCGAACGCGCAATCCGGCGGATCCAGAGTTGCTCGCAATAGTTGGCCGCGGTGGAGTCGCGCCAGGTGATCGAGACGGATTTGGCGCTGAAACGCTCGACGAACGTCACGACCGCGCTCTCCGCCAGCGCCGACGGCGCCCGCGCCCGATCGGCCGCCGCGCCGCGCCGCGCGCGGCCGGTACATTCGCGCCCGGACCGCGAAGCGGATTGGCGCGGTTCCTCAGTGGCGTCTTGCGCCGCAGCCGCAGGGGTTTGCGCAGCACTTGCGCTGCCGCGCGTGTTCGGCGCGGCTTCTGCGCCGTCCTTGAGTCCCGCAATGACGAACGACCACGGATCGGCGAGGCGCGCCGGCGTCAATGTGGACACCATGGCGGGCCCCGCCGGCGGCGGCAAGGCCTCGCCGCTCGACGAGAAGACCCGTTCGGTGACGTCCTGACGCTGCGCGGGATCGGCCTTCAGGCGGCGATTGCGCGTCGCGGGGCGCTTGTGCGTGGCCGCGAAGTCTGACCCGGTTCCTGTTCCGTTCACGTCGAATCCTTTGTTTGGCTCCATCCTCGCGGATGGAACGGCCTGTAACGATGTGCTGCGGCGCTGCGCTGCGGCGCCCGCTGCAAGGCAGCGGAAAGACGCCGACGCCCGTCGTGGCGGCCTGCGACACAACGGGGCGTGGAGTGTGGGCGCCTTTGACAGCACCCTTGAACGCATCATATCGACTGCCCGGCAACGGATAAATACGCGTTCCCTGAAAACTCCGTTTGGGTTCGGCTAACAATCGGAATTCGCTGTCACGGATGGAACAGGGACGCCCGCGCGTCCCTTGCCGGTCAAACGGTAACGACAATCTTGCCGAACTGGCCGTTCTGCTCCAGATAACGGTGCACGTCCACGATCTCGTCGAACCTGAAGGTACGATCGATTACCGGCTTCAGTGCGCCGCTCTCCAGGCCTTTAAGGACAAATTCAACCGCCGCCTTGCGCCGGGTCTCGTCGCCGCTCGTCAGCCAGATGTTGTGCGCCTTGACCGTGGCGACCTTGGCGATCATGTCGAGGACCGGCAACGGCGTCACTTCGCTGCTAAGCGCCCCGTAGATAAACACGATGCCGCCGAACGACAACGCCTCGATCAGCTTGGCAAAGGTCGGGCCGCCGACCGGGTCGAACACGACCCGCGCGCCCTTGCCGCCGGTGATGCGCATGATTTCCTGCACCAGGTCGCTTTCTGCCGTGGCGATCACATGCGCCGCGCCGGCTTCGAGCAACTGGCTGCGCTTTTCCGCGGTGCGCGTCAGTGCGATCGTCGTGGCGCCCGCATAGTTGGCGATCTGGATCGCGGCGAGCCCCACGCTGCTGGAGGCCGCCGGAATAACGACGAAGTCGCCGGCCGTGACCTTGGCATCTTCGATCAGCGCGCCGTAGGCCGTGACGAACATCATCCATACCGAGGCTGCCTCGGCTGGCGAGAGGCTCGCCGGATGCTTGACGACCGCGTAGTCCGGCACGATGACGACCTCGCCATAGGTGCCGTACTGGTTCATCGAGAACGACGGAATCACGCTGACCTCGTCGCCCACCGCAACGCCGCTGACGCCCGGGCCCACGGCGTCGACGGTGCCGGCGGCCTCGTACCCGAGGCCAGCCGGAAACTTGACCGGCTCGATATAGACGTCGGTGCGCCACATGGCTTCGGCGCGGTTGATGCCGATTGCCTTGACGTTGATGCGAACTTCATTGGGACCGGGAGCGCGGACCTGCTGCTCGACGAATTCGAGCACTTCCGGACCGCCGGCTTTGGCAAACTGAATCGTGCGTGACATGTGAACCTCGTAATAGGATTGAATGAAGAAAAAGGTGCAACGCGCTGAGCGTATTGAGTCTAGTCCAGCATTACGACGTCGCAACCGCTTCCTCAGTAGGGAATTGAGCGGGCGAGTAGGCGGGGAAGTCCGAATAATGCGTTGCGTCACCGCCCCAGAAGGCCGCGCGGACATACGGCGTCAACGGCAGATTGTGCTGCAGACGGTACGGCAAGTCGGGATTCGACGAGAAGTGGCGGCCAAACGCCACCAGATCGGCATCACCCGAAGCGACGATGGCTTCGGCGCTCGCGCCGTCGAAACCGCCGGCGGCGATAATCGGACCCGTAAAGTGAGGGCGCAGATACTTCACGGCGACCGGCTCGTGGCCTTCGTGCAGCGTGTCGTCGCCCTTGACGCGCGGTTCGATCACATGCAGATAGGCGAGGCCGTATCCGTCCAGCATCTTTGCCACATAGCTGAAAGTGGCTTCCGGATTGCTGTCGGAGATATCGCCCCATTCGCCGGACGGCGAGATCCGCACGCCGACGCGCTCGGCGCCAAACACCGAGATCAGTGCTTCCACCGCTTCACGCAGGAAGCGCACGCGGTTTTCGATCGGGCCGCCATAAGCGTCGGTGCGCTTGTTGCTGCCGTCCTGAATGAACTGGTCCACGAGGTAGCCGTTTGCGCCGTGCAACTCGACGCCGTCAAAACCTGCTTCGAGCGCGCGTCGAGCGGCCACGCGAAACTCCTCGATGATGCCGGGGATTTCTTCGAGCTCCAGCGCGCGGTGTGGAGATGCCGGTACAAAACCATCCTTGGTGAGCGCGATGCCGTCGAACGGCACGACCGAGGGTGCCACCGGCGCGACGCCGCCGGTCATTTCAACGTGGCTTTGCCGGCCGCCGTGGATGAGCTGCATGAAAACACGGCCGCCCTTCGCATGCACGGCGTTGGCGACGGCCTTCCAGCCTTCCGTTTGGCCGTCGTGATAGAAACTGGCGGCGCCCAGATACGAGCGGGCCGTGATCGAGATGCTGACGCCTTCGACGATTTCGAGGCCGCCTTCCGAGGCGCGTTGGCCGTAGAAGTCGGCCATCATCGGGCTGGGAATGTCGCCGGGCTGGATGGTGCGAAGGCGGGTCATCGGCGCCAGAACGACCCGATGGGAGAGGGTATAAGCACCGACCTTTTTGGACGCAAACAAGTGAGCCATGATCTTTCCTTTAGTAGCTAGTGAGTCTGGGACGCTCGACACAGTGCCGATCCGTTGATGAACAATTTATCCATTCCTTCAGGCTTGCAGAAGACCGGGAATCGGATATGAATCATTCCAGTCGGGGATGAGTGCCGCTTAAAGTTTCGAGCCGCCGTCGACGTATAGCGTCTCGCCGGTGACCCAGCGCGCCGCGTCCGACGCCAGAAAGGCGACGGTGTCGCCGATCTCTTCGGCGTGTGCGATACGCTTTAACGCCTGCATCTCGAGCGTCGCTGCGCGGCCCTGCTCCGTTGTTGCCAGGTACGACATGCCGGTGGTCACCACGCCAGGCGCGATCGCATTCACCCGCACGCCCCGGTGACCGAGCGTGTGGGCAAAGTGCTTGACGAGGGTATCGATGGCGCCCTTGGTCGCCGCATACGCCGACAGGGAATTGACCGACGCATGCGCCGCTAGCGACGAAACCAGCACGACGCTGCTGCCTTTGCACATCACCGGCATCAGTTGCTGCACCAGAAAATAGGGTGCGCGCACATTCAGGGCGACCAGTTCGTCGAAATCGGCGAGCGTGGTGTCTTCGATGCTTGCATCCTTCGCAATGCCGGCACTTGCCACCAGCACATCCAGACGCGCGCCGATCACGACACGCACCCGCCTCGCCAGCCGGTGCGGTCCTTCCGGCGCGCGCAAATCCGCCGCGACTTTTTCAGCGTGACCGCCGGCCGCGCGGATTTGCGCGACCACTTCAGCGGCCGCCTGGTCTTCGCGGCAGTAATGCACGAGCACCTGCGCGCCGGCTTTGGCAAGCGCCAGCGCGCTGGCGCGGCCAATGCCACGAGACGCGCCCGTGACGAGCGCGGTTTTGCCACTCAGAGGACGCATAGCGGGTTCCTGGCGTTTCAGTGCTGGTGAAGAGGGTGATCGAGGGCGTGCCTGATTGATTAGCCATACTGAATAACTGGCGATCTGCCGCTCAGCCTGCTGCTTGCCGTTTGCCGCAGCCAATGCCTTGCCGCGCTGGATCATTCCAGAGTCGCAGCAATATAGATGGCAGGCATGGGTCGGAAAAATGCTGGCCGTTGCTATGCACGCACGCTCAGTGCTGAGCCGCTGCCAGATTGGTAATCTAGCGGGGACTTGCGGAAATTTAAAAGACTTTGTAGGCTGGCGGGCATGCCTGTGAGGCATAGACAGCCATCGAGGGCCCATGGAGCTACGCCATTTGCGGTATTTCATCGCCGTCGCCGAGACCGGCAGTTTGACGGTGGCGGCCGAGCGCCGGCTGTTCACTTCGCAACCGTCGCTGAGCCGCCAGATTCGCGATCTGGAGGAAGAGGTGGGGGTCGAGCTATTCAGCCGCAGTGCGCGCGGCGTGGAATTGACGGCGGCCGGCAAGGCGTTTCTCGATCACGCGCGGCTCGCGTTGTCCCAGGTCGACGCCGCGACTGAAGCGGCGCGACGTGCCTCGCAACCCACCAAGCAGGTTTTTGCACTCGGCTTTTTGACGGGCCAGGAAATGACGTGGCTGCCACGCGCAATGCAGGTGCTGCGCGAGGAATTGCCGAAAGTCGACGTGACGGTGTCGAGCCACTATTCGCCGGATCTGGCCGATGCAGTGGCGCGCGGCAAACTCGACCTCGCATTTTTACGCGCCGAGCCGGGCTACGATCTCGACTATCGGGTGGTCAGCCGCGAGAAACTCGTCGTGCTGATGCCAAGCGATCATCCGCTGACCGAACGCGCCAGCATTCGTCCTGAGGATTTTGCGGGCGAGCCTTTCATCATGGCGACGAACAAGGCGACGGTGCTTAATGCTGTGATCAAACGCTACCTAAGCGAAAAGGGTATTGAGGTCACCCCTGAGCATGGCGTCGACAATCTCGCCATGGCGATGTCGCTGGTGGCATCCACGCGTGGCCTCGCGCTGTTGCCGGAGTACGCGAACAACCTGCTGCCGTGGTCGGTGGTGAGCCGCCCGCTGGAAGGCGAGGCGCCCACCGTCGATCTCGTGATCGGCTATAGCCGCTCGAATACATCCCCGGTGTTGCAGCTGTTTCTTTCCAGAGCGGACGAGTTGATGCTTTGACACGCCATGACGTGCCATGACGTGCCTCGATGCGCGGAAGGCTCAAAGCTGTTCGATGATCGCTTTCGCCGCCGCCGGATTGCGTTCCTTAAAACCGCTGATCACATACAGATACACATCCCGGGCGCCTTTCGCCGCAGCTTTTGCTTCGACCGGTTCGAGGTCGTCGGGAATCGTGCCGGCAGATAGCTGGCGTGCCCGTTCCGCCCATGCTTCGATGGCTTTCTTCGCATAGCCGTTAGCGTGCTTGTCGGTGGTTCCCATGATGCGTGCATAGACGAATGGCGCAGTCAGGCTGGCAATCTGCGGATACTCGCTGTCGCCGGCGAGCACGATCGCCACGCCGTATTTACGCGCCAGTGCAACGAAGGCTTCGGTGCGAAAACTCTCGTGGCGGACTTCGACGGCATGTCTTAAGGCGAGTCCGTCCAGTTTTTTCGGCAACAGGGCGAGGAATGCTTCGAAGTCCTCTGCATCGAATTGCTTGGTGGGGGCGAATTGCCAGTTAATGGGGCCGAGCTTCTGTTTCAGATGCACGAGGCCGCTGCCAAAGAAGCGTTCGATGCTATCGCCCGCTTCGGCCAGCACGCGCCGGTTTGTCGCATAGCGCGGCGCTTTGAGCGAGAACGCGAAATCGTCGGGCGTTTCGTCATACCACTTCATATAGCTCTCGGGTTTTTGCAAGCCGTAGAACGTGCCGTTGATTTCGATGGCGGTCAACTGACGGCTGGCGTATTCGAGTTCGCGCTTCTGCGTCAGGTCTTCCGGATAGAACACGCCGCGCCATGGCGCGTAAGTCCAGCCACCAATGCCGACCCGGATTCGCGGTTTCGTGCGCGTTGCCATATGCGGTTTCCTCGTTGTTTGCCTGCTTTGATGCAGGGTTGACCTGCGAATCGCTGTTACAACTGTCTTGCATTCGAACTAGCCCGCTGCTTTCCATATCTGGTGGCAGGTCTGCACGATGAGCGCACGCATCCATCGGTGGGCTGAATCCCGATCGTATCGTATATGCCAGGCCATTTGACAGTCGAACGGTGCGATCGCCAGCGGTACATCGCACGAGTAGATCTGTTCTTCGAGGGGATGGGTTCGCACTACCCCGGCTGGCAGCACGGCAATCAGATTAGACGAAAGAAGAAGCGGCAGCGCGCCTGAAAAATTGTTCAACGTCATCGCGACTCGACGGCGCTTTCCAACGCGCTCCAGCGCTGCATCCGCAATGCCGACTGGATCGCCCGAAAGGGACACGAGAAGGTGCTCGGCTGCGAGAAATTTCTCCTCGGTCAGGGGAGACTGCGCAAGCGGATGGTCCCGCCTCATCGCGCAGACCCAGTCCTCCATGAAAAGCCGTTGCAGCTTGAATTCATCGCCCATGTGCTGAAGGCCGCCTACGCAAATGTCGATGTTGTTGTCTCGCAGCCGGGAACCTGTCTCCTGACTGGTGTAGGGCACCGCAAGGATGCGAATTTCGGGCGCGTGCTGCTCGGTATGCCGCCGCAGCGGAGGCCACAGGGAACCGGACAGGTAATCGGTCACCGCGATGCGGAATGCGTGGCTCGACGTTGTCGCATCGAATGGGGCAGGCGAGGCGGCCATGCGAATTGCCGCAAGCGGTTGCTGGATTTCGCGCCAAAGCTCCAGCGCCCTGGCGGAGGCCTTAATGCCACGGCCGTTTCGGGTGAACAGCGGGTCGTCCCAGACCACCCGCATCCGGGCGATCGCATTGCTGACGGCGGACTGGGTCATTGCCAGACGATCCGCCGCCTTGGTAACGGACCCTTCGGTCATGACTGCATCGAATATCGAAACCAGGTGCAGATCGAGATCTTTCATGTTTCACGCGCCGTCTATCATCACTGAAAATGATGATACACCTTCGAATCATTGATTGGACGCGGTGATGCACGCCTACTAACCTTGAGTCGTCGCTGCAAAGGCCGGTAGCCAATCTCCGGCTCGACGCAGCTTTTGAATCGGGTCTTGATCGTCGTGGAATGCGTCTGGGCGACCTGCGCGTCTGCCACGAACACAGCGGATTCTCACCTTATTGGATTGAATCATGGCAAATACTCTTCAAGGAAAAATCGCTCTTGTTACGGGCGGTTCACGCGGTATCGGCGCCGCAACCGCTATCCAGCTCGCCTCGGAAGGGGCCAGCGTAGCAATCAGTTATTCCAGCAGTGAAGCCGCAGCCAGGGAAGTCGTCGCGAAGATCGAGGCGTCCGGCGGCAAGGCTATTGCGCTGAAGGCTGACCAGGCGGACGCAACAGCGGTGAAGAATTTGATCGCAGAAGTCGTTCGGCGACTGGGAAAAATCGACATTCTGGTCAATAACGCGGCCGTTTTCGAAACAGGCACGGTCGTTGAGACCGTCGACACATCGGGCTTCGAACGACAACTGCGGATCAATTACGAAGCGGTGGCGACGGCGATTCGCGAAGCCTCACGCGTGATGGACAGTGGCGGACGGATCATCTCGATCTCGTCGGCGCTTGCGCTGCGATCGACCTGGCCGGGTCTCGCCGACTACAGTGCAACGAAGCGCGCAATCGAAGGCTATAGCAAAGGTGTCGCGCGGGACCTCGGTTCGAAGGGCATTACTGTGAATGTCATCGGCGCCGGGTCGACTAAAACGGAGATGAACCCCGACAATAGCCCTTTTGCAGAGGCACAAGCGGCTGCAACCGCGCTCGGCCGCTTCGGTCGCCCGGAAGAAATCGCGGCGGTGGTCGCCTTCATCGCCAGTCCCGCTGCGAGTTTCATTACTGGCGCGATCATTCCTGTTGACGGCGGATATAGCGCGTGACGTTGTACGGGCCACGCGATGCATGTTTGCCACCGCGTGACCCGTCGGGCTAGCCTGCCGCGTCCGGCGCGGCCTGTCGATCAGTCGCCGGCATCCCTCACCTGTTCGCCATAGTCTGTCCTGTGGTTCGTTGCTCGGCATCCCAGCCGCCTCCGAGCGCCCTGAACGTTGCGATTGCCGAACGCGCGGTCGCCGACTGAGCCAGGATTCGCGCTTCCTGGATACCTTGAAGCCGCGCGTCCGCCTCCACCAGATCAAGCTGGCTGTTCCTGCCGTTGCGATAGCCAGCCGACGTCGATTCGCGTGCGCGTGCCAGAGATGCTTCGCCATCCTTAAGAATGTGTTGCTGCTGGTCGTACTTCGCGAGCGCAACAAATGCGGTCTCAACTTCCGAACTGGCCTGCAGTACGCTCTGACGATAGGCTGCCAGGGCTTCAGCATTGCGCCCGCGCGCGGCCCTGACTTCTGCGTCGACTTGTCCAAAATCGAACAGCCGCCAGCGCAGGCCGAAGGCGCCGAGTGCTTCGTTTGCCGGAGACTCGAACAGATGGCCACCCACGGTCGTGGTCGAGCCGGCGAGCGCGGATAGCGAGAACTTCGGGTAGTAATCGGACAGGGCCTCGCCGATGCGCGCGTTCGATGCCGCGAGCCGCCGTTCTGCCACGATGATGTCGGGCCTGCGGCGCAGCAGTTCGGCCGGTCCGCTCGCGGTATCGATAGCGGGCGCATCCGGAATGGGCGCAATGGCATCCAATACCGGATCTGTCGTGCCCGGATTGCGGCCCATCAGGACGTCGAGCGCGTTGCGGGCGCTCACCAGACCGGCCTGCAAGGCAGGCACCGAGGCCGACACGGCAGCCAGCGCGCCCTGCGCCTGGCGCCACTGCAGATCCGGCACCAGACCGCGCGCCGCGAGCAATCCGATCAGTCGGACGCGTTCCTGCTGGCTTGCCGTCTCCTGTTGCGCGAGTTGCAGCCGTGCCTGCAGCGTGCGCGTGAGCACGTAGGTATCGGCGGTCGAGGAGATGACTTCGAGGCGTGCCGCCACCATCGCGGCCTGGCTCGCTTCGTATTCGGCGCGCGCCGCTTCGGCGCTGCGACGCAGGCCGCCTGCCAGATCGATTTCCCAACTGGCGCCGGCGGCAACCTCATAGTCGTAGGCGTTGCGGTTGTAGCCGGGCAGTGACGCCGCCTGGGCTGCGATGTCCGGATCTTCCAGCGATTGATGTGCTCGTGCCGCTTGCGCGTTCAACGAGGCCGACGGCAACAGCGCGGAGCGCGCGCTTTCCAGCCCCGCGTGTACCTCGTCGACGCGCGCCATGGCCTGCGCCAGATCGAGGTTTTGGGCGAGCGCGACGTCGATGACATGATTCAACTCTGGATCGTCGAAGCCTTGCCACCAGGTATAAAGCGAAGGCGCAGGTTGCGGGGCAGCGCGATTTGCAACCTCGGCGGCGCCTTTGAAGGTCGCGGGCAGCGCAACGGTAGGGCTTTGATAGTCGGGGCCGACCGCGCATCCGGCCAGCAGGACGCTGGCCATGACATAGACGTGGCGTTTGAATGGAATGTTCATGACGGGTGAATGCGGAACAGGAAAGTTACAGTTTCAACAAATAGTAACTTTCTGTCAACGACTGATTGGAGGATAATCGACGCCATGAAGAAGACCCCGAATTCACCGCCCGAGTCGCCGGCTCCGGGCCTGCGCGGTAGTGCAGAACATGAACGGCACCACCAGATCATCATGGCGGCGGACGAGCATTTTCGTCTCTACGGTTACCGCAAAACCTCAGTGGCCGATCTCGGCAAGGCGATCGGCGTCTCGAGTACCTATCTTTACCGGTTCTTCAGCTCCAAGCAGGCAATTGGCGAGGCGGTATGCACAACGGTGCTCGGGCGAATGGAGAGCGAACTGCGTGAGGTCGTCGGCGGGCCGGGAAGCGCTACGCAAAGGCTTCGGCGCTTCATGCAGCTCACGCTCGAACGCAGTCTCGAGATCTTTTTCGACGGCACCCGGTTGCACGAACTGGTCATTTCCGCGATGGAAGAATCGTGGGCGACTGCGGCGACCCATGAGGCGGCGTTGATGGCCATGGC
This sequence comes from Paraburkholderia sp. BCC1885, assembly GCF_900996235.1. Lineage (GTDB taxonomy): Bacteria > Pseudomonadota > Gammaproteobacteria > Burkholderiales > Burkholderiaceae > Paraburkholderia. The sequence continues at coordinate 143,374 of NZ_CAAJGM010000077.1, forward strand.
TCGCGAGCTCGTGCAGGCTGGCCGCACGTCCGGCGAATTTGAGCGCAAAACGCCGCTCGACGAGGTCGTTTCCGGCATCTCTGAAGCGCTGCGGCTGTTCTCGCATCCAGTGGCGCTGCAATACCGGCCGCGCGAAGAGCTCGAAGCTGCGCTGGCCGCCGTGTCCAGTCTGATTTTGCGAAGTCTTGCCCCCTAACTCCAAAAAAGTGACAAGTTACGAGTTGACATATTCGTAACGTGAAAACAAAATGGCGCTTCATCTTCATGGAGTGCCATCATGCAATTGCACGTTTTGCGCCGGGCTGCGGCACTTGGCGTCGCGTGGGTTTTCGCTGGCTGCAGCCAGTCGCATCCGGCCGACCCGCGTACCGTGCCGCCGCTTGTGGAATCGTTCACGGTGCGGCCTGCCGGGACTGCCGAACGCAGCTTCACAGGTGTGGTCGCTGCACGCGTCGAGAGCGATCTCGGATTTCGGGTCGGCGGCAAAGTCATCCAGCGGTTTGTCGATGTCGGCCAGCACGTGCATCGGGGCGATGTGCTGATGCGCCTCGATCCCAACGATCTCGCCCTCGATGTGACCGCCCAGCAGGGCGCCGTCGATGCGGCCCATGCGCGCGCTGTTAAATCCGCCGCGGATCTCGCGCGACTTCAGGGGCTTGTGGAGCAGGGTGCGGTCTCCGCCCAGGACTACGATCTTGCCGTCGAGGCGGCGCGTAGCGCAAAAGCTCAGTTCGATGCGGCGCAGGCCCAGGCGGGCCTCGCCCATAACGCCAACGACTACGCAATTCTTAAAGCGGACACCGATGGCGTCGTGCTCAGCCGCGAGGCCGACGTGGGCCAGGTGGTCAGTGCTGGGCAGACCGTGCTGGTGCTCGCCCAGGACGGCCCGCGCGAAGCACTCGTCTCGCTGCCTGAGATGGTGCGCCCGGCGCTCGGCTCGGGCGCCACCGCATCGCTCTACGGCGACGGCAAGACGCGCTACCCCGCGCAGTTACGCGAGCTGTCGCACTCAGCCGATCCGCTCACCCGCACCTTCGCGGCCCGCTATGTCCTCAGTGGCGCGGCTGCGCAAGCTCCATTCGGGGCGACGGTAACGGTCGATCTCGCGCAGGCCGGCAGCACCGGCGACATGGCCGTGCCGCTGGGCGCTCTCTATGACCGTGGGCACGGCCCCGGCGTGTGGGTCATCGGGCGCGACGCCCATCTGACGTATCGCGCGGTCCAGGTCCGTTCGGCGGGCAGCGAAATGGCGACGGTCGCCTCGGGTCTTGCCGCCGGCCAGACGATTGTCGCTCTCGGCGCGCATCAGTTGACCGACGGCGAGCAGGTCCGGGTGGCAACGCAGCGATGGACCGATGCCAGCGTGGACCCTCGCGATCAAGGGGACAGCCAATGAGTGGCTTCAATCTCTCCGCGCTTGCGGTGCGCGAGCGGGCGGTCACGTTGTTCCTGATCATCGCGCTTGTTTTGACCGGGGTGCTGACGTTTCTCAAGCTCGGACGGGCGGAGGACCCCGCATTCACGGTGAAGGTGCTGACGGTAACGGCGGTATGGCCAGGCGCGACCGCGCAGGAAATGCAGGACCTCGTCGCGGAGCCGCTAGAGAAGCGGATGCAGGAACTGGACTGGTACGACCGGGTCGAGACGATCACCCGTCCGGGCCTCGCGCTGATGCAACTCACGCTGAAAGACACGACGCCCCCGAAGGACGTGCCGGAGCAGTTTTACCAGGCGCGCAAGAAACTGTCGGACGAGAGCCCGAAGCTACCGCAGGGCGTGCTCGGTCCGTTCGTCAACGACGAGTACTCGGACGTGACCTTTGCTCTGTACGCGCTCGAAGCTCCGGGGCTGCCGCCGCGACTGCTGACGCGCGAAGCAGAAGGCATTCGTCAGGACATGCTGAAAATCCCCGGTGTCAAGAAAGTGACGATTCTGGGCGAGCGCCCCGAGCGCATTTTCGTGAACTTCTCGTATGCGCGCCTTACCAATCTCGGCGTGAATCCGGCAGATGTGTTCGCCGCGCTGCAGAAGGAGAACGCGGTGACCCCGTCCGGGTCGATCGACACGGACGGTCCGCAAGTCTACGCGCGGCTCGACGGCGCATTGAACGACCTGCAGAAGATTCGCGATACGCCGATCGTCGCAAAGGGGCGCACCCTCAAGCTCTCGGACATCGCGGAGGTTTCGCGCGGCTATGAAGATCCGGCAACGTTCCTGATCCGTCACAACGGTGTGCCGTCGCTTGCGCTGGGCGTGGTGATGCAGGATGGCTGGAATGGGCTAGAACTGGGCAAATCGCTGCAGCAGGAGCAGACCCGGATATCGGCGTCGCTGCCGGTGGGCTACAGGTTCAGCAAGATCACCGACCAGGCCGTCAACATTGCGGACGCCGTCGATGAGTTCATGCTGAAGTTTTTCGTGGCGCTGGGCGTGGTGATGCTCGTGAGCATCGTGAGCCTTGGCTGGCGGGTGGGGATCGTGGTGGCTGCGGCGGTGCCGCTTACGCTCGCGGTGGTGTTCGTGATCATGAGCGTGACCGGGCGGATCTTCGACCGGATTACGCTGGGGGCGCTGATCATTGCACTGGGCCTGCTGGTCGACGACGCCATCATTACCATCGAGATGATGGTGGTGAAGATGGAGGAGGGTTACGACCGGGTCAAAGCCGCGACCTATTCGTGGAACCACGTGGCGCCCGCGATGCTCGCCGGCACGCTGACGATCGTGATCGGCTTCACGCCGGTGGGCTTCGCCCGCTCGACCGCGGGCGAATACGCGGGCAACATTTTCTGGATCGTGGCATTCGCACTGCTGACGTCGTGGCTTGGCGCGCAGACATTCACGCCCTATCTGGGAGTGAAACTGCTGCCGGATATCAAGCCGCTCGCGCACGGTTATGACTCGATCTATCACACGCCGATGTACGAGCGCATGCGGCGCCTGGTGCGCGCCGGTGTCGACCACAAGTTCTGGGTAGCCGGCACGGTCGTGGTGCTGTTCGTGCTCGCCATCATGGGCATGGGCGTCGTGAAGCAGCAGTTCTTTCCGGAGTCGGACCGTCCGGAGGTGCTGGTCGAAGTGCAGATGCCCGAAGGCACGAGTATCGAAGCGACGCAGAAGGCGACGATTGAAATCGAGCAGTGGCTAAAGCAGCAGCCCGAGGCGAAGGTCGTCACCAGCTACATTGGACAGGGCGCGCCGCGCTTCTTTCTTGCCTATAACCCTGAGTTGCCGGATCCGTCGTTCGCGAAGATCATCGTGCTCACGCCCGATGCCGATACGCGCGAGCGGCTCAAGCTGCGCATGCGCAAGGCGGTTGCCGACGGTCTGGCGCCGCAGGCACGTGTGCGGGTGACGCAACTGGTGTTCGGCCCCTATACGCGCTTCCCGGTGGAGTTCCGCGTGATGGGCCCGGACGGGACGCAGGTGCGTGCAATCGCGCAACGTGTGTTCGCGGTGATGCAGGCGAACCAGCATATGCGTCAGGTGAATCAGGATTGGTCGGAGCGGGTGCCGACCCTGCACTTCGTGCTCGATCAGGACCGGCTGCAGCAGATCGGACTGAGTTCGGAGGACGCCTCGCAGCAGATCCAGTTCCTGCTCACGGGTATTCCGATCACGCAGGTGCGAGAGGACATCCGCACAGTGGAACTCGTCGCACGTAGCGACGGCGACACGCGCCTCGACCCATCGAAGATGCAGGGCATGAATCTGGTGAATCACGAGGGCCGTGTCGTGCCGATCAGCCAGATTGGTCACATCGAAATGCGTCCCGAAGATCCGATCCTGCATCGCCGTGACCGCCTGTCGACGATCACGGTGCGCGGCGATATCGACGAGACCATGCAGCCGCCGCAGGTATCGATGGAAGTCCAGCAGCAGCTTGGACCGATTATCGCGGCTCTGCCGCCGGGTTACCGGATCGAGATGGGCGGCAACATCGAGGAGGCAGGCAAGGCGAATGCCGCTCTGGCGCCGATCTTTCCGGTCATGCTGCTGCTGATTCTGCTGGTGCTGATCCTGCAAACGCGCTCTTTCCCGACGATGGCGATGGTATTCCTGACGGGGCCGCTGGGCATCATCGGTACGGTAGCGACGCTGTTGCTGTTCCACCAGCCGTTCGGGTTCAACGCCATCCTTGGACTGATCGGGCTGGCGGGCATCCTGATGCGCAACACGCTGATCCTGATCGAGCAGATCCGCAACAACGTGCACGACGAAAAGATGGAGCCGTATCACGCCGTGGTGGAGGCGACGGTACAACGCGCAAGGCCGGTGCTGCTGACAGCGATGGCGGCCGTGCTTGCGTTTATTCCGCTGACGACATCGGTGTTCTGGGGATCGATGGCCTATACGTTGATTGGCGGCACGGCTGTCGGCACGGTGCTCACGCTCGTATTCCTGCCGGCGCTGTATGCGATCTGGTTCCGCGTGAAGGCGCCGAAGGATGAGCCGCCGGCAGGGTCGCCAGCGAGGGACCCGGATCCGCGCACGCCGCCGCAGGCGCTGTCGGATGCCGGACCTGGCGTGATGTAAATCCTGGATGCGGGCTGGCGCTGTGCGATTCAGTTCGTACCGCGCCTGCTCGCGCAAGCCGAGGCGTCAGGAAGCAGCGTGATTTACCTAACAGCTCGGCAGGGATCTACTTCATGTTTGAATCCCCTGCTGAACGGAACTACATCTGCATGCCGTAGTTGATCGGCCCTTGCTGCCGGCGCGTTGCTCCGCTACGCGTTATCCGCCTTCCTGCCGCGCCTGGCGGGCGACGCCGTATTGCCCGCCGCGCCCTTGTGCGCTGCTTCGGCCGCTTCGAGCCGCCGGCTCGCTTCGCCTACCTCGTGCCGGAACTGTATCAGCGCGGCCAGCGCCGCATCGGGCGGTTGCAGGGCGGCCCATAACACGTCGATCAGATTGTCCGCCGTGGCGTCGATATCCATGCGGCGGTTGGCGAGCGTGGCGTCCCACAAGACATGTTCCATCGGCCCGAACACCATGGAACGCAGCAGCCGCAGCGGCATATCCGCGCGAACCTGGCCGGTTTGCTGGCCGAGCGCCAGCACGCGCATCAACGGCGCCGTGTAACGCCGCTGCATATCCGTGAGCGTTTCGCTGAGTTCGTGATGCCGCGCACGGCCCTCGGACAACACCAGCGCGCACAGGTCTGTGCCGTTCACCAGCATCAGCCGCAGATGCGTGCGCACGATGAAAGCGAACTGCTGGCGCACACTGCCGTCACGCGGCAGGCCGGTTTCGATGGCCGCGATGATTTCGTCGTACCAGTCGCCGATTACTCGCGCGCACAACTCCCGCTTGCCGCGAAAGTAGCTGAACACCGTCGCCTCGGAGATGCCCAGGCGCTGGGCGATCTCGGCCGTGGTGGCGCGCTCGTAGCCTTTTTCGGAGAACACCTCGCGGCCGGCCTGAAGAATCTCCTTCACGCGCTGTTGCGATTTGCGACCGGCCGGCTGGCGGCGCGATGCAACGGCGTCGGTCGTGGCTACGGCCTTCGGTGCGGCCATCATATGAGTCCAGTTCAGATTTTGGGCCAGAGCGCCCTTGGCGGCGTTGATTTTATCACGGTGATTTAGGGAGTTTGGAGGTAGAAAAGGTTTCTGAGTATCACTCAAAAATACCTATTGACGTATACGTTAATGTAGCGTGAAATTCGACCTATGCGAACGCGCGCGATGAAAGCCGCGCGTAATGAGCGCGCATCAGCAGGCGCGCGTGCGACAAGCCTACGAATTCTGGAGACACTGCAATGAGTAACCTGCCCGGTTTGCAATTCCCGCTTGGTGAAGAGATCGAAATGCTGCGCGACAGCCTTGCGGGCTTCGCGGCGAAGGAAATTGCGCCGCGCGCCGCGGAAATCGATCGCACCGATCAGTTCCCCATGGACCTGTGGAAAAAATTCGGCGATCTGGGCGTGCTCGGCATGACGGTGTCGGAGGAATACGGCGGCGCCAATATGGGCTACACGGCGCACATGATTGCGATGGAAGAGATTTCGCGGGCGTCGGCTTCGGTCGGCTTGTCGTATGGCGCGCATTCGAATCTGTGCGTGAACCAGATTCATCGTAACGGCACCGAGGCGCAAAAGCAGAAGTATCTGCCGAAGCTGGTTTCCGGCGATCACGTCGGCTCGCTCGCGATGAGCGAGCCCAACGCAGGTTCCGATGTGGTCAGCATGAAACTGCGCGCGGACAAAAAAGGCGACCACTACGTGCTGAATGGCACCAAGATGTGGATCACCAACGGACCGGATTGCGACACGCTGGTGGTCTACGCGAAGACGGATCTCGAAGCCGGCCCGCGCGGCATCACGGCGTTTATCGTCGAAAAGGGCATGAAGGGCTTTTCGGTCGCGCAGAAACTCGACAAGCTCGGCATGCGCGGCTCGCATACCGGCGAACTGGTGTTTGAGAACGTCGAAGTGCCGGAAGAAAACATCCTCGGCCAGTTGAACGGCGGCGTAAAAGTGCTGATGAGCGGACTCGATTACGAGCGCGCGGTGCTCGCGGGCGGCCCGACCGGCATCATGGTCGCGGTGATGGACTCGGTGGTCCCTTACATTCACGACCGCAAGCAGTTCGGCCAGTCGATCGGCGAATTCCAGCTGATTCAGGGCAAGGTGGCGGATCTGTACACCACCCTGCAGGCGTGCCGCGCGTATCTGTACGCGGTTGGCCGCCAGCTCGACACCATGGGTTCGGAACACGTGCGCCAGATGCGCAAGGACTGCGCGGGCGTGATTCTCTATACCGCTGAAAAAGCCACGTGGATGGCGGGCGAAGCGATCCAGATTCTCGGCGGCAATGGCTATATCAACGAATATCCGGTGGGACGTCTATGGCGCGATGCGAAGCTCTATGAGATCGGCGCGGGCACCAGCGAAATCCGCCGTATGTTGATCGGCCGCGAACTGTTTGCGGAAACGGCGTGATCGAAGCAAACAGGAGAGCTAAGCAATGCCGATCATCGAAACAAAGCTGAATCCGCGCTCGGACGATTTCCGCAAAAACGCGGCGGCGCTCGAGACCCTGGTTGCCGATTTGCGCGCCAAAATCGACAAGCTCGCGCTGGGCGGCGGTCAGGCGGCGCGCGACAAACACGTCGGGCGTGGCAAGCTGCTGCCGCGTGACCGTATCGCGCAACTGCTCGATCCTGGCACGCCGTTCCTGGAGTTGTCGCAGCTGGCGGCGTTCGGCATGTATAACGACGACGCGCCAGGCGCGGGCGTGATTACGGGCATTGGCCGGATTGTCGGGCAGGAATGCGTGATCGTCTGCAACGACGCCACGGTGAAGGGCGGCACATACTATCCGGTGACGGTGAAGAAGCACGTTCGGGCGCAGGAAATCGCGGCGGAAAACCATCTGCCGTGCGTCTATCTGGTGGATTCCGGCGGCGCCAATCTGCCGAACCAGGACGACGTGTTCCCCGATCGCGATCACTTCGGGCGCATCTTCTACAACCAGGCGAACCTGTCCGCGGCGGGCATTGCGCAGATCGCCGTGGTGATGGGTTCGTGCACGGCGGGCGGTGCCTACGTGCCGGCAATGAGCGACGAATCGATCATCGTCAAGAATCAGGGGACGATTTTTCTCGGTGGCCCGCCGCTGGTGAAAGCCGCAACGGGCGAAGTGGTCAGCGCGGAAGATCTTGGTGGCGGCGACGTGCACACGCGCCTCTCCGGCGTGGTCGATCATCTCGCGCAGAACGACGCGCATGCGTTGGGCATTGCGCGCAGCATCGTCGGCAATCTGAATCGCAGCAAGCAGGCGCCGGTGGCCTTGCAGGAGCCGAAGCCGCCGCGCTATGACGCAAAAAGTATCTACGGCGTAATTCCAGTGGATACGCGCAAGCCGTTCGACATCCGCGAAGTGATTGCCCGTATCGTCGACGATTCCGCTTTCGACGAATTCAAGGCGCGCTACGGCACGACGCTCGTCACCGGTTTCGCGCATATCTGGGGACATCCGGTCGGCATCATCGCCAATAACGGCATTCTGTTTTCCGAGTCGGCGTTAAAGGGCGCGCACTTTATCGAACTGTGCTGCCAGCGCAAGATTCCCCTGGTGTTCCTGCAGAACATCACCGGTTTCATGGTGGGCCGCAAGTACGAAAACGAAGGCATTGCCCGCAATGGCGCCAAGATGGTGACCGCGGTGGCCACGGCGAAGGTGCCGAAGTTCACGGTGATCGTTGGCGGCTCGTTCGGGGCCGGCAACTACGGCATGTGCGGCCGCGCGTATTCGCCGCGTTTTCTGTGGATGTGGCCGAACGCGCGCATTTCGGTGATGGGCGGCGAGCAGGCCGCGTCGGTGCTGGCGACGGTCAAGCGTGATGGCATCGAAGGCAAGGGCGGCACATGGACGGCCGAGGAAGAGGAGGCGTTCAAACAGCCGATCCGCGAGCAATACGAGCATCAGGGGCATCCGTATTATGCGAGCGCCCGTCTGTGGGACGATGGTGTGATCGATCCGGCGCAAACCCGCGACGTGCTCGGGCTCGGTCTGTCCGCGGCGATGAACGCACCCATCGACGACACGCGTTTCGGTGTGTTCAGAATGTGACGCCGCGATGCGAACGAAGGAGCCGATCGATATGCAGTACGAAACTTTGAGTCTGACATTCGCCGGCCAGGTGGCGACGGTGACGCTGAATCGTCCCGACGTGCGCAACGCATTCAACGAAACGATGATCGCGGAGCTGACCGCCGCGTTTCAGGCGCTCAACGAACGCGATGACATCAGGGCAGTCGTGCTGGCCGCCAACGGCAAGGCGTTTTGCGCGGGCGCGGATCTGAACTGGATGAAAAAGATGGCCGGGTATTCCGACGAGGAGAATCATGCCGACGCCATGCGGCTCGCGGCAATGCTCTCGGCCATTTACCGCTGCAACAAGCCGGTAATCGCGCGCGTCAATGGCGATGCTTACGCGGGCGGCATGGGTCTCATCTGTGCCTGCGACATCGTGGTGGCGCTGGATACCGCGCGCTTTTGCCTGTCGGAAGCGCGCCTTGGCCTGATTCCCGCGACGATCGCGCCGTATGTAATTCGCGCCCTCGGCGAGCAGGCGTCGCGCCGCTACTTCACCACCGCCGAACTGTTCGACTGTGCGACAGCGCTGCGGCTTGGCCTGGTGAGTGAAGCGGTGAGTGACGATCAGCTCGACACCACCGTGCAGCACCTGGCCGAGACGCTCTGCGCCAACGGCCCGCACGCGGTGCGCGCCTGCAAGCAGCTCGTGCAGGATATCGCGGGGCGTGAGATCGACGAGGTGCTGATCGAAGACACAGCTTCGCGCATCGCTCGCGTGCGCGCGAGCGCCGAAGGACGCGAAGGCGTGGCGTCGTTCCTCGAAAAGCGGGCGCCCGCATGGCGCAGCAGTTGATAGTATCGCCGGCCGCGATAAACCGCAGAACAACAGTCCGCACGTGGACAACTCAGCGAGACACCTCATGTTCAACAAGATTCTGATTGCCAACCGCGGCGAGATTGCCTGCCGGGTTGCGGCAACCTGCAAGCGCCTGGGCATTGCGAGCGTGGCGGTGTATTCCGACGCCGACGCCACCGCGAAGCACGTCGCGGCGTGCGACGAAGCGGTGCATATCGGCGATTCGACCGCAGCCGAAAGCTATCTGCGCTACGAACGGATCATCGCGGCGGCATTGGCGACGGGCGCGCAGGCCGTGCATCCGGGCTATGGATTTCTGTCGGAGAACGAAGCGTTTGCACAGGCTTGCGAAGCAGCCGGTATCGTCTTCATCGGACCGCCGGTTGAAGCGATTGCGGCGATGGGTTCCAAAGCGGCCGCCAAGGCGCTGATGCATGCCGCGGCGGTGCCGCTCGTGCCCGGCTATCACGGCGACGATCAGGACGCGCAATTGCTGCAACGTGAAGCGGACGCGATGGGCTATCCGGTGTTGTTGAAGGCAAGCGCGGGCGGCGGCGGCAAGGGCATGCGCGTGGTCGAGCGCAACGAAGATTTCGCGGCGGCGCTGGCTTCGTGCAAACGCGAGGCGGCCAGCAGTTTCGGCAACGATCGCGTATTGATCGAGAAGTATCTGACGCGGCCACGTCACGTCGAAGTGCAGGTGTTTGCGGACCAGCATGGCGGCGCGGTGTATCTGTTCGATCGCGATTGCTCGGTGCAGCGTCGTCATCAGAAGGTGTTGGAAGAAGCGCCGGCGCCGGGGCTTGCGGCCGAATTGCGGCGCGAGATGGGCGAGGCCGCGGTGGCGGCGGCACGCGCGGTGAATTACGTCGGTGCCGGTACGGTCGAGTTCATCATGACGGGTGCGAGTCATTTCTACTTCATGGAGATGAACACGCGCCTGCAGGTCGAGCATCCGGTGACCGAAATGGTGACAGGCCTCGACCTGGTGGAATGGCAACTTCGGGTGGCCGCCGGCGAGCCTTTGCCGCTCACGCAGGCGCAATTGAAGCTCGACGGCCACGCTATCGAGGCGCGCATTTATGCGGAGCATCCGGCGCGCGGTTTCCTGCCGTCGACGGGGACGCTCAAGCATCTGCGCATGCCTGAAGGCGTCGAATTCACCCTTGGATCGACAGGGCCGGCGGCTTCACGTGCGCCGGTGCGTATCGATAGCGGCGTGCGTGAAGGCGACACCATCACACCGTTCTACGACCCGATGATCGCCAAGCTGATCGTGCATGGCGCCACGCGTGCGGAGGCGCTCGCGCGGATGAGCCGCGCCTTGCGTGCGTGCGAGGTGGTGGGGCCGCATACCAATGTCGAGTTCCTGCAACGCATCGTGGCGAGCGAGCCCTTTTCGAGCGGCGATCTCGACACCGGGCTGATCGAGCGGCATCACGACGCCCTGTTTGCGCCGGTGAAAAAGCCCTTCCGCGAAGCACTGGCGCTAGCCTGCGCTGCGTTGCTCACGCGTGAAGGCGGCGCCGCTCATGGAGCATCGCCCTGGGATGCGTTGACGCACTGGCGGCTCAATAGCGGCTACACGCAGACGCTGGCATGGCGCGAAGTCGAAAGCGATACGGCCTTTGCCACGACTTTCGCCCGCGATGGCGGCGTGCAAACGCTGGAGTATGCGGAGCAACGCGACAGCTTTACGTGGTGGAGCGGCACGGGCGTGCATGAATTCGGCGCGACGATGGGCGACTCGCATATCACGGGACGCGTGTTCGTCGACGGCGACGTGTTTCACGTGTTTTGCCTCGGCGAGGCGCAGGCTTTCGAATGGCAAAACCTGCTCGCGCACGCAGCGGACGCCGAGCATGGAGAAGGGCGCCTCACCGCGCCGATGCCCGGCAAGGTAATCGCCGTGCTGGTGGAAGCCGGTGCGGTGGTCGAGAAAGGCGCGCCGTTGATCGTCATGGAAGCCATGAAGATGGAGCACACGATTGGCGCACCGTCAGCGGGAACGGTGTCGGAAGTGCTGTATGCCGTGGGCGATCAGGTGGCAGATGGCGCGCAGTTGCTGGTGCTGGAGGTGGGCTGAGTCCGGCGTGCCGTTGAGCGCGTGAGGCCGGACGGACCGTGCGGACCGCTCAGGCGAGGTGCGGATAACCCAAGGCCCGCGCCTCGTTTTCCAGCCGCGTGATGCGGGCATAGTCGCTCAGGGCCAAGCGCTCGAATCCTTTCAGGCGCAATCGCGCGGCGCGTTCGGGGTGGGCCGCTACGGCGTCGTTTAGCGCCGCCCGCAACGATTCGATCAACTCGTGCGGCACGTTCTTCGCCGCAATCAGCGGCAAACCCGGCGACGCCGCTGTCCAGCCGATTTCCCGCACCTGTTGCGCCAGTTCCGGCATGGTATCGCCGATGAACGCAAAGCTCACGCAGTCGATGGCGGCCACATCCGCGCGGTTTTCCGCCACTGCGCGCAGCGAGCCGAGATGCGAGCCGGTTCGAATGACCTCGCTGAAAAACCTGCCGTCCTGGGCAAGCGGTGCAACGGCGTGCCGAAACACATTCATGCCGCTATTCGAATCGTCCTGGTTGTACGCGGCGCGCGAACCGCGGCATGCTTCGAGCGTGTCGAACGGCGCATCGGCGCGGGTCACCAGCACGCTCGAATAATCCGCGCCTGTGCAGCCCGGCGCATCGAACCGGGGCGTGGCAATCAACTGCACGTGCTCGTGCAAGCCTTTCATCAACGGGTAGCCGCAGGTCTGCGAAAGCAAAAGATCAGGCTGGCGCCACAAAGTCTGCAGATCGTCCCCGGCCTCGACGATGACGGCCAGCGGATCGACCGTCGGCAAAACGTCACGCAGTAGCGCGCGCCATTCGGCGGCAAGCGCGGGACTGACGTTGTACATTGGAAGGGCAGCGATCCGGTTCATGCATGCGATTCTGGCACATCGCGTTGCCTGGCACGAGCGGGAACCGCTTTTGCTACCTTTAAGCAAAACGTCAGGGAGGCTTCATGGATGACACACAGGCCGCCAGGCAAGAGCGCCGGCTTGAAGCAGATAGCGCAGAGTCGCATTTTGCGGCCTATGCCCAGCCGCTCGTGGACGAGGCGCTCGAACACGCTGCGGCGCTCAAAGCCAACTCCGACGCGGACGTGCTGCACAAACTGCGGATCGCGCTGCGCCGCCTGCGCTCGCTGCTTTGGGCCTACCGGCCGCTGCTGGGCCGAGAGCTTGACGACCAGCAACGCGAGCGTTTCAAGTCTCTCGCAGGCGCTGCGGGGAAAACGCGGGATTGGGACATCCTGACGGAATTGCTCATCGAAACCTTGGGCGCGCGTGAGGCGCCTACCGAACGTCTGCGTGCAGCACGCGGCGCCGCGTTGGACGACAGCCGCGAAGCGCTATCTCATGCCGGGATTCAAAAAGTGCTGCGTGGCGCGCTCGCCGATGCGAGCGGTGCGCTTCAGGATCAAGCCGGCGGCCCTACCTCGTTGAAGCGGTTTGCGCGCAAACGGGTTGCGTCCGCCGAGAAGTCGCTGAGTCAACGCCTACGCCGCGCTGGACGCGCCAAACGCTCCGACTACGCGGCATATCACGACGTCCGTAAAGCTGGCAAAAAGGTGCGCTATCTGCTGGAATTTTTCGGGCCTTTGCTTAAGAAGAAGCAGTTAAAAACGGCCAAGCGCCTGAAAAAGCTGCAGAAACGTTTCGGTACGCTAAATGATGTGGTGGCCAGCGAGGAACTGCTGCGCGCAAATCGCGGAGTATTTGGCACCGACCGCGACGCCGAGGCCGCTTTTAAAGCGCTTGAAAAGCAGCGCAAACGGCGGGTGCGGGCGGCGTCGAAACTTTTGTAGCGAGGCCAGCACGCACCGCAACGGCCGTGCCTGCTGGCGTCACGGTGCGATTTTTATCGCATGCCTTTTATCTACGGCAAGCAGCCCTTACGCCAGGATCAGGCACGCTACCGCTTAGCCGTGCGGCCCGACGAAGACGAAACGACCGACACGTCCTGCAATTTCTCCTCGGCCACTGGGCGTTCGCCGCTTTCCCGATCGGCGGATTGATCGACGTTAGGCGCTGCGCCATGGGAGGCAGAATCGCCTTCCGCTTCGATTTGCCTGCGCGCTGTTTCCCAGTGAGCATCGGCCTTGCCGTCCGGTGACGGGTCGTTTTGCCACAATTGGTAAGCGCGTTGGCGGATACGGGTTTCGAGATCTGAATCCATCTTGACTCTCTCCATGGTGCGCCGGAAGGGCGCGTTGGATAAAAAAGCAGCAATCCGCATTCCGAGCGGGCAATCGCGAAAGGAACGCCGCTTGCGCAGCGTCTGAGATCGTTGGTTTTAGCCGATCCAGGAGGCAATCATGAAGCGCATGCAGGCGTATCGTATTCACGAATTTGGCGATCTGAAGCAATTCAGGCAGGAAACGGTCGACGTGACGGAGCCCACCGAAGACCAGGTGCTGGTCCGGGTGCAGACTGCGAGCGTCAATCCAGTCGATCTCAAGACGCTCGCCGGCGACTATCCATTGGTCGGCGCAGACCAATTGCCCTACACGCTGGGGCGCGACTTTGCCGGCGTGGTGGAACGCGTGAGCAATGACGTGCGGCGCTGGAAGCCCGGCGACGCGGTCTTCGGCTTCGTTGGCCAGGGGCAGGGCGCATACGCCGAATACGTCCTCGTCGATGAGCATGCGCTGGCGCGACCGCCGAAGAAGGCCGATGCCTCTGTGGCGGGCGCCGTGCCGCTGGCTGCGCTAACGGCCTGGCAGGGCTTGTTCGATCACGGCGGCTTGCGAACGGGCCAGCGTGTGCTGATTCACGCGGGTGCGGGCGGCGTAGGGCATTGTGGGGTGCAGTTCGCCCGTTACAAGGGCGCTGAGGTATTCGTCACTGCGTCTGGCGATAGTCTGGACTTTGTCCGCGAGCTGGGTGCCGATCACGTGATCGATTACTCCACGCAAAGGTTCGAGGACGTCGCACAGGAAATGGACCTGGTTTTCGATCTCGTCGGCGGCGACACGCAAACGCGTTCATGGGCAGTGGTGGCGCCCGGCGGCGCCTTGATCTCCACGCTCACCGAGCCGTCGCAGGCCGAGGCCTCGGCGCATGGCGCGCGGGCCGCGCGCTACACCGCGCAGCCCAACGGCGCGCAACTCGCCAGCATTGCGGCGCTGATCGAGGACGGCAGGATAATTGTTAAGGTAAGCGAAACGTTTTCGTTCGATGAAGCACCGCAGGCGCTCGCCAGACAGAAGGAGGGCCACGTGCGCGGCAAGATCGTCATCGACGTTGCAACAGGCCACGGAAAATGACGCGGCCCGTTGCAGGTGTGGACTTGCGCTCGTGCATGGACCGAGCGGGCGCGCAACGCCCGCCGTGCCACCGCGGGCTCAACCGAAAAGTCCACGGCTGGCTGGTGCGCCGCAAGCGGCGTGGCTGAAATGCGAAAGAGGGCGACGGCAGCGTTTGCAGGATTCGCAATTTAGCAAGGAATCCTGCAAATCAATCTTTGTGATTTGGGTCGCCGGCGTTACTCGCTTCTTTCTCCGCCATATCCCAGCCACCGCCTAAAGCCTTATACAGCGCGACCAGGTTGGTGGTCACCGTCGCGGTGCTGTCGGCCAGTTGCTCCTCGTCGGTGAGGAGCGTCTTTTGCGCGGTCAGTACATCGAGGTAATTCGAAATGCCCCGCACGTAGCGCTTGTTGGCAATTTCCAGCGCCCGGCGCGAGGCCTTCACGCTTTCATCGAGGCGATCTCTGCGCTGTTGTTCCGCCGCGTAGCCGGTCATTGCATCATCCACATCCCTGAATGCCGAGAGTACCGTCTTGCGATAGTTGATCGCGGCTTCCTGCTGTTGGGCTTCTCTTAGCGCGAGGGTCGCTGTTAGCTGACCACCTTCAAAGAGCGGTATCGACAGGCTCGGCCCCGCACTATAGCTGCGCGCACCCCAGCTTCCCAGATTGGTGAACTGGGTTGCCTGAATCGCGACGCTGCCCGATAGCGTGATCTTCGGGAAGAAGTCGGCCTTGGCCGCGCCGATATTAGCCGTCGCCGCGTGCAGTTGCGCCTCGGCCTCGCGAATGTCCGGCCGCCGATGCGCCAGTTCCGACGGCAGCCCCACCGGCACGCGCGGCGGCACGACCGGCGCGGCCGACTGTGCGGTGAGCCGCGCGGTGAGCGCCTGCGGATATTCTCCGAGCAACAAGCCGATCGCATTGATAAGCTGAGCCTGCTGCTGCTCGTCCTGGGGAATCTCCGCGGCGGTCGATGCCGCTTCGCTCTGCGCATTGGCGACATCGAGGTCGGTGGCGAGGCCGTGCTTGGCACGGTCTGCCGTCAATTGCACGGTGCGTTGCGCGTAGGCCAGATTTTCCCTGGTAATCCTCAGTTTTTCCTGGGTACCGCGCAGATCGAGGTAATCGCGCGCGACTTCCGCCACGGTCGACACCACCGCGTCGTGGCGAGCGTATTCCTGGGCCTCGGCGGTGGCGCTCGCGTTTTCCGTGGTGCGCCGCACCCGGCCCCACAGATCGAGCTCCCAGGAGGCATCGAATCCGTACTGATACAGATTGAACGGCGGGATGGCTGCCGGCGACGCACTCTGGGTCGGAATGCCGCCTTGCCGGCCGCCGAGCCCATTCGTACCGGTAGCCGGCGTCGAGCTTCCCGCGCCGTCCAGCAGGCCGATGACGCCATCGGCACTCTGCAGTTCGCGGGTATAGGAGGCGTTGCCGTCGAGCGTCGGGAATTCCGCGGCCTTCGCCTGTCCCAGTTGCGCGCGAGACTCGGCCAGCCGCGCAGCGGCCACCTTGAGGTCCAGGTTATTGCGGATCGCCTGCGTGACAAGCTCAGTCAGCAGCGGATCGCCAAAACTATTCCACCAGCCTGGATCGAGGGGCTCGGCAACGGTGACGGAAGCCGCCGCATTTGCCGCTGACGATCCGCTCCATTGATCCGGCGCGGGCAGCGCGGGGCGTTTGAAATCCGGGCCCATCGTGCAGGCGGACATACTGAGCGCGAGGCCGGCGCTCATCGCGCACACAAGCGGAAGCAGTCGATAATCAGTGCGCATTGATCTGGGCTCCCTTCGGCAGTTTGGGCAACAGAATGCAAATCGGGCAGAGCACTAGTGCAATGCAGCCCAGCATGATGAACACGTCGAGATAACTCATGACGGACGCCTGTTGCTCGACGGTCGAGGCAATCGAACCGAGCGACGTGACGAAGCCGTTATACGGCGTGATGTGTTCGGCGAGCCGTGCGTGATGGAACTGCTCGCGCCATGCAAGCTGTGTGGTCACGAGCGAGACGCCGAAGCTGCCGCCCAGGTTGCGCATCATGTTGATGAGGGCGGACGCGTTGTTGTTCTCTTTAGGCGGTATGCCGACGAACTGCACGGCGGACAGCGGAATGAACAGGAACGGCAGCCAGATGACCTGAAACAGCCGCGACAGCGAGACGTCCCAGAAGCCGATGTTGAGGTTCAGCCCGGCCGAATGAAACAGCGCGATGCCGGTTCCCGCGAGCGACATCAGCACCAGCCATTTGGGCTGAAACACGCGCCCCGTCACGATGCCGGCAATCGGCATGACGACCAGCGTGACGAGTCCGCCCAGGCCGAGCGTCAGACCGGCATTGGTGGCGTCGTAACCGAGCAGCACCTGCGTGAACTGCGGCAGGATCTGCGTCGTGCTGTTGATGATGAAACCGAACGCGAACATCACACTGCAACTGATGGCAAAGGCGCTCGACTTGAAGAGCCGCAGGTTGACAATCGGCTGCCGGACCCGCAGTTCCCAGAACACGAGCGTGAGCAGCGACACCGCCGCGATGCCCGCCAGCCAGCAGATGAACGGCGACGAAAAGCCGTCCTCGCGCTCGAATTTGTCCAGCACGATCTGCAGGCAACCGAAGCCCACCGCGACCAGCGCAAAGCCGAAATAGTCGATCCGTAGTCCCTTGGCGAGCAGCGTGCGGCGTTCCTCCTTCACCAGCTTGCTGTCGCTGACGAACATGCCGGTGAGCACGAGCGAGAGCACGCCGACCGGGAAGTTGATCAGAAACACCCAGTGCCACGAGTAGTTTTCGGTGATCCAGCCGCCCAGCATCGGCCCGATGGCCGGCGCCGTGACGACGGTGAGGCCGTACAGCGCAAATGCCATCGCGCGTTTTTCGGGGGTAAAGGTATCGGCAAAAATGCTTTGCTCGACCGGCGCGAGGCCGCCGCCGCCCAGACCCTGCAAGACGCGGAAGACGATCATCAGCGGCAGGGATGTCGCAAAGCCGCATGCCACGGAACTGACCGTGAAGATGAGCACGCAGATCATGTAGAAACGCTTGCGTCCCACCACGTTTGCGAGCCAGCCGCTGATCGGCAGCACGATGGCGTTGCTCACCAGATAGCTGGTCGTGATGTAGGTGCTCTGATCCTGGCTCGCGCCGAGGCCACCGGCAATGTGTCTGAGCGCGACGTTGGCGATGGTGGTGTCGAGCACTTCCATGAAGGTCGCAATCGATACGATCACCGCAATCAGCCACGGGTTATACGCTCCGGCCGCCGAGCGTGGCAGTGCCGCGTGAGTGTCGGCCATGGTCATTGCACCGTGACGCGCGGGCTGACTGATAAGCCCGGCGCCAGCGGCAGGCTGCGCCAGTCGTCGCCGTCGAACACGATTTTTACGGGCAGACGCTGGACCACTTTCACATAGTTGCCGGTGGCGTTTTCAGCGGGCAGGCTGCTAAACACGGAACCTGTACCGCGCTGCAGGCTTTCGACGTGCGCATGCAGCAGCTTGTCCGGATAGGCGTCGACGGTGACGTCGACCGGCTGGCCGACCTTCATGTGGATGAGCTGCGTCTCCTTGAAGTTGGCGGTCACCCACATATCGTCAGGGACCACGGCGACGAGCGCCTGCCCTGGCGTCACGTAGTTGCCCAGATTCACGGTTCTGCGCGTGATCTTGCCCGCCTGGGGCGCGTCCACTTCCGTGTAGCTCAACTGGAGTTTGGCGTTGTCGACGTCGGCCTGTATCTGGCGCACCGATGCCTGCGTCGCGTCGATTTTGGTCCGCTGCGAGACGATTTGCGCCTGTGCGGCGGCGACCGCCTGCTTCGCGCTGTCGAGCTTCGCCAGCGAGCTTTTTGCGCTAGCCTGGCTCTGATCGAGCTGCTGACGCGTGATGGCGGCGGGGTCCACGCCCAGAAAGCGCGCCAGGTCCTGTTTCGCCTGCACCAGATCGGCCTCGGACACCCGTACCTGCGCCTCCTGCTGCGCGAGATTGGCGATCTGCACGGTCAGGTCGGCGCGCGCCTGCGCAACCTGTGCGACGGCATTGGCTTCCTGCGCTTCCGACTGTTCGAGCTTGACCTGATAGTCGCGCGGATCGATGCGCAAGATAGGCTGGCCCTTGTCGACGTGCTGATTGTCTGCGACCAGCAATTCGATCACGCGCCCGCTGATCTGCGAGGCGATCTGGCTCTGGTTGCTGTCGATAAACGCGTCGTCCGTGCTCTCGTAATGCCGGCTATGCAGCCAGTAGAGCACGCCGGCCGCCACCAGCACGGTGAGCACGAGCGCGCCGATCAGCAGGTTCAGGCGCTTGCGGGCCGGGCTCACGGGGGCCTTGCCGGGCTCCGCGCCTGGGTTGCCTTGCGCGCCGGACGGCGTTTCCATATCGCTTTCACTGCCTGCCATCGGTCTCTCCAGAAATACTCAATTGCCGGGATCATACAATAGAACGGTACGGTACCGTTCTATTCACCCAGAGAAACTGTGATAATTTGAGGGTCATTTTTTCCGGCAGGCAGCATGATCAAACGCATCATCAAGGGCGGCGATAGCCCCTCGACGGCCTTCTCACTCAAGATGCGGTTTTGTCCGCGCAAGGGCCGACCGTCCGCGTCGATGGCGGGCGAGGTCGAAGAACGGATCCTCGATGCCGCCACCGCGGTGTTTCTCGAATACGGTTTCGCGGGCGCTTCGCTGGAGCGGATTGCCGATCGGGCATCCGCCAGCAAGGCCACGCTATACAGCCGCTACGAAAATAAAGAAGCGCTTTTTTCCGCGGTCGTGACACGCTCCGTGGAGCGCAGCATGCGCATCATCGCGGACACAAGACGAGCCGACTCCTTGCTGGAGTTGCTGACTTTCGCGACGAGGACGCTGGTCACGCGCCTGTTGAGCGATGAAGTTATCGCGTTGACGCGGGTGGTGGTAGCAGATGCGCCGCGCTTCCCGGCGCTTGCGCAATTGACCCATGAGGCGGGGCGTCTGCGTGCGATCGAAATGGTCACCACGCTGATAGCAGAGCATTCGCAGCAGCCGCGCGCCGCGCGCAGCGAAGCCACGCGCAAAAATCACGCGCGCGTTCTGGCGACGCAGATTCTGGATTCCATCGTGGCGCCGCTTCTGATGCGGGCGATGCTCGGCCAGAATGTGGACGGCGTGCGCAGCGAGATCGACTCGCATATCAAGCGGATGCTGGCCATCTTCGTGGCGGCGCATGCGCTCGATCCGTTCCAGTGAGATTGCGCATCGTTTGATGTGCCGGACGCCGCCGGCGTATTCGGCAAAACATCATCGCTGAAATTTCATTCGCGATGCTTAACATGTTGGTGGGTACGCGTGCGCAGACCGGACTACTTTAGCGCGGCGAGACCCTCATCCCGCGCCGTGAAGCTGTTGCAGCAGATCCAGAAATAACTCGAGCGCGCGCGTTGTCGGGCGGGAAATTTCGGTAATCGCGCTGATCGTATTTTCATAGACCGGGCCGGACGGCACTTTCGCGAGCGCGTGGCGCTTTGCAAACGACGCCGCATAGAACTGCGGCAACAGGCCGACATAGTGTCCCGACAACACCAGCATCGCGACCGCCTCAAGCCCTAACGCAGACGGTCCACGCTCCATCCCCAGCATATTGAGCGCCTCGTGCACGAACGGCTGCTCGCGATAGACGAGCGGTAAGGTCGACGCCTCGCGCAACTTGTGCCGCGCCACGTAGAGTGTTTGCCGCTCGATGAAGAGCGGCCGGTAATGAAACCCCGCCTCGCGCCGGTACATGCCGCGAATTGCCACCTGGACATGGCGTTCCCGCAATGCCAGATCGAGTTCGTTAAACGTCATGACACGAAGCTCGACGCTCACGTCCGGCGCCTGCTGTTTAAGTGCGGCGAGAACTTCGGACAGGTGGCAGCCGTCGTCGCTAATGATGTGCTCGACCATGCCGATCGACAGAGTGCCAGACAGCACGCCGCGCACGGCGTCGATTTCCGGCTGGATCCGTTCCAGCGCGCGGATCGCGTCGCGCGCCAGATCGAGCGCGACTTTTCCCGCATGCGTCAGCACGAATCCCGAGGGGCCGCGCTCGCACAAGCGGGCACCCAGCGTCTCCTCGACTTCGCGGATATGACGGCTAATCGAGGCCTTCGACATATTCAACTGCTTTTCCGCAGCCGCGAAGCCATTGGCCTGCGCGACGGCGCAGAAGATGCGCAGCGAGCGCAAATCGCGTTCGGTGAAATCGGCTCGTGGCACTCAGGTGACTCCTCAGTCGAGGTGAATGAAGCAAAACAGGCTCATAGGAAATGGTTTCGTTTTCCGGAACCATACCGCTAAAAAAATCATTTTTCACCCTCTTTATGGCGACATACATTGAATCGGCGGACAAATCGCGCCAAGTCGCGGGGTCCGCGCTGTGCCAGTCCGTCACCCCACACGAGCCCATGACCATCACGCGGAGAGCGCAATGAAACAACTGAGCAGACGATCCTTCATCAAAACCACGCTCGCGTCCGGCGTGGCGCTGGCGCTGCCGAAGCTCGCCTTTGCCGAGGGCGGCACGCTCGCGGATATCAAGCAGCGCGGCAAGCTGGTGGTCGGCACGGAAGCCGCGTATGAGCCGTTTGAATTTGTCGAAAACGGCCAGATCGTCGGCTACGGTCACGACGTGCTCGAACTGATGGCGGCGAAGCTCGGCGTGAAGCTGGAGCAGATGAATCTGCCGTTCCAGGGCCTGCTTCCGGGCCTGATGGCGCACAAGTTCGACTTCGTGGCCACCAGCGTCGGCATCACGCCGGAGCGCGCCAAACGCTTTGCGTTCAGCGAGCCGGTCGGCGTGGTGCGCTCGGTGCTGCTGGTGCGCGCCGACGACAGCTCCATCAAGCGCGATCTCGACATCGGCGGCAAGACGATCGGCACGCAGATGGGTTCGTCGTCGCAACCGGTCGCCGACGAGTTCGAGAAGGAGTTGAAAGAGAAGACCGGCAAGGGCTACGCGGGCACCAAGCTGTTTCAGGCGTATCCGGACGTATCGACCGCGCTCGCCAACAAAACCGTCGACGTGGCGCTCATGCCGTCGAACATCGCCGCCGTGGAGATGAAGCGGCAACCGAATGAGTTCCGCATTGCAGGCACCATCGGTCAGCCCAAGTTGCTGGCGTGGGTGGCGAACCCGAACGACCTCGAAATTCGCAAGTTCATCAACGATTCGCTCGAAGAATTCCACGCGAACGGCAAGCTCGCCGCGTTGCAGACGAAGTGGTTCGGCGCGCCGATGGACACGCCGCGCACGGATTATCTGCCGGCCGGCGCCATCTGACGCACGACGCCATGCTCAACTGGTTCGACAAGGGTGGCGTGATCGCGCCATTTCTCGACGGCGTCGTTTCGGGAACCGCGCTGACGCTGGCCGCCTCTGTCGGTGCGTTTGCGCTCGGCCTCGCGCTTGGGATCGTATTGCTGCTCGCGCGCATTGCGCCGTTCGGTCCGCTGCGTGCGCTGGTGATTCTATGGGTGAGCCTGATTCGCGGCACGCCCGCGCTGATTCACATGTTGATTGCGTACTACATGGTGCCGGCGCTGCTCAATATTTCGATCTCGCCGGTCACCGCGGGAATCGCGGCACTCGCATGCAATACCAGTGCGTACATCGTCGAGATTCTGCGTGGTTCGCTCGGCACGATTTCGTGGGGCCAGCGCGCGGCCGGCTTCGCGATCGGCATGCGTGCTGCGCAAGTATGGCGTCACATACTGCTGCCGCAAATGATTTATCGCGCCATTCCGCCGCTTACCAGTGAGTTCACGCTCCTCCTGAAAGCGTCGTCGCTGATGTCGATCATCGCGGTGCCGGAGCTTGCAACGGTCGCTCGCAACGCCACGCTGCAAACCGATTTGCCGCTACAGGTCTTCACGATTACGGCGGGCGTCTACTTCGTGATCCTGTTCTGCATCTCGGCTGTGTCGCGCGTATGCGAGCGCCGTGTTTCGAGGATGCTGCCCCATGGCCATTGATTTTTCCATCGTCCGCGAAGCCGTGCCGGTGTTGCTCGACGGGCTGCGCGTCACCGCGCTGGTTAGCGCGATCGGCATTCCGCTGGGCGCGCTTGCGGGAATCATCGCGGCTTACGCGGCGCAGTCGCGCACGGTCCTGAGGCCGGTGGCGCTCGCCTATGTCGAGCTGGTGCGCAACATTCCGTACCTGATTCTCGTCTACCTGTCCTTCTTTGGACTGCCGAAGCTCGGCGTCAATGCCTCGGCGATGACCGTCGCGATCGGCTGCACGGCGTTTTATACGGGCGGCTACTTCTGCGAGATCCTGCGCGCGGCCTTGCATAGTGTGCCGCGCGGCCAGACCCAGGCGTCGTTTTCTCTGGGCATGACGTTCTGGCAGACGCAGCGCCATGTCATCGCACCGCAGTTGTTCGGCTACATCACGCCGCCGGCCACGAGCCTCGTGATCATGATGTTCAAGGACTCGGCGATCTTCTCGGTGATGAGCCTGCCTGAGATGACTTACCAGAGCAATCTGCTCACCGCCAACACCTTTGCGTATGTCGAAGTGCTCGGCACGACGGCATTGATCTACTGGATCTGCAGCGTTCTGCTCGCCGGCGTCGGCCGCCGTCTGGAGACCGTAATCGGACGGCGCGCGCGCCACGTCTGACGCAGATTCCGCCATTCCCCTGGAGACACTCGCATGACTCGATACACCGTCGCGCCGCGCATCGGCCATCCCACCTTGCTTTACTCGGAACTCGATCTCGACATCGACAACCTGAAAGCCGATATCGCCGTGCTCGGCATGCCGTATGGCGCGCCGTATGCGCCGTCCGATTTCAGCAATGACCAGACCAACGCGCCTTCGGCGATCCGCCAGGCGACCGACCGCGTCGTGCGCAAGCCGGATCACTACGACTTCGATATCGATGGGCCGCTCTTGCAAGGCCGCGATGACGTGCGCTTTGTCGATTGCGGCGACATCGTGCCCGATCTGACGCAGCCCGGCGAGCATTACGCACGCGCCGAAGCGGCCGTGCGCCGCATCGTCGCCGGTGGGGCCATGCCGATCGTGCTCGGCGGCGATCATGGCATCACCACGCCGATCCTGCGCGGCCTCGACGCCAGAGGCCCGATCACGCTCGTGCATGTCGACGCGCATCTCGACTGGCGCGACGACGTGAACGGCGTTCGCGAAGGCCTGTCGAGTCCGATTCGCCGCGCCTCGGAAATGGCGCACGTCGACCGCATCATCCAGATCGGTTTGCGGGCGCAAGGCAGCGGACGCGGCGAGGAACTGGCCGCCGCACGCGCCTATGGCTCGGAACTGGTCACCGCATATGAGTTGCACGACATCGGCATGGACGCGGTGCTCGCGCGCATTCCCGATGGCGGCAACTACTATCTGACGATCGACGCCGATGGTCTCGATCCAGCGGTAATGCCGGCTGTCGCCGGACCGGCGCCCGGCGGTGTGACCTTCGTGCAGGCGCGCAAGCTGATTCACGGGCTGGTGAAAAAGGGCCGCGTGGTCGGCATGGATATCGTCGAGATTCAGCCGGAAAAGGACGACGCCAATCTGATTTCCTGCGTGACCGCCGGGCGGCTGATTCTCAACCTGATTGGCGCCTCGATCCGCGCGGGATATTTCGACAAATGAGTTCGAATCAGGCCATCATCGAGATTCGGGGCGTCGACAAATGGTACGGCAGCCATCACGTGCTGAAGCAGTGCTCGACGCGCGTGAACAAGGGCGAGATCGTCGTGGTGTGCGGACCATCGGGTTCGGGCAAGTCGACGTTGATCAAGACCGTCAATGCACTGGAGCCGTTCCAGAAGGGCGATATCGTCGTCGACGGTACCTCGCTCGCCGCGAAGTCGACCAATCTGCCGAAGCTGCGCAGCCGCGTCGGCATGGTGTTCCAGCATTTCGAACTGTTTCCGCATCTGGACCTGACGCGCAATCTCACGCTCGCGCAACGCATCGTGCTAGGCCGCGGCGAGGACCAGGCCCTTACGAAAGCGCGCGAACTGCTCGAGCGCGTTGGGCTGTCGGCGCACGCGCACAAGTATCCGGCGCAGTTGTCGGGTGGCCAGCAGCAGCGTGTGGCGATTGCGCGCGCCTTGTCGATGGATCCGATGGCGATGCTGTTCGACGAGCCCACTTCGGCGCTCGACCCCGAAATGGTCAACGAAGTGCTCGACGTCATGGTCGAACTGGCGCGCGAAGGCATGACCATGATGGTGGTCACGCACGAAATGGGCTTCGCGCGGCGCGTCGCGCATCGGGTCGTTTTCATGGAAGATGGCGCGATCATCGAGGACAGTCCGACCGACGCGTTCTTCGAGGACGCCGCCAGCACCGCCGCGAAACGCTTTCTTTCCAAGATCCTTCATCACTAAACTTTCGAGCCACACGATATGACGACTCATACGCGCATCCGCAAATTCAACACTCGCGAAACGTATCCCGAGCAGAAGCTCGACAACGATCTGTGCCAGGCAGTTGTCGCCGGCAACACGGTGTATCTGCGCGGCCAGATCGGCCAGGATCTCGACACGCGCGAGTCGGTGGGCATCGGCGACGTCACCGCGCAAACCGAGAAGGCGATGTCGAACGTCAAGATGCTGCTCGATGAATGCGGCAGCAAGCTGGAGGACATCTGCAAGGTGACGGTCTACATCATCGACCCGCGCTATCGCGAAGCCGTCTACAACGTGATGGGCCGCTGGCTCAAGGGCGTGTTTCCGGTCTCGACCGGCATTGTCGTGCAGGCGCTTGCGCGCCCCGAATGGGTGGTGGAGATCGACGTCGTGGCGGTCAAGCCGGACGCGAAATGACAAATCCGTCATGAACGCGTCACCTCGGTGCAAACGGCCGAGGCTGAGAATGGGTTCGTAGCTTCGCTGCTACGTGAAACGAGCCGGGAGCGATAGACGCACGAGCCGGCGCAACCCATTCCAGGAGTCTGTCATGAAACTCACCCGATATGCCGTACTTGCCACCGTCATGGGCACGCTTGCGTTTGCCGATCGAACGGCGTTCGCGCAGACTGCCGCCGCCATGACGCCCCCCGTAGTCGCGGCAAACACCGGTAAAACGCGCGCCGAGGTTCGCGCGGAACTGGTTCAGGCGGAACTGGTTCAGGCGGAACAGCAAGGGCTGCTGCCAGTGTCGAAAAACAACTATCCGCCGACACAGCAGGCGATCGCGCGAAACCGTACCGAATATCTGGCGCGGTATCAGGACGATCGCTCACGCTTGGCGTCCAATTGATTCGACGTGTCCCAGTACCTCATTTTTGGCGCGGAAAATACAGATGGAATTGCGTGGCCGTCGCGTTGCTCTCGACGGCTGCGCGGCCGCCGTGCAGTTCCATGATGGTCCGCACGATGGCGAGCCCCAAGCCGGTTGACCCGGCTGAATTGCTGCGCGATACGTCGACGCGGTAGAAGCGGTCGAAGAGCCGCCCTAGATGTTCGGATGGAATCGGTGTACCGGGATTGGCGACCGTGACGATCATCTGTTCGGGCGTTTCGCTTGCCGAGAGCGTCACGGTGTCGCCGCGCGGCGTATAGCGCAGCGCGTTTGCCAACAGGTTGCTGACGGCGCGGCGGAACAGATCGATATCGGCGTGAAGTTGCCCGCTGGCCGTTACCCGAATCAGAATGCCGGCGTCGTCCGCAATGCCTTCGAAATAATCGGCTATCCTTAGCAATTCATCGTGTACCGGAAAATCCACGGCCGTCGCCATGTACTGCGGATTGTCGGCACGGGCGAGAAACAGCACGTTTTCGACCATCCGGGATAGCCGTTCGCACTCTTCGATATTGGATACCAGCAAAGCCTGATATTCGTCGGTCGAGCGTGGACGTGCGAGCGCCACCTCGCTCGCGCCGCGCATATTGCCGAGCGGTGTGCGCAGGTCGTGGGCAAGATCGGCTGTGAATTGCGAGAGCCGCTGGAAGCCCGATTCGAGCCGCGCGAGCATCGAATTCAAGGCCTCGATCAGTGCGGCGAGTTCGTGCGGCACGTTGCCCGAGGCAAGGCGCGTATCGAGTTTGCCAACCGTTACACGGGTAGCGCTGCCGGCGATGTCGCGTAGCGGGCGCAGGGCATTACGCACGGCCACGTAGCCGAGTGCCGCTGCAGCGAGCAGGGCGCATAGCGTCGTCAGGTAGAGTGTGTTGCGGTAGCGGGCAAGTAGCGCTTCGCGGTCGCTCATTTCGCGTCCGACCACGGCGTCCACGACCGAACCGTCGGCCAGCGCGATATCCGTGGCGACGCCGCGCACGGTCAGGCCGTCGGCGGTATGCCATTCCTGCACGTCGTGCTCGAGAATCCGGTTCAACGGCTTGACTTCCTGCAGGTCGCCAATCGCAAAGTGCGAGGGATTGCGCTCCAGCAGGACGTGACCGTCGGCGTCGAGCATTCGCAGGAAGAAAGCCTGATTGCCGAGCACCAGGCTGTCGAGCCGCGATTCATGCAACTTGATGCCCTGCGGCGAATCCAGTTCGCTCGCGAGGCGCCGCAGATGCCGTGCCGTCAACACCAGATCGAAATCGTCCTGGGCGCGAATCTGCTTCGCGAGGGCCTGATACAGCACGCTGCCGCCGACGCCGAACACCAGCACGGTAATCAACGCAAACGACGCGGCCAGCCTTGCTGTCAACGAGAGCCGCAGCATCATGCGTCCTTTACTTCAAGCACGTAACCGACGCCGCGCACGGTATGCACCAGTTTGAGCGGATAATTGTCGTCGATTTTCGCGCGCAGCCGCCGGATCGCCACGTCGACGACGTTGGTGTCGCTATCGAAATTCATGTCCCAGACGTATGAGGCGATTTGCGTGCGGCTTAGCACCTCGCCGCAGCGGCGCGCGAGCAGATGGAGCAGCGCGAACTCACGTGGCGTGAGGTCGATGCGCTGGCCGGCGCGTCTCACCTTGCGCTGGCTGGCATTGATCTCGAGATCGCCGATCGTCAGCGTATCGCTTTCGCGGGACTGGCCGCGCCGTGCGAGCGTGCGCACGCGTGCGAGCAACTCGACGAAAGCAAATGGTTTGATCAGATAGTCGTCAGCACCGAGTTCGAGGCCGTGCACGCGGTCTTCGATCTCGTCGCGCGCCGTCAAGAACAGGACCGGCGTGTCCTTGCGGCCGCGGATTTTCTGCAGCACCTGCCAACCGTCCATGCCCGGCAGCATGACGTCGAGCACGATGACATCGTGAGATTCTTCCAGCGCCAGATGCAGGCCGTCGACACCATTGCGCGCCACGTCCACCACAAAACCGGACTCCTCCAGGCCCTTCTTGAGGTAGTCGCCGGCCTTCGGTTCGTCTTCGATTACGAGCACCTTCATCGCAGCCGTCTCTCCTGTTGATTTGAGGTGACGCGTCCCGCGCTTGAACCCGGCGGGTGCCTTCGATGATACCCGTACTACGCTGCCCGGTTCATTACGGCTTTGTCATCTACGGGCAATCTTGACGCAAACGCGGCCTCTCTAGACTGCGGTCATTGCATCTCTCAGGCGCCGCTTTCATCATGTGGATCGTCAAAGTCGCTCTTCGCCGCCCGTACACGTTTATCGTGCTGGCACTGCTGCTTGTGATCATCGGTCCTCTCATGATCATGCGTACGCCCGTCGACATTTTCCCGAACATCGACATCCCGGTGATCAGCGTGGTCTGGAGCTACAGCGGAATGTCGTCGGAGGACATGGCGCACCGGATCGTCTCGCCTTATGAACGCGCGTTGACCTCGGACGTCGGCGATATCGAGCACATCGAATCACAGTCGCTCAACGGTGTGGCGGTTATCAAGGTGTTCTTTCATCCCGGCGCGGATATCACGCGGGCCATGACCGAGGCTTCGACGAGCGCGCAGTCGCTGCTGCGCATCCTGCCGCCCGGCACGCTGCCGCCGATGGTATTGACCTATAACGCCTCGACGGTGCCGATCATGGAACTCGCGTTGTCGAGCCAGACGTTGCCCGAACAGACGCTTTATGACCTCGGCAACAACTTCATCCGCACTCAACTGGCGACCGTCGAAGGCGCCGCCGTGCCGATTCCGTATGGGGGCAAGGTGCGGCAGATCATGGTCGACATCGACCAGCAGGCGCTGCAGGCCAAACATCTGACGCCGTCGGACGTGGTAAACGCGGTCAACGCGCAAAACCTGGTGTTGCCGGGCGGCTCGGCCAAGATCGGCACCTTCGAATACAACGTCAACATGAATGGCGCGGCGCGTTCCGTGGCGGAACTGAACGCCTTGCCGATCCGCGCCCAACCCGACGGCACGGTGACCTATGTGCATGACGTTGCCACCGTGCGCGACGGCTATGCGCCGCAGACCAACATCGTGCGCCATGACGGGCAGCGCGCCGCCTTGCTCGAAGTGGAAAAGAGCGGCAACGTCTCGACGCTCGACATCATTGCCAACATCAAGCGTCTGTTGCCGCGAATCCGCTCGCAGATGCCGACCGCGCTCGATATCCAGACCGTCACCGACCAGTCGATCTTCGTCAAGTCCGCGGTCCAGGGCGTGGTGCGCGAAG
The DNA here is from genome assembly GCF_900996235.1 of Paraburkholderia sp. BCC1885. GTDB lineage: Bacteria > Pseudomonadota > Gammaproteobacteria > Burkholderiales > Burkholderiaceae > Paraburkholderia. The sequence continues at coordinate 172,612 of NZ_CAAJGM010000077.1, forward strand.
GCCTGATCGCCGCCGGCCTCACGGCAGTGATGATCCTGCTGTTTCTCGGCAGTTGGCGCGCCACGCTGATCATCGGTATTTCCATTCCGCTGGCGATGATTTCGTCGCTGATCGCCTTATCGCTGCTCGGTCAGACCATCAACATCATGACACTTGGCGGCCTCGCGCTCGCCGTGGGGATTCTGGTGGACGACGCAACCGTGGCGATCGAGAACATCACCCACCACCTGGAACAGGGGCAACCGCTGCTGCAGGCGATCCTCGATGGCTCGGGCGAGATCGCCGTGCCGACGCTGATTTCAACGCTGTCGATCTGCATTGTGTTCGTGCCGATGCTGTTGTTGTCCGGCGTGGCCCGTTATTTGTTTACGCCGCTGGCCGAAGCCGTCGTGTTCGCGATGCTGGCGTCGTATTTCCTCTCCCGCACGCTGGTGCCGACGCTGGCCATGTATCTGCTGCGCCATGCGCGGCCGGCGACAGAAGAGGGTAACCAACACGGCCGGCCGCAGAATCGCTTCGAGCGGTTTCAGAAGCGCTTCGAGGCCGGTTTCGACGGACTGCGGGAGCGCTATCAGCATGTGCTGGAACGGGCGCTCGCGGCGCCGCGGCGTTTCATGGCCGTCTTCCTGCTGGTGTGCATCGGCTCGCTCGCACTGGTGCCGTTGCTCGGCCGTGACTTCTTTCCGCAGATCGACTCCGGGCAGATACGCCTGCATATGCGCGCCAAAACCGGCACCCGTATCGAACAGACCGCACGTCTTGCCGATGAAATCGAGAACAGCATTCGCGCGGTCATTCCGGCCCGCGAACTGACCACCATCGTCGACAACATCGGGCTGCCGACCAGCGGCATCAATCTTTCGTACAGCAGCTCCGCGCCGATCGGCTCGGCCGACGCCGACATTCTGGTTACGCTGGACGCGAAGCATCAACCAACCGCGCAATACGTTGCGAAACTGCGGCCGATGCTCGATGCACGGTTCCCAGCCGTGACGTTCTCATTTCTGCCTGCCGATATGGTCAGTCAGATTCTGAACTTTGGGCTCCCGGCGCCTATCGACATTCAGGTGGTAGGTAACGACCTCGACGACAATCGGGCATTTGCCGATGCGCTGCTGACGAAGCTGCGCGGTGTGCAAGGGCTCGTCGACCTGCGTGTCCAGCAACCCGACGACGAACCAGCCATCGATGTCGACGTGGACCGTACCAAGGCGCTGCAAGCCGGCCTGCAACAACAGGACGTCGCGCGCAGCCTTCTGATTGCGCTTTCGGGTAGTTCGCAGACCTCACCGAATTTCTGGCTCAATCCACAGAATGGTGTGAGCTATCCGGTGATGACCCAGGCGCCGCAGTACGACATCGATTCTCTGCAGGCGCTCGCCAATATCCCGCTAGCCGCGACGTTCTCGCCCGGAACCGGCGGGTCGGGCAGCAATGCGGGCGGCGTAAACGGCATACTCGGTTCGCTGGGCACCTTCTCGCGCGCCACGCAGCAGGCGGTGGTTTCGCATTACAACGTGCAGCCGGTGATCGATATCTTCGGTTCTGTGCAGGGCCGCGACCTGGGCGGTGTGGCGACCGACGTGACGCGCATCGTCGACGCTTCCCGGGCAGCCTTGCCACGCGGTGCGCGTGTCGTCATTCGCGGCCAGGTGCAGACCATGCAGGGCTCATTCGACGGCCTTGCGCTTGGAATCGGCTTTGCGGTATTGCTCGTCTACCTGCTGATGGTCGTCAATTTTCAGTCGTGGCTCGATCCGCTCGTCATCATCGGCGGTCTGCCGGGTGCGATGGCCGGCATCGCGTGGATGCTGTTCATCACGCATACGACGCTCAGCGTGCCGGCGTTGACGGGCGCCATGATGTGCATCGGCGTGGCCACGGCTAACAGCATTCTCGTCGTCAACTTCGCCCGCGAGCGCCTTGCGCAGGGGATGGCGCCATTGCAGGCTGCGCTTGCGGCCGGCGTCGGACGCTTTCGGCCGGTATTGATGACGGCGCTCGCCATGGTGATCGGCATGGTGCCGATGGCCCTCGGTCTCGGCGACGGCGGCGAGCAGAACGCGCCGCTGGGCCGTGCGGTGATCGGCGGTCTCATGATCGGCACCCTCGCCACGTTGATGTTTCTGCCCGTGGTGTTTTCGGTGGTGCATGGATGGCTGGCGAAGCGGCGGCCCGGCGATGTACCACAGCCCGACCTCGCGATTCTGAAGTAATCCGCGCGACGCGTCGTCTTGTCCGCTATTCGATCTGATCTGCCTTGAACGGAGTATGCCGTATGCCCACTCAACATCCCGAGTCTGCGCCGGAAGTGCGAGACGTATCGCGCGTTGCGCACGCACCTACCGCGACGCGCGGGCCGGCCAGCAAGCTGCATGGGCGCGGCGCCCTGCGACTCGCGGCGATCGCAGCGGGGATAACGCTGGTGCTTGCCGCAGGCATCTGGCCGCGCGTGCAGGCGAACGCCGCGCTGCAACGGCAAACCGCAGCGCTTGCGATTCCCACCGTGCAGTTCACGCTGCCGACGATCGCACCGCCCGATCAGTCGCTCGTGTTACCCGCCGATATTGAAGCCAATCGGCAGACGCCGATTTTCGCGCGCACCAACGGCTATCTGAAGGCGTGGTATGCGGACATCGGCACGCATGTGAAAGCAGGGCAGTTGCTGGCCACGATCGACGCGCCTGAAGTGGATGCCGAACTGCGTCAGGCGCGCGCCGACGCGCAACAGGCGCAGGCGAACGAGCAACTGGCTAAGGTGACGGCCTCGCGCTGGCAGCAACTGGTGCAGACGCATGCGGTATCGCAGCAGGACACCGATATGAAACAAAGCGACGCGCAAGCCAAACTCGCGGCGCTGCTAGCGGCGCAGTCGAACGTGACGCGGCTGGCGCAAATGCAGTCGTACGAAAAGATTTACGCGCCTTTCGATGGTGTGATCACGACGCGTAATGTCGATGTCGGCGCGCTGATCGATGCCGGCAGCGCAGGGGGGCCCGCAAAAGAAATGTTCGACCTCGCGCAGACCAGCACCTTGCGTGTGTACGCCGATGTCCCGCAGGCTTACGTCGGCACTCCACTCGACGGTACGCCGGCGTGTCTTGTGGTCGCGCAATTGCCGGGCCGTTGCGAGACGGGGACGGTCGCGCGCAATAGCGGTGCGATCAATGCGGTGACGCGCACGCTGCGTATCGAAGTCGACGTCCCGAACGCCGATGGCGCCGTGCTGCCCGGATCGTTCGGCCAGGTGCGCATTGCCTTGCGCACCGCTGAACCGGGGTTGTCGCTGCCGGTGAATGCATTGCTCTATCGGCCGCAAGGGTTGCAGGTGGCCACGATCGACGCGCAACAGCATGTGCTGCTGAAAACCGTCAAGCCCGGCCGCGACTTTGGGACCCGGATTGAGATTGCTTCGGGTCTGGTTGCGAGTGATCGCGTCATTCTGAATCCCTCCGATTCGATTACCAACGGCGAGGCCGTGCGGATCTCAGACGCCGCGGCTGCGGGAAAAGCGGCACCGGCGGCCCGCAGCGCAGGAGGTGGTCATGAGGGGTGAAGCGCGTCCTCGCCGTATGCCGCTGCAGCGGTTTTGCCCGGTGCTGCTGGGCGTGATCTGCGTGACGAATCTGTTGGGCATGGCGGGTTGTTCGATTGGGCCGGACTATGTGCGGCCTCCGGTGAGCGTGCCCGCTGCCTATAAGGAAAGCGATACGTCCTCGACAAGCGCTGCCGTGCCGCTGTCGCCCGTAACGCCGGGATGGACCGGTGCCACGCCCGCCGACGCCGCGGCACGCGGCGCGTGGTGGACGCGCTTTAACGACGTGCAACTCAATTCGCTTGAAGCACGCGTGAGCGTTTCGAATCAGACCATCCAGAAAGCCGTCGCTCAACTGCAGGAGGCGCGCGCAATGGTCCAGTCCGCCCACGCTGCGTATCTGCCGACCGTTGGCGCAACGACCAGCGTGAGTCGCCTGCATGACTCGGCCAGCGTGATCGGCCATCAGGGGACAGCCGGCAAGTCTTTTGGTGACTATGCAGTAGCGCTTGACGCGAGCTGGGAACCGGACCTGTGGGGCAGAATCGCGCACGAGAACGACGCGGCACGCGCCGGTGCGCAGGCGAGCGCAGCCGACCTCGAGAGCATACGGCTCGGTGTGCATGCGGAACTGGCGGTCGACTACTTCAATCTACGTGGGCTCGATGCCTCGAAGCAGTTGCTCGATCAGACGATTATCGATTATCGGCAGACGCTCGCACTCACACAAAGCCGCCTCGCGGTGGGCGTCTCGTCGCAGGCGGATGTGAGCCAGGCCGAAACGCAACTGCGCGCCACCGAGGCCCAGGATATCGATCTTGGCGTGACTCGCGCGCAATACGAACACGCTATCGCCACGCTAACCGGCGAGCCGGCGTCGACGTTCAGTCTGCCACCGGTCACGGCTGGTTTCACGCCGCCTGCGATTCCCGTCGGATTGCCTTCGGAGTTATTGCAGCGCCGGCCCGATATCGCTGCCGCAGAGCGGCGCGTGGCGGCGGACAATGACCGGATCGGCATTGCGCAGGCCGCGTTCTTTCCCGATCTGGTGCTGTCGGCCACCGGCGGTGTCGAGAGTTCGACGTTGACGAACTGGCTCACCGCGCCGTCGCGCATGTGGGCGGTCGGTCCAGCTCTGGTAGGTACGCTGTTCGACGGCGGACGCCGCCAGGCATTGACGGAAAAGGCGCAAGCCCAATTCGACGCCAGTGCAGCCGACTATCGCGAAACCGTGTTGACGGCGTTTCAGGAAGTTGAGGACAACCTGGCATCGTTACGTATCCTGGGTCAGGAGGCTAGCAAGCAGAACGAAGCAGTGGCGGCGGCGAGGCAAACCGTGCAGCTTGAACTGCAGCAATACCGGATCGGAACGGCGGATTATCTGGAGGTGGTTAGCGCGCAGAGCACGGCCTTGGCGAACGAACGCATCGCTGTCGATCTCGAACGTCGTCAAATGGATGCAAGCGTGTTGCTCGTCAAAGCGCTAGGCGGCATCTGGTGATGGCACCTGGAACTTGCTGATGCAGGATTACGAAGTGCAAGCGCGATTGTCCTCATACTTTTGATGCTGTTATTTCGTTGAAAGAATATGGATTTTCTGCTTAAGGTTCCCATCAGATTTCGCCGCTACTATCGTGCGACAACGAGTGGACGTATGGATGTGCTTTGAAAGCTTGCGATTTGCAATGGTGAATCAGTAGCCACAAGGAAAATGAAAGCGTGTTCGATATTTCCGTCCACCTGTTTCGACGAGCTGCCCGATGAAACCAGCCACGATCACCATGCTACGAGCCTATCTTTTGACGGCCTCGCTTGCCGCTGCGGCGATACAGGTGGGTGTTCTGGCGTCGATTGGCTTTCTGGGTATTTCCGAAGACGTGTTTACATCCGCGACTTTTCGCCTTGCGGTGCTAGCCATCATTGCTTGCATCGTGCTGGTCGTCAAACGAATGGCTCGCGCTGCATTCGTTCGTGCGCTGTCTTACGACTATGCCGTCGTCACGGATGCGCCTTCCCGAAAGACGTCGGTTTCCCCTGTCTGTCCGGGCCGAGTGCTGGTCATTCTGCATCTCCTGCTTAATCGCAGACCGATCGAGTGGGTAGCGTGCTAGACCTTTTCGATGAATTCAGCGGCGACGGCACGGCCCCGTGTATCGACACGTTGTCGCGACTTCTCTCGTTCGAACACACGACAAATTAAAAAATAGCCGGAGCAACACACATGAAAACCTTATTTCTGCAGGCCCCATCGTATGACGGTTTCGATGGCGGCGCGGGTTCGCGCTATCAGGCGAAACGCGAGATCCGCTCCTTCTGGTATCCCACCTGGCTCGCGCAACCGGCGGCCCTGGTGCCGGAGAGCCGCGTGCTCGATGCGCCGGCGGATGGTTTGTCGGTGGACGCGGCGCTTGAAATTGCGCA
>NZ_CAAJGM010000078.1 GCF_900996235.1 Paraburkholderia sp. BCC1885
AAAGCCGCCTCATCTTGCGAATGCCAACGCGACACATGACGAGCCGGCTGGCGCATCCACCCCACCACACGGTTCCGGCTTGTCGATGACGTCGCCGGTGCGCGGCAGATCAAGCGGAGCGAGCCACATGACTCGCGCGACGGACACGCCACCGCTCTCGCTGAGCACGGCCTGACCATGTGGCAGCAGCGCCGCCGCACGCGCGTTCAACTGGCCCATCGCTGCATCGCCCGAGGTCGACGCGCTCGCCGCCTCCGCGACAGAATCCGCGAGCCACGCGGCGTGCTCACGCAGCGACATGGCGCGGGCTTCGCGCGCCGTCCACAACTGGCCGGCGATGAGGCCAAACGTAGTCACCGACATCAATGCAACGGCCAGCATGACCTCGATCAGCGAGCTGCCGCAGCACTTCAACGCGTGGTGGCATGAACGCAGTTCCCGTGAACGCCGCCTCATGACGTGGCCCCGCACGCGCCGTCGACGATCCGCGAGCGACCACCCGCCGCGATCCGGATACAGCGTCGCCATTTATCTCCCTGCACCG
>NZ_CAAJGM010000079.1 GCF_900996235.1 Paraburkholderia sp. BCC1885
GGCCCGGCGCCCACGATCAGCACCGGCGCGATATCCAGCGGGACGGCAAGCATCTCGACCTCCGCGATCCAGGACGGTCCCCAAGTCTACGCCCGCCGCCGCACGCGTTCCAGACGCACACGCGCAAATGGACGGGCCCGACGCGCGCTGTGGGAAAATGCGTCTTTCTCGCCAGTCTTGCGTCATGGAATCCGTTTTCGATCGCGCGTTCGCGGCGCATCGGGCAGGCCGCCTGGCCGAGGCCGAGCGCGACTACCGCGCCGCGCTCGCGGCCAACCCGGCCGATGCCGATGCACTGCATCTGTTCGGCGTGCTGCGCCATCAACAGGGGCAGAACCAGGAAGCGGCCGATCTGGTCGGCCGCGCGGTGGAGCTGCGCCCGAACGATGCCGCGCAGCACCTCAATCTCGGCAATGCGCTGAAGGCGCTGGGCCGGATCGACGACGCGATCGTGCGCTTTCGCAACGCGCTGACGCTGGCCCCCGACTTCCCGCTCGCGCACTACAACCTCGGCAATGCCTATGCCGCGCAGGAGCGTCAC
>NZ_CAAJGM010000080.1 GCF_900996235.1 Paraburkholderia sp. BCC1885
GCGCATTCCTCGCCACCGCGCCCCCCGACGCAGCCGAAGCCCGCTCGATCACCTCCCGCGTCTCGCCCCAAGCCTTGTACGCCGCCTCCCACACCACCTCACCAGCCTCGTCCGTCATCATCAACGGTGTACCGATCTGGTCGCAGTAATAGAACATCACCCGCGCATCGCCCTGCGCCACCGGCACCCGCTGCAGCGGATGATCCTCCGGCCGATACCGATCCCCCTCGCGCGCAACCGGCGTCTCGATCCCCTCGACCGGCGCCGTCACATACTGCGCCATCGGCACGAAGGTCCGCGCCTCATACACATAATGCGTGCTCCGTGCCTCGTCGGATTCATACGCCAGCGTATCCCCATCCCAGCCGAACACGGTCCGCGCGCCGTTGACCTCCTTGGCAATCCGCCGCCCCAGCGCGTCATAGTAGTAACTCGATGCGCTACGTCTCTCGCCCTCCTCAACCTGCGCAGCCTGCATCCGGTCAAACGCATCCCACTCATACCGCTGCGTCCCCGAGGGCGAACGCTTCTGAATCAAAT
>NZ_CAAJGM010000081.1 GCF_900996235.1 Paraburkholderia sp. BCC1885
CCGCCGCGCGGCTCGTCGAGCAGCCGCGCCTCGCTGCCGTGCAGTTGCAGCATGCGCTGCACCAGCAGCAATCCCAGCCCGCCGCGATGCGCGTCGCCGGGCGCCTCCGACGATCCCACCGGGCGCCGGAACAGGTGCTCGCGCAGGGCCGCCGGCACGCCGGGCCCGGTATCGCGCACGGTGACGTTGACCTCGCCTTCGCGCGAGGCCAGCTCGACGGCCACGTGGCCGCCCTTGGGCGTGTGCCGCAGGGCGTTGTCGAGCAGGTTGATCAGCACCCGCTCGATCATGCCGAGATCGGCATGGATGTTCGGCAGGCGCGGCTCGATGCGCGCGTCGAGCGTCACCTCGCGCGCCTTGGCGCTCAGCTCGAACTTGGCGAACACGTCCTGCACCAGGTCGGCCAGCGAGCCGTCCTCCAGCGCCGGCTGCACCAGGCCCGATTCGAGCCGCGCCAGCTCGAACAGCGCGCGCGCCAGGCGCCCCACCTTCTCGCTCTGCACCAGCGCAACCGACAGGTAGCGCTCGCGCTCG
>NZ_CAAJGM010000082.1 GCF_900996235.1 Paraburkholderia sp. BCC1885
TGCGGCTGCGCCACCGCCTTGGTGTAGTCGGCGGCCGGGCCCGAGGGCGGCGCCAGCGACGCATCGCTGGCCCAGTCGGTCGGCGTCGACGACAGCGTGTAGCGCAGCGTGCCGCCGTCGGCGATCGCCGCGATCGGCAGCCACGAGCCCTGGTAGGTCTTGCCGTTGAGCTCCACCGACTTGATGTAGGGCTTGTTGTTGACCAGCGCCTCGTCGTCGGCCTCGATGCGCAGCTTCTTGCGGCCGTCGTCGAGCCAGACCGTCATGCCCTTGAACTGCGGCGTGGACATCGCCAGCCCCGGCGCGGACGGCACCACCGGGTAGAGGCCCAGGCTCGCCCACAGATAGAAGCCCGAGGTCGCGCCGAGGTCGTCGTTGCCGGGCAGCCCGCCGGGCGTGTTGAAGAAGGTCTTCTTCATCACCAGCGGGATCACGAACTGCGTGAGCTGCGGCTTGCCGGTCCAGTTGTAGGCCCACGGCGTCTGCAGCGAGGGCTCGTTGCCGATGTAGAGCGTGGTGCCGTCCTGGCC
>NZ_CAAJGM010000083.1 GCF_900996235.1 Paraburkholderia sp. BCC1885
GAGGCGAAGCCGATCAAGGGCACGCGTCCGCGCGGGCGCACGCCCGAGGAGGATCAGGCGCTGATCGACGACCTGCTGGCGAGCGAGAAGGACCGCGCCGAGAACCTGATGATCGTCGACCTGCTGCGCAACGATCTCGGCAAGGTCAGCCGGCTCGGCTCGGTGCACGTGCCGAAGCTGTTCGACGTCGAGACCTATTCCCATGTGCACCAGTTGGTGTCGACCATTCGCGGCACGCTGAAGGCGGAGGTGTCCGGCCTCGAATGCCTGCGCGCCGCGTTCCCGGGCGGCTCGATGACCGGCGCGCCGAAGAAACGGACCATGGAGATCATCGACCGTCTCGAGCAGGGGCCGCGCGGCATCTACTCGGGTGCCTTGGGCTGGCTCGGGCTGTCGGGCGCCTGCGATTTCAACATCGTGATCCGCTCGGTGACGATCCAGGGCGGCCGGGCGAGGCTGGGCGTGGGCGGCGCGATCACGGCGCTGTCCGATCCCGTCGAGGAATTCGACGAAACCATCGTGAAGGCAC
>NZ_CAAJGM010000084.1 GCF_900996235.1 Paraburkholderia sp. BCC1885
CGATCAGCTGCACCTGGCCCGACAGGAAGGCCTGGATGGTCGCGTTGTTGTCCTCGAAGCGCTTGATGGTGGCGTTCGGCGCCATCTGGGTCAGCGCGATCTCCTCCAGCGCGCCGCGCGTGGCGCCGACGGTCTTGCCCGTCAGGTCGGCCGGGCCCGCCACCTTGATGTCGGCGGGGCCGAACACGCCCTGGAAGTAGGGGCCGTAGGCGGCCGAGAAATCGATCACCTTCTCGCGATCGGGCGTCTTGCCGAGCGAGGAGATCACCAGGTCCACCTTGTTGGTGGTCAGGTAGGGAATCCGGTTCGCGCTGTTGACGGGCACCAGCTGCAGCTTCACGCCGAGCGACTTGGCGAGCAGCGCGGCGGTGTCGATGTCGTAGCCCTGCGGCTGCATGTCGGCGCCGACCGAGCCGAACGGCGGATAGTCCTCCGGCACCGCGACGCGCAGCGTGCCGCTCTTGGTGATGGTGTCGAGGGCGTCGGCCTGGGCGGCGTTCGCGCCGAACAGCAGCAGGGCGGGGGCGG
>NZ_CAAJGM010000085.1 GCF_900996235.1 Paraburkholderia sp. BCC1885
CGATTGATCCGAAAGACTCGCGCCGGGTATGACGTCGAGGCGATGGCTTTCTCTGCCTATGACGACGTCGAGGTTTCCAATATGAGACTGGGAGAGAGACGACATGGACAAGCACGATTCCGGAAAATGGCGGCAAGCCGCCCCGCCGCCGTCATTTCGCGGGCAGCTTGATGTGGCGACGCAAGCGCAAGCCGGCCATGAAGCGTGGCCATGGTCGGTAGGGTCCGGCCGAAGCCGTACTGTGGAGGCTGTCCTTGCGTGCTTCGTGCTGCTCGGCATCGAGTCGCTGGGTACCGCGGGCGCCTCCGGCAGGCAGGGCGAGGCAATCTGTAAATTCATCACGCACGGCCAAACTGACGAATCATTCGACCTGAGCGGTATTCTCTCCTGCGTTTGCCGTGATGCCTGCCACCCTGGCCAGGCCCGGCTGAATCCGCGTCAGGCCACGAAGCCGGGCGATCCGCCAAGCCAGGGCGTGGATCTGTCGCTGAACGAGTCGATCGTGGCCGATGGACGATCGGCATCGAG
>NZ_CAAJGM010000086.1 GCF_900996235.1 Paraburkholderia sp. BCC1885
GTCGCGCAGTACCTGCTGTCGATGAAATCCGGCTTCGTCTTCTCACCCGATTTCGAGGCCGGGCTGCCCGAGGCCGCGCGGGCCGCCTTCCATCGCAGTCCTGATTTCGAACGGGGCTCGCTGGCGTTCGACGCCGTGTATTGCGAGCGCTTCCTGTTCGGCGCCGGCTGAGCCGCCGGCAACAGCCGAAACAAGCGACGGCCGAAAAAAAACCCCGCCGAAGCGGGGTTCCCGAAGCCCTTGCCAGTCGCGCGGCTTCGCCTCAGTGCACGACGCGATCGAACACGAACTCGCCGTCCTGCACGTCGACCGGGATCACGTCCTTGGGCCCGAAGCGCCCGGCCAGGATCAGCTTGGCCACCGGATTCTCGATCTCCTGCTGGATCGCGCGCTTGAGCGGACGCGCGCCGAACAGCGGGTCGTAGCCGACCTTGCCGATCTGGTCGAGCGCCGCGTCGGTCACCTCCAGTTGCATGTCGAGCTTGGCCAGCCGCTCGTGCAGGCGCGCCAGCTGGATCTTCGCGATCG
>NZ_CAAJGM010000087.1 GCF_900996235.1 Paraburkholderia sp. BCC1885
TGGGACGAACAGGGCTTCCCACAGCGCCAGATGACTGCCGATCAGCCCGAAGCAAAGGAGCAGCCCAGCCTCGATCAGCAAGGGTGAAGCGTACTGACTGTTCAGTCGCCTGCGTCGCCCCCAATTGACGAGCACGGCGGAACAGGCAGCACCCAGCAGGAACGAGATCAGCGATCCGGCACCCGCGAGGACCAGTGAGAGATCACCCAGCGCGGTCTGGTCAGCGATCGCGGATACCACGCCGCTCATATGGGAAGTGTACTGCTTCACCGCGAGAAAGCCGCCAGCGTTGGTCCCACCTGCCACGAACGCCAGCGAAAAACCAAGCTGCCTGTCCGCCCCGGTGCTCCGGTTCTTTCCCGTCAGACTGCGGAAATAGTGTGCTGGCATGAGGTATCGACTCGTGTACTGGCGTGTCCGCTTCGCCCTTCGGCGCCAGCGCGGACAGGTTCCGCAAGCTGGTTTCTGGATTCCACACGCAAACTGAGGCCCGCCTTCCAGACGCCCTGAACGAACGCGACACGTTT
>NZ_CAAJGM010000088.1 GCF_900996235.1 Paraburkholderia sp. BCC1885
AGACGCTGGCCGCATCGGACCACTCCGCGGTTTCCTTCCTCGAGGTTTATTCAACGCCTGCCCACACGCGCCGTCGTCACCCACGAGCTCGCGGTCGAGGGCAGGCGTCGAACAAACCTAAGCGAACTCCGCCATACATACCCGATTGACTAAAAGACCGCTCCCCCGACCCCCCCCATCAAAAAATCGACATCCCGGTCAGCGTCGTCAACATTTCCAGCGACTTCGCGCCGGCAAGCGAATTGCCATTCGCGTCGAGGCCAGGCGACCACACGCAAACCGCCATTTCCCTCGGCAACACCGCGACAATCCCACCGCCGACGCCGCTCTTGGCCGGCAATCCCACCCGATAAACAAAATCCCCCGCGGCATCATAAGTGCCGCAGGTCAGCATCAGCGCTGACAAGCGCTTGGTCGAACTGCTATCGAGAATCCGCTCGCCGGTCGATGGCACGACGCCGCCATTACTCAGGAATAGCGCGGCCTTGGCCAGTTCGACGCAACTCATCGAAATCGCGCATTGCCGGCAATAGGCGTCGACCACGGCATGGACCGGCATTTCCATATTGCCGAAGCTGGCCATGAAATGAGCCATCGCCTGGTTGCGGTCCGCGTTCTGCAACTCGGACTGCGCGACGCGCGAGTCGTAATCGATCGTGACCTCGCTGGTCAGCCGCCGCATGAATTCCACCAGCGCCGTCTCGGCCCGCACGAAACGGCGGCACAGCACATCCGTGACGACCAGCGCCCCGGCATTGATGAACGGATTGCGCGGCTTGCCGCGTTCCGCTTCGAGCTGCACCAGCGAATTGAACGGCGTGCCTGACGGCTCACGGCCCACGCGCTGCCACAGATCGTCGCCGAGCAACCGGAACGCCATGGTGCAGGCGAATAGCTTGGAAATACTCTGGATGGAAAAACGCGTATCGGCCTGGCCGATGCGGAAAACTTCGCCGCCCGGCGTGACGATGGCCATGCCGAAGCTATCGGCCGGGACCGTCGCCAGCTCAGGAATGTAGTCGGCGACGCGGCCGGTTCCCAGATATGGCTGCAGATCTCGGTGAATCTGCTCAAGAATGCTTTGGTAGTTCATGTGCCGACAGGCGCTCCTTTAAATGCGCCCTCAATGCGCCCCGGCCGCATCCGGCCCGCCGCCGCCCTTGGCCGGCCGCGTAATCCAGATGAGCGGAATGATCAGGATAAAGATGATTGCCGAGATGAAGAAGATGTCGTTTAAGCCCATCATCGCGGCCTGCGTGTTGACCGTGAAGTCGAACAGCGCATGCGAGGACTGCGTGTTCAGATGCAGCAGCGACTGGGTCGAATCGATTTGCTGATTGAAGAGCGGATTGTCGATCGAAGCACGCTCGGTCAGCCGCGCGTGATGCAGCACGGTGCGGTTATTCCACTCGTTGCCGGCAATCGAGGTGCCCACCGCGCCGCAGAACACCCGCGCGAAATTCGACAGGCCCGCAGCCGCCGGAATCTTGTTCGGTGGTTGCCCGGACAGGATGATCGCCGTCAACGGCACGAAGAACAGCGCCATCGGAATGCCCTGCAGCAGCGTGGGCAGCACCAGGTGCCACGTATCGATCTCGATCACATATCTGGACCGCATATAAAACACAATCGCGAAGCCCACGAACGCCAGCGTGGCGATGACGCGCGCGTCCGAGCGCGGCAGCACCCGGCCCATCACCGGCGCGAGCAGCACGGCAAAGATGCCGAGCGGCGCGGTGACCAGGCCGGCGTCGACGGAGCGGTAATTCAGGTACTCCTGCATCCATTGCGGCAGCAGCACGAGGTTGCCGAAGAACACGCCGTAGGCCACTGAAATAGCAATCGTGCCGCCCAGAAAATTGCGCTGCGTGAACAGGCGCAGATCGACGATCGGGTTGTCCTCGGTCAGTTCCCAGACGAGGAAGAACGCAAAACTGATCACCGCCGTGACGCCCAGAATGACGATCACCGGCGACGAGAACCAGTCGAGGTCCTTACCCTTGTCGAGCATCACCTGCAGCGAGGCGACCCAGGTGATCAGCAGGCCGAGCCCGACCACGTCGATAGGCGGCTTGCGGGTGGGCGTTTCGCGGGTGCGGTAGATCATCCACGTGACGCCGGCCGCGAAAATGCCCACCGGAATGTTGATGTAGAAGATCCACGACCAGCTATAGCTATCGGTGATCCAGCCGCCCAGCGCCGGTCCCGCAATCGGGCCGACGGTGGCGGTCATGGCCCATAGCGCGAGCGCCGTCGACGATTTCTCCTTTGGGTACGAGCCGAGCAGAATGGCTTGCGAGAGCGGAATCAGCGGGCCGGCCACCGCGCCCTGCAGCACCCGTGCGACCAGCAGGATGGGCAGCGTCGGCGCAATGCCGCACAGCCATGACGACAGCACGAACATCAAAATGGCGCCGACGAACAGCTTGATCTGGCCGATGCGCTGCGTGAGCCAGCCGGTCAGCGGAATCGAGACGGCATTGGCCGCGGCGAACACGGTAATGACCCAGGTGCCTTCGTCCACCGAGACGCCGAGATTGCCCGAGATGGTGGGAATCGCGACGTTCGCAATCGACGTGTCCAGCACGTTCATGAAGGTGGCGAGCGCAACGGCGATCGTCGCGAGGACGAGCTGGCCGCCCTTCAGCGGCGGCGGTGGCGGCGGGGGCGATCCGGGCGCAGGGGTGGGCTGGCTCAATCGATTCTCCGGAGCAAAGTGTTGGGTGATGATGCCGTGCCGTGGCGCAGGCCGGCGGCGTGCAGGTGTCTTGACGTTCGAGGCGCTTTGCCGTGGCGAGGCGCGCGGCTGGCCGATTGCACGGCGAAGGTCGAACGGCAGCCAAAAGCATACCTGTATTCGCGCGGGAGGGTGATCGGAGCACCCGCGCCGGCGGGGCAAAGGCGGCAAAAAACCAGCCGAAAGCGTATGCTCGCGGCTGTGGACGGCATGCCGGCGCGGTGTCGCGCGAAGGCCCTGCATTCACCTGGAAGTCAGCAAGAGAAACCGAACGGTTACAGATACGGATCCACAACGGCAAGGAAGAGGAATCGCATGGCCTGGGAACAATTCGAACACGGTTGGCGCCTCGCGCCGCTTAAGGCGCCGCAGAATGCGCCGGCTCGCGCACTGGTGGTGATGCTGCATGGCGTCGGCAGCAACGCGCAGGACCTGGTGCCGCTGGCGGATACCTGGCGCGACACGCTGCCCGACGTCGCGTTCGCTTCGCTCGACGGCAGCGAGCGCTTCGACGGCGGCTTCGGCGGCCGGCAATGGTTCAGTCTGCGCGATGTGAACGAGGTCAACCGGGTGGGCCGCGTCGCCGATGCCTACCCCGCGCTGCGCCGCATGCTCGAAGCCGAACTGGCATATTGGCAGCTTTCTTTCGATCGGCTTGCGCTGGTGGGGTTCTCGCAAGGCTCGATGATGGCGCTCCATCACGCCGCCACGAGCGGCGACGCGCTTGCCGGCGTCGTGGCGTATTCCGGACGTCTCGCCTCGCCTGTTACTACGCAGGCGCGTGCGCCGTTGACGCTCGTACACGGCATCGAAGATCCGGTTATTCCGGTCGTGGAACTCGAACGCGCGGCTCATGCCTTCAGCGATGCCGGCTTTGCCGTGGGTGCATTCGCACTGCCTGGGATTGGTCATACGATTAATGCCGAGGGACTCGTGCTGGGGCGCGACGCATTAATTCGTGCATTAGGGACAACCATTACCGGAAAAATGCCGAAATAAATAAGGCGGGCCTAAAGAATTTGATCTGCTTGCCGTTAATGGTTCAATAGCGCGAAAATCACGCGCGCCGTATAAATACTCCACGAGGTCTTTTGCCTCTCTATGTGGGATACGACGACGGCACGGGGAATCACCGCAGCGCCCAACAAGGGCGATAACGACACACGCAG
Source organism: Paraburkholderia sp. BCC1885 (assembly GCF_900996235.1). Lineage (GTDB taxonomy): Bacteria > Pseudomonadota > Gammaproteobacteria > Burkholderiales > Burkholderiaceae > Paraburkholderia. The sequence goes on from NZ_CAAJGM010000088.1 coordinate 3,907, forward strand.
AGCCTATCTATGGCCAGACAGAAGCCGCACCATTCGCTGTTCAAGGGGCTGTTCCGTCACACCGTGGCGGTCGATCTCGGCACGGCCAATACCCTTATATACACCGACGACGGCGGCATCGTGCTGAACCAGCCGTCTGTCGTGTGTTTCCAGAAACACGACGAGGCGGGTCAGAAGCGTGTGGCGGTGGTCGGCAGTCAGGCCAAGCAACTGCTCGGCCGGGCGCCCAACAATCTCGAGACGGTGCGGCCCATGCGGCATGGCGTGATCGCCAATTTTTCGGCGGCTGAGCACATGATCCGGCAATTCGTCGATATGGCGCGGCCGCGGCCGTTCTTCGGCCGCCGCGCGGCGTTCACGATTTGCGTGCCGGCGGGCGCCACCCAGGTCGAACGGCGCGCCATCAAGGAAGCCGCCGTGGCGGCGGGCGCCTGGAAGGTCAGCCTGATCGGCGAATCGCTGGCGTCGGCGGTGGGGGCGGGTTTGCCGGTGTCGTCGGCGACCGGCTCGATGGTGGTGGATATTGGCGGCGGCACGACGGAAGTCGGTGTGATCGCGCTGGGCGGCATGGCCTATAACGGCTCGATTCGCGTCGGCGGCGACCAGTTCGACTCGGCCATCGTCAACTATGTCCGCAATGTCTACGGTGTGCTGCTCGGCGAGCAAACCGCCGAGCACGTGAAAAAGACCATCGGCTCGGCGATGCGCGACGTGCCGATGGAGCGCATGAACGCGACCGGCCGCAGCGTCGACGACGGCCTGCCGCGCACGGTCGAGCTTAACAATCACGATATGGCCGATGCCATCGACGGTCCGCTGCGGCAGGTGATCGGCGCGGTGAAAACCGCGCTGGAATGCGCCCCGGCCGAGCTGGTGACGGACATCGCCAACACGGGGATCGTCCTGACCGGCGGCGGCGCGCTGCTCGCCAACCTCGGGCGCCGTCTGACCGCCGAACTCGGTCTCGAGGTGCGCGTGGCCGACGAGCCGCTCACCTGTGCGGTACGCGGCGCGGGCGCGGCGGCGGGCGCCGGTCTGCTGGACGATCTGGTCTACGAATAACGCGCAGGATGCGGTGGGTGCGAGGCGCCCGCCGCGCTGTCTCCGAATCTATCTGTGACTCATCCCGATTCCGTTTCATCCCCATCGTTTATCGAATTGTCGAATGGCTTGCGCATGCCTTATGTCGTCGCAGGCGAGGGCGAGCTGCTGCTGTTCGTGCACGGCTCGTTGTGCGACTACCGCTATTGGCAGCCGCAACTTCAGGGGCTGGCGGCGCGTTATCGATGCGTTGCCGTGAGCCTCACGCACTACTGGCCGGTGACCGATACACCGTCCGCCGCGCCGTTTAGCTGGAGCCGTCACGCCGACGAGGTGGCCGAATTCATCGAGCGCTTCGGCGCCGGTCCCGCGCACGTCGTGGGTCATTCGCGCGGCGGCTGCGTGGCGTTTCATTGCGCGCGACGTCATGGGCAGCTGGTGCGCACCCTGACGCTGGCCGATCCGGGCGGCCCCTTGCAGATTGCCGGCAGGCCGGCTGCGCGCTTGCCGGAAACGGTGAATGCGCTGCGCGCGCGGGCGGCCAAGTTGATCGAAGCAGGCGAGGTGGAGGCCGGGTTACAGCTGTTCGTCGACTCCGTCAGCCGCCCTGGTTTCTGGGCGCGCAGCACCCCCGCGTTCCGCACGATGGCAACCGATAACGCCCATACGTTGGCGCGCCAGTTCCGCGATCCCTTGCCGGCCTATACGTCGGAAGAGGCCGCGCAGGTGCGCTGCCCGGTCCTGCTGATCGATGGCGAAAAGAGCCCTGACATGTTCCGGCGCACCGCGGCCGCGCTTGCGTCGTGGCTGCCGGATGCGCGGCGCGAGACGGTGCGCGGCGCATCGCATGGGATGAATCTGGCGCACCCCGCCGCGTTTAATCGCTATATCGACGAATTTATTCGCGGCGCGGGTGCGGCGGGGCAGGGCTGATTCGAGGAGCGCGGTACGGGTATCAGGTGCCGCGAAGGTGCCGCGAACTTACCGCGAACCGCAAGCTACGACCCGCAAGCCGCACGCGTCCGCATGACGGATTCGCGCTGCGGCTGCGGTCTGCCCAGATTATGTCCGTTCAGCGAATGCCTTGCGTTCGACATCAAGCCTTGCGATGCGCGTCGGCATCGAGCGCGATCTCGGCTGCTTCGCCGACGAGGCCGTGATAGTACAGATGCACGCCGATCGCGAGCGAGTCGTTACGGATTTCCTGGAACGCCTTCCATGCCTTCACCGGCTCCTTGAACACCAGGTAGTGCGCTTCATTGGCGACCAGTCCGGCGACCTTATGCAGGCCATGGCTTTGCAGCCTGGAGACCAGGGCGTCGAGGCTCGCGTGCGTGCGCGCGTCGGTACGCGGATAAAGCATATGCAGCACAGCGACATTTTGTGTTTTCAGTGCCGCCGATAACGCCACCACGATGTCCTGGTGATTCAGCGCGGTGACGATGCTGTCTTCGGTGTGGTTGAGATCCGGAAACAGCGTTTCGAGTGAAGCGTTCATCTGATAGTCCTGTTCTTCTGACGGGATAAAAAGGCCCGCCGCGAGCGGCAGGCCAAAACAGCGATGTGTTTTGCAGGGGAAGCATTACACGGAAGCGAGTATCTCAGAGGATGCGCGCTTGCGCTGCATGCCCATGGCAATACATTGTTGCGTTCACAACTTCGTCTTTCAATTGGCTGGCGGATTTTATCTGATCAATAATGCGCGCCGTGCAATGGTTGCAGGTTTCGTGACAGGTCATTTACAACGAGTGTTGCTTGGGCCGATATGCATTGTTGCAATCAATCGCCGCAATTAATAGGCGCAGCAGCCTTAAAATGCCAAGCCTGAGCCGGAGCATGGCGAGCAACGACAGGATGGCGGGAACTCAACCGTGTAGCGACAACGGTGTCATGCAGAGGAACCCCTGCCGTCGATCTGGTCTTTTAAGGCACTCGTAGTCCGGCACGTGTGCGATGTGATAGCAAAAGGAAAGCGTAGATGAACGACTCTAAGACACACGCAACGCTGAAGTTTTCAGACAGCGACCAGACCATTGACCTGCCGATCTACAAGGGCACGCTTGGCCCGGACGTGATCGACATCCGTAAGCTGTATGGCCAGACCGGCAAGTTCACGTACGACCCCGGCTTCATGTCGACGGCGGCGTGCAACTCGGCCATCACTTACATCGACGGCGACAAGGGCGAGCTGCTGTATCGCGGTTACCCGATCGACAATCTCGCGCAGAATGCCGACTTCCTCGAAACCTGCTATCTGCTGCTGAAGGGCGATTTGCCGAATGCGGCGCAGAAGAAGGAATTCGTCGACAGCGTCACGCAGCACACGATGGTGCACGAGCAGATGCACTTCTTCTTCCGCGGTTTCCGCCGCGACGCGCATCCGATGGCGATTCTGGTGGCCGCGGTGGGCGCGCTGTCGGCGTTCTATCACGATTCGCTCGACATCAATAACCCGCAGCATCGTGAGATTTCGGCGGCGCGCATGATCGCCAAGCTGCCGACGCTGGTGGCGATGGCGTACAAGTACACCGTCGGTCAGCCGTTCGTGTATCCGAGGAACGAGCTGTCGTATAGCGCGAACTTCATGCACATGATGTTTGCGAATCCCGCGGAAGAGTACAAGGTCAATGACGTGCTGGTGCGCGCCCTCGACCGTATCCTCATCCTGCATGCTGACCACGAGCAGAACGCGTCGACCTCGACGGTGCGTCTGGCTGGTTCGTCGGGCGCGAACCCGTTTGCATGTATCGCAGCGGGTATCGCCTGCCTGTGGGGCCCCGCACATGGCGGCGCGAACGAAGCGGCGCTGAACATGCTGGAAGAGATCGGCTCGGTCGACAACATTCCTGAGTTCATCGCACAAGTGAAGGACAAGAACTCGGGCGTGAAGCTGATGGGCTTCGGTCACCGTGTCTACAAGAACTATGACCCGCGTGCCAAGCTGATGCGCGAAACCTGCCACGAAGTGCTGGAAGAGCTGGGCCTGCACGACGACCCGCTGTTCAAGCTGGCCATGGCGCTGGAAAAAATCGCGCTGGAAGACGAATACTTCGTGTCGCGCAAGCTGTATCCGAATGTCGATTTCTATTCGGGCATCGTGCAACGCGCGCTCGGCATCCCGACTGCGATGTTCACGTGTATCTTCTCGATGGCGCGCACGGTAGGCTGGATTGCACAGTGGAACGAAATGATTGCGGATCCGGAGCAGAAGATTGGCCGTCCGCGTCAACTGTTCGTGGGCGACACGCCGCGTGAGGCAAAGCCGATTGCGAAACGTTGATTTGATTGTTCGATGCAGGTGACGTAAGCCCTAAGCTTTAGCCCTAAGTCCGGGCCGCGTTGTTCGGGCACGACCACGAGCGAGCGGGCGCTGTTTCAGTCATGGAGCAGCGCCCGCTTTCTATTGGCGCAAAACTGCATGACGCGTGCCAATCCTGCCGGTGTGGTCGCTGTCTGTCGTGCCCGTAGCGTTTTGTTACGCCTTCGACGGGGCGCGCATGCGTAAATCCACCACACTCCTGTGTTAAGTTCGTTCGACGGGCGCAGACCCTCTACAATCGGAACGAAGCCCATCGCACAGGAGCAAGCTGATGCAGGATCCAGAAGCACTCGGCGGACTAACGCACTCAGGCGGTGCAGACCGCGCAGACCAAGAGCCTGACACCGCGTTCATCCCACCCGAAAACCTCAACGTCGCCGCCGCCAGCCAGTATGTGCTGAAGTCGGGCGATACCTTCATTGTCAACGACGCACTCGGCGACATTACGGGTCACGACGACGGCCTGTTCGTCAACGATACGCGCGTGCTGTCGCAACTGCGCCTGACCTTCGGCGGCCGCGCGCCGTCGCTGCTGTCGGGCAGCGTCAGCAGCGACAATGCCGCATTTACCGCGCATCTGACCAATCGTCCGTTGCCGCCGCTCGGCGGCGACAGTACACCGGAAGGCGTGATTCACGTCGAGCGCGTGCGCGTGCTGTCGGGCACCACGCTCAACGAGGCGATTGAATTGACCAACTACGGCACGAAAGATGCCGTCGTGCCGCTGTCCATTTCTTTCGCCAGCGACTTCCGCGACATGTTCGAGGTGCGCGGGTTAAGACGCGACAAGAAGGGCAATGTCGAAGCGGCGCGTGTCGAGAATGGCGAAGTGCTGCTCGGCTATCTGGGACTCGATAACGTCGAGCGTGACGTGCAGATCGCGTTTTCGCCCACGCCGGACAAGCTGTTTGCCAATCGCGCCGATTACACGGTGCAATTGCCCGCGCAAGCGTGCGTGTCGATCTATCTGGCCGTCGCGGTGAAGGTGAAGGCCGACAAGCCGGTCGCGAGCGCCGGCGTTTCCATGCCGATCCATCCGCAAAGCGGCTCGCACGTCTCGCAGATCCATGCAGAGCGTCCCCGGGTCGGTCGCGCGGCGGTGCGGGCGGCCCTGGTCGAGGCCCACCTCGTGATGCGCGACCGCCGCCGTGCCACCGCCCGCGTGCGATCGAGCAATCCGCTGTTTAATGCGTGGATCGATCGTTCGCTGGCCGATCTCGGACTGCTCACCACCGATCTGGATACCGGCCCGTATCCCTACGCCGGCATCCCATGGTTTTCGACCCCCTTTGGCCGCGACGCGCTGGTGACCTCGTTGCAGACCTTATGGCTGCAACCGGCGCTCGCAAAGGGTGTGCTGCGTTTTCTCGCCAAGCATCAGGCGCTCGAAAATTCGGCGTTCCGCGACGCGGCGGTCGGCAAGATCATGCATGAAATGCGCAAGAGCGAAATGGCCGCCACTGGCGAAGTGCCGTTCGCGCTCTATTACGGCGGGGTCGACAGCACGCCGTTGTTTATCGTGCTGGCCGGCGCTTACGTGGCGCGCACCGGTGACGTGAGCCTGATCGACGAACTGTGGCCGGCGCTGCAGCGCGCGGCGGGCTGGGTTTCGGGCGTATGCGACAAAAATCAGTTCGGTCTGCTTGATTATCAGCGCGAGTCGGACGGCGGCCTCGCGAATCAGGGCTGGAAGGACAGTCACGATTCCGTCTTTCACGCCGATGGCCGTTTCCCCGACGGCCCGATCGCGCTGGTCGAGGTACAGGCCTACGCCAGCGCCGCCTTCGACACCATGGCGCACTTCTCGAAGCTGCGCGGCCTCGCCGACGACGCCGACGCGTACAGCAAGCGCGCCAAGGCGATCCGCGAATGCGTCGAAGAGAAGTACTGGATGGAAGAGGCGGGTTTTTATGGCATTGCGCTCGACGGCCACGGCGAACTATGCCGCGTGATGGCTTCGAATGCGGGCCATCTGCTCGCCTTCGGCTTGCCGGCGCGCGAGCGTGGCGAGGCGGTGGTGCGCGGTCTGGAGTCAACATTGTTCCACACCGGCTGGGGCGTGCGCACGCTGGCGGCCGGCCAGGCGCGCTTTAATCCGATGGCGTATCACAATGGTTCGGTCTGGCCGCATGACAACGCGTTGTGCGCGCGCGGCGTGGCGCGCTACGGCGGCAAGGCGACGGCGGTGAAGCTGCTGCAGGCGCTATTCCAGGCTGCGGTCAATTTCGACATGCGGCTGCCGGAGCTGTTCTGCGGCTTCCCGCGGCGCCGCGGCGAACCGCCGACGGCTTACCCGGTAGCCTGCTTGCCGCAGGCTTGGGCGGCGGGCTCGCCGTTCATGATGCTGGAAGCGTGCCTGGGTGTAACCGTCGACGCCGCCCGGCGCGAGGTCCTGATCGAACAGCCGATGCTGCCCGAAGGCATCGACTGGCTCGAAATCCGCGACATGCGGGTGGGCGACTCCACGGTCACCATCACGTTCCGGCGCGTCGCAGGCAAGGTGGTGGCGTCGGCCGAGCAGGGCGACGTGCGCGTCGTCGCGTTGCTGTAGAAGTCGCTGGCAGGCGTGGTGCCGGGTGGTAACATTTGTTGTCAACTTACTCCCCGGTCCACCGCATGCCCGACAGTTTCGACCAGCTCGCCGCCCTGATCCGGGCGCGCTTCTCAGAACTGAGTCCGCAATTCCAGATGGGAGCGGCGTTCCTGCTGGATCATCCCGACGAGGTCGCGGTTTCCTCGATGCGCAAGGTCGCCGAACGCGCCCAGGTGCAGCCTGCGTCGCTGGTGCGGCTCTCGCAACAACTTGGCTTTCCCGGCTGGAACGAGCTGCGCAATCTGTTTGTAGCGCGGGTGCGCACGCGCCCGGAGCCGCTCGCGAGCCGCGCCCGTTCGCTGGTCAAGGCCAATGCCAAAGACGCGTTGGGCCACGATCTGCTGATCGCGCAGCAACACAATCTCGACGTCACAGCGGCACACAGCGCGCGTTCCGTCGTCGAAACGGCGCGGCTGTTGCGGCGCGCGCCGCACGTGCATGTGGCCGGTTTCCGTTCGTGCTATGCGGTGGCGTTCGGGCTGGTGTATGGCTACCGGCTGTTTCGCTCGTCGGTGTCGCTGTTGACGGGCGAAGCGGGCACGCTGGAAATGCAGTTGCGCACCATTGCACGCGATAGCGCCACCGTGGTCATCAGCTTCGCGCCGTATTCCGTGGAAGCGGCGCGCGTGGCCGAAGCGGCCCTGGAGAAGGGCAGCAAGCTGATCGCGATTACGGACAGCGCGGTCGCGCCCATCGCGTTGAACGCCGACAAGGTGCTGATCTTTTCGCACGAAAGTCCCTCGTTCTTTCCTTCGCTGGTCGCGGCGACCGCGCTCGCGGAATCGCTCGTGGCGCATCTGCTGGCGCTCGAAGGCGCGGGCGCGATCGAGCAACTCGAGATTGCCGAGCGGTCGATGCACGCAAAAGGCACGTATGTGCCTTGACCGGGCGGCAGTGAGTTCGCCTCGGGAGCCGGCGGCGCTCGTTCCCTGAAAGCCCGCTTTCCAACACGTTATCAAACATACCGATGACCTTTGCGTCATCCGGTGTTTTGTCGTTTTCGTTGACAACATATGTTGCGAAGGAGTATAAATTCTCATGAAATGTTGAATCGATGCCATCGCGACCGATGGCGGGCTTTGAGCGAGGCGTAACCGTCGATGCAGGAATGGAATCTTTTCCGGGTAACCGGCCAGCCGGATGACATCGGATACAGGCTCGGTGAACTGGCGCGGCCCATCATGGCCGCGTATATGCAGCAAAGCGCTGCCTGGCAGCGAGTGAGCCGCTGGCGGGGTCATCCGTTCGTGGAGACGCTGCGCCGCGCGGCCGAGGCACATTTCCCCGCGCTCATGGCCGAACTCGAAGGCATGGCGGCCGGTCTGGGATGGCCGATGGAAGACGTGTTTCTGTGGAATTGCCGCGGCGAACTGATCCATAACGCGCCTGATGGCTGCACGACGCTGGCGGCAGTATCAGGCAACGCGCGTTTCATCGCTCACAACGAAGACGGCGATCCGTATCTGCGCGAACGATGCTTTCTGGTCGACGTGCAGCCGGCTGGCAAGCCGGGCTTTGTGAGTTTCTATTATCCGGGGTCGCTGCCAGGACATACCTTCGCTGCCAATCGCGCCGGCCTCGTGCAAACCATCAACAATCTGCGTATCCGTTCGCCCGCTGCGGGCGTGCCGCGCATGATTCTCGCGCGCGCCGTGCTCGACACCCGATCGCTCGACGAAGCCGTCAGCTTGTTAAGCGATGCTCCGCGCGCGAGCGGCTTTCATCACACGCTCGGTTGCGTCGGCGACGCCCGCCTGCTGAGCATCGAAGCCAGCGTGCAGCGCTGCTCGGTTGTTGTCGATGCGTCACGCTTCGGTCATGCGAATCATATGATTCACGCGGGCTGCGAAAACGAAGCGCAAATCGTGACCGAATCGTCGCGCGATCGCCAATCCCGCGTCGATGCACTGTTGCCGACGCTTCGCAGTCCTCTTGGAGACGACACGCTGCTACGCGTGCTGCGAGACCAGGCGACCACCGGTCTGCCGATTTTCCGTGACGACCCGCACGACCCCGACGACGAAAACACCTTGGCCACAGCACTATTTCGTCTCGAAGCCGACGGTGTGGCAATGCAGGTCTATCGCCGCGAGCATTGCGCCTTCGACACTTTCATTCCCCGCACGGCGCATTGAGACGCCACCTTGTAACTGCGATCCCACGAACACGTTAAGGAAACGTATGTCGACCGTATTTCACCGGACCCCGAAGCAGACACTGCCCGTCGCCGTAGCGGGCGAAGGCATCGAGATTATCGATGCCGCCGGCAAGCGCTATATCGATGCATCCGGCGGCGCCGCGGTTTCGTGTCTCGGCCACAGCAACCAGCGCGTGATCGACGCAATCAAGCGTCAGGCGCAGCAATTGCCATATGCACACACCTCGTTCTTCACGACCCAGGCGGCCGAAGAACTCGCCGACCGCTTGGTAGCGAGCGCGCCGCGGGGCCTCGAACACGTATATTTCGTCTCGGGCGGCTCGGAGGCGATCGAGGCGGCGTTGAAGCTGGCGCGCCAGTATTTCGTGGAGAAGGGTGAGCCGCAGCGCCGTCACTTCATTGCGCGTCGTCAGAGCTATCACGGCAACACCCTGGGTGCGCTGGCGATTGGCGGCAATGCATGGCGCCGCGAGCCGTTCCTGCCGATCCTGATTGAGGCCCATCATGTCAGCCCGTGCTACGCGTATCGCGAGCAGCGTGCCGATGAAACCGAGGAGGCCTTTGCGCAACGACTGGCGGACGAGCTCGAACAGAAAATCCTCGAGCTGGGCGCCGGGACCGTGGCTGCATTTGTGGCGGAGACGGTGGTGGGCGCCACCGCTGGCGCGGTGCCGCCGGTGCGCGAGTATTTCCGCAAGATCCGCGCGGTTTGCGATCGATATGGAGTCCTGCTGATTCTCGACGAGATCATGTCGGGGATGGGCCGCACCGGCTATCTGTATGCGTGCGAAGAAGATGGCGTCGTGCCTGATCTGCTGACCATCGCGAAGGGGCTGGGCGCCGGGTATCAGCCGATTGGCGCGACGCTGGTCAGTCAGCGCATTTACGACACGATCGTCGGCGGCTCGGGTTTTTTTCAGCATGGTCACACGTATATCGGCCATGCAACGGCTTGCGCCGCGGCGCTTGAAGTGCAGCGCGTGATTGCCGAAGACAGGCTGCTGGACAATGTGCGGGCGCGCGGCGAACAGTTGCGCACGCAACTTCGTGAGCATTATGCGCAGCATCCGTATATTGGCGATGTGCGCGGGCGCGGCTTGTTCGTTGGTGTCGAGTTGGTGCGGGATCGTGTGACCAAGGCGCCGTTCGAGGCGAATCTCAAGCTGCACGCCGCAATCCGGCGCGAGGCGTTTGCGCGCGGACTGATGGTCTATCCGATGGGCGGAACGGTGGACGGCAAGAGCGGCGACCATGTATTGCTCGCGCCACCGTTTATCTGCACGGCACGGGATATCGATAATATTGTCAGCCGTCTCACCGATTCGATCGACGGCGCGCTGCATGCCGTCGGCGTGTGCGTGGCGGCGTAATCGTGTCGGATACCTGATTAATTGCGAGAGTTCAGATGACTGACTATTTGCCACCTCATTCACCACCTCGTTTGCCCATTTTCGACGCTTCGAATGCCACGCCCGAACAGAAAGCCGTGCTGGAGGAAATCCTCTCCGGCCCGCGCGGCAACCTGAACGGTCCGTTTCTGGGCTGGATTCACAGTCCGGAGCTTGCGCAACAGGCGCAGCGGCTGGGAGCGTTTTGCCGCTACCGGACGGGCTTGCCGCTGCGCCTGTCGGAACTGGCGATTCTGGTGACGGCGGCGCGCTGGCAGGCGCAAGCCGAGTGGTACATCCACTATCCAATCGCGCTCGAAGCCGGTGTCAGGGCGGTTGACGCGGAGGCGATCCGTCTCGGGCAGCCGCCGTCTTTCGCCGATGCGGACGATGCGTTGATCCACGCTTTCGCCAATGAACTCTATGACACGAAGCGCGTGTCCGATGCAACCTATGCCGCGACCGTCGCGCGTTTCGGGCATGAAGTCACCATCAATCTGGTTGGCTTGCTCGGCTATTACGCGCTCGTCGCCATGACGTTGAATGTGTTCGACATGCGGGCGCAAGGCCAGGTGACGCTGCCGTTTGCGCAGTGAGACGGGCCTAACCCGCCGCGGCCAGATCCGCCAGAAAATCCTGCGCCCGCTCCGCCAGGCCGGGCGCAAGCGTCAGCGCACGGGCCGCGGCCGTTGCCACGCGCGGACGGGCAGACTCCTCAAGTTCGTCAGCCGCGGCCGTCAGCCATTCCGGAAACCGCTCGACCAGCGCATCGATCAACACGGCGGCCTGGCGGCGGTCCTTATCCGCCTTTAAAGCGTGCGAGGCCGTGCGCAGCGTGCTGACGATCAGCTTGTGGAGCGCAAATCTCGCCGGGTCCGGCAGCATCACCGGAATGGCGTGTTCCTTGCCGAGCACAAAGCCGTGCGCGGGATTCGTCACCAGGTAGCGGAAATACGGCAGCCCCGTTGCATGCGCGCGCAGGTGCGGTAACGCGCGGGTCTCGTATGCGTCGGTGCCCGGCACGAGTAGGTCCACCTTGAGCGGTTGCCCGCGCGCCTTGAATGACGTGGCGGGCCGGCGCGAATCCAGTTCAGGCACTTCGAGAAAGGGCAGGCTGCTCTCGCGCAGGATGTCGAGGAAGCTGCGCTCTTCGGGAATCGCGACGGAAATGGTGCCCGCGCTGCCTATGTCGATGTCTTCGGTCCGGTAATTCGCCGATAACCGCACGCCGAGACTGTTCAGCAACGAGCCAAACGCGTGGGAGCCGACCAGCACGCCGCCATGCCCGAAAATCCCTGCGTTGAAGAGGGTGGCGATGGTGAGCGCCGAAGAATTGTCGGCGGCCGCGAAGCCGGCTTTGCGCAGCACCTGGACATCCGCGCCCAGCGCGCGCATCTCCGCGCTTTCGAGCAGTTTCGCTTCGAGCGCCGCCTCCGTAGGCGCTTCTCCGCTGCGCCCGAGCGAAGTTTCCTTGTGTTTTCCCGACGCCAGATAGACCCGCCAGTAAGTGTACGTTTTGCCGTCGACCGTTTTCTGCGCGGCGGATCCGGGCGAATGCAGCGGCACGCACGCCTGCGTGGCGGCGCGCTCGGTGACCGAGGCGTACAGCGTCTGAAGGGCATCGTTGTGGAAATCGGCCATGGCGCGGTGGTCCTTATACCTTGAAATTGAATGGTAGGGTATAAGACCGTGACGGTCAAATTTATACCTTAATATTTAATTGTGAGGTATAAGCGGCGCAAGGAGCTTCGAGTGGCACGCCCGCCGGACAATGGCCGACGCCATCTCCAGGAAGCGCCTATCATGAAAGCCGGTCTACGCCCGCGCCTGTCGCGCTGCGTGGCACGCTCGATCGACGCCAATGCCGCAAGCATCCAGGGCTGGGCCGTTGCGGCAGGCGTCATGATCGAATGCACGGCAGCACCGGCAGGGCACATATGGAGAGAGAACGATGAAGCGCAAGGCATCAGCGGTCTGGCAAGGCGGCCTGCAGGACGGAAAGGGCACCATTTCTACTGATAGCGGGGTTTTGAAGGACACCCAGTATTCGTTTGCGACGCGTTTCGAAGACGGCATCGGCACCAATCCGGAAGAGCTGATCGCGGCGGCTCATGCCGGGTGTTTCTCCATGGCGCTGTCGGCGGAATTGGGTAAGGCGGGCATCAAGCCCGAACGCATCGGCACCACGGCAACCCTGACGCTCGACAAGGCCGACGGTGGTTTCGCCATCACCGCGGTTCATCTGGACGTCAAGGTGAAAATTCCCGGCGGCGATCGGGCCGCGTTCGAAAAAGCCACGGCGGATGCCAAGGCGGGTTGCCCGGTTTCGAAGGTGCTGAAAGCCACCATCACCATGGATGCGACGCTCGAAACCTGATCGTCGAAACCTGAGCGCCATCTGAATCACGCAGCGCTGCGGCGGCAAGAAGTCATGAGCGTCGCCTGACGCGCCAACAAAAATGGCCCGGAAATGCTCCGGGCCATTCTTTTAGACAGCAAACTTCGCGGCGCTTACATCGGCGGCGCGACGCCATCCTTTTCGACCACGACGCGTTGCGCCGTATAAGCGCCCTGCGCCGCAGGCGTGGCTACCACGAACACCTTCTTGCCGGCGATCAGGTCGGTGCGGGCAGCGGGGACGAAAGTCACGATAGGCACATTCGGCGGGACCGTCACCACGTTATTGCCACCCTTGTACGACAGCTTCAGGTCGCGGCCGCTCGTGCCTTCGACGACTGTGTCGACGTTGGCATTGGTCATCGAGCTGTTCGGGCCCAGGTCCCACGCATAGTGGCCTTCACCGGTGCCGCGCGCCGCTTCGGGGAACACCACTACTTCGGTGGCGGTCAGCTTGCCGTCGGTACCGGTGGTAGCGGCCGTGCCGATGAACGAGCCCTGCTTGATGTCAGCCAGTTGCATGGCCTTGACCGCCGAGATGCCGACCGTCGGCGCGACGTTGATCGAGACCGTATCGCCGCTGCGGCGATGTACTTGCAGCACGTCGCCGTTGAGCGAGACGATTTCGCCGCGAATGCGCGCGGGTTTGACAGCAGGCGTCTGGGCGAGCGCGACGCCCGCAAAAGCGAGCGCAGCAAGCGTAACGCCGAGTTTCAGGCGGATAGACATGGAACCTCCGTGCAGTGTTGTGACATTAAAAATGGGGATGCCGCTCAGGAACCGCCAAACCAGTTGTAGCCCTGGTTTTCCCAGTAACCACCTGGGTAGTCGTTCGTCACGGTAATCGCGACGATATGTTTCGGATTCTTGTAGCCGAGCTTGGTGGGCATGCGCAGTTTCATCGGAAAGCCGTACTTGGGCGGCAGGATCTGGCCGTCGTAAGTCAGCGTGAGAAGCGTCTGCGCGTGCAGCGCAGTGGGCATGTCGATGCTCGTCCAGTAGTTGTCGGCGCAGTGCAGGGAGACGAAGCGCGCGGTCGTGTCCGCGCCCGAGCGGCGCAGGAAATCGGCAAAACGCACGCCGCCCCAGCGGCCGATCGCGCTCCATCCTTCGATGCAGATATGCCGGGTGATCTGATCCTGCTGCGGCAGCGCGTGCAGTTCGTCGAGCGTCCAGACCCGTTTGCCTTTCGCAAGACCGCCTACCTGCAGACGGTAGGTGGCGGCGTCGACGTCTGGCACGTCGTCGATGTCGTAGAACGCGTTGAACGGAAACGGCCGCGTGATCATCGACTCGGGGTAAGTGGGCGCCATGTGGTTCGGGTCGAACAGCAGGGCCTGCACGTCGTCGTTGAAGAACGAGATCCGGCGCAGCATGGTGTTGACCGATTTGTCGTTGCTCAGATCGCAGCCCGACAGCATGGCGAGGCCGCCGAGCGACAGAATCCGCTTGCCGAGCAGGCGCCGCGCGGGATTTTTCAATTCCTTGTGGGCGTCCTTGATGATGGATTCGGCCTGCGACGACAGGGCGCCGCCGGCTTCGCCGTTGCGTTTGCGAATCGACATGGCTAGCGTCCCCGGATCATCAGAAGCAGGGAGCGCGGCACCAGGGCGACCATCACGACGTGCACGGCGAAGAAGGCCACGATCACGCTCATGCAGACGAAATGCACGACGCGAGCGTTGTCATATCCGCCCATCAAGGTGCGCAGCAACGGAAACTGCACCGATTTCCATACGGCGAGGCCGGACAGCACGAGCAGCACGATATCGACGATCACGACCAGGTAGGCCAGCTTCTGGATCGCGTTGTAGCGGCTCAGGTCGCCGTGGGTGAGACGGCCGCGTAGGGCCGCGAGCGTGTCGGTGGCGAGCGATTTGATGCTGAGCGGCAGCAGCTTGCGGCGCAGGCGTCCGGAAGCCAGGTTGAGCCCGAGGTAGACGGCGAAATTCGCCACCAGCAGCCACATCACCGCGAAATGCCATAACAGCGCGCCGCCCAGCCAGCCGCCCAGGGTGATGGCGGGCGGAAACTGCAGGGCCGGAAAGATGGGCGAGGCATCGTAGACCTGCCAGCCGCTCATCACCATCAGGACCACCGCAAGCGCGTTGATCCAGTGTGTGATGCGGACCCAGACGGGTTGAATCGTGGTGTGACTCAAAGCGATCTCATCGTTGGTGGCTATTCAGGCGGTGCTCATGCTGCGTGTTTCATGCTGCGTGTTTCAGCCAAAGCGTCGCCACGCCCCGTTTTACGCACCGGCAGCGATGCGAACGGCCATGCGCGCGCCTTGCGCAATACGGCATCACAGGGGCTAACACCGGGTTGGCGGCGATATTCCGCCGCGACTGAAAAATGATTTATTACAGAATGTTCAGGATGGGCGTGAGGCAAGCACAGCCATTGCGACAGGCAAAAAAAACGCCAGCTTGCGCTGGCGTGAAAAGTTCTGGCTATTCCGAGGGCCGCCAGAACCTGAGAGAGGGTACGGCGCCGTATGCTTTCAATTTGCCTTCGGCGGATGCTGTGAAGGTTTATTGGCAAACAGCAAGTGCGCCAATAATACTTCGAAATCGCCTGCATCATTTTTCTTTCGCGTTCGTTCCTGCGCGAGCGCAAATGCAAAACGAATTCCGCAAGCTGTCAGACCTCACAGCTAGGTGCTTCGGGGCAAGCGCATTATAAATAGACCGCGCGCGACTAGATCAGTCCGGTGGCGATGGCTTTGACGACCGCTTGCACCTTGTTCGTCGCGGCCAGCTTCGACAACACGTTGTTGACATGAAAATTGACGGTTCGCTCGGAGATGCTGAGGATCTTGCCGATTTCATAAGAGGTCTTTCCCTCGCCAGTCCAGCGCAGCACTTCCCGTTCACGTGCGGTCAAAATGATGTTCGTTTCGGGTGCGAGCTTGGCCTGAAGGAACTGCCCCATGCGCATATGACAAAGATTCGCGAGCCAGTTTGCAGACAACTGCAGATCTTCCACCTCGCTGGACGCCAGCGTGTCCGCGTTGCGCGACATTGTCAGGAGTCCGAATGTACCGTGCACGGTCCAGCTCGAATGCGCCACCCCGATCTTGATGCCGAAGTCGCGTGCATCGGACCACAGGCGCGGCGCTTCATCGGTCATCGTATGCGGCCAGACCAGCAGATCCGAACGGCGCATGCCGGCCCGAACAATAGGGTCGATATCGAGAAAATCGTTGGCGCGATAGTGGTCCATCCACCCACGCGGGTACGTGTCGAAAATCCTGACCGCCGGCTTCGAGACTGGCAACGGCATGCGAATTCCGTAACAGCAATATTCGAATCCAAGACGTTCCGTGAAAGACGTTATTTGCTTGAATAGCTCATACTCGTCTTTCGCAGCGGAAACCTGCCGATAAGCATCCTGAAAGTACAATTCCATTGCGCCCCCGAATTAATTGCCTTATGTCGAACCACGCCCGTCCGGTAATAACCAAAGGTACAGGCCGATGACACACTCTCCGCTGTTTTCCCATTGCTCGTTGCCTGACGGCTACGTTCGCGTTCCCGAGTTCATGTTGACCCGGTTGACGTTGGCCCATGTCTCCTCCGGCATCGATGAAGGCCTGCTGGCGGATTTGCGCGCCGATGCCATTGACGCACTCGATGCCGGTTATACAGAGTGGCAAGGTGTAATTCCTCCATTGACCCCGCAGGTATCGGTTGGCTGGGATTGGTATATAGACGCCACGTCAGGCGCGTTTCTGATTGCCTGGGGCGACGTGAGAAGCAATCTCATGGGTGTTGATCGCTCAGGTACCGACCTCGGAATGGATTGCTCCGCAAGGGCGCTCGTACACCGGCTGATGCATCTGAACTGGTCACACCCGGTTGCGGCCAATGTGGCACATGTCTTGAGAGGCCGGCATCACACGCTTTCCTCTTTTCGACGACAGTAAGTGGTGCGGCGTGACGCGGGCGTATCAAACATCTTCCGGCCCATTTATAAGCAAAAGGTGTTCGCTTTGCAATCGCAAATTGACCTTAAGATGTGATATATCAGCGAATGAAAATATATTGTCATAAAACCCTGTCAAATCTGGCAGTTACTGCGTAACTAATTTGAGATTGATTGCGCCGGATTAAAGGCGCGCGGCCGTGCGGGCGCGCTCGCGCGGCGGCACGGATAAGTCCAGTCCGGGCCGGTCGGCACGCGGTTCTCCGACACCCAGCGATGCCCAGTTCCTGAACCTATGTTGAGGACTGAAGTCGGCACACTTCCGAATCCCGAGCGCAAGGCGCGCAATGTGACGAGCCGCGCCATGCTTTTGCTTTGTCCTGGGCTCTCTTGCGAAATTGGATTGCACCTATGCAGTGCTAACTAAGACGATATAAAAATAAATCGGACTAATTGTCGATCAATTTTACAAAGTTAGGATAGCTATTAATTTGGACGATTAAGTTTATTTGACCGGGTAGGTAAATTTCCGGATGCCGGGAAGGGTGCCGGAAGTCAAGGCTGGCGGGCATCAATAGGGTCCGGACGGATTAGATAGGTGGATTCGACTAATCAAAAGAAAAGATGTCTGTTTAGCGTCAATTTGATATCAACAGACGAAAAAAAATGTCATGACGCCCTGTCAAATCTATCAGTTACTCCACAACGCTGTGCGCGCTCTAATTCGCTCGATAAAAAGCGACCAAGGGTGCATGATGCGGACTTTCATTCACGACGACGGACGGCTGCCTGCCGATGTCGGTAACGCGCTCGCGCAGTATCGGCACGAGGTATTCGTCAAACAGTTGGGCTGGCGCCTGCCGATGGCCGATGACGAATTCGAGCGCGACCAGTACGACCGCGACGATACGGTGTATGTGGTTGGAGAAGACGAGGACGGCTCGATTTGCGGCTGCGCGAGACTTTTGCCGACCACACAGCCTTATCTGCTGAAGGACCTGTTTCCGTTTCTGCTTGCTGAAGGCATGCCGGCGCCGGAATCGTCCAAGGTCTGGGAGTTGTCCCGCTTCGCTGCAAGCCCGACTGCCGGCGAGCAACCCGAGGGCGGCAATCTCACCTGGTTCTTTCGGCCAATGCTGGCTTCGGTGGTGCGCTGCGCCGCACGGTTGGGCGCGAAGCAGATCATCGGCGTGACTTATCTGAGCATGGAGCGGCTATTCCGGCGCATCGGCGTGCATGCGCACCGGGCGGGGCCGGCGCAAAGCATCGACGGCAGAATGGTGGTGGCCTGCTGGATCGATATCGACAGTCAAACGCTCGCGGCTCTCGGTATTGACCTTGCGCTTGAGACGCGCCGGGTGCGAAGCGTGTCGAATCAGCGCTCGGCTGAACCGATCTACGCGGCGCAGCCCGAGGTGGATGTAGCGGAGCGTGCTATTGCTACCTGCTGAGTAAATAGCTTGCATCTGCTGGGTTCACGTTGATGAAGCCAGCGGGTGCAAGGTCAATCGCGCGGCCCGGTCGCACGAGACTTGATTTATTGACCATTCAGTCATAATATCAGTCTCCATGAGCCAGCCCGCGACCCTGAAGAAACCCCGCAGCACGAGCGCCCGAGGGCGTCCGCGCGAATTTGACACGTCCACGGTGCTCACGCACGCGAGCGAGGTGTTCTGGCGCCATGGCTATCACGCCACCTCGATCGACGACCTGTGCAAGGCTACCGGCCTGCTGCGCGGCAGTCTGTACGGCGTTTTCGGCGACAAGCACGGCATCATGCTGGCCGCGCTCGATCATTACGCGGACGGCTCGATCGCGCGCCTCGCGGAACGTCTGAACGCGCCGCTGCCGCCCGCCGAGGCGCTGCGTCACGCCATCCTGCATTACGCCAAGGCGGCCTCCGCGCTATCCACCCAGCGCAGTTGCCTGATCACCAACATCACGCTGGAAATGCAGTCCGACGACGCGGCGCTGCGCGAACGTGTCGCCGCCATCCAGCGCCGCATGGCGACGCTGCTGGCCGCCGCGGTGATTCGCGGCCAGGCAAGCGGCGCCTTCAGTTCGACTCTCGACGAAAAAGCCGTCAGCAATTTCCTGCTGTGCATTATTCAGGGATTGCGCGTACTCGGCCGGGTCGACCGCACGGAAAGCGAACTGACCGCTATCGTCGATATGGCGATGCGCGCGCTCGTCTAATTTTTGAACGGTTGGTCATGAATAGTGAATGCGTCAAATCCACGCCGGCGGCCTTCGCCGTTCCCGGCCAGCCAGAGGCAGCCGTCGCGGCGGCCGCTGTCGTGACAGAAAGCCCAGCCGCCGTCGCGCCGCGTCCCGAGCGGCAGGGGCTCGCGCTCGCCGTGTTGTTCGTCGGAGCGTTTCTCGCGCCGCTCGACTATTTCATTGTCAACCTGGCGCTGCCGGCTATTCATACCGGGCTCGGCGCCACGGATGCGCAACTGCAACTGATCGTCTCCGCGTATGCCTCGGCATACGCGGTGCTGCTGATTACCGGCGGGCGCCTCGGCGACCTGTTCGGCCGCCGCCGCATGTTTATGACCGGCATGGCGGGTTTCGTGCTGGCGTCGGCGCTGTGCGGTTTTGCACCGAACGGGCACATGCTGGTGATTGCCCGCATCGTGCAAGGCATGGCCGCGGCCGTGATGGCGCCGCAGGTACTGGCGACGGTTCGCGCGGTCGTGCCGCTGTCCCAGCAGACCCGCGTCATGAGTTTCTACGGCTTCGTATTCGGGCTCTCGTCGATCGTCGGGCAACTCGGCGGCGGCGCTCTGATCACCTATCGGCCGTTCGGCCTCGACTGGCGCGTCATTTTTCTGATCAACATTCCGGTGGGCATTCTCGCCTTCATCGGTAGCTGGAAATTCGTGCCGGAAAATCAGCCTGCCGTGCGCACCGGTGTCGACCTGAAGGGCGTGGCTTTGCTTTCGTTGTTGCTGCTGCTCATCATTTATCCGATGACGCATGGCCGCGAAGCCGGCTGGCCGGCCTGGACATTCGCAATGTTCGCGGCGAGCGTGCCGGTGCTGGCGCTTTTCATCGCCACGGAGCGGCGCGTGGAGCGGCGCGGCGGCCATCCGCTCGTCGATCTGCAACTGTTTCGCAATCGCGCGTTCGCGCTCGGCCTTGTGCTCGCGTTCCTGTTCTATTGCAACAGCGCATTCTTCCTGACCTACGGCATCTTCCTGCAAACCGGCCTGCACTGGACGCCGCTCGCCTCGGGCATCGCCATCATGCCGTTTGCGATCGGCTTCGTGGTGGGGCCGCTGACGTCGCCGGCGGTCGTGCGGCGCATCGGCGAGCATGTGCTGACGCTCGGCTTTGCGATGATGACGGTGGGTTTCACGCTGACCGGCTGGGCCGCCACCTACGCTCCCGCACCGGACCTGCCGTTTTACTGCGGGCTGGTCTGCGCGGGCGTCGGTCAGGGCCTGCTGCTGCCGTCGATTACCCGCATCGTCCTCATGGAAGTCGCGCCGGAGAAGGCGGGGCTCGCGTCGGGCGTCGTTACGTCCACCTTGCAGATCGGCTCGGCATTCGGCACTGCAGCAATCAGTGGCGCGTTTTTCGGCGTGCTGGGCGGACGCGCCTCGCCCGGCGCCTATGCGCACGCGTTTCAGTTCAGTCTTGGCATTAATGCGTTGCTAATGCTGACGTGTATCGGGCTCAGTGTGCTGCTAGTACGTCATCAGCAAACCGAATTACGGCGCGCGGCGTAATCCACCGCTATTGCGGCGGCAAATACCTGCGGCAATTTTAGGGTATTTCATTGCACCGTAATAATGCAGCGCCTCGCATTATTGGGGCATTCATGGATGATCGGCCCGTTTATGGGTGATTCCAACAATAATGATCTGATAAAAACGCGCCGATGATTCAAATAGCTTTCGCGGCCTGACAATGCCCGGCATGTTTTACTTTCATGTATTAAGTCTTGCGTAAATTGTTCTGCTGAAAGCGTCTGAAGGGTGCCTGAAACCCCAGATGGGATAGGGGTTTCGCCGTATGAGCATTGTTTCATCCGCTGAGCCGATGACCGAATTCCAATTCCCTGATGGATGAAAACGGTATCGATAAAAATCACTTGCAGGGACTAAATTCGATTGTTAATCTTGGCAAACTTTTTAAATCTTTTGCCAGCCACCTGTCTGAGACAATGGGTTAAAACACTCCAACGCTTTCGTCCCGGGGATTGATATGTTGACCGCCACCCTCGATGCATTCGATACACCGTCCATTGCGCCGCTGAACGTCGGCGACGTGGTTACGCTCAAATCGGGCGGTCCGCGCATGACGGTAACCTATGTCGGCCCCGTTGCGCTGACAACCGGTGACGGCGTGCTGTGCCAATGGTTCGACGAACATGGCGAACTGCGCCAGGAAATGTTCGAGCCGGAGCAGGTTCGGCTCGAACCGCGTTCCATCCCGCCCGGTTCGGTTCACCTCGGCCGTTTCGGCGGTCGCGCCGTGCAGCACGGCTAGGGCGCCATGCCGGCCCGTCGGGCTGGCTATTTGATACCCGGTTGATCCGATCTCACGCCGCAGACGGCGCGTCGATGGCTTTGGCCATCTCCGTGGTGGGTGTCCAGCCTAGTGCCGCATAAAGCGGGCGCCCCATCTGCGTGGCGTGCAGAATCGTGTACGACACGCCGCGCTGGTTAAACGCCGCCTCGGCCCGATCCATCAGCGCCCGCGCAATGCCGCGCTGCCGGTGGCTCGGTTCCACATAGACATTCAGCACATAGCCGCGCCGGTCCTGTTCCGGGTGCAGCGGATGCGGCGGCCAGTCGATTTCCATCAAGCCGATGCCGGCCACCGGCGTATCGCCATCCAGCGTGATAAATCCGAAGTACGACCCATCGGCGAGGCGCGGCTGCAGCCAGGCGCGGAAGGCGGGCGTCATGCGATCGAGCACGGCCGGTTCGCGGCCGGCCTCGCGGAACATTGCATAGCGATGGCGGCAGATCAGTTCGAGGTCGTCCGCCGTCAATGGGCGCGTGTGCAGTCCATTCACCGCCGCGCCTCCGTAGCCATGCGCACGGCGAGGCCTGCCAGCACGGTGCCCATCAGCCAGCGCTGCAGCAGAATCCACGCCGGCCGCCTGGCGAGAAATACCGCGATCGAGCCGGCCATCAGTGCGACCATCGCGTTGATCGTCAGGCTGAAGGCAATCTGCACCGCCCCCAGCACCAGCGACTGCTCCAGCACGTGGCCGCGCTGCGGTTCGATGAACTGCGGCAGCAGCGACAGATACAGCACCGCAATCTTCGGGTTCAGCAGATTGGTGACGAGACCCATTGCAAACAGCTTGCGCGGGCTGTCGGCGGGGAGATCGCGGACCTGAAACGGCGAACGGCCGCCCGGTTTGACGGCTTGCCAGGCGAGCCACAACATATAGAGGGCGCCGCCGAAACGCAGCGCGTCGTAGGCGAACGGCACGGCCAGCAGCAGGGCGGTGATGCCGAGCGCCGCGCTCAACATATAGAAGACAAAGCCGAGCGCGACGCCGCCCAGCGAAATCAGGCCGGCGGTACGACCCTGGCAGATCGAGCGCGAGACTAGGTACAGCATGTTTGGGCCGGGCGTTAGCGCCATTCCGAGTGAGACGAGGCCAAAGGTGAGCAGTTTGGCGAGTTCAGGCATTGCAGGGCTCCATGGAAATAACGATAACGGATGATTACAGCCGGCCCGGTACTAACACCGGGGCCGGCGGCACTGCGGTTGCGCCTGGCGCCTAGCGCCCGTTCTTGTTGCGCGAGGCGCGGTTTTGCACGCGCTGCACCAGCGCGACGGAAAAGCTGCGCATCGTGACGGTGCGCCGCGTTTGCAGCACTTCGACGGCGACGTCCTTCGGCGGGTTAGGCTGCAGCGCCCAGTAGAGCGCGGCGAGCCAGCCGAAGCCGGTCCAGCCGAGGCAGGCGTTGAACAGGGCGAGCGTCAGCACGTCGTGGCGTTTGCGGCGGTCGGCGAGGATGGCGGGCAGGAAGTACGACCCCAGTGCAACCACCGCGGCTACGGCTTGAACAACCGTGCTGGTTCCCATCGCGGTTCTCCATGCGTAGTGTGATTCCTTACGATTGTCGCGCGAATGGCGCTTTTGCGCAGCCGGTTGTGGTGCGACGCCAAACAGCCGCCAAACAGCCGCCAAACGGCCGATTAGCCGAACGGGGGCTTCAGGCCGGCACCGTAGAGGTCTATCATGTGCGTTTTGACCGACCGACCGGACAGCCGACATGATTTCCGACGACACCACCCAGCAGGCCAAACAGATCAACCATGACACGCTGCGCGAGTTTGTCGAGCGCAAGTGGAACGACGAGATCGTGCCGGCGCTGACCGACTATATCGCCATCCCCGCCAAAAGCCCGGGCTTCGACGCGGACTGGGTCAAGCACGGTTATATCGACCGCGTGGTGACGGACGCGGCGCAATGGGCCGAGCAGCAGCCGGTCAAAGGTTTGAAGCTGGAAGTGGTCCGCTTGCCGGGCCGCACGCCGGTCATTTTCTTCGAGACGCCGGCTACCCGTTCGGGCAGCACCGAGACCATCCTGCTGTATGGCCATCTGGACAAGCAGCCCGAATTCGACGGCTGGCGCAACGACCTCGGCCCGTGGACCCCGAAACTGGAAGACGGCAAGCTGTACGGCCGTGGCGGCGCGGATGACGGTTATGCCATCTATGCAAGCGTCACGGCGCTCGCCGCGCTCGACGCGCAAGGAGTGGAGCGGCCGCGCTGCGTCGGCCTGATCGAAACCTGCGAGGAGTCGGGCAGCTACGACCTGCTGCCCTATGTCGATGCCCTGCGCGAGCGGCTCGGCAAAGTCGGGCTGGTGGTGTGCCTCGACTCGGGCGCCGGCAATTACGATCAACTGTGGCTGACCAAGTCGCTGCGCGGCCTGGTGGCGGGCGACCTCGAAGTGCACGTGCTCGACGAAGGCATTCACTCGGGCGGTTATGGCGGCATCACGCCATCGAGCTTCCGCATCATGCGGCAACTGTTCGACCGCCTCGAAGATTCGGCGAACGGCAATCTGCTGCCAAAGGGTTTCCATTGTCCGATTCCGGCCGACCGTCTGCGCGAAGCGGAGGCGACCGCCCGCATTCTGGGTGACGACGTCTGGAAGAAGATTCCGTGGGCGTGCGGCCAGGACGGCCGCCAGGTCCTGCCTACCACCACCGATCCGAAAGAGGCGCTGCTCAATTCGACGTGGCGGCCGTCGCTGTCGGTGACGGGCGCGGCCGGCTTGCCGGCCATCGCCGACGCCGGCAACGTGCTGCGTCCGCGTACCGCGTTCAAGCTGTCGCTGCGCCTGCCGCCGCTGCTCGATGCAGCCACGGCCGTGGCCGAACTGAAAGCATTGCTTGAGTTCGACCCGCCGTACAACGCCAAGGTCACGTTCAAGCCGGATGCCGGCGCAGCCACCGGCTGGAGCGCGCCGGATCTCGCGCCGTGGCTCGCTACGGCGCTGAACGACGCGTCGCGTCAACACTATGGCGCGGACTGCGCGTACATGGGGCAGGGCGGCACGATTCCGTTGATGAACGTGCTCAAGGAAGGCTTCCCGCACTCGCAATTCATGGTGTGCGGCGTGCTCGGACCGAAGTCGAACGCGCACGGTCCGAACGAGTTCCTGCATGTGCCGTATGGCAAGAAGCTCACCTCGACGGTTGCCGACGTGATCGCCGCGGCGCCCTGACCGGGATCTGACGGCTGTTGTATGCCTCAGCCAGGGCCGGCCGCCGTTGCGCCGCCCCTCGGCCCTGGCTGAGGCCGTAGTTCTCCGGCACCGTAGACCCGCTGCCGGCGCGATGTAGAAGCGTGTGCCGATCCAACCCTGCTCACCGATACTGCGAATGAACGATCCCCGTCCTGGCTACCCGTCTCCGCTGCGAATTCCGTCCGCCACCCTGCACGACTACGTGCGCGCCATCTGGGAGCAAGCCGGCAGCGAGCCGCACGAGGCGCAACTGGTCGCGGACCATCTGCTGGCCGCCAATCTCACCGGTCACGATTCGCATGGCGTCGGCATGATTCCGCGTTATGTGGCCTCGCTCGGCGACCACGAGCTGAAGCTCAATCTGCACGCGCAAGTCGCGCGCGATGCGGGCGCGGTGCTGACCATCGACGGCGGCAAAGGCTTCGGCCAGGTGATTGCCTATGAGGCGATGGAGCACGGCATCGAGCGCGCCAAACGCCTCGGGGTGTGCGCGGTGGGGCTGCGCGGCGCGCATCATATTGGCCGCATCGGTCACTGGGCCGAGCAATGCGCGCGTGCGGGGCTCGTCTCGTTTCATTTCGTCAACGTGGCGGGCGACCCGCTCGTCGCGCCGTTCGGCGGCACCGACCGCCGTATCGGCACCAATCCGTTTTGCGCCGCTTTTCCGCGCAGCGGCAAGCCGCCGCTCGTGCTCGACTTCGCCACTAGCGCGGTGGCCTTCGGCAAGGTGCGGGTCGCGTATAACCAGGGCAAACAGGTGCCGCCCGGAGCGCTGATCGACCACGAAGGGCGTCCCACGCTCGAACCGAAAACCATGATCGAACCGCCGCTCGGCTCGTTGACGCCATTCGGCGGCCACAAGGGTTTCGGGCTCGCGGCGATGTGCGAGATATTCGGCGGCGCCCTGTCCGGCGGTTTCACGACGCATGCGGATACACTCGGCGCCAACCACGCCATCATCAATTGCATGCTGTCGGTCGTCATCAATCCTGCCGCCTTCGATGCACCCAATGCCGAAGCTGAAGCCGAGGCGTTTCTCGACTGGGTGAAGGCCTCGCCGCTTGCCGCGGGTACTGATCACATCCAGGCGCCGGGCGAACCCGAGCGTGCTATCCGCGCTGAGCGTGAGGCGCAGGGCGTGCCCATCGACCCCGCGACCTGGCAGCAGATCAACGACGCGGCGCTTGCTGTCGGCATGCCGGAACAGCAGGTCGAGCGCTGGTCGAAGCATCTGCAATAACGACGCTGCCGGCGCTTCCGCCGGCATGCCGCCACGCCACACGCCATCCGCAAAATTCCGCTCGTCTACGCTGGCGGTAACTTTTTACCGCCGCTTTTATTTCCGGCAATAAATTCCGGAATCCGTAGCAAATTCACCTGCGGCGCATCGCTGAACGCATGCCTTCCACGGGCAATCGTTTGCGCCAGTCAAATCCTTTCTGCGTTTCAAACCACTCCTTAAATCACCCTTCGCGGCTTCGCAAGGACAACTTGCGTTCGTCCGTTAGCAAGCCGCTCCCCGCTTATTCAGGTCTGCTTTAGGCTCGACTTGCATGACCGCCGTTTAACCTTAAAGGACCGTTCAAAATGAATCTTCACAGTCATCACGCCTGCCGTCCGTTCCTCGAAGCGGGGAATCTTTCGCAAATTTCGGCCTACTACGAAGAAGGGCGCAACGTCATGTGGATGATGTTGCGCGCACAACCCCGTCCCTGTTTCAACCTCGAGCTGGTACACGATATTCTGGGACTCGCCCAGGCCGCACGCGATTCGGGTCTGCCGATCGATTTCTGGGTCACCGGCTCGTTGGTCCCATCCATCTACAACGTCGGCGGCGATCTCGACTTCTTCGCGGAGACGATCCGCGCCGGCAGGCGCCAGGCGTTGATGGCGTATGCGCGGGCCTGCGTCGATTGCGTGCATGCAGCAGCGCGCGGCTTCGACACCGGTGCAATCTCTATCGCGATGGTGGAGGGGACCGCGCTGGGAGGCGGCTTCGAAGCCGCGCTCGCGCATCATTTCCTGCTGGCGCAGAACGACGTGCGCATGGGTTTTCCGGAGATCGCCTTCAATCTGTTCCCCGGCATGGGCGGCTATTCGCTGGTGGCGCGCAGGGCCGGCATGCGTCTCGCTGAAGAGCTGATCGGCGTGGGCGAGTCGCACACGGCGGAGTGGTACGCGAGCAGAGGGCTCGTCGACCAGTTGTTCGAGCCGGGCGAGGCTTATGTGGCCACCCGCACATTCATCGACACCTTGCGCCCGAAGATGAACGGCATTCGCGCCATGCTGCGGGCGCGCCAGCGGGTGCTGCAACTTTCGCGCGCCGAGTTGATGGAAATTACCGAGGACTGGGTGGAGGCCGCCTTCACCATCGAGGAAAAGGATCTGGCCTTCATGGAGCGGCTTGTCATGTTGCAGAACCGCCGCACTGCGACGATGCGCCAGAATAGCGCCAGCATCGCCTGAAACGGGTGGAAGCTCAGGCGATCAGCCTGAGCTTCTGCCGCTCGCGCAGCCACTGTTCGAATTCGGCGGCCGGCATGGGTTGGCCGTACAGAAAGCCCTGCACGTATTCCACGCCAAGCCCCTTCATAAACGCTTCTTCGGCTTCCGTTTCGATCCCTTCGGCGACCACCTTGAAATTCAGCTCCTGGGCCACCGCCACCATCGAGCGCACCAGCGCCTGCGATTTGGAATTTTCGTTGATCGAGCGGACGAAGCTGCGATCGAGCTTGATGACATCCAGCGGAATGCGCCCGAGTTGCGACAACGACGAATAGCCGGTGCCGAAGTCGTCGAGATGCACCTGCGCGCCGAGCTGGCGGAATTGCGTAATGAGCTCGATCGCGGCTGCTTCGTCTTCGATCAGGCAGCTTTCGGTGAGTTCGAGGTCGACGAGGCACGGATCGAGCCCGGCCTGTTGCAACGCCTCGGCGAAATGCCTGACGACCGCGGTATCCACCAGTTGCCGTGCCGAGACGTTGATCGCCACCCGCAGATTGTGGCCGGCGGCTTTCCAGCGGGCCGCCTGCATGGCCGCGGTTTGCATGACCCAGCGGCCGAGATGGCCGATCAGCCCGGATTCTTCTGCATAGCGAATGAATTCCGTGGGCATGATCTGGCCGCGCTCCGGCGAATTCCAGCGGATCAGCGCTTCGACGCCATGCACCACGCCGGTGGAAAGCGAGAGCTTCGGTTGATAGAACAGCGTGAACTGGCCTTCTTCGAGACCACGCCGCAGATTGGTGTCGAGCCACATGTACTCGGCCACCTTGCGGTCCATCTCCTGCGAAAACACCCGGTAGGTGCGCTTGCCTTCGTCTTTGGCGACGTACATCGCGGTGTCCGCCGAACGGATCAGCGACTCGAGGCTGTCGCCATGTTCCGGGCACAGCGCAATGCCGATCGAGCAGCCGGTGTAGACCTCCACGAGCCCGAGACTGAAGGGCGTGCGCAGGCGTTCGATAACACGTTGCGCGGTGGCTTCGAGCGACTCGACGGTGCCGGTCGCGGCCAGCACGATGAATTCGTCGCCGCCCAGCCGCGCGAGCGTATCGCCTTCGTTCAGGCAGGTGCTGATGGCCGCCGAAACGTCCTTGATCAGCCGGTCGCCGAACACGTGGCCGTAGTGGTCGTTGACCTTCTTGAAGTTGTCCAGATCGAGGAACAGGATGCCGACCGACTCGTTCGGCGCCGCGCTCGCAATCGCCGCACGCACCTTGTCCTGGATCGCGTTGCGATTGGCCAGACCGGTGAGCGAATCGGTGTTCGCCAGTTCGGTGAGACGTTCCTGGGCGCGGCGTTCCTCGGTGATGTCGGTGCCGGAGCAGATCAGGAACTGCTCGTCGACGCCGCTGCCGCTCTGCACGAACTTGTTGCGAAACAGGAACAGCCGCTCGCCGTGGACGGTCTTGACCCAGCGTTCGACTTCATACGACACGCCACGGTTAAAGAACCCGGCAATATTCTGGCTCGACGCCGCGCCGGCTTCGGATGACATGAACAGCGCCCACACACTGCGCCCGACGATGTCTTCCTCTTTCATGCCGGTGAGTTCTTCGGCGAGGCGATTGAAGCGTTGTATACGGCCATTACGATCGACGATCACCACGACCGAGTTGACTTCCGACACCACCTGCTCGGCAAACGACAAGCCATGAACCAGGTCGCGCGCGACTGATTCGGTATCCTCATAGGCCGAAGCCGTACCCGCCCAGAGATTGCTGCTCAGCTTCTTGCCGACCAGATGCAGCCGCAGCGGCTCGCCGAACAGACGCACGTCGAGCAACAGATGCGAGGTGACGCCGGCGAGGCGGCGAATCTGCGCGGCCTGCTGCGGATTGAGCGGAATGGCGGCGTTGGCTGGAATAGCGCCGGTGACAGGCGTGAGTTCGAGTGCGTTGCTGTCTTTGGACAAACGCCAGCAAGGGCTGCTTGTGCCGAACTGGGCATAAAGCACCTGGTCGTGTTGGTCGTCGTTCATAGCGTTTCCCGGGCAAGTCGTGGCTTGCGGGCCGACAGCGTGAACCGGCGGCTGGCGGATGGCAAACAGTCTACATCGGATGAATGTTGTGCTTCATTGTATCCAGGCGGAATGCACTCGCGGTCATAAACGTTAACGGCAAGGCAATCTTTTATCTTTAGATAACCCCAAACTTTAATAACGGCGTGCCAGGGTGGTGCGCATCTGTTCCCGTATGGGCGCTTCGCTATTTGTCAGATAAATGAATTCGCCCGCTACTAGCGTGGCCACCGCCACGCCATCCCGATACAGCACGCGATTGCCCGCTACCGCCGGCACCTTGTCGCCGGGCAATAACGTGCCGACGAGGTTCAGCGGGTCGGTGGCCGCCACACAGACATAGGCGCCGTCGTTGGCGTGACGGCGCACCTCGCGCAACAGCGGGATGGCTTCCGGCAGCGCGAACTGTTCGCCCGACAGGCCGTTGATAAAACGGCCGCCGCGCACTTCGCCGCGTGCTTCGAGGCGTTGCAGGATCCGCAGCAGATCGCGCCACGGCGGCAGCCATTCGGCTTCACGCGCAAGCAGACGCCAGAACACCACGCCATAGCGGCGTAACAAAGTCTTCACGACGTGTTCAATGACCTCGGGCGCGAGCCGCGAGCTTTTGGCGGCAAGCGCGGCCGCCGGCGCGCTCCCCGCCGATGCGTTATCGCCCGTATCCACCACGGTCACGCTGCGCCGCCGAACCAGCGCCCAGCGGCCCGCGTCGTCCATGCCGCCGATCGGTGCGCCGCCGCGCGGGCGCCGGCGATTGTGATGCGCCTGGCGTTTCGCGGCCGGCTTCAGCAAGGCGCGCAAACCGGCAAAACTGTCCGAGTTCGCGAGTCCCGCCGCTACCAGTTCGCCGAGTGCATTTTCCAGTTCTATTCCGAGCAGACGCGTCTCGCCTTGCAGTTCGTCGAAGAACATCGCGCCGTGTTGCGTGAGCGCGTCATAAACGCTTTGCGCGCGCGCCGACAGTGTGGGCTGTTCCGCCTGGTCGATCAGCGCGCTCCATAAGCCGACGTCGCGGCGCGGCAACAAAACGATCGGAGTGCTACGTACCGGTGCACCGCCTGCGTGCATGCGTTCGGTCAGACGCGTCCAGACGAGCTTTCCCGAGCGGCACAGTTCGTCAAGCGAGCTGATCGAATAGTCCTTGAGGCGCGCCGGCAGGATGTCTTCCTCCCAGGCGGCGGCCGCGGCTTCGAAACCCGCCAACTGATCGAGCACGCCCGCGAGCGCGTCGCGTCCTTCGCCGCGCGTACCCGGCGTCAGATGTTGCCACTCGAACAGGAAGCGCATGAAATCGTGCCGCTCGACCGGTTCGATCTCGCGCCGCAGGCGCCGCACGGTATAGCGATGAATCCGCGCCAGCAGATGGCGTTCGCACCATTGCTCGCTGGAGGCGCCCGGCGTGAAGCGGCCGCGCATCACGTAGCCTTGCGCTTCGAGTGCGGTCAGGGCGCGCTCGACCGCAGCGGCCGGCACCGCCAGCGCGTCGGCGACATCCGCCACCGGCAGCGGGCCGAATCCCGTCAGGCGCGCGCGCACGACGTCGACGAGCGCCTCGTCGTGATTCCAGGCTGCGGTGAAACCCTTGGGCGCGGCGATGGGCGGCTCGAAACTGGCGTCCGGGTAGATGGCCTGCAGGCAGGTCAGGCGTTCGGCCGCCAGCCAGAGTTCGGCGCCGCCCGATGTGTGCAGGCGGCTTGCGCGTCCCGCCTCGGCAAGCGCGTCGAGCCATTCCGGCCAGTTCGCATTTTGCTGCGTCTCGGCCACGGTGATGCAGCCAAGGCCGGTCAGCGCCTCGTGCATTTCGTCGATGCCGCGCGGCTGCGGCCAGGCTTCCTCGCGCACGCCGGCAATCGCGTCCGCATCGAGTGCGCCGAGGTCGTCCGCCGACGCGGGATCCGACCAGCGCCGGTTCAGCACGGCCTGGGTGCGGCGCTCTTCGATCGGCGCGTCGTCGAGATAGGCATAGGGCTTGGCGGTAAGGATCTCGGCCGCGAGCGGCGAGGGCGCCGGCAATTCGCGCGTCACCAGTTTCACCTCGCCCCGCTCCATGCGGCGCAACAGGCTCAGCCAACCTTCGGTGTCCATGGCTTCGTGCAGGCAATCGTCGACGGTCTGATCGACCAGCGGATGATGCGGCAGTTCGCGCTCGCCGACGATATTCTCCAGGCACGCCGCCTGATCGGGAAACACCGACGCCAGCAGGTCTTCGCTGCGCATGCGCTGGATCTGCGGCGCGGTTTTGCGCCCGCCGCTGTAACGCGGCAAGGCCAGCGACGTGGTCGCGTTCCAGCGCCAGCGCACGCCGAACAGCGGCGCGTCGAGCAGCGCCTGGATCAACAGATGTTCCGCGCTGTTCGAGTGCAGATAGCGCCACACCTCATCGAGTGCGAAGCTGTGGCTGCCGGTCAGCGAGAGGATGATGGCGTCCTCGGTCGCGGCTGCCTGCAATTCGAAATTGAAGGTGCGGCAAAAACGCTTGCGCAGCGCGAGGCCCCACGCGCGATTGACGCGGCTGCCGAACGGCGCGTGAATCACCAGTTGTGTGCCGCCCGATTCGTCGAAGAAGCGCTCCATGACGAGGGTGTTTTGCGTCGGCAGCGCGCTCAGGGCGGCGCGGGCGCGGGCGAGATATTCGACGATCTGGCGTGCGGCGGCTTCGTCGAGGCCGAGCGTGGCGGTCATCCAGTGAATCGCGCGGTCGAGGCGCGCGGTGTTCGACGCCGCCATGCGGGCGGGCGCCTCGGCCACGGCGACGTCGTGCAGCGGCGAGGAGGGGTACGCGCTGGCTGCCGTTGCGCTTGCCGCCAAGGCTTCAACTGGCGCAACGACATCATCATCCGCAAGCAACGCATCCATCTGCGCCCGCAGCCGCGCGACCCCGAACGACAGTTCGTCGCTGCGTCCCGGCGCTTCGCCGAGCCAGAACGGAATATTGGGCGGCTGGCCTTGCGCATCCTCCACCCGCACGCGGCCCGCTTCCACGCGCAGGATGCGATACGACGCGTTGCCCAACTGAAACACGTCGCCCGCGAGGCTCTCCACGGCGAAGTCCTCGTTGACCGTGCCGATATTCACGGCCTGCGGTTCGAGGATCACCGCGTAGTCGGCGTTCTCGGGAATCGTGCCGCCCGAAGTCACCGCGACCAGCTTGCCGCCGCGCCGGCCGCGCAGCGTGCCCGTGACGGCGTCGCGATGCAGCCACGCGCCGCGCGGACCGTGGCGGCTGGTGTAGCCTTCCGCCAGCATGCGCAGCACCGCGTCGTATTGGTCGCGCTCGAGATCGGCGTAAGGCGCGGCGCCGCGCATCAGGTCGAACAGCGCATCTTCGCTCCATTCGGCGCTCGAGACTTCGGCGACGATCTGCTGGGCCAGCACATCGAGCGGCGCGCGCGGAATCTGCAGTGCGTCGAGTTCGCCGCGCCGCACGCAATCGAGCAGGGCCGCGCATTCGATCAGGTCGTCGCGCGAGGTGGGAAACAGGCGCCCCTTCGGCATGCCGCCCACGTGGTGTCCGGAACGTCCGACGCGTTGCAGGAATGGCGCGATGGCGCGCGGTGAGCCCATCTGGCAGACCAGATCGACGTCGCCGATATCGATGCCGAGTTCTAGCGATGCCGTCGCGATCAGCACGCGCAGCTCGCCGCGCTTGAGACGCTGCTCGGCGTCGAAGCGATGTTCCTTGGCGAGGCTGCCATGGTGGGCCGCGACGGCGTCCTTGCCGAGCCGCTCCGTGAGATGGCGCGCGGCGCGCTCGGCCATGCGGCGCGTGTTGACGAAGATGAGCGTGGTGCGGTGCTGCGCGATCAGTTCGGCGAGCCGGTTGTAGACCAGCTCCCAGACTTCGTTGGCCATGACCGCTTCGAGCGGCACCGGCGGAATCTCCAGCGCGAGGTCGCGGGGGCGCACATGACCGACGTCGACGATCGCGCAATCCACCGGCGCGGCGCTGGTGACGCTCGCGCCGCCCACCAGAAAACGCGCCACCGCTTCGATCGGCTTTTGCGTCGCCGACAGGCCGATACGCGGCAGGCGCCGCCCGCACAGCGCATCGAGCCGTTCGAGGCTGAGCGCGAGGTGACTGCCGCGCTTGCTGCCCGCTAGCGCGTGGATTTCGTCGACGATCACCGTGCGCGTGGTGGCCAGCATGCGCCGTCCCGAATCCGAGCCGAGCAGGACATAAAGCGATTCCGGCGTGGTCACCAGAATGTGCGGCGCGCGCTTGCGCAGCGCGGTGCGTTCCTGCTGGGTGGTGTCGCCGGTACGCACGGCGGTGCGGATATCGAGCGGCGGCAGGCCGCGTGCCCTGAGTTCGGCGGCGATGCCTTCCAGCGGCACTTGCAGGTTCAGACGGATGTCGTTGGAAAGCGCCTTGAGTGGCGACACGTACACCACCAGCGTTTCGTCCGGTAGCTCGCCGCCGTTGGCGAGACCTTGCTGGACGAGGTCGTCGAGCGCGGACAGAAACGCCGTCAGCGTCTTGCCGGAGCCGGTGGGCGCGGCGACCAGTGTCGAGCGCCCGCTGCGGATCGGCGGCCATGCGGCGAGCTGCGCGTCCGTCGGCGCCGGAAACGTTTTCAGGAACCAGTCAGCAACCGCTGGATGAAAGCTGTCCAGCACGCCGCGCGGGGGAGAGGCGGGAGTCATGCTGCCGTAGGTGGGGGCGCGACGGGCCATATCCAGAGGTGTGGCGCACGATGCGCCGCAGAAAATAGCAGAGTTCAGTCTCGCAGGTTTTTACCCGGCATGCCACGGAGTTTCACGCGGTGTGAACGGCAGATTTTGCTGGATTTTACGGGGAGGCAATGCGCCGTGAGTAGCTATTGCCGTCTTTGATGAGGGACTGACGCACGTTTGCCAGACCGGCAATTCGGCTGCCGGATTTTTCCCTGTGCAGTATCCTCGTTGGATTGTTCACCCCAGTCGGAGCCTTAACGATGCGCTATAACCAGCTAGGCCGTACCGGCCTGTTTGTTTCTGAACTCTGTCTCGGCACCATGACTTTCGGCGGCACCGAAGGCATGTGGCGGCAAATCGGCGATCTGCAGCAGGCCGATGCCGAGCGTCTGGTCGGACGCTCGCTCGATGCCGGCATCAACTTCATCGATACCGCCGATGTCTACTCGAATGGTTTATCCGAACAGATCACCGGTCTCGCGCTGAAGAACCTCAAGGTGCCGCGCGACCAGGTGGTGGTGGCCACCAAGGTGTTCGGCGCGACGGCGGACTCCGCGAATACGCGTGGCGCCTCGCGCTATCACATCATGGACGGCGTCAAGGCCAGCCTCAAACGGCTGCAACTCGATCACATCGATCTGTACCAGATTCACGGTTTCGATCCCGCCACGCCGATCGAAGAGACCATGCGGGCGCTCAACACACTCGTGCAGCATGGCCATGTCCGCTACGTCGGGGTGTCGAACTGGGCGGCGTGGCAAATCGTCAAGGCGCTCGGCATCTCCGAGCGCCTCGGCCTCGCGCGCTTCGAAACGCTGCAGGCGTATTACACGCTGGCGGGCCGCGATCTCGAACGCGAGCTGGTGCCGATGCTGCACAGCGAAGGGCTCGGGCTGATAGTGTGGAGTCCGCTCGCGGGCGGTCTGCTAAGCGGCAAGTATGGCCGCGAGCAGCAGGGCGAGGATGGCAGCCGCCGCAACACCTTCGACTTCCCGCCGGTGAATCGCGAACGTGCCTACGACTGTATCGATGCGATGCGCGGCATCGCCGAGGCGAAAGGCGTGTCGGTGGCGCAGATCGCGCTGGCGTGGCTGCTGCATCAGCGCGCGGTGACGACGGTGATCGTCGGCGCGAAGAAAGTGGAACAGCTCGACGACAATATCGCCGCCACCAAGGTGGAACTGAACGCGGACGAACTGGCGAAGCTGAATGCGGTCAGCACGCTGCCTTCGGAGTACCCGGGCTGGATGCTCGAACGTCAGGGCGAGCCGCGCCGGGCGCAATTGCAGCAGAGCGAGCGTCGTTCGGTGAAGTAAGGTGAGGGCGTCTGTTTCAGGCGAAGGCGCGGGCGGCATTAAAGGCATTGGCAGGCCGCCGCCGCTCGCGTCGCTCTGAATCGAGAGGGTGCCGTTCGTCTAGGTCTTCACGAACCAGCGCTGTTCGACGAGGCGAATCAGCCCGCACACCATCAACGCGCAAACCGTCCCGAGCGTCACCTGGCCGAGGCGTTCCAGCGCGACTTCCCACGGCGGTCCCATGCGCGGCACCAGCAACATGATCGTCGCGGTGATGCCGCCAAGACGCGCCGCGCTGCCGATATTCCCGACCCAGCAGAAGACGATCGCCGCCGCGACCGTCAACATATAAGCAATGAAATGACCGCCGCCCAATACCGCGCCGGCGAGTCCGCACACGCCGCCGACCATGGCGCCGATAAACTGATCGAGCGACAGCTTGCGCGTGTCGACATAGCTGTGCTGGCTCACGGCGATCGCGGTGATGGCGGACCAGAACGGCTGCTCGGCGTGCAGATGATTGGCGAGCGTAAACGCGATGCTGGCGCCCGCCACCGCCTGCAACGCCATGACGCAGCCTTCGACCAGACGGTCGGGCAGCGGCAACGATTTCAAAAACGCGAACAGCGAATTCGCGTCGCGCATCCGTTCGATGCGGCGCGCGTGGGAAGAGTCCGTCATGGTGTCTTTTATCAGGGTGTTCTGGCGCGGTTGCGCCGAAGCCAACCGCCTATTCTAGCGACTCGCGCGCAGGCACGGCATGCGATTAGCTTGCGCTCAAGGCGTTTCATGGTTGCCCGCTACGCCCCCGGTGGTACCAGTTCATCAAGGGCGTCGCCGATACGCCGTGCACGAACACCGAGGCGGTCACGACCGCCAGTGTGAGCGGCAGCAAGGGCAGGACCGCGGCCGTCGGGCCGTGCTCCAGTGCATAGGCGAGGTAGTAAAACGAGCCGATACCACGGATGCCGAACCAGCTCATCAGGCGGCGTTGCGCGTGCGAGGCGCGCGAGCCGAGCAACGATAGTTCGACCGCAGCCGGCCGGATGACCACGAATAGCGCGACGATCAGCGCGGCGCTCGACCAGGTAAAAAACGGCACGCGCAGATTGGCGAGCACGTTGCCGATCATCGCCATGATGGCGACTTCGGCGATCCGCTCCAGTTCGATGGTGAAACCCAGCACCGACTCGGTCATATATGCATGAGCCTTGTCGGGGTCCGCGGCGGTCGCTACGACGTCCTCGGAGTCGACGCTGCCGATCGTGCTGCGCGGCGAGCGCTCGCCGCTTGCCTGGTGCTCGACGCGGCGCATGGCGACGCCCGCTGCAAACACCGCGAGAAATCCATAGGTATGCGCCAGTTGCGCGCAGCCGAACGACAGCTCGATGAGTCCCAGCGCGAAGAAGCCTTCGAGGCCGAGCGCCTGCGCATGATGCGTGCGCAGCCAGGTGACCGCGTGCGTGGTGGCCCAGCCCAGCAGGCCGCCGATAGCGACCGCGCCCACGATGCCCCACAGCGTGCCGCCGGCAAATTGCCACGTCAGGCCCATATCCGTGGAACCGGGCGAGTTGGCGCACAGCGTGAGCCCCAGCAGCGCGAACGGCAGCGCGATGCCGTCGTTCAGGCCGCCTTCGCCGGAGAGCGCGAAACGCAGCACGTCGCGGTCGCCGGGGTCGTGCACCTGGACGTCGTGCGCGAGGACGGGGTCGGTGGGCGCCAGAATCGCGGCGAGCAGCAGGGCGGGTCCCCACGCCAGCCCGAGAACGTACACGCCGAACGGCGCCAACAGCCCGATCGTCACCAGCATGGCCGGCACGCCGAGCCGCAGAGGCAGCCACCATAGCGCGTCGAACACCGGCACGCGCAGGCGCAGGCCGATGGTGAACAGCGATACCAGCAAGGCGATCTCGGTGACGACCCGCAGCAAATGCGCATCGGCGATCAGATCCAGATGCAGCAGCCGCGCCCCGATGGGGCCGAGTGCGAAGCCGATCGCCAGATAGAACATGGCGGCGCTGATGGGCAGCCGCCGAAAGGTGGTTGCAGCAATGCCCATAAAGACGAGCAGGCTGCCGACAATCAGGAACCAGAGAGTTTCGGTATCGGGCATGAGCCGGGTGGGGGCCTATAGGTTCGTCGGCGGGCCGGGCTGCCTGCTGATCCGCCCATCTTGACGGGTTCGGCAGACAGGCGCCCGCTTTTTTTAAGGCGAGCGACCGAAGGCGATGCGCAATTTGCGCTTGGCCTGCTCCAGCGTGGCGCGGCGGGTTTTCGGCAGATTGCGGCCGGCGCGGTTGATATAGAAATTGAGCATCGACATCGCGGACTGAAACGGTGTGCCCTTGCGGCGCTTGCTGTGCGTCGAAGACTGCTTCAGCGACTGCGCGATGGAATCCGCGCTGCCGGTCTTGAAGATATCGGCTTCGAGGTCCATTGCGTCGCTGGTTTCCATCACCTGATGCGACCAGCGTTGGGTCTTGCCCGCGCCGCTTTTGCCGCCGCTTTTACCGCCGCCGGTTTTGGCGGCGCGGCTCGCGTGAGCCTGGGCATGGCGCTGGCGCGGCGGGCGGCCCGACTTCGCGCGGGCGGCGGGGTGCTTCGGTTTTCGGGTTGTCATGGCTCGCCTCCTGTTTGTTGCGGTGCTTGCAGTGAAATGGTCCCGTCGTTACAGCCGTCGTCATAGCTTGACGCCGCCTGCTTCGGGCGCGTCCGAGCTGCCCGGAGGAATCGCGCGCACGCCGAGATCGTCGCGGCCCCAGTACGGCTCGCTGCCGTAGTATTGATGAACCGAGGTGGCCCAGGTCTGGTCGGCCATCGACGGCCAGTGGTCCTTGTCGAAGCCGGGCGCGTTCTTGATGCGCTCCGAGGTCATGGCGAGCTGGAAGCACTTGCGCTCGGTATCGAGCGTCAGCGCGTGCCAGGGAATCGCCAGCAGCTTGTCGCCGATGCCGAGGAAACCGCCGCTCGACAGCACCGCGTAGGCGATCCGCCCCGAGCGCACGTCGAGCATGATGTCCTTGACCTTGCCGACGTCGTCGCCGTCGCTGCTCAGCACTTTGTTGCCGTCAAGGGTGGCGGCCGCCATCACGTCCGGTCCCGGACCCTCAGCCGTCTGGCTGCCCTTGCCGACGATCTTCGCGCCGGCGCCCGTCTGATTGACTGTGTTCATGATGTGCCTCCCTGTAAATCGGCGAATGGTGCTTACGGCACAGCAATGGGCGTTCCTTCAGGATGGGGCGGGTTATGGATGGAAATTGGGGGGCGATGGAAGTGGCAGGCCGCCGACTGTC
This sequence comes from Paraburkholderia sp. BCC1885, assembly GCF_900996235.1. Classification (GTDB taxonomy): domain Bacteria; phylum Pseudomonadota; class Gammaproteobacteria; order Burkholderiales; family Burkholderiaceae; genus Paraburkholderia. The sequence continues at coordinate 42,247 of NZ_CAAJGM010000088.1, forward strand.
CGCCGTCGATCTCCGCCGCGCGCGAGCCGGCGCGGCCGGTGGGCGACTTAACCCGTCAAAAGCGCGCGTAAAAAGCGGCCGCGCAATTGCAATTGTTGCGCGCCGTCCTTAACACAGCAGTGGCGCGAGGGCGTCCCAAGCCCGCAACAACGCTCCGGCGGGCCGGCTGGGGCGGCGACTTATTCAATCGCCTGCGAATTCGGCCCAATTCTTGCTGCAACTGCACCCGGCAGTGATATCCCACCAACTCTCAGCATCTTTACCGGAATCAGCATGACCGCGGAACGACTCCACTCGCGCGCACCTTCCCGCCACAGCGCCACGGGCCGTGACGGCGATTCCCAGCCGCAGGCGACTGGCCCGTTCGCGGAGCGCGAATCAGCCTTGGCCCGAGCCTCGGCCCGCGAGTCAGGCACGTCTTCGGGGGCGTTGTCGGGTACATCGCAAGCGGCGGCGCAGCAGATCAGCGGCACGCAGATACTGATCGCGCTGCTGCTTGCGCCGCTGGCGTGGCTCGCCCAGGTGGCGATTGCGGAAATGGTGCTCGGCGACGCTTGCCCAGTGGGCGGGCCGGTGTTCGTCGTGCATTCGATCGCGTGGACGCCGGCCACGGTGGCCGTCGCCAGCGTGTTTTGCCTGCTGTTCGGCGGCGTGGGCGCCTATGTGGCCTGGCGCAATCTGCGGCGCACGGCAGACATTCCCTGGCGCTTTCCGTCGGCGCTGCGCGGCACGCGCGCCGAGCGCGACTGGTTCGTGGCGCGAATCTGCGCCATGTCCAGCACCATGTTCATGCTCGGCCTCGTCGGCACGGATGTCGCCATGCTGCTGATCGCACCTTGCAGCCCGTGGTGACTGTCCTGATGTATGACGCCAACCGCGTGACCGAACCGGGCGACCCAACCGCATGACCCAACCGCACCAAGCCACGCCGGCCCGTAACGGGCCGCTCGTGCTACGGCCGCGCGGCGACCTCGTCGAGATGCAGCAGTAAGTCGGCCGGGTCTTCATAGACGCGCAGCGCGCCGGCGCGTTCGAGTTCATCCTGGCCATAACCGCCGGATAGCAGGCCCACGCCCAAGGCGCGGCAGCGTTGCGCGGCGAGCATGTCCCAGATGCTGTCACCCACCACGACGCTCTGCTCGATTGGTGCACCCAGCCGATGAGCGGCGGCAATGAACAGGTCGGGATCGGGCTTCGCATACTTCACATCGTCGCGTGTCACGACAATCGCCTTCTCCGGATCGACGCCAAGCGCGGCCAGATTCACCGCGGCGGTTTCCATCCGGCCGCTGGTGGCGATCGCCCAGCGGGTGCCGCTTGCGGTCAGCGCGGCGAGCAGTTCGCGGGCGCCGGGCAAGGGCCGCACCTGGCTGCCCAGACTGCGATACGCCTGAGCGTGCGCCTGCCGCAACTGTTCGATACGTTCGGCGCTCAGCTCGCTCTGGGTTTCGCGCAGCAACTGATGAGTGAACAGCCCGCCGCTCATGCCGATCTTGCGATGGATGCGCCACACCGACAATTCGATGCCTGCCTGATCGAGCGCCTGTTTCCAGGCCAGGACGTGCTGATACACGCTGTCGACGAGTGTGCCGTCGAGGTCGAAAAGAAAGGCCGTTTCAATGCGCATGATGTTTCCTCCGGGAAGGGATGGACAGGCCAGGGAGCCGGCGAGGGGGGAATCAAACCCTAGGTATGGTGCACCTAATAGCGCGTTTCGGGGGCGACCGTTGAGGCGTCCTTTTGCACGTCCTCGTTTTACATCCCTCTCTGCCCGCTTTGCCTCGGTCCGGTGTGAGCGGAACTGCGCACACGCGTCGTGCGCGCCGCGCCCGTTGCGCCGGAGGATTTTCTTCTGGCGCGCGATTTGGTCAGGAGTGCTGTGAGTTTTTCGTCGGCAACCGCCTGCGTTGCCGTTGCGCTGCCATTCGCGCCTGCGGCGCGCGAACGCGAAGGCTGTCCACGTTTGCGGGCATCGTTGGCCGCTTGCCGCGCCGCCTGTTTCGCGGTGCTGGCAAGCAGGCTGGCGAATGCCGCTTCATCGACCCGTAGGCCGCGCCTTGGTCTGCAATCGGCAAGGCCTTGCAACTCGTCGGCCTCGAATGCGGCAATCACCGCAGGATGGATATAGCAACGCCGGCATACGGCAGGGGTATTGCGCAGCAGCGCGGCCACTTCCTTGACCGTCGCGACGAGCTGCCGGCGCGCCTCTGCCGCGCTTTCGCACAGCAGCCGCCGCAAGGCAGCGAACGCGTACACGCTGCCGGCCCAGGTTCGATAATCCTTGGCGGTGAAATCGGCGTCGCTGGCGCGCTTCAGGTAGTCGTTGATATCGGCGGAGCCGACCGTGTGGCGCGTGCCGTCGTCGTCGAGATACTGGAACAGGTCGTGTCCCGGCAATTCCGCGCAGCGCAGCACGATGCGCTTGACGCGCGCGTCGTCGATGGTCACGTCGTGTTCGACGCCGCTTTTACCGCGAAAGCGGAAGCGCACTTTACCCGCTTCGACCTTCAGATGTTTTTTGCGCAGCGTGGTGAGTCCATACGACTGGTTCTCGCGTGCATATTCGACGCTGCCCACCCGGATGAGCGTCGAGTCGAGCAACTGCACCACGGCCGCGATCACCTTATCGCAAGGCATGCCCGGCAGTTTCAGATCGCGTGCTACACGGGCGCGGATTTTCGGCAAGGCGCGGCCGAAGGCGGCGAGGCGCTCGAATTTGTCGGCGTCGCGCGTATCGCGCCAGAGCGGGTGATAGCGGTATTGCTTGCGCCCGCGCGCGTCGCGGCCGGTTGCCTGCAGGTGACCGCGCGAGTCAGGGCAGATCCACACATCTTCGTAAGCAGGCGGAATGGCGAGGGCGTTGATGCGGGCGATCTCGTCGGCGTCGTCGATGCGCGCGCCCTTCACGTCGAAATAGGCGAAGCCGTCCTTGAGTTTCTTGCGCGTGAAGCCGGGACGCGTCTCGTCGGCGTGACGCAAGCCGCCTGGCATCGTGGCATGCGGCGCCGCAGATGCTTCGGTGGCTGAGGGGGAGCGGGCGGTTCGTGGCGAGGCGGTCATGGTTTTACGTGTAATGAGTACCGGTCGAATGATGTAAAGGATGCGTGGAGCGGTCGCCATTGCGCTCGCGTTGTTTTCGCGGTTGCTCTCGCGGAAATATTCGCGCAATGGCTTTTTGCGCGCCGCCGCGCACATCCAGATGCCTAAGCTCGACAAGCAAGCTCAATACCCGACTCAATACCCTACGTCTTGCGGCCTTGCCGGGCGCTAACTCGTGCTCCTTCCCGGCGCCGTGGGACAGAACCGGCGACACCGCGACTCAGCCGCGTTTCGTTCCCCCGGAACACTCCTTGCGGCACTCGATGGCAGATGTCGAAACCCATGGAGGTCGAAATGAGCAGCACATTGAATACGGATGACGAACCGCAACACCAGGTCCGCGAAACCGCCGGCACGACCGGCGCATTAGGCCCGAGCGACTCGTCGGATAGCGGCAGCGATACCGCCGGCGCGCGCCGTCACACCTTCGACGTCGACTCCGAACTCGACAATCACGCGCTCGAAACCGGCGATGCCGAGCTGGACAGCGACACGGACCGCCACGGCACCGGCGAGCGCGCCTCGGCCGACGGCGACGCCAATCTGGCCGCCGACGCGGACATCGAACCCGACCGCGTCATCGATCCGTTCGCGCCCGATGACGAGCCGGGCCCCGGGAACACCTGACGCGACACAGGCATATGTCTTGCTCGATAGCTCGTTAAATGGAGCGAACACGAAGTCGAGACGATGCCCCGCATGGCATCGATTGAATCCACTTTCACGCTCGTAAAGGAGAAATACACATGGCCAACTCACTTCAAGGCTGCAAGGTAGCGGTTCTCGCAATGGACGGTTTCGAACAGGCCGAGCTGGATGAGCCGAAACGCGCGCTCGCCGAAGCCGGCGCGACGGTCCACGTCATCTCGGCGAAGCCCGGCACGATTCAGGGCTTCAAGCGCGTCGACAAAGGCAATGCCGTGGCGGTTGACTCGACCTTCGACAAGGCCACCGCCGCCGAATACGACGCGGTCGTCCTGCCGGGCGGCGTGGTAAACGGCGACGCGATTCGCCTGTTGCCGCAGGCGCAGGCCTTCGTCAAGGAAGCCAATCGCGCTCACAAGCCGATTGCGGTGATCTGTCACGGCACTTGGCTGCCGGTGTCGGCCGGCATCATCAAGGGTCGCACGGTAACGAGCTGGCCGAGTCTGCAGGACGACATTCGCAATGCCGGCGGCACGTGGGTCGATCAGGAAGTGGTGGAAGACGATAACTTCATCACCAGCCGCAAGCCCGACGATTTGCCGGCCTTCAATAAAACCTTGATCGCGCAACTCGCCAGGCGTAAGGCGGCGTGAGCGCGTGTTCGGCGCAATTGGGTGCAATTCGGCCCGACAGAGGACGGACGTAAGGGCTGCTGCTTGTGTGCGGCTCGCCGCATACGGGCAGCACCCGCAGCAGGACGTCCAGCATGACGATTAACCAGGGAGAAAGTGCATGAGATTCCGGTATTCCGTACAAGCCATGACTGCCGCGCAGGGACGCGATGCCGTGTTGCTCGCCGGAGACGCGCTTGCCATGAGGAAGCCGGGCGATGTGCACGCCGAGACAACCAGGACGGCTCGATCATGAACGCGATTCTGCCGCGCCCGGCTTATGAGGACGCCACCATGCGCATCACTTTTCCTGACGATGAACCGGACTTCAATGGTTCGAGCCTGACCGTGCAGTTCACGGCGCAGGTCGACGGCGAGCCGGTGGTCTGCGCGATCACGGCCGAGGCGCTGGAGGATCATTTCGGCGCGCCTTCGGCACTCGAAGACGTGTTGCTCAAGGCATTCGAGCAGGGCCGCGGCCGGATCCGTTCGGTTTGCGCGGAAGAGCTGGACCGCAGCGACGGCGAAGGCGTCGTGCTGCACAGCGGATTGTTCCGGGTCGAAGGCATGGAGCCGGGACACCGCTAGCCGTGGACATGGATGTGTCCGCAACCATTTTTCGCGATGAAAGGAGGTCTTATGTCACTGATCGTCGCAGCGCGTTTTACGACGTTCCCGACGGCTGAAGCTGCCGCGCAGCGTCTTTTCAACAGCGGTTTCGCCGATGAGGACGTGACGCTGTTCTTCGTCAACCCAACCGGGCAGCACGCGCGTTATCCGATCGGCGGCGATACCGCCACGGACGCCGGCTCCATTCACGCGCCCAAGGGAGCAGGCAAGGGCGTGACGATCGGCGCGGTGGTGGGCGCGGCCATCGGCGTCGGCATTTTTACGGTGTTTTCGGCGCCGGTATTGGTGTCGGTGATCGCGGCGGGGGTGGGGGCGTATATCGGCTCACTGGTCGGCGCCATGTCGCATACGCGGATGGGCGGCAAGCTGGGCCGGCGCGCCGAGCCGGATGAGGGCGCGACGCGCGACTCGGGCGTGTTGCTGGCGGTGCACGTCACGCAGGCCAGCCAGTACGACGCGGGCCGCATTTTGCGCGACGCCGGCGGCATGGCCGTCGAACGCGCGACGGGTCGCTGGCAACAAGGGCGCTGGGCCGATTTCGACCCGACCCGTCCGCCTGAAACCATTCCTGAACTTAACGAGAAGCACGCTTAAGCAAGCGGGCGGCTGTTTTTCAGAGGGCGACCGGTTTGTCCACGGATCGCCCTTAATCTAAGTATCAAAAGCTGCGGCGGCCCGAATCTGCGGCCGCCGCACGTCTGATTTCAATTGACCTGCAAGCCAGCCTGAAGCCCGCTTGAAGCCCCATTCTCACACCCAGATGCGCAGGGCTGCTTGGCGCGGCTGAGCGCCGCCGCCATCCACCGGCCGTTCACCGCGCACGGCCGCGCAGGATGCCGGGGCGAGGCCGTCGTGTTTCGCGCCGCAAGACATCGTCTGCACGGCATCATGGGGAGCAGTGGTCCTTAGTACATATTCGCGGACCTGCATCACTGCAGCCGACGTGACAATCGCCACCGCCAGCAAAAACTCGGCTCTCCTGATCTTCTTCATGATGGACTCCCTTGTCGACGTTGCATGCCCATTACTTTTCGATTTGGATGCGAGAGGCCGTCAATCGAGACGTTCGCACCGAGGTGGGCAGGACTAATACAGCAACATCTGTGCCATTCGTGGGAATCCCATGCGCAAGCGCGTGGAGGCGCGTGGCGGGCCGGTCTGCGCGGATTTTTGCCGGTGGCGCATGACCGCCGCAACCGCAAACATTTACTTTGGCCGGGTAAGTTCGGCTAATGAGCCTGGCCAGTTTTAGCCAATGCGTTTACCGACGAGGTGCCAAATGCCGGCGCGCTGGAGTAGTACCGTCCGACATTCGACGCCTGCATTCAACGCCGGCATTTGGCGACATGGCAGCCAACGGCAGCGGCGCCTCGCGGATGCAAACCCAGGCATGCGGCATGCGGGTTAAGAGGAGAGTCGCTGCTACCGGCAGTGGCCTCCATGAACTATGAAACCCCGGAGGAATGAAATGTCTACTAACGTGACGAGCGTTTTGAACGATCTGGTCGAAACATCGAAGGACGGTGAGCGTGGTTTTCGCAAGGCAGCCGAAGACGCGCATGACACGCAACTCAAGTCGCTGTTCATGTCGCGGGCAGAAGATTGCTCGCGCGGCGCGCGCGAGTTGCAGGACGTCGTCCAGAATCTGGGCGGCAAGCCGGAAACCGGCGGCACGGTAAGCGGCGCGCTGCATCGGGGCTGGACCGACGTGAAGTCGGCGGTGGCCGGCCGCACGGATTACGCGATTCTCGAAGACTGTGAAAAGGGCGAGGATGTCGCCAAGAAGCGCTATCACGACGCGCTCGAGAAGGAATTGCCGGCTGACGTGCGTATTGTCGTCGAGAAGCAGTTCCAGGGCGTGCTGCAAAACCATGATCGCATCCGCGATCTGCGCGATCAGTTCAAGGCCGCGCGTAGCTAACGCGCGTCACCAAGTGACCGACTGAGTTTTCCGCACTACGCCGTATTGCGCCGCGCCGCTTTGATCCGGGCGCGGCGCGCTTGCGTTGTGCTTACCGTTGGACGCTTGGGTTGGGATGGCGTCAAGGACGCAAAACGTTAAGAACGCAAAACATTAAGGACCCCAAACGCAAAAGGCCGCCCGCAATACGCGAACGGCCTCCTGTTTTACGGCATGCTTGCAAGCGGCAGAGCGGGCATCGACCTAAGGCCGATGCCGCGCATCCGCCAAATGCTTAGTCCGCCACCACCTTCAGGCGGTTCTTGACGCTTTGCACGCCGCTGACGTTTTGCGTCACTTCTGCGGCGGCAGCCTTGTCGTCCGAGCTCGGCACCGTGCCCGTCAGCCACACCACGCCGTTGCGGGTCTTCACGTGAATATGCGTCGACTTGACGTTGCTCGCGCTCAGCAGGTCAGCCTTGACCTTGGTGGTGATCGTGCCGTCGTCAACGTGCTGGCCGACGGTTTCCGAAGATGCCGACGGCGCGGAGCTATTGGTTTGAGCGGTAGCGTTAAGGGCGAAAACGACGCACGCAATACCGCCGGCTGCCTTGATAAGTTGGAGGGTCTTCATATTTTGCTCCTTCGTGTTGTTGATAAGAGATGCGGTCTTGTTACCAGGGCGGTCGATCGCGACAGAAGCCCGTCGCCGATGACACGCGTGGGATCGTTGCCGCTACGGTTCCGTCTGGCCCGTTATCGACACTGGATAAAAGTCGTCCGCTTGAGTCCTGCTGACGCATGAACCGTTCGTCTGACCTTTACCCGTCCACACGACAGCATTCGCAAAGAGTGTTCCCGGGCTGGCAAAAGTGCGCCGCGCCCTCGGCAAGACGTGCTGTTGAGCGTCAAGGCGAGCGCCGCATCGCCCCGGCTGCATAGGCCGCAGCCCGTTGCGGCGGGGCTTCGCCGGCTGGTCCGGTTTTTTCCGCCTTCCTGCAAACATTTTTCCGGTGGATTGTAAAAGTAGCGGCGCGAATCGCCGTCAGAGGACGCATCTGGACCCCGCGAAAGAGACAAAGCCGAGAAAAAACAGCGGTTTGCGAGAGCTGGTACGACAGTTGCTCTACATGGGCCACACGATGTTTTCGAACTGTTTATAGGACCTGACTACAATGCCGCCTTCAATTGAACTACGCACAAGGCAGTCGCTTGCACTGACACCGCGCTTGCAGCAGTCGGTGAGGCTATTGCAGTTATCGTCCCTCGAGTTTCAGCAGGAATTGCGGACTGCGCTCGACACGAACCCTTTCCTCGAATACGACGCCACCGATACCGAAGACGTTGCGCTCGCCACTTCTTCGACGGGCGGCGACGGCATGGAAGCCGCGGCCGGTGAAACCGTCACGGCAGGCGAACCCGACGCGATGATGGACACGGCGGTAGCCGACTCGCGCGAAAGCACCTCCCAGGACGATTCGTCCGGCGACTACGCCAACGATTCGAACGACTACGCCAGCGAGTATTCCGGCGATTCGTTCAGCCGCAGCTCATCGCGCCAGAACAGCGACTCCGAAGGCAGCGACCCGGCCGACTGGGCTCGTTCGCAGCCCACGCTGCGCGAGCAGTTGCACGACGCCTTGCGTCTCTATCGGCTCGACGAGCGCGACCGTGAAGTGGCGCGCTTCGTCATCGAAGCACTCGACGACGATGGTTATCTGCGTCAGGACCTCGCTGATCTCGCCGCGATCGTCGAAATCGAACCGGCCTTGACCGAAGACGAACTGCTGGTGGCGCTGCGCCTCGTACAGGCACTCGACCGGCCCGGCGTCGGCGCCCGCACGCTGTCCGAATGCCTGACGCTGCAATTGCAGGCTCTGCCCGAGGACGTGCCGTGCCGCGACGTCGCGCTGCAAATCACCGAACATCATCTTGAACGCCTCGCGCGCCGCGAGCAGGCCGAACTGCAAAAGCAGATCGGTTGCTCGGCGGAAGATCTGCGGGTGGCCTGTGCTCTTGTACGCAAGCTCGATCCGAAGCCCGGCAATTTTTATGGCCGCACGGAAGACAACTACGTGGTGCCGGATGTAATCGTGCGCCAGGTTCGCAACAAGTGGACCGTCAATATCAACCCGGCGGTCCAGCCGCGCGCGCGTATCCATCGCATGTATGCCGAACTGTTTGCGCAGTCGGCCGGTGCGAGCCGTTCGCCGCTTGCGCAGCAACTGCAGGAAGCGCGCTGGCTGATCCGCAACGCGCAGCAGCGCTTCGACACCATCCAGCGCGTGGCCGAATGCATCGTCGCGCATCAGAAGGCCTTCTTTCAGTACGGCGAGATCGCCCTCAAGCCGATGGTGTTGCGTGATGTGGCCGAGGAACTCGGTCTGCACGAATCCACCATCTCGCGCGCCACGGGCAACAAGTACATGGCCACGCCGCGCGGCATTTTCGAATTCAAGCATTTCTTCCCGCGCGAACTGGGCACGGAAAGCGGCGGCACCTGTTCGGCCGCGGCAGTGCGCGCGCTGCTCAAGGAAATGATTGCCGCCGAAAACACCAGCGATCCGCTCTCCGATGTGTCGCTCGCGCGCATGCTGGCCGAGCAGGGCGTGCTGGTCGCGCGGCGCACGGTGGCGAAGTACCGGCATCTGATGAAGGTGCCGCCGGCTGAATTGCGCCGGCAGATTTAAGGTTTAAAGCGGTTCAAGCGGTTCAAGCGGACCGATCGGACGGGCGGCATAGGCCGCCCGTTTTCATTTTTGCACACGCGCGATGATGATGCCTACTGCATGGCTTGACCCGCTGCGTCATCCGCCGCCCGCTAGCCAGGGTGGACGTTTTGCCCGCTCCCCATTACATTGATGGCCGACGCCCGATCGGGGCGTCCAATGGTCAATGTCGAGAACATCGTGTGCCGGCCGGGTCGGCACATGGCAATGGCGGAGCAGAACAATGGGCGTCGTCCCATCCGTCTGCGCCGCGAGGAGTGCGGGGATGAAGTATTCGAGTCTGGTCGAGCGCCTGCAGGGCAAGCGCACGTCCGCGTGGGAAATTCACCATGCCGCGCAGCAGGCGCTGGCAAGAGGTGAGGATGTGATCGTGCTGAGCGTGGGCGATCCCGACTTCGCGACGCCCGAGGGCATCGTCGAGCGGGCAGTCGACGCCTTGCGCGCCGGCGACACCCATTACACCACCGTGGTCGGGCGCGAGCCCCTGCGCGCCGCGATTGCCCGCGAACATACGCGCAGCACCGGCCGCGCGACCGGCGTCGAAAACGTGATGCTGTGCGCGGGCGCACAAAACGGCATCTTCGCGACCTCGCTGTGCCTGTGCGAAGCGGGCGACGAAGTCATCGTGCCGGAGCCGTTGTACCTGACCTATGAAGCCTGCGTGCGCGCCTCGGGCGCGACGCTGGTGCCTGTGCCGGTCGATCCGGCGCGCGGCTTCCATCTGGATTGCGATGCGCTCGAAGCGGCCATCACGCCGCGCACCAAGGCGATTTTCTTTGCTACACCGTGCAACCCGACCGGCGTGGTGATGCCGCGTGCCGATCTGGAGCGCATCGCCCAACTGGCTCGCCAGCACGACCTGTGGGTGCTGTCCGACGAGGTCTACGCCGACCTGACGTTCGAACGCGAGCACGTCAGCATTGCCTCGCTCGAAGGCATGGCGGAGCGCACCGTGACGGTCGCCAGTCTGTCGAAGTCGCATGCCATGGCGGGCTGGCGCGTGGGCTGGGCCATCGGACCGGCGGAACTGATCGGCCATCTCGGCCGGCTTGCGCTGTGCATGCTGTACGGACTGCCGGGCTTCATCCAGGAAGCGGCGCTCGTCGCGTTCGAGCAGAAGGCGCAGATCGTGGCGGAGATGCGCGAGGTCTACCGGCGCCGCCGCGACGTCGTGTATGAGCGGCTGAGCCAGGTGAAGGGGCTGCGCTGTCTGTTGCCTGAAGCGGGCATGTTCATGATGGTCGACGTGAGCGGATGCGGCCTCGATACCGTGGATTTCACGTGGCAGCTATTTCGAGCGCAAGGGGTGTCGTTGCTCGACGCCAGTGCCTTCGGCGAGACGGCCGCCGGTTTCGTGCGGCTCGGCTTCGTGGTCGACGAAGCGCGGCTGGCGCAAGCCTGCGAGCGGATTGCGGCGTTCGTCGCCAGCCTGCAGGTGCGCAAGCCCGCTTCCGCCTTGAACAACGTCTCATGACGTGATTTTGACGGGGCGTAATGCCGCGACGCTCTTGATACGACGTTTACATCGGGCGGGCAGCTTTTTGCTCGCCCGATATACCGTTCCCGGTACTGTTCATCGCACGCGAATAACCAGCGGGCGATATGCAGAACAGCCGGATAAAGCAGCAACGGGGTAACCGCGCCAGATGGGGCGCGCGGTTGATGAGCATGGCGCCTGGCATGCTGGCGCTGTCGTTCGCGAGCACCATGCAGGCGGCCGAAGCGCCGGCCATTGCGCCCATCGCCGTCGTCACGGCCAGCCAGCCTGGCAGCGCGGGTGGCAACGGTATCGGCAACGGTATCGGCAACGGTATCGGCAACGGTATCGGCAATGGTATCGGCAATAGCGATGGTGTCGGCAACCCGCCGGCGTTAGTCGAAATCGCCGCCATCCTGTCGGGCCAGTTCCGCATCGCGCACGCGGAATCGACCGCCATTGCGCATGCGGTCCTCGATGCCGCGAATCGCTTTGCGATGTCGCCGGTGTTGCTGCTGGGCATAATCGCCACCGAATCCGGCTTCAACCGGCGCGCCGTCAGTTCCGCCGGTGCGAAAGGATTGATGCAGGTGCTGCCGTCGGCGCATCCGCAACTGGTGTCGGGCGGCAAGGACCTGTCCGATCCGCTTGTCAACGTGACCATCGGCTCGTCGATTCTGCGCGGCTATCTCGACGCGGCGGGCGGCGACGTCAACTCGGCATTGTCGCGCTACAGCGGCGGCGGCAAAGGCTATGCGCGACGCGTCGCGCTTCAGATGCAGCAATTCTCCGCGCGCCTGCACGCGCAGCCGGATGCATTCGTCAAGGTCGCGCTGGTCGAGCCGCGCTGAAGCGCAGCGGCGTCGATTGTCCAGTTGCCGCACATTGCATATCCGGTCGCGACGGTTCAACTCCGGCCGTCTGTCCTCCTATACTTGGACTTCCATCCACACTCAATGTCCTGGAGGACGTCATGGCAGATCATTCCCTGCACGGCAAGGTTGTCCTGATTGGCGGCGGTGCAAAGAACCTGGGCGGCCTGATCTCGCGCGAACTCGCCCAAGCCGGCGCGGCCGCGGTCGTGGTCCACTACAACAGCGACGCCACGCGCGGCGCAGCGGAAGAAACCGTCGCCGCCGTGCAGGCCGCCGGCGCGAAGGCGATTGCGGTGCAGGGCGACCTGACCCAGCCAAAGAACGTCACGCGGCTGTTCGATGAAGCATTGAGTCAGTTCGGCAAGATCGATATTGCCGTGAACACCACCGGCATGGTGATCAAAAAGCCGATGGTCGAAGTGACCGAACAGGACTACGACACGATTTTCGCGGTCAATTCGAAAGCGGCGTTTTTCTTCCTGCAGGAAGCCGGCAAAAAACTGGCGGATAACGGCAGGATTGTGACCATCGTGACCTCGCTGCTATCGGCCTATACGCCGTTCTACGCAATCTATCCGGGCAGCAAGGCGCCCATCGAACACTTTACGCGGGCGGCGTCGAAAGAGTTCGGCGAGCGCGGCATTTCGGTGAATGCGATCGGCCCCGGTCCGATGGATACGCCATTCTTCTATCCGGCCGAATCGAAAGATTCCGCGGCCTACCACGCCACGGCGGCGGCGCTCAGCAAGCAAACCAAAAGCGGCCTGACCGAGATCGGCGATATCGCCCCGATTGTCAAGTTCCTCGTCACCGATGGCTGGTGGATCACCGGCCAGACCCTGTTCGCCAACGGCGGCTATACGACCCGGTAGCCGGGTCATGGTCCAAATGGCACCTTGCAGCGCCGCCAAAAGTGGACGCTATAATCGCGCCATTCCGTCGCGTGCCTCGCTACACCAACCCAGCCCATGCAATTCGATCCGATCCAGTCATTCACGCGCAAACGTCTGTCCGATGTCGTGTCCGACCAGATCAAGCGCCTGATCTCGGATGGCGCGCTGATGCCGGGCGACCGCCTGCCCGCCGAGCGCGATCTGGCGACGCAACTGGGCGTGTCGCGGCCGTCGTTGCGCGAGGCGCTGATCCGCCTCGAAGCGGACGGTTACATTGAAACCTCCGGGCGCGGCGGCTTCACCGTGGTGGACGTCACCGCGCCGATCATCTCCAGGCCGCTGGCCGAGCTGCTGCTGCAGAATCCGCGCACCAGCGCCGACATTCTCGAGCTGCGCCAGGGGCTCGAATCGATCTCGACCGTCTACGCCGCCGAGCGCGCCAGCGCGGCCGATCTCGCGAAGATCCGCCGTGCCTTCGAAGAGCTGAAAACCGCCTCGCTGTCCGGCGACCGCGCGAACCTGGCGGAGCTGGACGCCGCCTTTCATCTGGCGATTGCCGATTCGACCCACAACGTGGCGCTCGCCCACGTGATGCACGGCATCCACACGCTGATCGGCGAGGGCATGCGCCAATACCACCGCCTGATCGATTATGACGACGCCAAGGAGCGTCAACTGTTGACCCAGCATCAGGCCATTTTCGACGCCGTCATGGCGCGCGACGCGCAAAAGGCCCGCAAAGCGGCCGAACGCCATCTGACGTTCGTGCGCGAATTGTATGAGGAAGAGGCCGGCAAACCGGGTTGATGCGCGGCTCGATGCCCGCTGATTGACACGCCTTGCCAACTTCCCTATATTCTTGGTCAGACCAGCATGACCAGTCTTACTGAGTAAGCACGGGTGCCGCATTTTGCTCGAACCACGGCATTTCGCAGTAGAGTAGGCAGACGTGTCTGCCGTCGTGCCGCAGCGCGTAGCCCTCGCTTCGCCCCTCAATACGCCGGCCCATGAATCCATGAAAGTCGCACTCTTCATACCCTGCTTTATCGACGCGTTCTATCCGGAAGTAGGGATCGCGACCCTCGAACTGCTCGAACGCTTCGGTATCGAGGTCGACTATCCGCTGGAGCAAACCTGCTGCGGACAGCCCATGGCCAATAGCGGCGCGCAATCGGAAGCGGCTGGCGCGGAGAAGGTGTTCGCGCGCAATTTCGCGGGCTATGACTACATCGTCGGACCGTCGGCCAGTTGCATTCATCACGTGCGCGCGCATCTGAGCGCCATCGAGCAGACCGACGAAGTGAAGCAGGTGCGGGCGCGCGCATACGAACTGGTCGAGTTCCTGCACGACGTAGTGGGCGCACGTGAATTTCCCTGGGCCGAGTTTCCGCATCGGGTAGGACTCCATAACAGTTGCAGCGCGCTGCGGCATCTGAAAGAAGCCTCGGTTTCGGAAATCAGCGCCACGCCGTTCTCGAAGCCGTTGACCTTGCTGCAAGGCGTCAAGGGCATCGAATTCGTCAAGCCGGCGCGTCCCGACGAATGCTGCGGCTTTGGCGGCACCTTCTCGGTGACCGAGGAACCCGTGTCGGTGCGCATGGGGCAGGACAAGGTCCGCGATCATCTGCAGGCGGGCGCGCAATACATCGTATCGGGCGACATGTCGTGCCTGATGCACCAGCAGGGCTGCGCCGAGCGGATGAAAGCGGACGCGCGCTTCATCCACATTGCACAGGTCCTGAACGGAGCACGCGAATGAGCCGGATCGATCACGCGAAAGCGGCGGGTGCTTTCATCGCCAAGACCGAGCACGTGGCGTTTCACGACAAACGCCTGTGGGATCTGCGCGAGAAGCGCGACGCCCAGGCGCACGGCATCGCCGAATGGGAAACCCTGCGGGAGCTGGCGTCGGGTATCAAGGAACACACGCTGTCGCATCTGTCCGAATATCTCGAACAGTTTGCCTCCGCGGCGGAAGCGAACGGCGTGACGGTGCATTGGGCGGCCACCGCCGAAGAGCACAACGAACTCGTCTATCAGATCATGTCCAAGCGCGGCATGACGACGCTCGTCAAGAGCAAGTCGATGCTGACCGACGAATGCGCCATGCGCGAATATCTCGAACCGCGCGGCATCACGGTGATGGAAACGGACCTCGGCGAGCGCATCCAGCAGCTCGATCACCAGGACCCGAGCCATATGGTGGTGCCCGCGGTGCACAAGCTGCGTGGCGACGTCGCGAAGCTGTTCGGCCGCACTATCGGCACGGATCCCGAGAACAGCGATATTCATTACCTCGCCGAAAGCCAGCGCATGAACACGCGGCCGTATTTCGTGCGTGAGAAAACGGCCGGCATGACCGGCTGCAATTTCGCGGTGGCGGAAACCGGTACGGTGGTGGTGTGCACCAACGAAGGCAATGCGGATCTGTCGGCGAACGTGCCGCCTTTGCATATTGCTTCCATCGGCATCGAAAAGCTGATTCCCAGGGTCGCGGATCTGGGCGTGTTTATCCGCATGCTGTCGCGCAGCGCGCTCGGTTCGCCGGTGACGCAATACACCTCGCACTTTCGCGCGCCGCGTCCCAACACCGAGATGCACTTTATCCTCGTGGATCATGGCCGTTCCGAGCGGCTCGCCATGCAGGACTTCTGGTACTCGCTCAAATGCATCCGCTGCGGCGCGTGCATGAATACCTGTCCGGTGTACCGGCGCAGCGGCGGGCTGTCGTATGGCGGCACGTATTCGGGGCCGATCGGCGCAATCATCAACCCGACCTTCGACCTCAAACGCTATAGCGCGCTGCCGTTTGCGTCGACGCTCAACGGCAGCTGCACCAATGTATGTCCGGTGAAGATCAATATCCACGAGCAGATCTACAAGTGGCGCGAAGTGATCACCGCGCGCCACGAGGTGCCGTTCGTCAAGACCGAGGTGTTGAAGATGGCCGGACGCCTGCTGGCGAGCCCGACGCTGTACCGCGCGACGGTTTCGACGATGGGCGGCGCGCTGCGGGGTCTGCCGAATTTCGTGCTGTATAACCCGCTCAATATCTGGGGACGTCAGCGCGAATTGCCTGAAGCGCCCAAGCTGACGTTTCACGCGTGGTACCGCAAGAATCGCGGAGGCGGCGATGGCAACGCGTGAGGCTTTTCTCGCCAAGGTGCGGGCCGCGCAACCGGAAGCGCGCGAGCGTCCTGAGGTGCCGTTATTCGCCTCGGCGGGCGGCGATTTGCGCGCGCGCTTCACGGCGGCTTTGGCCGGGATGGGCGGCACCTGCGTCGAGGCGGCTTCGGCGGCGGATGTGCTCGCGCTCATCCACGAACGCTTCGGGGCGCAGGCGTCGGTGTGTTCGGCGGCGGCCGAGGTACCCGGCACGCGGCCGTTACACGCCGACACGCCGCCGGCTTCGCTGCAGGATGTGGACGTCGGCGTGGTGCGGGCCCGCTTCGGGGTCGCGGAAACCGGTTCGGTGTGGTTCAGCGAGCGCGAATACGTGGTGAACGCGCTTGGCTATATCGTCCAGCATCTGATCGTGCTGCTCGACCCGGCGCAGATGATCGATGGATTGCAGGACCTGTACCGGCGGCCGGATTTCCGCGAGGCCCGCTATGCGGCGCTGGTGACCGGGCCGTCTGCTACGGCGGATATCGAAGGCGTGCTGATTCGTGGCGCGCAGGGGGTGAGGTCGCTGACGGTGGTGTGGCTCGCAGCGGGCTGACCTGGTGAACGAAGCCGTAAGCGAGTGACAATGCGGCCTGCTGTCCAGCAGGCCGGCCGGCTTCAGCGCGCCACCCTCGGTGCACTCCGCAAACTCCTGAGCGTCAACACCGCAAGCGTGCCGGTCACGATCGCCGTGAACAGATACAGACCGCCCGGACCTGCCAGCGCCATCAATGCCGACGCCAGCGTCGGCCCGCCGCTCGCGCCAAGCGAGAAGATCAGCAGCAGACCGGCACTGACGGCGATGCGCTGATCCGCGGGAATGCAGTCGTTGACATACGACGTCACCACGCCGTACAGCGAAAACACCACGCTGACATACACGTAGCCGAGCACTTCCACCACTAACCCGCCGTGCAGCAGGAACAGCAGCGCGCTACAGGCGGTCGCCAGCGCCGTGATCGCCACGACGATGACGCGCCGGTCGAACAGATCGGCCAGCCGCGCCACCGGCCATTGCGGCAGCAGCGCCGCCAGCAGCGCGAAGCCCATGAAGTGCGAGACGTCGCTCACCGAATAGTCGAGCTTGCGCATGAATACCGGCTGCATCGAATAGAAGCCGCTATTGAGCAGACCGGCGGCAAGGCAGCCATAGATGCCAAGCGGCGCCCATCGATACACCGTGCTCAAACCGGAGAGCCCGCGCGCCAGACGCGAGGCGCCGTGTGCGCCGCCTGTTTCGACGGGTGCCGTCGGCATGGGCGCGTGGCCGGCCAGCGCCACCGGAATCAGCGAGGCCGAAAACAGCGCGCTGACGACGCTGAAGAGCGCAAATCCGGACGGATCGGCGAGCCCGATGAGGAACTGGCCGGTGCCCACGCCCAGATAATTGGTGATCATATAGGCGGAAAACACCCGCCCGCGCTGCGCATTGCTCGCCACCTGATGCAGCCAGCTCTCAACCACCGTAAAAATGCCGATGAGGCAAAACCCCATCACGAAGCGCAGCGCGGCCCACACGGCGGCCGAACCCCACGCCGCATAGCCGAGCGCGCAGCACGCCGAGACGGCGGCAAAGGTGACGAAGGCGCGGTGATGGCCGACCCTCCCGATCAACCCGCCGCCCCACAGCGCGCCTATCATGAAGCCGATGTAATACGCCGATTGCACCGCCCCGACCACCAGCGACGGCGCCGCCTGCTGGATCAGCCGCAACGAGATGAGTGTGCCGAGCAGGCCGTTGCCGGTGATGAGGATGGCATAGCCGAGCAGCAGGATTGCGGTGGCCTGCAGGCTGCCTGGCGGCGCGCCGCTACCGGCGGTGGGGTTTGGCGGGACGGGCGGTTGCAGCGTGCCGCCCGGCAGCGGCGCGACCGGCCGGTTGATGGAGTGGTTGAGCGCGGGGGCCGCGAGGGCCGCGGGCGGCGCGGGCTGCGCCTGATCCGCCGGCGCGGGCGGCAGGCCAACCGCGTCGCGGAGCCGGGATTCGTCGGCCGGTGTCATCGTGTGCGTGGGGTGCCGTGCATGGTGCGGTTTCTGGACTGGAGTGGCGGCGCCGCGTCCGCGCCCGGCAGCCATACGGCGCGGCCTGGCGCGGAAACGAACCGCGCTTGCGCGGCCAGCATGGCCGGCGCAACCGGCGACCACACATGTTGGCTTAACTGGGGCTGTCGAAGCAATTACGGCAATGCACAGAATTGACGCGATCGACGCCGATATTAGGGAATGCCTAATTGAGTCGCCGCCGTCCAGCGTCGTAGAATCGTGGCACATCGATTGGGGGGGGGCTCCAAGGCATGTGTCTGGCTTCTCGTTGCGATTTTCCCTGTGCCTGTCGACCCGCTACTCGTGATGAGGCCAGCGGCCGCCGCAGCATTCCCGTCAAAGCCGCGCCGTGACCGCGCTCATTTCCGTCAAGCGGCTCTGCAAGAGCTTTCCCGGCGTGCGGGCGCTGCATGAAGTCCAGTTCGACCTCGTGGCGGGCGAAGTCCATGCGCTGATGGGCGAAAACGGCGCCGGCAAGTCGACCCTCATGAAAATCCTCGCCGGCGTGTACACGCGCGATTCCGGCGAATTCCTCTGCGACGGCCAGCCGGTCGAGTTCACCAGTCCGCGCGATGCGCAGGCGATGGGCGTGTGCATCATTCATCAGGAACTGCAACTGATGAATCATCTGAGCGTCGCGCAGAATATGTTCATTGGCCGCGAACCGCGTGGCCGCCTCGGCGTGTTTCTCGACGAAGACCGGCTCAATGCCCAGGCGGGCGAGATCCTGACGCGCATGCATGTGAATCTCGACCCGCGCGCCATGGTCGGCAACCTGACGGTGGCGAGCCAGCAGATGGTGGAAATCGCCAAAGCCCTGTCGTTCGATTCGCGCGTCCTGATCATGGACGAACCCACCTCGGCGCTCAACGACGCCGAAATCGCCGAGCTGTTTCGCATCATCCGCGAGCTGAAAAGCCACGGCGTGGGGATCGTCTACATTTCCCACAAGATGGACGAGCTCAAGCAGCTCGCCGACCGTGTCACCGTGATGCGCGACGGCGAATATGTGGCCACGGTCGCCGCCAGGGACACCAGCGTCGAAGCGATCATCGGCATGATGGTGGGGCGCACGCTCGCCGATCTCGAACCGTCGCAGAGCGTGGCGGGCGAGGGCGAAGTCGCGCTCGAAGTCAGGCACCTCAACGCCGGGCCGCTGGTGCGCGACGTCAGCTTTACGTTGCGCAAAGGCGAAATCCTCGGTTTTGCCGGGCTGATGGGCGCGGGCCGCACGGAGGTCGCGCGGGCGGTGTTCGGCGCCGATCCGGTGGAGTCGGGCGAAATCGTCGTGAAAGGCGCGAAGGCGGTCATCAAAACACCTGCCGATGCGGTCAGGCGCGGCATCGGCTATCTCTCGGAAGACCGCAAGCGCTTTGGCCTCGCCACCGGCATGGACGTCGAATCGAACATCGTCATGTCGAATCTGCGCAAATTTCTCTCGTTCAATTTTTTCCTGCGCCGCCGGCAGATGCGCCGCACTGCGACGCATTTCATCAAGTTGCTGGCAATTCGCACGCCGAGCGCGACGCAGGAGGTGCGGCTTTTGTCGGGCGGCAATCAGCAGAAGATCGTGATCGCCAAATGGCTGGAGCGCGACTGCGACGTGCTGTTCTTCGACGAGCCGACGCGCGGCATCGACGTCGGCGCCAAAAGCGAAATCTACAGGCTGCTGCGCGCGCTGGCCGCGCAAGGCAAGGCAATTGTGATGATCTCGTCGGAACTGCCGGAAATCCTGCGCATGAGCGACCGTGTGATCGTGATGTGCGAGGGCCGCATCACCGGCGAGCTCACTGCGGCCGAGGCGACCCAGGAGCGCATCATGCATCTCGCGACACAGCGCGAAACCCTACAAGCGGCATGAGCCTAAAGAGGCCAATTTCATGACACAGCCATCGGATACGTCGGCGCTCGGCAGCAAGGACAGAACTTCGGGTCTGCGCGCGAGGTTCTTTGCTCCGGCCACGCTGCAAAAACTGCTGGCCTTCGGCAGCCTGATCCTGCTGCTGGTGTTTTTCAGCTTCGCCTCGCCCTCGTTCATGCAGATGGACAACATGCTGGGCATTCTGCAGGCCACCGCCGTCAACGGCGTGCTGGCCATCGCCTGCACCTTCGTGATCATTACCGGCGGCATCGACCTGTCCGTTGGCACCTTGATGACTTTTACCGCCGTGATCTGCGGCGTATTTCTGACCAACTGGCATCTGCCGATGTGGACCGGCGTGCTCGCTGCCATCGGCACGGGCGCGGCATGCGGCAGCATTTCCGGCACGCTGACGGCGAAAATGAAGATCCCGCCGTTCATCGCCACGCTCGGCATGATGATGCTGTTAAAAGGGCTTTCGCTCGTGGTTTCCGCCGACAAGCCGATCTATTTCACCGACACCGAAAACTTCTACATGATTTCGCAGGACTCGCTGATCGGTTATGTCCTGCCGAGCGTGCCGATTCCGAACGCCGTGCTGATCCTGTTTTTCCTCGCGGTGGCAAGTTCGATCACGCTGAATCGCACGGCGCTCGGCCGCTATACCTTCGCGCTCGGCAGCAACGAAGAGGCGGTGCGGCTGTCCGGCGTCAATGTCGACCGCTGGAAGATTGCCATTTACAGCCTGGGCGGGGCGATTTGCGGCGTCGCCGGCTTGCTGATCGCCTCGCGCCTGAATTCGGCCCAGCCGGCGCTGGGCCAGGGTTATGAACTTGAAGCGATCGCGGCGGTGGTGATCGGCGGCACTTCGTTGAGCGGCGGCTCGGGCACCATTCTCGGCACCATCATCGGCGCTTTCATCATGAGCGTGCTGACCAATGGCCTGCGGATTCTGTCGGTGGCGCAGGAGTGGCAGATCGTGGTGACCGGGCTCATCATCATCCTCGCGGTGTATGCGGATATTTTGCGGCGCAGGAAAAGCTGATCACGCGGTATAGCGCGGCGTAGCGCGTTATAGCTTCAAAGAGCATCAGAAGAGTGTTCGACAAACGGGGCGCCACAGGCTCCCCCAAACGGCTGAAGGTAGGCCTACTTTAGGAGGAGATGGTTCATGTTTAAAAGAAAATTCATCGGCGTCGTGGTCGGGGTCGGCGCGCTCGTTGGCGGCACCAGCGTTTCGTTTGCGGACGAGACCTACATCCCGCTCATTTCCAAAGGCTTCCAGCATCAGTTCTGGCAGGCGGTCAAGGCCGGCGCGGAACAGTCGGCGAAGGAGCACAACGTCAGGATCACCTTCGAAGGTCCGGAAACCGAGGCGATGGTCGACAAGCAGATTGACATGCTGTCTGCGGCGCTCGCCAAGAAGCCGCAGGCGCTCGGCATTGCCGCGCTCGACAGCAAGGCCGCCATTCCGCTCCTGCGCCGCGCCCAGTCGCAGAAGATTCCTGTCATCGCCTTCGACTCGGGCGTCGACAGCACGATTCCGCTGACGACCTGCGCAACCGACAACCTCGCCGCCGCCGCGCTCGCCGCCGACAAGATGGCCGAAGCCATCGGCGATTCGGGCGAGGTCGGTCTGATCGTGCACGATCAGACCAGCCGCACCGGCGTCGACCGTCGCGATGGCTTTCTCAACGAGATGAAGGCCAAGCACCCGAACATCAAGATTGTGTCCGTCCAGTATGGCGGCGGCGACCATCTGAAATCGGCGGAAATCGCCAAGACGATGATCCAGGCCAATCCGAATCTGAAGGGCATCTTCGGTTCGAATGAAGGCTCGGCGGAAGGCGCGGCGATCGGCGTCAAGGAATCGGGCAAGAAGCTCGTCCTGATCGGCTACGACTCGGGCAAGGAGCAAAAGGACGACATCAGCTCCGGCCTGATGTACGGCGCGATTACGCAGAACCCGATCGGCATCGGCAAGTGCGTGGTCGACTCGGCGGTGAAGGCGTTGAAGGGCGAGACGCTGCCGAAGAAAGTCGACACAGGCTTTTACTGGTACGACAAGAGCAACATGACCGATCCGAAGATCGCGGCCGTGCTCTACGATTGAGCGCCGCTGCCGGCGCGATGTGAAAGGTGAAGGGTCGCGGTGCCGCTGGGCGCCACGACCCTCGTTGTTTCAGCCCGTCATTGGAATTGACCGCTATCCGGGAGGAGGGATTCAGATGCCCACGATCACCAGGCTGTCCGTCCGCGACATCCGTTTTCCGACCTCGCGGTCGCTCGACGGCTCCGACGCCATGAACGCCGCGCCGGATTATTCCGCCACCTACGTGACGCTCGAAACCGATGCGCCCGGCGCGCTGAGCGGGCATGGGCTCACCTTCACCATCGGACGCGGCAACGAAATTTGCGTGGCGGCGGTGCAGGCGCTGGCGCCGCTCGTAGTCGGCAAAAAGCTCGAGGACATCGCCGCGGACATGGGCGGCTTCTGGCGCGCGCTGACCTCGGACAGCCAGTTGCGCTGGATTGGCCCGGACAAGGGCGCGATCCATCTGGCCACCGCGGCGGTGGTGAACGCCGCGTGGGATTTGTGGGCCAAGGCCGAGGGCAAGCCGGTGTGGAAGCTGCTGGTCGACATGAGCCCGGAGGAACTCGTGCGTTGCCTCGATTTCCGTTACGTGACCGATGCGATTACGCCGCAGGAAGCGATCGCCATGCTGCACCGTCATGCCGCAACCCGGGCGCAGCGTGAGCAGGAGATGCTGACGCACGGTTTTCCCGCCTATACCACGTCCGCCGGCTGGCTCGGTTACGACGACGAAAAGATCCGCCGCCTCGCGCGGGAAGGCGTCGCGCAGGGCTGGACGCATTTCAAGCAGAAGGTAGGCGGCAATATCGACGAGGACATGCGCCGCGCCCGTATCCTGCGCGAGGAGATCGGCGCGGATCGCAAGCTGATGATGGACGCGAACCAGGTGTGGGAGGTCGACGAGGCGGTCACGAACATGCGGCGTCTCGCGCAATTCGATCCGTGGTGGATCGAGGAGCCCACCAGCCCCGACGACGTGCTCGGTCACGCGGCGATTCGACGGCGGCTGCGGCCAATCGGCGTGGCGACGGGCGAGCACTGCCAGAACCGGGTGATGTTCAAGCAGTTGCTGCAGGCAGAAGCAATCGACTTTTGCCAGATCGATAGCTGCCGTCTGGGCGGTCTGAACGAGGTAATCGTCGTGCTGCTGATGGCGGCGAAGTTCGGCGTGCCGGTGTGTCCGCATGCGGGTGGGGTCGGCTTGTGCGAGTACGTCCAGCATATTTCGCTGTTCGACTACGTCTGCGTGTCGGCGTCGCTGGAGAACCGGGTGCTCGAGTACGTGGATCATCTGCACGAGCATTTCGTCGATCCGGTGGTGATCCGCAATGGCCGTTATATGCCGCCGCAGCGCGCCGGTTACAGCATTGAGGTGCATGCGGCCTCGCTGGATCAATATCACTTTCCCGACGGACCGGCGTGGCGGCCTTAGAAAGGTGTGCCGCGATGGCCGATTATTTAATTCTGTGCATTTTTGAAATGGACGGCGGCTGATTTAAAATTCATGACGCTGCCGCCGTAAATATTAAAATTACATTTCCGATCTCGAAGCAAACTGAAACTGATAATTTCAGTTTGCTGAAGAGACGATCCGGCACGCCGGGAAAACGATTATTTTCACTGTCGCGGATTCGCGACATGCTGGCGGCGGTTGGGCTGCTTCGATGCCTGCTGCGAGCGGCCTTCGCCTGAATTTATCCGTATGCCACCTTCTGTAACACCCGGCACCAGGCGCTGCTTTCAGGTTTATTAAAATTTCGTGAAGGATTTTAATGAAACCTGGAAGTCTGACTTTCTGACTATCTCGTTTAGCGCAATTAAACCCGCTCCTATACTTCGAGCGTTTTTTTCATGGCGATCGCCGATCGCTGGTCGAGAAAAAACGAACTTGAAACGGGGTGTGGATTGATCAAGATGCGATATCTGGCCGCAGCGTCGGCCATGCTGGTAGCGGGAGCGGCACACGCTCAAAGCAGCGTGACGCTTTTTGGGCTCATCGATACGGGCGTGGTGTATCAGAACAACGCCCGCGTGTCGCCCGGTAGCGCGACTTCGCCGGGCGCCAGCGCCTGGTCGATGCAAAGCGGCAACGTGTTCACGTCGCGCTGGGGTCTGCGCGGCTCGGAAGATCTGGGCGGCGGCCTCTCGGCGGTGTTCTGGCTGGAAAACGGTTTCAACGTCGACAGCGGCGCGCTGAAGAACGGTGGCGACCTGTTCGGCCGGCAGGCGTGGGTGGGTCTGCGTTCGAGCGAGTACGGCACGGTTTCGCTCGGCCGTCAGTACGACTTCATGGTCGACTACGTCGCGCCGTTGAGCGCGACCGGTTCGGGCTTCGGCGGCAATCTGGCTGCTCACGTCTACGACAACGACAACCTGAACAACGACCTGCGCCTCGACAATTCGGTCAAGTTCAGCAGCGCGTCGTTCGGTGGCTTCAAGGCCGGCGCGATGTACGCGTTCTCCGGCGAGGCAGGCGGTTTTGCCAACAACAGCGCGTACAGCGTGGGCACGAGCTACACGTATGGGCCGTTCAACGTGGCGGCTGCGTATCTGCAGATCAACCGCACGTCGCAACCGGCGCTGGCGAATGCCTCGGGCGCGGTCAGCACGGGCGACGGCGACCAGCTCACGACAGGCGGCAGCCAGCAGATCTACGGCGCGGGCGCGCAGTACAAGTTCGGCAAGTCGTCGGTGGGCGTGGTCTGGACCCACTCGGTGACGGACAACGTGACGGGCATCTGGCAGGGCGGCAGCACGTCGACGGGCGCGATCGGCGGCAGCTACATCAAGTTCGACAACTTCGAAATCAACGGCCGCTATTTCGTGCGACCGGACTTTAGCCTGGGCGCGGCCTACACGTACACGACGGGCGGTTTCGGCGGCGCATCGAAGGGCTTTACGTCGGCCACGCCGCACTGGAACCAGATCATGGCGCAGGCCGATTATCTGCTTTCGCCGCGCACCGATATCTACCTGGAGGGCGTGTACCAGCGCGTCGGCGGCGGCAATGGCAATGCGGCGTTCGACGCCAGCGTGTACAGCCTCGACCCGTCCGCGGGCAACGAGCAGGTGGTGGTCGCGGTTGGCCTGAAGCACCGGTTCTGATAAGCCGTTATAGGCGTTGATGAAGCCTGTGACCTGCGATGCGCCGCGAGGCACGTTGCAGGGCCACAGGCTTTGTCATGACGGCAGGTGCCGAAGCCACGCGGGGTTTGCTATCATGCACTGTATAAACATACAGGTTTGCTGGGCCTTGCTCCGTGGTGACAGATGCTTTCTGACGCGCTTTCCGTGGCGCCTTCTGAGATTTTGGCTGAGCCTTCGCGCGCGCCTACGCCGGTGCCTACGCCGGAGCGCTCGCGGGTGCTCTATTACCTGCTGAATTTCGAGCGCGCGCTGGCCTGGCTCGCCGAGCGTTACGACGACGTTTTCGGCGTGGAGGAGCGGCGCTTTCTCGAGGCGTTCGCACGTCTGCCGCAGGCGTCGCGGGCGCTGCTCGTGCGCATGCTGATGCGCCAGGGCACGCTGTTCAGGGCGAGCCGCCTGAATTACGACGAGATCGGCTGTCCGCTGCAAGCGGCCGCGCCGCTGGTCGAACTGGGCTGGCTCGATGCCGCGCCCAGGCTGAGCCTCGACGAATTGTTCCACCTTTCCACACGACCCGAACTCACGCGGATGTTCGCCGAAGTCGTCGCCGGCAAAGGCCTCCGCAAAGCGGATCTGCTCGACGTCCTGCGCGCCACTCACGAGGACGTCCGGCCATACGGCGCGTGGAATCCGCACGGCAGTGAGCGCGTCTTTCACGTCGCGATCGCGCCGTTGTGCGAGCGTCTGCGTTTGATGTTCTTCGGCAATCTGCAGCAGGACTGGTCGGAATTCGTGCTCGCCGACCTCGGCGTATTCCAGTACGAGACGGTGGCGTTCGAACCGTCGTCGCGGGCCTTTCAGCGGCGCGCGGATGTGGATGCTTACCTGGCGTTGCACGCCTGCCGTGAAGCGCTCGATGCCCTCGCGGATGGCGAGTCTGTCGAACCGCTGCTGGCCGAAATCGCCGCCATCGAGAGGGGCAACGCGTGGCTCGACATGCGCCGCGCGAAGCTGCTGTTTCGCATCGGCCAGCATTGCGAGCGGCAACAGGACTGGGATGCCGCACTGTCGGTGTACAGCGATTGTGCGTGTCCGGGCGCGCGTCATCGGCGCATTCGGGTGCTCGAACGCAGCGCCCGCTTCGAGCCCGCGCTGACGCTGGCGCTACAGGCCGTCGATGCCCCGGAAAGCGAGGAAGAGTGCCAGCGCGTCGCGCGCATGTTGCCGCGCCTGCGGCGCAGGCTCGGTCAGCCGTTCAGGCGGACGGCGCCCGCGCGGCCCATCGAGCGCAGCATGTTGGTTCTGGCGCGACCCGACGCGCCGTTCGCCGTCGAATACGCCGCACGCGATCATCTGAGCCGTCCGCACGCGCCCGTGCATTACGTCGAGAATGCGCTGATCAACTCGCTTTTCGGTTTGCTGTGCTGGGAACCGGTATTTGCCGCGCTGCCGGGCGCCTTCTTCCACACGTTCCAGCGCGGCCCCGCGGATCTGCATGCGCCCGATTTCCATGCGCGCCGCGCCGCACCGTTCGACGCGTGTCTCGCGCAACTGGACAGCGGGGCGTATCGTGCAACGATTCTTCGGCACATGGAGAGCAAGGCGGGGCTGCAATCGCCATTTGTATTCTGGGGGGCTTTAACGCCTGAACTGCTGACGCAGGCGCTCGACTGCCTGCCCGCGGAACATCTGAAACTTTGCTTCGCACGGCTGCTGCGCGATATCCGCGGCAACCGTTCCGGGCTGCCGGATCTGGTGCGTTTCTGGCCGGCCGAGCGGCGCTACGAACTGATCGAAGTGAAAGGACCCGGCGACCGTCTGCAGGACAACCAGATTCGCTGGCTCGAATACTGCGCGCAGCACGGCATGCCGGTGCGCGTGCTCGACGTGCGTTGGGCCGATGAAACATTTGCGGTCGAGCCGCTTGCCGCAGGCTCGGCAGCCGGCGATACCGGGGGCGCGATATGACTTACGTCGTAGCGGTGCGGGCTTTGTGCGAGTTCAGCGCGCGGCGCGGCGACCTCGACTTGCGCTTTACGCCTGCGCCGAGCGCGTCTGAAGGTATCGCCGGACACGCCACCGTCGCGGCGCGCCGTGGCAGCGGCTACGAAGCCGAAATTACGCTGACCGGCGCGCATCGCAGCCTCAGTGTGCGTGGCCGGGCGGATGGTTACGACGCGAATCTCAATCGCCTGGAAGAGGTCAAGACCTATCGCGGCAATCTTGAGACGATGCCGGGCAATCATCGCGCGCTGCATTGGGCGCAGGCGCTGGTCTACGGCCATCTGTTATGCCAGGCGCGCGGTTTGAGCGAGTTGCAGGTGGCGCTGGTGTATTTCGACATCGCGAGCCAGAAAGAGACCGTGCTGACGCAGTCGCATGACGCGGCTTCGTTGCAGGCGTTTTTTGTCGAGCAGTGCGAACGATTTATCGGCTGGGCGATGCAGGAGGAAGCGCATCGCAACGCGCGCAATGCCGCGCTCGGCGCGCTGGCATTTCCCTATGGCGAGTTTCGCAGCGGCCAGCGCGAACTGGCGGTGTCGGTGTATCGCGCGGCTCGTGACGGGCAGAATTTGATGGCGCAAGCGCCGACGGGAATCGGCAAAACGCTTGCGACGATCTTTCCGTTGCTGAAGGCTTGCGCGGCGGATCAGATCGAGCGGATTTTCTTTCTGACCGCGAAGACACCGGGCCGAGCTCTGGCGCTGGATGCGGTCGAGATGCTGCATGCGAGCGCCAATGCTGATACGCGTGTTGATACCTCCACGAACGCGCTGCCGCTGCGCACACTCGAACTGGTGGCGCGTGACAAAGCCTGCGAGCATCCCGACAAAGCCTGCCACGGCGATTCCTGTCCGCTTGCGCGCGGCTTCTACGACCGCCTCGACGACGCGCGCAGCACGGCATTGTCCGCGCGCCGTCTCGACCGTGCGGCGGTGCGCGAGGCCGCACTGGCGCACGACGTGTGTCCGTACTACCTCTCGCAGGAACTGGCGCGCTGGAGCGACATCGTGGTGGGCGACTACAACTACTACTACGACAGCAGCGCGCTGCTCTACGCGCTTACGCAAGTCAACCAGTGGCGCGTGGCGGTGCTGGTGGACGAAGCGCACAATCTGCTCGACCGGGCGCGACGCATGTACACGGCCTCACTGGAGCAAAGCGCCTTGCGGGCCGCTCGTAAGAGCGCGCCGGCCGTGCTGGGCAGGCCGCTCGAACGCCTGAACCGTGAGTGGAATGCGCTGAATCGCACGCAGACCGAGGCCTACCAGGTCCATACCGACGTGCCTCCGCGATTTCTTGGCGCGTTGCAGAATCTGATCGGCGCGGTGTCGGATCAGCTTGCCGAAGCGCCGCTATCGATCGACGAAGCGCAACTGCGTTTCTACTTCGATGCCATGCACTTCGTGTCGCTTGCCGAGCAGTTCGGCGAACATTCGGTGTTCGATGCAACGTTGACGCCGGATCGTTATCTCACGCGTCAACCTGTGACCGGCCCGGACGTGGACAGCCCGAAAACCGCAGCTGCCACGAGCCGCACCAAAGCGTCATCCACACTGTGCGTGCGCAACGTGATTCCCGCGCCGTTTCTCGCTCCGCGTTATGCCGCTGCGCGCACCACGGTGCTGTTCTCCGGCACGCTCAGCCCGCATCATTTCTATCGCGATACGCTCGGGCTCGCGGAAGCAACGCCCTGGCTGGACGTCGAAGGGCCGTTCCGCGCGGAGCAGTTGCAGGTGCATGTGGCGAGCCATGTGTCGACGCGCTGGCGCGATCGCGAACGCTCGCTCGTGCCGATTGTCGAGCTGATCGCGCAGCAGTATGCCGCGCAGCCCGGCAATTACCTGGGTTTCCTGAGCAGTTTCGATTATCTGCAGCGGGTGCAGACGCTGATGCGCGAGCGTTATCCGCTGGTGCCGGTGTGGGCGCAGGAGCCCGGCATGGACGAAGCCGGGCGCGAGGCTTTTCTGGCGCGCTTCCGGGCGCGGGGATGCGGCGTCGGATTCGCCGTGCTGGGCGGCGCGTTTTCGGAAGGCGTGGATCTCGTGGGCGAGCAGTTGATCGGCGCGTTTATCGCCACGCTCGGCCTGCCGCAGATGAACGACGTCAACGAGCAGATGCGCCGCACCATGGAGGCAAAGTTCGGCAGCGGCTACGACTACATGTATCTCTATCCGGGGCTGCAGAAGGTCGTCCAGGCCGCCGGGCGGGTAATTCGCACCGAACAGGACGTCGGTGTCGTGCATCTGATCGATGACCGCTACCGGCGTCCGGAGGTGCGTCGATTATTGCCGAGATGGTGGCGAGTTCCGTGAGGTGGGGGCGTTAGCCGCATCGGCGGCTTTGGCGTCGGTGGGGGCGGCCGGGGCGGCCGGGTCGGCTTGCGGCCCGTGTGAGGCATCGGGCGAATCGGCTGCGTCAGAAGAAGCGCGGGCTTCGCTTGCGTCCGGCTGGGGGGCGTCCGCTTTCCCGTCTTCAGCTTTAGCATCATCCACTGGCGCGCCCTCACGAACCACCACAGTCCGCTGCGGGTTCGCAATCTGGATCCCGCGTGCCTGGAACAGATCGGCCACGCGCCGGTTGAACTCGCGCTGCACGCCCCAGCGTCCGCTATCGCGGCACTGGATTTGTCCGCTCATCGTGATGGCCGAGCCGTCGACCGAATCGATACCCCAGAAGGCGAAGTCGGACAGGATGCCGTCCTTGAACTGCGGATCTTCGCGCAGGGACGTGCCGATTTCCTTCAGCGTGGCGATCGCGAGGTCGATATCCTGGCCGTAGAGAATGCTGACCTTGACCGCCGCGTTGCCGAGGCCGCGGTTGGTGTTGTTGACCGTCGACACCGAACTGAACGGCACCGTGTACAACGAACCGTCGCCGCCGCGCAGACGCACCGTGCGGATCGACAGATACTCGACGGTGCCCGACACGCCCGCGAGCGTTACCCAGTCGCCCACCTGCATGGCGTTTTCCATTAGCAGGAAAATGCCGGTGATGAAATCCTGCACCAGTTTTTGCGAACCGAAACCGAGCGCCACACCGAAGATGCTGGCGCCCGCCAGCAACGGCCCGATGTTCACACCGAGCTCGCTCAGGCCGGTCAGGACCACTACCAGCGCGATCACGACGAACAGCAGGCTGCGCAGCATCGGCAACAGGGTACGCAAGCGCGCGGCGCGCACGAGGTCGCCCGAGTTGGTCCATTGATGCAGGCGCCGTTCGACGGTCACGTTGGCCGCTTCCCAGACGAACAGCGCGACCGCCGCCGCCACCGCAATCGTGACGAGCGCGGAGGCGAGCCGGTGGCCGATGGTGCCGCTTTCGAACAGCATGCTGACGTTGGCGCCCCATACCTGCAGCAGCACGAGCGCGGTGATCACGCCCACCAGCCAGGAGATGACACGCCGCAGCATGGGGTAATAACGATATGCATGCTGATGGACGAGCGAGTTGTTCGCCTGCGCGTCCTGGCCGTCGAAGAGCCGCGCGAGTGCGCCGAAGATGACGATGGAAACGACGCGCGCGCCCACCAGCACCGCAATCGAAATGCCGCCGAGATGCACGAGCGTGTGATAACCGTTGCGCACGTCGAGCGCCCACACGAACCACAGCGCCATCACGACGAATACGCCGATGGTGGCCCATGAATCGGCAAGCGCATTACCGATTACCGAGAGCGACGGATTCGCGGCGCAGCGCGCGCGGATGCGCGCGGCGACCGGCTTGCGGCATTGCAGAATCAGCAGCGAGATCATCACGTGCGCGACCAGCGCGACCACTTTCATTAGCGCGAGATGAGCGGCTTCGTTCAGACCGAGCACCTCGGCAGTGTCCGCCACGGCCGAGCCGGCGCCGATCACGCTGACGAAAATCACCACCCAGCGCTGCGTGAACGCGGCCCAGGTCGAGCCCATCTGCAATAGACGCAGACGCGGCGCGTCGGGTTGCAGAAAGAAGCCGCTGACGATGACGGCCACGCGGCACAGCACGTAAATATCGATGATCGAATCGAGCGCGCGGTCTTGCGGCGTGCCTTCGTCGGTGAGAATCGACATCAGCAGGCTCGACGCGCCGATAAAGACACCGAGCGGCACGAACCGGACCGCCATGCGCAATGCCGCGCGCGGCAGGCGGCGCAGCAGCGAGTAATGGCGAAAAGCGTGCTGCGCGCCCGAATCGCCCGGCGGCGGACTAACGGCCGCAGGCGGAGAACCGGCGGCGGCCAGGGCGTGATTCGTGGCATCCGCTGCATCCGCTGCGGCGCTGGCTGCGGTTTCGTTGCTGGCTGCGGATGCGCCGCCGTCCGTCGCGGCAGAGGCGGCTTGCGCCTGTGCGGCCAGCGTCGCCTCCGAGGGCTCGTCGAGGAACAGTTCGCGCGGATCGATATTGCGACGCACTGCCAGCGCGGTAATCGCGCGGCGCAGCAGACGGCGCGCGAGCCACTCGAGCGCCAGCGCCGGCAGCAGGGTGCCCAGCAGCGACAGCAGGATGTTGCCCAGCACCGCGCGTTGCTGCGGGCTGTTCATCAGATCGGTCCACCAGCCGCGCACGGACGACACGTCGAGCAGGGCGACCAGCGAGTGGCGCAACGCAACGGCCACCTGGACGGCGCCATGCGCGCCCTGACGGGCCAATTGGGACGCCAGACCGTTCGATTCGAACGCCGCATGCACGGTCGCCGCCGCGCCGCTTGCCGGAGCCGAGGCGGCGGCTGGCGCCGAAGCCGGCGGCGCGCTAAGCGCGCCCGCCGCGGCGATGGCGTGCAGGGTCACTTCGATCTGCGTGCGCCGTTGCGGATCGTTGAGGACCGCCAGCGCCTGGCGAGCCTGATCGGGCGTCAGCGTGACGGCCGGAGTGGCGGAGGCGGCGGCCGACGGGGCGGTTGCGGCGAACGTCGGCGCGGCAAACAGGAGCAGTAAGCAGACGAAAAGTAGTTTGCGCATAGGGAATAGGCGGGACGGCTGCGATGAACGGCGCCGTCCGGATATAGGTCGATTCGACCGAAAAAGTCTGAACTATGAAACGACAGCGGTCTTGCTGTGCAAGTTCCGCACGATGAGGACCGATTTGAGTGCCGATCGGAGATAAACCAGTTTTGCCGGGCGTGCTTCGGGGAGCCGAAAGCACCGGCGCAGCGTAGATTATGCACGCTCGACGCGGATCGACGCCGCGAATCGGGCGTAACGTGGCCTTGACCGTCATCGCTGGCTGTCATCTTGCTTGCGCCGCTGAATCGTTACTGCGGCGACTGCCGCCCCCGCCAGCGCGCACGCCGCCGAGGCCAGCGCAACCGCGCGCAGCGCCGCGCCGAGCGCATCGGCCTGGGCGCTGGCCAGCACCGCTTGCGAGGCCGCCGGGGCCGGCGCCTGAGTTTGCGTTCGAGTTTGCGTTTGCGTGGGCGCCTGCGCTGCCATCCCGGCCGCCTGCGGTTGCAGCAATTGCCCCTTGCGCGCCGCTTCTGCCGACACGTGCAACTGGTCGAGCCGCGCAACCAGGGCCGCGTTATGCGACCACACGAACACAATGCCCAGCACGGCAACGGCGAGCAGACTCGCAATTCTCGCGACCGCGTTGTTGATGCCGGAGGCCACGCCGGTGCGTTCGGCGGTAACGGCAGCCATGACAGTGGTGGTCAGGGGCGCGACGGTGATCGTCAAACCCAGTCCCAGCACGGCCATGGCGGGAAATACCCCACTCCAGTAGACGCCGCCTGCCCAGGGCGCGGCGAGCAGCGCGAAGCCGGCCGCCGCGACCACCGGACCAACCGTCAGCAATGCCCGCGCGCCGAAGCGACGGGTGAGGCCGCCGGTGAAGCGCGACAGCAGCCCGATCGTAACCGGCAACGGCAACACGGCGGCTCCCGCCGCGGTGGCGCTATAGCCATAAGCGCGAATCAATGTGAACGGCAGGAAAAACAGCGCGCCGCCGAGGCCGAAGTAAAGCAGCAAGGTCACCAGATTGGCGCCGACGAAATCGCGCGAATGAAACACGTCGAGCGGCACCATTGGGCTGCGGCTTCTTGCTTCTATGACAACGAAGCCGGCCAGCACGGCCATGCCCGCGCCGATCAGGCCTAGCACCCGCGCATCCGCGAAACCGCGCGTCGAAGCGATCGTCAGACCATAGGTGAGGGCGGCGAGGCCCACGGCGGCTGTTGCTGCGCCGAGCCAGTCGAGTTGCTCCGGCGTGCCGGACTTGCGGCTGTCCGGCACCGAGGCGAGCGCGAGCGCCACGGTCGCGCAGGCAATTGGCACATTGAGAAAGAAGATGGCCCGCCAGGAAAACGTATCGACGAGCCAGCCGCCCGCCACCGGCCCAACGGCGGAGGTAATGGCGCCGACGCCCGCCCAGGTGCCGATCGCCTTGCCGCGCTCCTGTTCGTCGAACACGGCGCCGATGATCGCCAGGCTGCTCGGCACCAGCAGCGCCGCACCGACTCCCTGCGCGGCCCGCGCGGCAATCAGCGCAGCCGCATTCGGCGCTAAACCGCAGCCGATCGACGCCAGCGTGAAGAGGCCGATGCCGCTGACGAAAATCGTGCGCCGCCCGAGCTTGTCGCCGAGCGAGCCGCCTACCAGCACCAGCGCGCCGAGCAGCAGCAGATACGCGTTGACGACCCATTGCATGGCGGCGACGCTGGCGCCGAGTTCGCTCTGGATCGACGGCAGCGCGACGTTGACGACCGAGCCGTCGATAAACGCCATGCTCGAACCGAGGATGGTCGCCGCCAGCGCGAGCCGTTTGTGACGGCAGGCGCGTTCGGACGCGACCGGCTGTGCGCCGATGACGAGTTCGTCGCACGGGCTCGCCTGCGAGGCGACGGCGTGCGACGCCCGTGCGGGTACCTTGGTAAGTTGCGGACCGGCCACACCCACTCCTTGCTCGAACGATCTGTGCGCAGCATAGCAATGCGCCGTGGCAAGCGATAGGCGCCTGGTCATTCGGCCAGGGTGACGCGAAGTGCGAGTGCTGCGATCATCGCTTCTGACAACCGCGGATGAAAACGCGTGCGGCCGTATCCGCCGGAGTCCAGCTTGCCATGCGCGGCGCGTTGCATGTTGGCGCGCACGCATGCCATGATCGACGCGAGACAAGGCGCGCGACGCGCGGCTGCGCGGCACAACCGGAGAAGCATCATGATCAATCAGGCATCGAGCGACACGTCCGGCGGGGCATCTGCGTCGTCCGAACCGGCCCGCGCCGGCATCCCCGGTCAGATTGTGTTTGTCCTGCAGGGCGGCGGCGCGTTGGGGGCCTATCAGGCCGGCGTGTATGAAGCACTGCATGAGACGGCAATCGAACCCGATTGGGTGATCGGCACCTCGATCGGTGCGATCAACGGCGCGATCATCGCGGGCAATCCGCCGGAACAGCGCATCGAGCGGCTCAAGCAGTTCTGGGAACAGGTGGCGTATCAGGGCCGCGCGACCGCAGGTCTTCTGCCGGTACTCGACGACTGGCTGCGTAGCGTTTCCATCATGACGCGCGGCATTCCGGCGTTTTTTGCGCCAAGCCTCGGCAGTTTATTAGGCATGCATAGCGATGGCGGCGTGGCGCCCGCCGCGTTTTATTCGACAGAGCCGCTGCGCCAGACGCTGCTGTCGTTGATCGATTTCGGGTATCTGAACAGCAAGGCGACGCGGCTGACGGTGGGCGCCGTGAACGTCGGCAGCGGGCGCATGCGCTACTTTACGAACCGCGACACGCCGCTCGACGTCGATCACGTGATGGCCTCGGCCGCGTTTCCGCCGGGCTTTCCTGCGGTGCGGCTGGAGGGCGAAGCCTGGTGGGACGGCGGCATCTACTCGAATACGCCGCTCGAAGCGGTGCTCGACGACCATCCGCGGCGCGACTCGGTGATTTTTGCGGTGCAATTGTGGCCGGCGCATGGCCGCGAGCCGAAATCGATCCTGCAGGCCATGAGCCGGCAGCGCGACATTCAGTATTCGAGCCGCGCCGAGAGCCATCTCGAACGGCAGAAGCAGATTCACCGCCTGCGGCACGTGATCCGCGAACTGGAGCAGTACATTCCCGAGGACCGGCGCGATGCCGCCGAGGTACGCGAACTGCTCGGCTGGGGTTGCGGCACGACCATGCAGGTGATCGAACTCGACGCGCCGCGTTTGCCCGGCGACGACCTGCACAAAGATATCGATTTTTCGTCGGGAGGTATCAGGCGGCGCTGGGCGGCGGGCTACGCGGATACCGTGCGCATGCTGAAGAAAGCGCCGTGGCGCGAGCCGCCTGATCCGATGGAGGGGATTGCGGTTTACCGGTCGGACCCGGAGGCGGATCCAACCCCGTAACCCACGCCGTCATCCACCTCGGTGCCGGCGTTAATGCGTCGATACGGAGACCAATGGCGTGTCCCGCTCGCTGTCGTCGTCGTTTTGCGGTGCAGCCGTGTCGGACGCGCGGCCCGCCGCGCCATCCTGATTGACGCGGTTGGCGTGCATCAGCCGGTACAGCGTGGCGCGCGAGACGCCCAGATCCGCCGCTGCCTCGGAGAGTTTGTAGCCGTGGCGTTGCAGCGCCTGCTCGATGGCGTCCTTCTCCGCCTTGCTGCGGATCTCGGCGAGCGTCGCCACCGGCGCGTTGGCCGATTGCGGCAGCCCGAGATCGGTGGCTGTGATGAAGCGGCCTTCGCTCATCACCACCGCGCGCCGCACGCAATTGATCAGTTCGCGGACGTTGCCGGGCCAGCCGTAATTGGACATCGCCTTGACCGCATCGCTGGAAAAGCCGCGGATTTTGCGTGAACCGTCCTGCCGGTACATGCTGAGCGCATAGTTGGCGAGCAGCTTGATGTCGCCGCCGCGCTCGCGCAACGGCGGCTCGACGAGCCGCAACACGCATAGCCGGTGATACAGGTCGGAACGGAAGCGGCCGTCTTCGACCGCCTTTTCCAGATCGACGTGGGTGGCCGAAATCACGCGCACGTCCACCTTGATTTCGCTGGTGCCGCCGAGGCGCTCGATGGTGCCCTCCTGCAAAAAGCGCAGCAGCACGGCCTGGCATTCGTGCGGCATGTCGCCGATCTCGTCGAGAAACAGCGTGCCCTGGTGCGCGCTTTCGATCCGGCCGGTCTTGCGCTGCACGGCGCCGGTGAAGGCCCCGCGTTCGTGGCCGAACAATTCGGCCTGCAGCAGGGTAGGGGGAATCGCCGCGCAATTGATCGCGACGAAGGCCTGCGCCGAGCGCGGTGAGCGCACGTGGATGGCGCGCGCGGTCAGCTCCTTGCCTGTGCCCGATTCGCCGGCGACGAACACCGGCGCATCCGTGACCGCGCATTTATCGATATGACGATAGAGCTGCAGCATTGCCTCGCACTGACCGACCATTTCGTGGCGACCCATCGACGGTTCCGGCGTGACCTGGGTCTTGCGCAGATTCGACAGGCCATGCGCGTGTCCCAAGGCGAAGATCAGCCGCTCGTTCAGGCACGGCCGGGTCACGAAGTCGAAACAGTAGTCGAGGATGAAGCGGCTCACCAGTTCGTTGTCGGACTGGCCCGGCGCGATCTGCGCGACCCAGTTGGTCTCCATGCGGCGCATGCATGCTTCCAGCGCCGACAGATATTGCAGCGTGCAGTCTTCCGGCAATTCGATCAGGCCGACCTTGATGTTGTCGCGCTCGATCATGCGCTCGGCGATGGCGGTCGTCTTGGCGTGCGCCGCCTGCCAGCCGCTCGCGGCCAGGAATTTGCCGAGCAGTTCGTCGGGCCTGGCGGAAACACAGAGCACCGTGCGGTCGATCTCTTGCGGCGTGTCAATCTTGGTCATGTTACCCCCCGGTTCGGTGCTGCGTATGCGCGGGCTCGTGCAGAGCCGCTCACCGCAAAATCAATGGCGCGCCGAATAATTTGTTCATACGAACTCTCGATTTTCATTTTCGTTTCTACCCCGCTGATACGGTGGTTGGCGTGTTTCCGCCGGTTTCTCTATATTGCGCTCTACGTGGCGCATGGCCCAAAGATAGAACAAAATAATAGGCCCTGCCATACGCGCAAATCTGGATGACGAGTGCGCCGCGCGCCGCTGCCTTAGGCCCAGTGCGGGCGGGCACGCGCCGCGCTAAAGGTGGTTCGGACTGACCCGGTACACGGCGTGTATCAATTCTGTCTCAAACCGGGAATGCGTGTAACGATTATTTTTTAATAAATGTTAATTCCCCAACCGGCAGCTTTGACCGGAAGTGGTATTTGATTGGCACTAAAGTGGCTGAATTCGATTGCGGCTTTAATGGCGCAAACCTTTGCGCGAAAAATCCATTTTTTGCCCGCGTAATGTGCGACGGCAGCTGGGGCAGATGGGTTAATTCTGGGCGTTTTGCGGCAATGCCTTGATGCAGGCGGCTTTCGCCGCGCTTTTCAAGCGCGGCGCGGTGCTCGGGTCAACGCCGACGCGGCGTCAAATTCGCGGCCTGATAGCGCCAGGCCCGGCAGGTTCGCAAAGCGCGCAGTATCGGTATGGATTGCTTGCGATACCTAACTGACTTTTCATTTCGCGGTCTTACATGGGCAACTGATGTCTCACAATTGAGACACTTCGGGCCGTGTGCGGTACCCCACATAGTGAAGCGCGGCCAAACTCCCTGCTTGCCGTCGCGCCATGCCGAGGTCTCATCAAGGCTGCTGCGCCCGGCCCTTTGTGTCTCCATCGCGTCGGTCCTCGGAACTACTTGCCGAGCCGATGTTTCGGACCCCGTAAATTTGTCGTCGCTAGCGAGTCGCAGGGCTGCAACAATTTTTGCGCCATCCTCCTCCCAGTGCGCCAGACTGGCATGCCTATGGGCCGCGAAGCCCGTCAGCATAACGCTTTGCGAATAGCTGGCACGGTCGTCGCTATATGTCCTGCACTCGGTAGCAATGCATCGCACCGGAAAGCAGCAGCAGCGCGGGGAAGCAGAAGTCTGAAGAAAAAGACAGGCAAGCGCGAAGACGCCAGGGAAGGAAAAAACAACGAACGATCAAGTCCATACCAAAGGGTGCGACGGGGCCAACAAAAAGCAGGGCGCGGCGGGGCCAACGAGGAAGCAAGCCTTCATCAGAAGGGCTGCAAAAAGCGGTAAAAGGTTTCACAACGGGCGGATCAACAGCCTGATCGGCAGTCACCGGATAGGGGCGGGTGTTCCCCGTCTGGTGCAGACCGATCGCATCGATGCTTCGCGGGGACGGCTTCGGCCGTGCGGCAGATCGGATCAACACGATCACCAGGGGAACGAAGCGGATGATTGCGGCGCATTTCGACGCCGGCGTTGATAAACGCTCTTTTTTATTCGGCCGGCCCGTCTCTCGTGGACGGCGGCAACTTCTCATCATTTGCGCATCACGCCTCGTGTCCAGTCCTTATCTGCGCCATCCCGGCAGCAATAAAGTAAGGAGTACGAGATGAAAAATATAAAGTGGCTTGGGACACAGGCGTTCACGGTCGTGGGAACGCTGGTAGTGGTGCTGTGCGCATTGCGCTGGATACCGGCGCATAGCGTCGGGTCGACGAAGATCGCCGTAGCCGCCGTCGATATCGACGTGGGCCAGCGACTCGCACCGCGTTTAATCAAAGTGATCGATTGGCCCATTGGCACGATGCCGCCCGGTGCGTTTAGCGATCCTGACAAACTCGACGGCCGCGTGGCGAGCGCGAGCATGATCCGAGGCGAGCCGCTCACCGAGCGTGACCTTCAGCCTCTGACGACGGCCGCCGTCAGCCGGCATCGCGCCGATGCGGCTGTTCTTGCCGCCACGCGCGGCGACGATTCCGATGCAATAGCGTGGTTGTCGCTGCTCGGTGAGCCGTGGGGACCCGTTGCATCGAAACCCTCATAATTTCAGCTCGCTTACCAGCGCGCTTTCCGTCATTATTTCGCGCGGCGAAAGTAAAATCCGTATCGGGAACTCTGACATGCCGCTTTCCCCATTCATTGCAAATTATTCCGCTTTATGGCTTTAATTTGAATGGCCGGAGTTGGCCGGCTGCATACTCGCGCCAGTGAAAGTACAAAGGCCGAATAAACGCTGTACAGAGCCGCGCGCGCTCATTTAGAATCCGCTCATCCATGAATATGGGTTGCAGATAATATCGATGCAATTCACATGAATTCGATCGTCGCCAGGCAGTGATGGCGGCGTCGTTGTTCCGCGTCCGATCAAGCTGTGTCAGGCCGTTCCGCGAACCATCCGCGCGTCGTTCGCAGGGAGGCCGTTGTGTCGATACGATGCTGGGGCTTTATGAATCTAATTTGTCCGACATCTCGCCGTATGAATCAGGCCAGATTTTCTTGCGACGCGCGGCGTTTGAGAGATTCCCGCCAATCCGTTGTCGAACTGATTTTCTTCGGCTTTTACGCGTGCGAATGCGGAGCCGGCAACCGTTTAAGCGTGATTCGATTATTTCATTGAGTTTTAAACAAGGAGCAGCGATGGCTTGGCGTAATCGTTTCAATCAGGGTGAAGCCGGGGCGCAGTCGA
This sequence comes from Paraburkholderia sp. BCC1885, assembly GCF_900996235.1. Taxonomy (GTDB): domain Bacteria; phylum Pseudomonadota; class Gammaproteobacteria; order Burkholderiales; family Burkholderiaceae; genus Paraburkholderia. Next base: position 81,884 of record NZ_CAAJGM010000088.1, read on the forward strand.
CGCAGCCGCTCGCGCGCCGGTTCGCGGCGGCCCATGTGGCTCAGGTGGCCGCTCAGTTGGCCACTCACGTAGCGGCTCAGATGGCGGTGGTGGCGGCAGCCTGTTTTGCGCTGGCCGCCTGCAGCACCGCCGACGACGCGAGCGCGGACGCCAGGGCGAAAGCCGCTGCCGCCGCCGTCGCGCCGCTGCCGAAGGGCACGGTGATTCCGGTGGGCGACGCGCCGGCCGGGCTGGACATCAGCGCCGACAGCAAGTGGCTCTATGCGACCAGCAACGGCGACAACACCCTGGCGGTGGTCGATCTGTCCGCGCGCAACGTGAGCAAAACCATCGACGGCCACGCGCCCGCCAAGACCTCCGACGATTGCACGGACAACCTCTGCCGCGGCGTAGGCGCAGTGGGCGTCGCGGTCGACGCCAACGGCCACCGCGCCTATGTGACCTCGCTGCGGCAGGATTCCGTGGCGTTCGTCGATCTGGACAAGGGGCGCATCCTGCGCACGATCAAGGCGCAACGCTTCCCGCAAAATATCGTACTGTCGCCGGACGGCCGCCGTGCTTACGTGTTCAATGTCGTGTCCAACACGGTTTCGGTATTCGAGACGGCCAACGGCCGGCCGTCCGGCCGCCTCGCGCTGAAGGGTGGCGATGCCCACGACCAGCCGTTTGGCCGGGCGGTCGGGTTGGCCTTGTCGGCGGACGGCAAGCGCCTGTTCGTGACCAATGGCGTCGCAGGCACGGTCGAGGTGTTCAATACGGCAAACCGTCGCCTCGCCGGCAGCATCGACGCAGCCGGCGCGCTCGACCTGCAGGTGGATCCGCATGGCGGCAATCTGCTGGTGCTCGGGCGCGACGGCATCACCGAATACGACGCGCAAACCCTCAAGCCCGCCAGTACGCTGCATTTTTGCGGCACGCCGACGATTTACCACTTCGCGCTGAGCCCCGACGGCAGCACGCTGGCGTTGACGTTGCCGCAAGACGGCGTGGTGGCGAGCGTCGCACGCGATACGGGCAAGGTGACGGGCGGCTACGCCGCTGGCGACGCCCCGCAGGCGTTGCGTTACACGCCGGACGGCGCGACCCTCGCCGTGGTTTCGAATGGCGGCGTGGTGCTGTTCGACACGTCGGATCGCAGCGGCGCAGCGGCATTGGTGGCGAAGCAGGGACAGTTGTTCTGCCCGGCGGCGGCGAATTGAGCGTCGCCGTGTCGACGCCGCGCTGATCGCGCCGGCTCAATCAGTTGTTTGATCAGGTGATAGAAGCAGAAGCGCCCGCCCGGTTACAAGGAGCGGGCATTCACCCGATTGCCGGATCAGGCGCGAACAGGCTGCGCGGCCCATACCGAAACACCGGCCGCCGCGATAGAAAACCGGTGCTGCGAACCGGGCGTCAGACGGCTGTCCTCGCTGGCAATATCGAAGAACGCGCCGCCGAGGTCCACGCGGATATACCGCTCGCCGCGGCGTAGTTCGATGGCGTCGATGCTGCCGAGATGAGGGCCGTCGGGCGTGGCCACCAGCGCGTGCGACGACACGCGCCACATCACCCGTTGACCCGCCGCAAGCGAAAGCGCGGCGCTCGACGCGGTCCTCACCCGCAGACCGTTGCCGATTTCGAGCACGCCCTCCTCGCGCATCACGCCTTCGCCGACGTTATGCAGTCCGAGCAATTCGGCGACGCGCATCGTCGCGGGCTGCTCGTAGACCGTGTCGATCGGACCCGCCTGCAGCACGCGTCCGGCTTCGATCACCAGCACTTCGTCGGCGAGCAACGCAGCTTCGTCGGGGTCGTGCGTGACGACGATCGTCACCGCGGCGATCTCCCGCTGCAAGGCGCGCAACGACTGCTGCAAACGACGGCGGCGCGGGGTGTCGAGCGCGGCGAACGGCTCGTCGAACAGCAGAAGCTGGCTGTGACGCGTCAAGGCCCGTGCGAGCGCGACGCGCTGGCGCTGGCCGAACGATAGTTGATGGGGCAGGCGTCCGGTCAGCGCGGCAAGGCCGAGATGCTCAAGCCAATAGCGGGCGCTGGCCGCGTCCGCATCCACCGGAAAGGCGAGCTGCTGCGCCACCGTCATGTGCGGAAACAGCCCGTAGTCCTGCGGCATGTAGCCGATCTGACGACGCTCCGGCGGCAAAACGTCAAGCGCCGCTGTGCCTAGTCGCACGGTGCCGTTTTCGTTGTGCTCGAGGCCGGCGATCAAACGCAGCGTCAGCGATTTGCCGGAACCCGACGGCCCGATGATGGCGAGACGGCGGGTAGCTGGCGCCCAGGCCACATCGAGATCGAAGCCGCCGAGATGGCGAGTCAGATGAAACGCAAGCCGCAGCGGTTCGGCGGCGGCCGCCGGCAATGAGCCTGCGGGCAGCACGGCCGCATCTTCGCCGTTTTCCAGCGGCTCGATGCCAGTCTGACGCCGGCTGTATAGCGACAGCGCCGCGCAAACAATGGCGATGGCCAGGGTGGGCAGCAGCAACGGCATCATGGCCGGCAAGCCCTGGCCGCCGAACACCACGTAGGTATAGACCGGCAGCGAATACGGGTGATACGCCACCATGACGGTGGCGCCGAATTCACCGAAGGCCCGCAGCCACGCGAGCGCGAGCCCGGCGCGAATGGCCGGCCACGCCACCGGCAGGACGACACGAAAAAAGCGGCTGCCGGCGTGATGGCCGAGGGTGGCGGCGACGTCGTCGAAGACCGGATCGACGGCGGCAAAGGCGGATTTCGCCGCGATGATGAGGAACGGCGCGGCGACGAAGGTCTCCGCGAGCACGATGCCGGCAAACGAATCGGTCAGCGTGCCGCCCGTCAGACGGCCAATGCCGCTATACGGCCCGAGCAGAAACAGCAGCAGCACGCCGCTCGTGAGCGGCGGCAGCGCGAGCGGCAACTGCACGACAAAGCCGAGCACGGCGACCTTGCGCGAACTGGAGCGCGCCAGAAAATAGCCGAGCGGCACGCCGCCGAGCAGGATCACCAGCGAGGCGACGCTCGCGCTCGCCGCCGAGATGCCCACGGCCGACCAGGTGGCGTGCCAGTCGACATTGGCCCAGTCGGCCGCGCCGAGCTGGGGCACGCTCGCGACGAACGGCGCGCAAAGATACGCGGCAAGCAGCGCGGCCAGCCAGAAAAGCGGCCGGGCCGCGATACGCTTCATGCCGTTACTGTGCCGCGTCGATCACGGCCTGTACCGACGGTGGGACCGCCTGACCGTTGCCGGTGACGGTGGGTTTGATCACATCCACGCCATGCTGTTTGAGCAGCGCGCGGCCTTGCGCGCTCAGCAGGAAATCGACGAAGCGCGCGGCGCCGGGGCCGTTCGGTGCGTCGCTCAGGATCGTCAGGGTGTAGCTGGCCTTGGCGGCCAGTTCAGGCGCCGGCTGAAACGCGGGGATTTTCAGGTCGGAGGTTTCGGTGGAATAAAAGAAACCGGCGTCGAGCTGGCCCGATTGCAGACGGCCGACGAGCGTTTCTTCCGGCAATACCTGAGCGGGATTTTCGGCGTCGCCGAGCGTCTTTTCGACCAGATCCGGCTGATGGTAGAGATCAGCCGCCTTGGTCATCATCTCCATGGTGAACGCGCCCTTCGGATCCAGCTTCGGGTCGGTACGGCCGATGCGGATGCCCGGCTCCTGCAGCACCTGGTCCCAGCGCTTCGACTTGAAGTCGGCGGCGAATTGGCTCTTCGGGTTGTAGCCGATCATCAGCGGCGATTCGGCGAAGTTGACGTACCAGCTCACGTGGTCGCCGTTGTCCGCGCCCATCAGGCTCTGGTTGACCTTCGGACTGGCGCTGATGAACACGTCACCGCGACGTAGCTTGCCCTTGATTTCGTTGGCGATCTTGTTCGAGCCCGCCGCGTAGCCGCGGAACTGCAGGCCGGTGGCTTTTTCGAAAGCGGGTCCGACGCTGCGCTCCATCAGGTTGACGAGCGACCCGGCGTACAGCACGTTGACGGTATTGTCCTGGGCGAAGCCGGGAGTGGCGGCCACCATGCCGGCGACTACCGTGAAAGATGCAAGCAGCTTGCGAATCATGCCGTTTCCCGTAGCGTTATAAAGATCGCTATATTACGACGCCACCGCGGAATGTGGGTTGAATTGCCCACCGCCGCCTATGGGCCGGACGATATATCCGGTATGCCGCACGGCCTTCTGCCAAGGCGGCCGGGGCGCGGCGTAATATATGCGAAGATATAGCGTTGCGAGGCGTGTGACGGGCGGGCGCGAGGGATTGCGCCGGTGCTTGCTACGCGTCCTTTCTGCGTCGATTTGACGCGCCTTGCGGGCGCGAAGCGCCGCACCCGCCGGAGGAATTGCAAGCATGGAACTGATGAATCTGGGCGTCGAACCGGCGCATGAGGCGCATGAGGCCCATGAGGCGCACGAGGCCCATGAGGCGCACGAGCAGACAGCAAGCGATTTTCGCCTGACCGGCCACGTGCTGCGGCCGTTGTCGCTCTCCGTCGAGCAGTTGCGGCGCTACGACAGCATGCTCGGTACGCCGTTCGACCTGCGCTGTTTTACGACTAACCGCTTTATTCGCCGGGTGGGCCGTTATCGCGGCGTGGGTCTGACGGATCTGATCGCCGACGCCGGTCTGCGCAACGATGCGCCGGGCGACTTCAAACGGATGGTCTTCGTCGCGGCCGCGCACGATGGCTACTCGGTGGCTTTTTCGTGGCACGAACTGTTCAATACGCCGGTGGGCGAGAGCGTGCTGATCGCCTACGAGTGCGACGGCGAGCCTTTAAGCGCGGCAGACGGCGCGCCGATCCTGTATTCCGGCGCGGACATCATGGCGGCGCCCCGGCATGTAAAGCGCCTCGTGCGGGTCGACGTGCAGGTGCTGCGGCCGTTGTCGTGATCCGGGCGGGTTTGCACGTCAAGGGATGCGTCGTCGTACCATAGGCCACTTATCCTCGGCCTGACTATTATGTCTGACGACGCGCCTCCCGGCTTACCTTCCATGACCTCCGTTGCGGCGGCGCCGGCGCGGGGCTTCGACCAGGCTTGCGCCGCCCGGGTCAGCCAATGGATGGCTACGGCAGTCGACGCCGGTTCCTTCGATACCCTCCTGTTTGCGAAGCTCGTCGCTGCGCGCGAAGTGCGGGGCGAATGGGCTTTGCTCGGATTATCGGCGGTTCAGTGGGCCGGGCTCATGAGCCGGCATTTTGCGAGGGTGTCGGCATTGCCGGGCTCGACTGGCGGCCTGACATATGGCGCCGGCGTCGCGTCCAAGCTGACGTTGACCCCACCTCAGCACGTCGACTTTGTGTCGTCCCTGCGAGCCTTACTGCTGCATTACGCGGATCCGGCCGTTTGCCCCGACGACGCCCAATGTCTCGCGACGATCGTCGCCTACGCGTGCCTGCGGCCGGACCACTTATGGCGCGATCTGGGACTGAAGGGACGCGACGAAGTCTCGGCCATGCTCGAGCGGTATTTTCCGTCGCTGATTAGGCTGAACGTCGAAAATCTGCGCTGGAAGAAGTTTCTGGCCCGCCAGCTTGCCGTGTCGCTCGGCGAGGAGCCGGGTCCCGCGCCGGGTTGTCCCGGTTGCGAGGACTACGGCTTTTGCTTTCCATCCGCGTCCTGAGTCGTCCGCTGTGGCGTCGTCCGGGGCTTCATCAGAGGTGTAATCAGAGCCAAGTGCGTGCCAACGCCCTGGTGCGGTTTTTCGACTGTTGCCTCATAAGCCGCTTCGTGTATGCTTTCGCGCATGGCTGAAACCGCAAAAACCCGATCCGTCCCGGCGAAAAAAACTGCCGCCGGGACAGGCAAACGAGCCGGCACACGAGCCGGCATCGCCGCCCCTCGAACTGCCACGAAAGCCGACGTTGAAACCGCCGGTGACGCGTCCAATCCGGCTCCGGCGGCGCCCCCCGCGGCCCGCACGAAAACGCGGCCCGAGGTGCGCTTCCGCATGCGCATTCGCAAGGGCGAGGTGGTGGCGCTCGGCCCCGGCAAGGTGGAATTACTCGAAGCGGTGCATGAGCACGGCTCTATTTCGGCAGCCGCGCGCAGCCTCGACATGTCGTACCGCCGCGCCTGGCTGCTGATCGACGAACTGAATCAGTCGCTCAGATCGCCCGCGACGGTCTCTGAGCAGGGTGGGCAAAGCGGCGGCGGCTGCGTGCTCACGCCGGTCGGCGAGAATATCGTGCGGCTCTATCGTGGCGTCGAGGCACAAGCCGCGGCGGCCTGCGCAAAACAGATCGACGAACTGATCCGGCTGATCCGGGCCTGAAAGCCCGACATCCTTACGGATGTCAGACGAAGCGCCGGCGTCCATTCACGACGTGACGAGGCGCCTTTACGCGAGGCGCTTTTACGCCAGGTGTCTTTACCCGTGCCGCAGACAAAACGCCGAAGCCGGCCGCGCGCCTGCCGCGACGTTTCGCGCCGTGGCGGGGTCGGCCTGTAGACGTCCGACCAGATCGATGAAACTGGCCACGCTCGCCGTGCGCAGCGGGTAATACTCCACCTGATGACGCTCGCATACGCGCTTTAGCGTGTTCATCGAATCGTGGTCGATGCAGTCCACCGGGAACACCACGAGGTCGGCGCCCGGCAGCGCGGCCGCCAGCAGGCCTTTGCGATCTTCCACCCCGCCGTCGTGCACCACGAGTTCGCCGCCGGCCGACGCCACCAGCGCCTTGAGCGCCGCATTCGAGCCGGGCCGTCCGCCCACATACACAATCCGCTTGCCCGCCATACCATCCAGCCCGGCGCGGCGCGTGTCCGGCTGATCCAGTGCATCGAGCGTGGCGCGTTCGAGCGCGTAGCATTCCGACTGCACCGCCTTCAGCAAGGCCAAGGTCTGGTCGCGGCTTTCGCGCAGCGCTTCGGCCGCCGCCTGTTCCTGCAAGGCGCGCTGCTCGGCGGCTTCGCGGCGGCTCGTGTGCAGCGCGAGGCGCTGGTCGGCTTCCGCGAGTTTTTCCTGCAGCGCCTTGACTTCGTCCGCGAGGCTCGCGCCGTCCGTCGACGTCTGGCGGCTCGCCTGCGCCGTCAGCTTGACGATCTGCTCGCTGAGTTGCGCGATGGCCGCGTCGCGCTGCGTGCTGAGTTCGTGCAGGCGGCTCTGTTGCCGCTCGATCTTGTCGCGCAGCTCGGCGTTTTCCTCTTCGAGCGCAACGAGACGGCGAATGTCCGCGCGATTCGCCGCGCCCACCAGATGCGACAGCATGTGCAGCTCACCGAACGCCGCCTGGCGAACCGGCATGGTGGCAAACGGATGGGTCATCAGCGCCCAGTAGGACGGCGGGATGTCGCCGTTCTTCAGCGCTTCGTTCCACAGCGCCAGCACGCTTTCTTCGTCGCGCGCCTGCTCGAAGCGGCGGATCGCGCCGGCGTAGCGTTCGTCGAGCGCCTTCTGCAGCGCCTTGCCGCCCGCGCCGCCCGCGATGGCGAGTTCGACCGCCGCGTGGTGGATTTCCAGGTCGGTGGCTTTCTGGCGATCGAGGTCGGTGAATTTGGGTACCAGCTTGCGCAGTTCGTGCGTGGTGAGGCACGTTCCGATCACCGAGCAGTGCAGATGAGGATCGAGTTCGACGAGCCGGGTGCGCCGCTTCGAACTGGCGGCGAGTTGCGTGGACGTGGGCGCGCAACAGGCGTCGGCGGCGCGCAGACGAGCGCCGGCGTTATCGTCGGTGTGGCTCGCGTCTGCGGTTCGGGCGAGGCGAAACGGGGGAGCTTGCATGATGACCTCGAATCCGGTTCCGGTGTCTGCGTCGCCGGCTATCCGCACCGGATGATGTCGACGCAACCACCCTCAATCTCAGTACCGCAATATATCATCGAATATAACGACGGGTTTTCGACTGGCCCGCGCCTGGTCCGCGTCTGACCTATGACCGGCGGGCGCCTGCCATGCCTCGTACCGCGCCGCTAGTTCTCCGGCGACAGCGCCAGCGGCGCTCGCGCATGCTGTTCCAGCACATGCTCGACACACAGACCCACGAAGGTCGCGTCGAGCCGCGCCAGTTCGGCGGCGGCCTTGCGCAGCGCGGCGGGGTCGTTACTGTGTGCGTCGGAAAAAATGGCGTCGCGCAGATGTTCCGCCGAGCGGGCTTCCTCGATTGCCGCGCGCAACTCCTGAAAGCGGCCGAAGCCGGCCGTTTTACCGTGCTCCGCGAGCAGGGACAGCAACTGATTGAACGAATGCGAGCCCATGCCGCCGGACAAAATGGCGCTGTCCTGGCCGTTATCCTGGCCGTTCGCGAACATCTGCACGAAACGCAGCACGCTGCCATACAGACGCCTGAAAGCATCGACGACGTCGCGGATCAGTTCCGCGCGCCCGCGATCGGGCGCGGCCTTCAACGCCGTGATGCTCGTCGAAAAGTTCTTCGCGGGCCGCTCGCGGTGTTCGCGGTGTTCCGGTGATTCGGGCAGAGGGGATCGACTGCGCACCAATCTGGGCTCCAGGGGATGGGTTAAGTACGGGTCAAGCGGGTGAAGTGCTTTCTTGCCGGGTCCGCAGGAAGTGTGCGGACCCGGCGTGCAACGCCGGCCAAGCCGGCGTGTGGCGGCATTTGCTGGTGCCGTCCACCGTAATATTCCGTAGGATATAACGAATGATGCCGCCAATGCTAGACAGCGCGGCATGACAGGAGACGCCGCTAACGCCGTTTCGCGTAGTCGACGAAGGTGCGCACCGCGGCTGCGCGTTCGAACTGCCGATAGGCGAGGGCGATTTCCGAGGCGATCGGCTTGCCGCTCACCGGCCGGTAGACCACCCCGGGCAACGCGATGCAATCGGCCAGCGAGTTCGGCACCAGCGCCACGTTGCCGCCCAGCGACACGCACGCCAGCACGGCAGCCAGCGTGCCGGGCTGCGAACCGAGCTTGGGCGTAAAGCGGCCGCGCCGGGCGACTTCGTAAGTGGCGGCGTCCTGCTCCGGCAGCACGAAAACCTGCTCGCGCAACTGCGCCGGGGTGGGCGCCGCCAGCGCCGCCAGTTCGGAGTGTTGCGGCAGCGCCAGCACGAAGGTGTCGCGATACACCGTAGTGGTGCGGATGCCTTCGCTAAATTGCATGGGCGGGCGGATGTAGGCGACGTCGAGTTGGCCCTCGCTGAGCATCGCGGGCACGCGGTCCATCAGCACCTCGCGGATGGTGATGTCGATGCCCGGATGAGCCTCGCGAAAGCCGCCGATCGTGCGCTGTAGCACGCCGGCATACGCCGCCGACGCGATGTAGCCGATTTCGACGCGCCCCAGTTCGCCCCGTTCCGCCAGCGCAGCCCGCTCGGCACCGCGCGCGATGTGTTCGAGCGCGAGGGTGATATCCGCGAGATAGGCCTCGCCGGCCGCGGTCAGCGCCACCGACCGTTTGGTGCGGTGAAACAGCCGCACGCCGAGTAATCGTTCGGCTTCCTGAATATTTCTCGTCAGCGACGGCGCGGCTATCTCCAGTTCCTCGGCCGCCCGCGAGAAATGCAGATGGCGGGCGACGCAGGCAATACAGCGCAGGTGGTGAAGTTCGAGCTGCCGCATGGTGTCGGTTAAATAATTTGTATTGTCAAACGGGTCAATTATTTCACCATTCTATGTCAATGACAGGCAATTGAGGCGCCGGTAGACTGATTCCATTTTCTTCTCCGTCCCGGTTAGCCCCATGCCTCAGATTCACGACACGCGCAGCGCTGCCAGCGCAGACATCTCCGAGCCGCCGGTTTCCGCGGCGCGCCCCACGGCGAATCCTGGCTTCGTGCTGGCCACCGCCTCGGCGACCTGCGCGTTGATCGTGCTCGACACCAACGTGGTGGCGGTTTCGCTGCCGTCGATTGCACGTTCGTTTCACGCGAGCTTTGCGGACATCGAGTGGGTCGTCAGCGCGTATATGGTTGCGTTCGCGTCCTGCCTGCTGCCGGCCGGCGGTCTCGCGGACCGCTTTGGCCGCAAGCGCATGCTGCTGCTCGGCCTCGCGGTGTTCTCCCTGGCGTCGCTAGGTTGCGGTCTCGCGCCCTCGGCGATGCTGCTCAATCTGGCGCGCGCGGTGAAGGGTGTCGGCGCGGCGATGTTGCTGACCGCGGCGCTTGCCGTGATCGCCAATACCTTCCACGAGGGACCGGAGCGCACGCGTGCGTGGGCGGTATGGGGCACCTGCATGGGGCTGGCGACGACCGTGGCGCCGCTGGTGGGCGGGGTGATCACGCAATGGCTCGGCTGGCGCTGGATTTTTCTGCTGAATCTGCCGGTTTGCGCGGCGCTCGCCTGGTGCGTGCTGCGCGCGATCCGCGAGTCGCGCAACCCGGAGGCGGGACCGGTGGATGTGGCCGGCAGCGCCTTGTTCGGCCTGGCGCTGGCCGTCGGCATCTGGGCTTTGATCGAAGCACCCTCGGCGGGGGGGGCGAGCGGCGCGACGGGCGTCAAGCTGTCGGCTGCGGCGCTGCTGCTGGCGGCCTTCGTCCAGGTGCAGCGCGTGCGCCAGCATGCCATGGTCGACCTCGCGCTGTTCCGCCAGCCGCGCTTTGTCGCCGCTGTGCTTGCCATGTTCGGTTACGCCGCCTGCGCGCAAGTGATGATGACCTTCTTGCCGCTGTATCTGCAGAATGCCTTCGGCCTGTCGGCGATCATGGCCGCCCTGGGGATGCTGCCGTTTGCGCTCGCCATGGTGGTGGGGCCACGCATCGGCGCGGCGCTGTCGGCGCAGGTGTCGGGCATGACGGTGCTGAGCATCGGGCTGTTGCTGATCGGCGCGGGAAATCTGTTGACGGGCTGGGTCGCCGGCGCTGGACACTATGGCCTCGTCGCCTGCGGCATGGTGATCACGGGACTCGGTGCAGGCGTGCTGAACGGCGACACGCAAAAGGCCATCGTGGCCTGCGTGCCAACCAACCGCACCGGCATGGCCTCGGGTATCAGCACGACGACGCGCTTTACCGCCATCGTGACCTCGGTTGGCGTGCTCGGCGCGGTGCTGGCGGCGCGAACCCAGACGGCGTTTTACGCGCGGCCCGAATTGACCGCGACGGTGCGGCACGATCTCGACGCGGGCTTCATGTCGAGCGTGCTGGCCGGCGATACCGGCCAGGCCATCTCGCATCTGCCGCCGGCCATTGGCGCCGTGCTGGCCACGGCGGCGCATGCCAGCTTTGCCAGTGGCTTTGCCGCGGCGCTTTATCTGGCGGCTGCCACGGCCGCAGCGATTGCCTTGGCGGTGCGCCTGCTGGCGGCGCGGGCTGCGGCGAATTCCGCGAGCGCGGCGCGGGCCGGGCAGGCGGGTGCCTGACAGCGTCATCCGGAAACTGGATGGGTCCGCCTCAACAGAACGTGACCGTCAGGCTTCCATGACCCGCGGATTTGAATGGCACAATGCGAACCACGCAGCGAGGTCGCAGGTGATGTCCAGTCGCGCTGGGGCATGAGGAGAAAGCGGGTGGCGTTTTCCGCCCCCGGCTCATGTTTGCGCTGGCTCGGGGTGTCGCGGCGGTATCGCAGACTCCAAACCGTTTCAAACGGGAACAATACGAACGATGAGTCATCCCAACCGCGAGTTGATCGAACGCTTCTATGAGGCTTTTCAGAAGCGCGATGCCGAAGCCATGGGCGCATGCTATGCCGACGACGTCGTGTTCAGCGACCCTGTATTCGGTGAACTGCGCGGCGAAGAAGCGTGCGACATGTGGCGCATGCTGGTGCAGCGGGCGCAGGATTTTTCGCTGACATTCGACGCCGTCGAAGCCGACGAACGTACCGGCGGCGCGCATTGGGTGGCGCGTTATCTGTTTAGTCAGACCGGGCGCAGCGTGGTGAACCGGATTCAGGCGCGCTTCGTGTTCCGCGACGGGCGCATTGCCGAGCATCGCGACACCTTCGATCTGTGGCGCTGGTCGCGGCAGGCGTTGGGCTTCAAGGGCGTTTTGCTCGGCTGGACGCCGTTTGTACGGCAGGCGATTCGGGCCCAGGCGAGGAAGGGGCTGGATGCTTATCGGGCCAAGCGGGGCTAATAGGGCCGGCCCAGAGCAACCCTGAGCTAACCCGGAGTCAGCCGGGCTAATCAGGTCTGCTGATCCGTGGCCTGAGATGCCACTAAACCGCTGTGCGCTAGCTATCTGGCCTACTTGCACGAGGTCGGGCGGATGATGCAGTATTTCGTCAGCAGGCGCGCCGGGCGTCAGGAGCGACTCACCGTCATCGACCCGCGCGCCGGACCACCAAAATCAACGGGACGAATACTTATGCCAGTCGTGGATGCGGCCTGGGAGGATTGGCTAGCCACCAATGCGAAGCGCGGCTGTACGGTGGATTCGATGATCGACTCCATGGTGGGAGCGGGGTTCGACTCGCTATCGGCTAGCGCGGCGGTGCGACGCGCAGTAAGCGCCACCTTGGGACATCCGGCGACAGCGGGTGGCGCGACCCAAACCCAAGCCCAGGCACAGGCCGGCCCCGGCAGCGAGGCACGCCTCGTCAAAGCGGCGCCCACTGATTACCAGTACGACGCCCCGCCGGTCGCAAGCGGTAACCTGATCCGCGCATACGACCGCGACGTGAAAGTGCTGATGCGCTCCGAGCGGCCGCAAGTCATCGTATTCGGCGACGTGCTGTCGCCCGAAGAGTGCGCCGAGTTGATCGAACGCTCGCGGCACCGCCTCAAACGCTCCACCACCGTCAATCCGGAGACGGGGCAGGAAGACGTGATCCGTAACCGCACCAGCGAGGGCATCTTTTTTCAGCGCGGCGAGGATGCCTTTATCGAACGGATCGATCAGCGCATCGCCAGCCTGATGAACTGGCCGGTGGAGAACGGCGAAGGCTTGCAGATCCTGCACTACAACACCAGCGGCGAATATCGCCCGCACTTCGATTATTTTCCGCCGGATCAGCCGGGCAGCGCGGTGCACACGGCACGGGGCGGTCAGCGGGTGGCGACGCTCGTGGTCTATCTCAACGACGTCGAGGCAGGCGGTGAGACGATCTTTCCGGAGGTGGGGTTGTCGGTTGCCGGCAGACAGGGTGGCGCGGTGTATTTCCGCTACCTGAACGGCTTGCGGCAACTGGATCCGCTCACGCTGCACGGCGGCGCGCCGGTGCTGGCCGGCGACAAGTGGATCATGACGAAGTGGATGCGGGAAGGGCCATACAGTTGAGGCGCAGCGCTCGGGCCGCGCGCGTCTGCCCGGTTAAAAACCGACCTGGTTGATCACGTGAACGTGGCGGCCGGCCTCCCGCCACCACGTTCACGCTCAGGCTGATACTTACGCCAACACGCGTATGCGTGTCGGCAAGTCTATCCATTGGGCCGTCGGTCAGCCCGTCGGTCAGCCGGTCATCCAGCCTGCAACGCCTTGCTGCGCTCGGCGTCGTGATCGACTTCGCGCAGCACCGCATCGAAGAAATGCGCTTGCGCTGCAGCATCGGAGCGCGTGTACGCCCGATTGATGCCGCTAATCACGGCGCGGATCGAGGCGGTGATCAGATTGGCGTCGATGCCCACGCCGAACGCGCTGCCCACCACACTCGTTCCGGCCATTTCGGCGATCGCGATGGCTTTCGCATCGGCGCCTTGCGTAAGCGCGCGTTCCTCGTAGTGCTGGACCCGCACCGGCGTGCGCAAGGCGTGCACCAGCGCGTCGAGCGGGCCGTTGCCTTCGCCGCTCAGCACCGTGCGCTCGCCGCGGATGTCCACCGTCAGCTTGATGCGCTCGCGGCCGCCGTCTTCCGACAGCGAATGACCGATATAGCGAACCGGCGCCTCGCTACGGACGTACTCGTCCTGGAACACTTCCCAGATTTTTTGGGCGCTGACTTCCTGGCCGGTGTCGTCGGTGACTCGCTGCACCGCCGAACTGAGGTCCACTTGCAGACGGCGCGGCAGTACCACGCCATGCGTCTGTTCGAGCAGGTAGGCGATGCCGCCTTTGCCCGACTGGCTGTTGACGCGGATGATCGAATCGTAGGTGCGGCCCAGATCGCGCGGGTCGACTGGCAGATAGGGCATCTCCCACACCGCATCGTCCTTCTGCACGGCGAAGCCTTTCTTGATGGCGTCCTGGTGCGATCCTGAGAAGGCCGTGAACACGAGGTCGCCGACGTATGGATGGCGCGGGTGCACCGGCAATTGCGTGCATTCCTCGGCAGTGCGGGCGACTTCGTTGATGTTCGAGAAGTCGAGGCCCGGATCGACGCCCTGCGTGTACAGATTGAGCGCGAGCGTGACGAGGTCGACGTTGCCGGTGCGCTCGCCATTGCCGAACAGGCAGCCTTCGACACGATCCGCGCCCGCCATCACGGCCAGTTCGGCTGCCGCGACCGCCGTGCCGCGATCGTTGTGCGGGTGCACCGAGACGATGAGCGAGTCACGCCGTGCGAGGTTGCGGTGCATCCATTCGATCTGGTCCGCGTAGACGTTCGGCGTGGCCATTTCGACCGTGGCAGGCAGATTGACGATGGCCTTGCGCTCGGGCGTCGGCTGCCAGACATCGAACACGGCGTCGCACACTTCCTTGGCGAATTCGAGTTCGGTGCCACTGAATACTTCGGGGCTGTATTGCAGCGTGAAGGCGGTTTCAGGCGTGGCGTCCACCAGACGCTTCATGGTGCGCGCCGCATTCACGGCCAGTTGCTTGACGCCGTCGCGCTCGAGCCCGAAGACGATCTTGCGGAATTCCGGCGCCGTGGCGTTGTACAGATGCACGATCGCACGCGGCACGCCGCGCAGCGATTCGAAGGTGCGTTCGATCAGGTCGTCGCGCGCCTGGGTGAGCACCTCGATCGTCACGTCGTCGGGAATATGGCCGCCTTCGATCAGTTCGCGCACGAAATTGAAGTCGGTTTCCGAGGCGGACGGGAAAGCGACTTCAATCTCCTTGAAGCCAATCTGCACCAGCGTCTTGAACATGCGCATCTTGCGTTGCGCGTTCATCGGCTCGAACAGCGCCTGATTGCCATCGCGCAAATCGGTGCTCATCCAGATCGGCGGATGCGTGATGGTGCGAGACGGCCAGGTGCGATCGGGCAAGTTGATCGGAGGGAAGGCGCGGTATTTGGTAGCGGGATTTTTCAACATGATGGACTCTCAGGTTCAGAAAAGACGTGAAGGGATCGAAACGAAGACGTGCAAAGGCATCCGGCGCGGCGCGGTGAAACGCAGCCGGCGCAACAACGGCCGCAATACCGGCGGCAACAGCGGGAACGACGGCGCCGGTGTCGCGGCCGCCTGGAAAAACAAACGAGGAATTCTGTAGTGGTTCATCAGCCCGTTGCCCGGTGAGCAATCCATGGAGCGTAAAAGGAACGAGACGAAGCACGGCCGCCGGTTGGCAACCGGGGCAAGGTCAGCAAAGCTGGGGAATTAGTGACGCTTCAGATGCGTTAGATGCAGGAAGCGCGTAGCAGCAGACCTAGCCCGGTAGAGCGGGCTAGTAGTAGGAGGGATAGCAGGGTCTGTGCGCGGAACATGGGCGTAATAGAATCACAAACGCGAATGCGAGTCAAGCAATGCGTGCGCGATGCGCGCCGAAGCTCGGGCCAACGTATGACCGAAACGACCGGAAAAGGCCTCGCATCAAGGCCCCATATTGCGCGGCCATCATTGTCCCGCGGTGTTGCCGAGCGGGCGCGCCGCCAGGTCTTTCAGCGCGCTCCAGCAGTTGCTATAGCCCATGCGCAGGATCATCAGGCCAATGACCCCGGCCGCCACGTGATCCAGCATCGGCAGGCCCGCCATGCTGCCGAGAATCCCCAGCGTGGCGACCAGCGCGGATAGCGCGTCCAGACGCGCGTGCCAGGCGCTCGCAAGCAGGATGCCGGAATGGGAGCGCTCGGCCTCGCTGCGCATATAGCGGAACAGCGCTTCCTTGGCGGCCATCACGAAGATCGCGACGCCCAAGGCGCTCACGCGCACCGACGTGCTGACGGTGAGAATGGCGGCGGGTCCGATGCAATGCCACAGCATCTCGCCGGCGGTGCCGATCAGCAGCATGCCGATAAAGAGGGTGGCGAGCGAGGCAGGAAAGCCGCCGTCAGCGTTCGCGGCGCGGCGGCCGGAGGCGGCGGCTGCGCCCAGGTACAGCACGGCGATGACAATGCCGTCCGCGGCGAGATCGCTGAGGGTGTGGATGCCGTCCGCCACCAGTCCGTCCGAATGAGCGAACCGGCCGATCACGATCTGCATGGCCATGAGCGCCGCATTCAGCAGGGCGCTCACATAGGCAGCCTTGAAGACATTGACGCGCGACTGGCGGGGACGCTCTGACGGCGATGGCATTGGGCGGACGCATTCGAGTAATGCCAGCAAGTTAGCGGTCCAACGTTGCGGGGATGTGACAACCCCGCCGCTCTCACGACGCGTCCTGGCGCCGCGATCCGCCGCCCACGCTCTGACCGGCGTCGTGCGCCAGCTGCCAGTAGCCCCACATCGACGCGAGCGTCAGCAGTCCGGCGCCGAGGAAGGCGAGGCGGAAGTCGTCGAGCGTGAAGACATGGCCGGAAGCCTCGCCGTTGAACACCGCCGCGCCGCGCAAGGCTACCGCGCCGAAGGCGATACCGAGGCCGATCGTCATTTGCGCGGCCGCGCTCCAGAGTGTGCTGGCGGCGCTCATCTGCGGCTGGGCGACGTCTGCGTAGGCGAGGGTGGCGAGCGTCGAGAATTGCATCGAGCGCGCCACGCCGTAGACGAACACCACGATCAGCACCCACGCCAGCGGCGACTCCGGCGTCAGCAGGCCGCAGGCGATGGTGAAGACGCCGGCCACCGCGACGTCGACGATCGACACCATGCGAAAGCCGAAGCGCTGCAGGATGCGCGTGGTCAGCGCCTTCATGCCGAGGTTGCCGAGCGCGCTCGCGAGCAGCAACAGCCCCGACTTGAATGCGGACAGCCCGAAGCCGATCTGGAACAGCAGCGGCATCAGATACGGCACCGCGCCGATACCGATGCGGGTGAACGAGCCGGTCACGACCGTCACCGAAAAAGTCGGAATTCTGAGCGTCGACACGTCGATCAGCGGATGCGGATGATGCTGCGCGTGCCGGAACGCGACATAGCCGATCACGAGACCCGCCGCCACGAATGCGCCTGCGATCCACGGATTCTCGCCGGGCTGGCTGGCGAGTTCGGCGCCGTACAGGATCGAGGTGAGGGTGGCGCCGCTTAGCAACAGGCCGAGCAGATCGAGCGGGCGGCGTTCGCTGCCGCGCAGGTTCGGCACCAGCGCGACTACCGCGGCCATCACCGCGATGCCGAACGGCACGTTCAGCAGAAAGATCCAGCGCCAGTTAGCATAGGTCGTGATGAAGCCGCCCACCGGCGGCCCGACCACCGGCGCGATGATCGCCGGCCAGGTGATGGTGGAAATGGCCTGCATCAGGCGGCTCTTTTCAGTGCTGCGCACGACGATCAGGCGGCCGACCGGCACCATCATCGCGCCGCCGATGCCCTGCAACAGTCGCGCGGCGGTGAATTCGGCGACGTTTTGCGACATCCCGCACAGCACCGAGGCGACCGTAAAAACACCGATCGCGCTGAAAAACACCGTGCGCGAACCGCAGCGGTCGGCCACCCAGCCGCTCACCGGAATGAAAATCGCCAGCGCCAGCATGTAGGCCGTCATGCCGAGGCTCAGGCTGTTCGGACCCACATGGAACGAGCGCGCCATTTGCGGCAGGGCGGTGGCGATCACCGTGGTGTCGAGGTACTCCATGAAGAACGTGGCCGCGACGATGTAGGGCAGCCAGCCGATAAAGGGCGGCCGCGCGGGCGTGCCGGTCATTGCTCCTCCCCGGCGAGGCGTCCCAGGGAGTCTTCTGCGTCCTGAAGCGGGCGTCGATTCATGGTGTTGCGGCATCCTTTCAAAAGCGTGTCTCCATCGATCCCGGCGCCGTGGGTGTGAATCGTCAGTGGAACACTGCGTGGAACAGCGCGGCGGACGTCCGGGGAAAACGTAGAAGTATTGCCCAGGAAGGGCAAATCCTGCGACAGCGCCCGGCGATTTTTTGCGGCAAACACACCGAAGCCGGCCGCCCGCCCGACGTCGGCCCGCCGCCGGCCGGACGCAGAGCCTTGCCAGCCGGGCGTTTGCTGTTATATAGTTAAACCCAATGAGGGGGATTTAAACAATCAACTTTCTCTATTAAGTGTCTTTAGAGATACTCTCATCACTTTCTCAACCACGAACCAAAGAGGACGCAGCAAATGCCGATCATCAACAGCCAAGTCAAACCCTTCAAGGCAACCGCTTTCCACAATGGCGACTTCCAGACCGTGACGGAAGAAAGCCTCAAGGGCAAGTGGTCCGTGCTCGTGTTTTACCCGGCTGACTTCACGTTCGTTTGCCCGACCGAACTGGGCGACCTGGCCGACCGCTACGCCGAATTCAAGAAGCTCGGCGTGGAAATCTACAGCGTGTCGACCGATACGCACTTCACCCACAAGGCATGGCACGACACGTCGGACACGATCCAGAAGATCCAGTACCCGATGATCGCCGATCCGACGCTGGCTATCTCGCGCAACTTCGACGTGCTGATCGAAGAAGAAGGCATGGCCCTGCGCGGCACCTTCGTGATCAACCCGGAAGGCGAGATCAAGCTGTGCGAAATTCACGACAACGGCATTGGCCGTGACGCCGGCGAACTGCTGCGCAAGGTTCAGGCAGCGCAATACATCGCGGCTCACCCGGGTGAAGTTTGCCCCGCCAAGTGGACGCCGGGCGCAGAAACGCTGACGCCGTCGCTGGACCTGGTCGGCAAGATCTAAGCACGCGCTTAGCAGAGCTTTACCACGCTGTATCGCATGACGCGCCTTTCGCGGGCGCTTTCTACGTGCGGACCGCCTCCTGCGCTTCACGCATGCGGTCCGCACGCCTCCCCGCCACGCCTCGCGGTGGCGCCCGGAGCCCAACACTCGTCACGGAATTCGAATAGCCATGCTGGACGCCAATCTCAAGACTCAGTTGAAATCGTACCTGGAAAAGGTCAGCCGGCCGATCGAGATCGTTGCTTCGCTCGACGACAGCGCCAAGTCGCACGAACTGATCGCGCTGCTGAACGATATCGCGACGCTGTCGGAGCGCGTTACGGTGATCGAGCGCCGCGGCGACGACCAGCGCAAGCCGTCGTTTTCGATCGGCGAGCCGGGCAAGGACACGGGTATCCGCTTTGCCGGCATCCCGATGGGGCATGAATTTACCTCGCTGGTACTCGCGCTGCTGCAGGTCGGCGGCCATCCGGTCAAGCTCGACGACGCGGTGATCCAGCAGATCCGCGAGCTCGACGGCGATTATCAGTTTGAAACCTATTTCTCGCTGACGTGCCAGAACTGCCCGGAAGTCGTGCAGGCACTGAACGTCATGGCGTTGATCAACCCGCGCATCCGCCACGTGGCGATTGATGGCGGAGTGTTCCCGAACGAAGTCGAAGCACGCCAGATCATGGCCGTGCCGACGATGTTCCTGAATGGCGAAGTGTTCGGCCAGGGCCGCAGCGGCGTGAAGGAAATTCTCGCCAAGCTCGATACTGGCGCTGGCGCACGTGCCGCCAAGGAACTGGCGAACAAGCCGGTGTTCGACATGCTGATCGTCGGCGGCGGCCCCGCAGCGGCGGCCGCGGCGATCTATTCGGCGCGCAAGGGCATTTCGACGGGTGTGGTGGCCGAACGCTTCGGCGGTCAGGTGCTCGACACGCTGGCGATTGAAAATTTCGTCTCCGTTCAGGAGACCGAAGGACCGAAGTTCGCGACTGCGCTCGAACAGCACGTGAAGAGCTACGAAGTGGACATCATGGATGTGCAGCGCGCTGAAGCGCTGATCCCGGGCCGTATCAACGAAGTGCATCTGGCCAACGGCGCGGTGCTGAAGGCGAAGACCATCGTGCTCGCGACCGGCGCGCGCTGGCGCGAAATCAACGTGCCGGGTGAGCGCGAGTATCGCAACCACGGCGTGGCCTACTGCCCGCATTGCGACGGTCCGCTGTTCAAGGGTAAGCGCGTGGCGGTGATCGGTGGCGGCAATTCGGGCGTCGAAGCGGCCATCGACCTGGCGGGCATCGTCAGCGAAGTCACGCTGTTCGAATTCGGCGCGCAACTGCGTGCCGACGAAGTGCTGCAACGCAAGCTGCGCAGCCTCGCCAACGTCACCATCGTGACGCAGGCGCAGACCACCGAAATCACCGGCGACGGCAAGAAGGTCAACGGCCTCGTGTACAAGGATCTGCGTTCGGGCGAAAGCAAAAAGGTCGAGCTGGAAGGCGTATTCGTGCAGATCGGCCTGGTGCCGAACACCGAATGGCTGAAGGGCACGGTCGAATTGTCGAAGCATGGCGAGATTGTCGTGGATGCACGCGGCGCGACTTCGGTGCCGGGCGTGTTCGCCGCCGGCGACGTGACGACGGTGCCGTTCAAGCAGATCGTCATCGCCGTGGGCGAGGGCGCGAAAGCATCGCTTGCGGCTTTCGATCATCTGATCCGCACCAGCGCGGACGACGAAGTGGAAGTCAAAACGGAAGAAGCCGCGCTCGCCGAGAGCTAAGTTCTTCTCGCAGATGGCAGGCGGTCGAAGCCCGACCGCCGCCACTGCTTGCTGCCTTGCAATTGAGCCCGCCTTTGAGCGGGCTTTTTGTTTTCAGCCGGCGCGATGTTCGCAAGAGTTCGCAAGGTGCGCAATCCACGCCCGCTTAGGCAAACAGCCCCCTTTTATTGCCTCACCATTTCTTCACGCAATCCGCGTTTCGCGAAGCTAAAACAGCCAAACGTTTGCGCAAAAACGCGCAGAACTTACCGCTTAAGAAATCCTCTGCCAGGCCGACAATAGAGCTATTAACCGGCCCGAGCCTTTGACCGACATTCGACCGCGCATCGGGCAAAACCTGGTTCAGGTCGAACGGGACCGCGCCGTAAACACGCACGTGACAGGCATCGATGGATGTCTGCCCGCTTGCGAACATCGAGTCTCTCCGGACAGGCGTCGCGATCATGGCGTCTTCCGGTGCGGATGGTTGAAGGGGAGCGCGCCTCGCGCCGAAACAAAAACACCCAGCGTGAAGGTGCAGAAGTTTAAATCCGCGTTTGAAACGGAGATGCCATGTTTGTTGCGATTGGTTGGGTACTGGTACTGGGTTCGGTGATCGGGAGTTTCGTGGGCGTGGGCGGGCATCTGCCCGCGCTGGTCCAGCCGTTCGAACTCCTATGTATTTTTGGCGCAGCGATTGGGGCCTTCGTGGTCAGCAATCCCGTCACCACCCTGAAGAAAACCATCAAGGCGCTGCCGACCTGTTTCAAAGGCGGCGGCTACACCAAAGAGAAATATCTCGAGCTGATCGCACTGCTCTACGAGCTGCTGCAAAAGGCTCGCAAGGAAGGCGTGATGTCGCTCGAAGCCGATGTCGAGGCGCCCGAGCAGAGCGTGCTGTTCCAGAAGTATTCGCACGTTCTCCTGGATCATCATCTGCTCGATTTTATCGTCGACTATCTGCGCATGATGTCGAGCGGCAATGTGAACGCGCTCGAAATGCAGGACCTGATGGACGAGGAGCTGGAAACGCATCATGCGGAGGCGTCTGTCGCCGCCAATGCAATCCAGAAAATGGCCGATGGCTTGCCGGCGTTCGGCATTGTCGCCGCGGTGATGGGCGTGGTGCATACGATGGGTTCGGTCGGCGCCGCACCCGCCGTGCTCGGCGAGATGATCGCCGGCGCGCTGGTGGGTACCTTCCTCGGCATTCTGCTGGCGTATGGCTTTGTGGGTCCGCTGGCGGATCTGCTCAACGCGAAGGGGCGCACCGCCGCCAAACCGTTTCAGTGTGTGAAGGCCGTATTGCTTGCGTCGATGAGCGGCTATGCGCCGCCCGTTTCGGTGGAATTCGGCCGCAAGGTGCTCTTCACTGCCGACCGGCCGAGCTTCAAGGAACTCGACGACGCGGTGCGCGCCACCAAATCGCCGAAGCCGGCCTGACGGAGAACCAGCATGGCTGAGAACCGCTCGCGTAACACCGCAGGGGAAGCCTCCGCGCCGATCGTCGTGCGTCGTCTGCGCAAGGGCGCGGCCCATGAGGCGCATCATGGCGGCGCCTGGAAAATTGCCTACGCCGACTTCGTCACCGCGATGATGGCGTTTTTCCTGCTGATGTGGCTGCTCGGCTCGACCTCGCAATACGACAAGGAAGGCATCGAGGATTATTTCAACACGCCGCTTTCGACCCTGCTAGGCGGCAAGGAAGGCACCGGCTCGGCGCGGCCGAGCGTGGTGCAGGGCGGCGGCCGCGACGTGTCGGACAGCCGGCCGGGCGTGGCGCACAAGAGCCAGGCCGAACCGGCTCAGGCGTCGGTCAATCCGCCGCCCATGGACACGCAGCGGCTGGCGCAGCTCAAGGCGAAGATCGGCGCGCTGATCGAGCAGAGCCCCACGTTACGGGCCTATAAGCAACAGATCCGGGTCGCGATCACCGACGAGGGTTTGCGCATTGAGATCGTCGATTCGCTGAAGCGGCCGATGTTCGCCTCGGGCAGCTCGAAACTGGAAGACTACGCGGTGACGATCCTGCAGGAAATCGGCGCGTCGCTAAACGACGTCGACAATCGCGTTTCGATTGCCGGGCATACGGATGCCGTGCCTTATTCGGGCGGCACCGCGGGCTATTCGAACTGGGAGCTTTCCAGCGATCGCGCCAATGCCGCGCGCCGCGCGCTGGTGGCAGGCGGTCTTCGCGAAGACAAGCTATTGCAGGTGCGCGGACTTGCCGATGTACTGCCGCTCGACAAAAATGTCGCGGACGAACCGACCAACCGCCGCATCAGCATTCTCGTGTTGAACAACGCGGCGGTGCAGGCATTTTTCCGCGATGGCGGACGTACTTCGGTGGACGATACGGCGGCGGCAAGCGGCGCGTTGCCGGATGCGATCAGGCTCGCGCCGGTGGAGAAACTCAACGCGCATTGAGGGTGGCGCGGCGACCGGGCCGCGCGTGTCCGCTTACGGGCGCACGCGGCCGCCTGAACGCGGTGGCCGCCGCTACTCACACATGACTACGCTTCGTGCCGCCCGGATTCCTCAGCACGGGTGGCACCTTCATCGGCCCGCGCGGCGCATACCGCGTCGGCAAAACGCTGCAATGACAGGAGCGAGCCGCTCACGCTGTGATAGGTTTCGCGGCCAATCTGGGCATCGAGCAGAATCTGCAAGCCTGCCGTTCTGGCAATTTCCATAATATCCACGGCCGTCCTTCGGGTTATGCGGCGTGCACACTGCATGCCCGTTTCCTGCACGCGTCATTGATCACGAGTCGTGCTGGACAAACGGGGCTACGTATTGGAGGTGGCTTGATCGAAAGCCACGGAACCATCGTAGTGGAGCAAAATCCGTCGCGATGATGCGAACAGCAGCCAATAACCGAGGCAATTCAGGTGTTCGCCGCGACCCGCCGCGGCGAACCCCATTCAGGCCTGATCGTATCGTGGTCGGGCCGCGATCAAGCCATGATCATGCCCACAGTTCCGACGTCTCGATGTTGCGCAGGTCGAACACAAGCACTTCGGCGTCGTGGCCCTGCGTGAACGTCAACACCTGTTCGTCGCGCACCCGCGCGCCGTCGCCTTCGCCGAGCGCCACCCCGTTCACCGTGACGTTGCCGCGCGCCACGTGAACATAGGCGTAGCGGTCAGCCGCCAGTTCTACCCGCGCGGTTTCGTCGCCATCCAGCAGCCCTGCGTAGACGCGCGTGTCCTGCTGCACGACCAGCGACTCGTCCGCACCATCCGGTGAAATCACGAGGCGCAGCTTGCCGCGCTTTTCCGCCGCGCCGAAGTGGCTCTGCTGATAACGCGGCTGCGTGCCCTTGGCGGCGGGCGCAATCCATATCTGCAGGAAATGCACGGGCTCGGCCTCGGAGTGGTTGTATTCGCTGTGGGCGACGCCGGTGCCTGCACTCATCAACTGGATGTCGCCAGGCACGATCACCGAACCCGTCCCCATCGTGTCCTTGTGTTCCAGCGCGCCTTCCAGCACATACGAGAAAATTTCCATGTCGCGGTGCGGGTGCTTGCCGAAACCCTGTGCCGGGGCGACGCGGTCGTCGTTGATCACCAGCAGATCGGAAAAGCCGTTCTGCTTCGGGTCGTGATAGTTCGCGAAGGAAAACGTATGACGCGAACTGAGCCAGCCGTGCTCCGCGCGGCCGCGTTGAGTGGCGTGTCTGATATCGAGCATGGTGTTTCTCCTTGGTTGTGCGATCCGGCGAGGGGTTGTCGTCCGCGATCCATGAACAGGAGTTTAGGTCAATCAATGTGATTATAATCAATGCGAAATCGGAAACACTGTCACTATGAGGTGGACAATGCAGCGCAAAGGCACAGGGGTAGACGATCTGGCGACGAGGCGGCCGCGCCGCAGGGAGGCTCGCCATGCAACTCGATGACATGCGGATCTTCGTCGCCACCGTCGACGCACACAATTTCACCGCCGCGGCGAGCCGTCTGTCGCTGTCGAAGCAGTTCGTCAGCCGACGCGTCATGGCGCTGGAGGAGGCGCTTGGCGTGCGGCTTTTGATTCGCAATACGCGCAAGCTGGCTGTTACCGAACTCGGCCAGGAGTTCTACGAGCGGGCGCGGCGCATTCTCGGCGAGGTGGCGGAGGCGGAGCAGGCCATGTCGCTGCGCCGCGCGTCGCCGCATGGCCTGCTGCGGGTGAGCGCGCCGATGTCGTTCGGCATGGCGCATCTGTCGCCGCTGGTGGCGATGTTCCTGAAAAAGCACCCAGACGTGCGCTTCGATATGGAGCTAAGCGATCGCATCGTCGACGTGGTCGGCGAAGGTTTCGACATGGCGATCCGTATCGGCACCCTGGCCGATTCGACGCTGATCGCGCAAAAGCTCGCCGAGGTGCGGATGGTGGCCTGCTGCAGCCCGCACTATCTGCGGCGGCGCGGCACGCCCACGGCGCCGGCCGATCTGAAGCGTCACGCCTGTCTGCCGTATGGCCACGGCGGCCCGGCCAATTGGGACTTCGTGGTGGACGGCGCGCATCAGGCCGTGGAGGTTCACGGACCGCTGCGCGCGAACAATGGCGAGCTGATTCGCGATGCCGCTATCGCCGGGCTCGGCATTGCGCGGTTGCCGGATTTCATCGTCTCCGCCGCGCTCGAGGCGGGGACGCTCGTCACCGTGCTCGAGCCTTTTCTGCCAGGAGCGGCGGCGCTCTATGCCGTCTATCCGCAGCACCGTCAAAGCTCGACCACAATCCAGACGCTCACCGCGTTCCTGCGCGAACACCTTGCGGCCGCCTCCGCGCGCTGGTCGACGCCACGCGCCGCGCCGAAAAAAGCGCGATGATCGTCACGGCCGGAATGGCTGTGCGTCCCCGAGGATGCCGACCAGCGATCAGGCCCGGATATTGCGATTGTCGAGCCTGCTACGGATCAGTCGTATGGAGAATAGGATCGCCGCCGACCGCGCTTCAGACGGAAGCGACACAAAAGCGACTCACGAATCCAGCCAGCGACTGACCAGCACGAAGAACCGCTGAAGAAATTACATGCCCAGGCATGTCTGCGTGGCAGCCTTTACAGCCTCGTGGCGATTCGGAAGACGGGCAATCAGCTTATTCGCGGCTAACGCGATCGGAGGATGGGTGTCGAACAGACGTATAAAGCAAATGGTCCGTCGCCGTGACCGAAAAACAGCAGCCGTGACGCCTTGGCTGGCCGCCGCGGCGATCGCGGGTACCGCTTTCATGCCGGCTCCGGCCCGCGCGCAAACGCCGGCGCCGCTACAGGAGTGGCAGTATTCCGCGGGGGTGCCGCTCGAAAAAATGATGGCGCCGAATATTCCCACCTGGCAGGTTGCGGTGGGCGCAGCCGCGGCCTTCCAGCCGCGCTACGACGGCGCGGACCGCTACCACTTCGAAGGCGGTCCGAGCATCGACATCCGCTATAGCGATCTGTACTTCGCTTCGACGGGCGAAGGCTTCGGCGCCAATGTGGCGCAGGGGCAAAACTGGCGCATCAGTCTGGCGGTTGCGTATGACTTGGGACGTCGCGGCCAGGACGACGACGAGCATCTGCACGGCCTCGGCGACATCAATCCCGCGCCCGAGCTCAAGCTGGCGGCCGACTACGTCGTGTCGCAAAGTTTTCCGCTGGTGCTGCGCGCCGATATCCGGCGCAGTTTTGGCGGCTCCAATGGCTGGATCGGCGACGTCGGCGCGTATCTGCCGCTGCCGGGCAGCTCGAAGACCTTCTTCTGGTTTGCCGGGCCGAGCCTGACCTTCGCGGATTCGAAGTATATGAATAGCTGGTTCGGTGTGAATGACACCCAGGCGGCCAATTCCCAGTATTCGTACTATCACGCGAGCGCGGGGCTCAAGTCGGCGGGCTTTGGCGTCAGCGCGATCTGGTTTTTTCAGAAGCACTGGTTTGCCGCGTGTGATTTCGCGCTCGAACAGCTGGTTGGCAGTGCGGCGCGCAGTCCGATTACGCAGCGCTCGTCGAACGGCGTGCTGGATCTGTCGATCAACTACGAGTTTTGAGGGCGCACGTGTAATTCGGCTTGTCTGAAACTCGTTTGCCTGAATCACGCGGGTCCCTGTGTGCGGGCATGGTAGCGAGTGGTCTGTACACGGTGAGGGCGCGAGCATCGTGCGGTGCCCGCGCCCGAGCGCGCCACGAACGTTACGCTACGTCACGTCTTGTGGAATCTAGCAGACCGTGGTTGGTGCTTCGGCGACAGCCTGTTTGTGTCCCGCGCGCAGCAGGCCTTCCACCATGCGGGTTTCTGCCCGGGCGATCATTTCGAGCGATGCAGCAGACAGCTGCGCATCCAGAATCGAAAGCGCGGCGCACAGACGCAGATAGGCGTCCTCGCCGATGGTCCAGCCGCCGGCGTCATGCTCGGCGGCGTCCAACTCGACCATCGCGGCGTGCGCGCTTTCCACGTAATCTAGTCCGTCCGGTTCGAGTCCGAGACGGCAGAGTTCCTCCGACACCAGGAAATGCCGTCCCAGAGTCATGAACAGATCCCGCGAGCCGTGGCCGCGGCTAAACGCGTCGAGCGCCGTGTAGCATTGCAGGAGCATGGCCTGCGTCACGGGTTCGTGTGCGGCCCGGCTGAAAGTGAGGGCGCGCAGCAGGGGCGACATGGCCGGCTGGTTGCGCTTGCGGCTTGGCGATTTATTGGGCATGACGGTTTCAACCTCGTTCTGTAACGCTCGGCCCGCCAGCGACGCTCCTGGTATGCGGGGCATCGGCGGGATAAAAGCAAGCTCTCATATGCGTCCTGTGCTTATCATCGCAAGCGACAATTAAGATAGGCTTAAATTTCGGGGCGCTGAAAGAGTCTGTTACGAAAAGATGGCTGAGAGCCCGAAAAAAAGCCCCGTCCCGCTAGGGACAGGGCCTGACAGGACGGAAGAGTCGCACAGGCGCGTGGAGCATGCCGACCTGTTCCCATCACAACAACGCTGTTGCACTTCAAACTACCTGAAACTTTAAACTGCCTGAAACGTGGTCCTTCACCTTCGCTTTGCTGCAAACCCCTGTTGCTTTTATTGCATGTGATGCTATGGCGCTTCGGTATTGCGGTATTGCAACTGCATGTTGCGGACTGCTGTGCTGATTACCATTTGCTGCTTGCTGCATAACGCTTGAATGGACTGCATCTCCTACGGCGGCTACCGGTACTGCTCTACGGACTGCTGGTGGTACGGTCAAACAACGCGGGGGAAGACCGCGTATGGGCTCGGTGCTGCGTCGTGCCCATGGAAACCAGTGTAGGGATAAACCGGCGAAACCGATCCGGCGAAACGAGGGGATTTGGCCGTGCAGTTCGGCGAATTGCGTGCAGCGAGGGCATTGCCCGCGCGGCTGCGCGTGCGGGATTCTCCTGATATATACGTCCATATTTTCGCAATCGAGCCGTTCGAAATTTCTAGTTTCCGCTGGCTCGCTATTTAGTTAGGAAAACATATTAAATGGTGATGTGCTTGCGGAAATTCAGTAAAAGCTGCATGCGCACCGAACCGGTGCCGCAGCGCTCGATTTGGCGCATGACACAGGTGAGTTCGCCGCACAAGCATGCAGCCCTAAAACCGGTGATTGAGCAAAAGCCCGTAGTCAGGGCAGTTGACCGATTCGGCATAAAACTTGCCTTGTTATGCGCGAAGGTCAGGGAGAGGTGAAAAAACGGGAGGACATCATGTTTGAGTCCGCACCTATTACGGCCAGCAAAGTGGTGGATGGGGAAACGGTTCGCGCCGAGTATCTGTGCGACACCGGGCGTCTGCGCATTATCGGCGGGCGCACCGTGCACGCCGAATGGTTTCCGCCGCATTCGTGGTTTGCGATTGCGTCGATTTCCGGTCACAGTCGCTGGGGCACGCGTCCCGGCGAGGCCGACCTGTTGCTGTTGATCGATAACTTCATGGGCTATTCGGGCAAAGATGCGTTCGCACTGATACGGCGCTAACGCTGTGTCTCATTCGTGCCTAAAATCGGAAAGGACTGCAGCGGATAGACCCGCGAAATTCAGCGACAGCACATCAACAGCAACGACAGCAACCATTCGAAGTGCAGGGTGACGCATGCCGCCATCCTGAGTGGGCGATGGACGCAATGGCCTCGGGCGAGACGCGGCTTTCGGATGCTCGCCATTGCCAGGCGGTGGACCGGAATGTTCGGCGAGAAGTTCTTCGCGGGCATCCCCCAACCCTGGAAATCGGGAGGCTGGCAGCCATGTTTACTTTTGTCGTGGTCGTTGCCGTCGCAGCATTCATCCCCTATGTCGCCGCGCCTGGAATCGAAAACGGCGTAAAGGCGGTTACTTCGCATCCGTCGGCGGATTCTGGCGTGGTCGATCCACTCCCTGCAAGCGAGAGAACCTTGGATGCTGCGAACCGGACCCGATCGTCGCGGATCGGCGGCTCAATCATTGGCTGATTGGGTTTCGAAAAGATGGGCTATGCGTGATCCCGCGTGCCGTCTCGCGTGGTATGTCTCGGTGGTGCGCCTCTCGCAGATTCATAGTCAGGAGGCTGCCGCGATGCACTTCGGCCCCGGCGGCGATGGGCGCCTGGATGTTCGCCACGAGAGCATCGCTGGCGGTATGAAGGGGAGCCTGCTGAACCGCCAGGCGCTACGATCAGCGCTTGACGAAGCCCTGATACGACGCGCTGATGAACCAGCCGCTACCCGTGGCTATCGACCCAGGCCCGCGCCCAGGCGAGGCCGACCAAACGTGCTTCCTCGTCGGTCTCGAAGATGCCGAGCACACCCGAGCCTTCCACGAGCTTGTTGCCGCGGGTGATGGTGCCGCTCGCCGCGTATCCGTCGCCCTGCACGATGGCGTGGCCCCAGATCGCGTAGCCCTGGTAAATTTCAGCTTCCATGTTTGTCTGCATGCCGGCCACAAAGCCATGAACCGCGCCACTGTCCCCTGACGGCGCCGCTGAGGGGCCGTCTGCTATTCGTATCATCGCACCACATGGACAGACGCGCGACCACCGGTGCTCACCTGCAGCACATTGCCTTCCGGCGTGAGAATGCGCGGAATGTCGATAAAACGCGGGCTCGTTACTTTCTTCGCCGCATCCCCCGCACCATGTTTGGCCGCCGAGGTCTTGGTCAGCGCATTAGCCAGAGAACCAGCCGGCAGATCAGCGACCCGGCGCGTCCCAACCTTGCTCATACCATGCGCCGGCAGTGCCGTTTTGCGCATCTTGGGCTTGCACGGACGGGCGGGATGCCCGATGCGCGCTTCGGGCGGATTCCAGACTTCCACGTAATGCTCACCCGCAGCGGCGGTGGATGTCACCGCGAGCAGCAGCGCGCCCACGCTCAGAAATCGCAGCATGTGTTCTCCAGGAAAGAGGATCAAAAACACTGTACATCCATACAGGTATTTGTACAATCCGAGAATTACCCTGGCAGGCGGCTACGGGGGCAGGCCACGGGCGGGCGACGGAACAGCCTACGAAGCTGGCTACAAAGCGGGCCGCAGACCCGGCCACCGCAGTCCCCGTGGGAACAACCCTTGCTGCTTTCCGGCTGGCGTCGAGCCGGCGTTTTGCCCGGCGGCGCTGAACGTAAGGGAGTCTTCCATGGCAGGTAAATCGAACCACCGGCAAGCCGCGGCCAGCGCCGCAGCGCCCGCTCATACCGACGCGAAGTCCAACGATCTCGAACAGTTCCGCTTGCGCCCCGACGGCGAAGCGCTCAGGACCAATCAGGGCGTGAAGATCGCCGATAACCAGAACAGCTTGCGCGCCGGCGCGCGCGGCCCGTCGCTGCTCGAAGATTTCATCATGCGTGAAAAGATCACGCACTTCGACCACGAACGGATTCCCGAGCGCATCGTGCATGCGCGCGGCTCGGCCGCTCACGGCGTGTTCCAGGTCTACAAACCGCTTGGCGAATACACCAAGGCCGCCTTCCTGCAGGACCCGGCTGTGCAGACGCCGGTCTACGTGCGGTTTTCGACGGTGCAGGGGCCGCGCGGATCGGCCGACACCGTGCGCGACGTGCGTGGTTTTGCCGTCAAGTTCTACACACAGGAAGGCAATTACGACCTGGTGGGCAATAACATGCCGGTGTTCTTCATCCAGGACGCCATCAAGTTTCCGGACTTCGTCCACGCCGTCAAACCGGAAGCGCCGAACGAAATGCCCACCGGCGGCTCGGCCCACGACACCTTCTGGGATTTCGTCTCGCTCGTGCCGGAATCCGCGCACATGGTGCTATGGACCATGTCGGACCGCGCGATTCCGCGCAGCCTGCGCACCATGGAAGGCTTCGGCATCCACACGTTCCGCTTCGTCAACGCGGCGGGCAAGGGGCGTTTCGTCAAGTTTCACTGGCGCCCCGTGCTGGGCTCGTATTCGCTGCTGTGGGACGAAGCGCAGAAACTCGCCGGCAAAGATCCGGACTTCCACCGGCGCGACCTGTGGGAAGCCATCGAGCGCGGCGATTTTCCGGAATTCGAACTCGGCGTGCAGATCATCGAAGAGCAGGACGAACACAGCTTCCCCTTCGACCTGCTCGATCCCACCAAGCTGATTCCCGAGGAAATGGTGCCGGTGCAGATCATCGGGAAGATGACGCTCAACCGCAATCCGGACAACTTCTTCGCCGAGACGGAACAGGTGGCGTTCCATCCGGGGCATGTCGTGCCCGGCATCGACTTCAGCAACGATCCGTTGTTGCAGGGGCGGCTTTTCTCCTACACCGACACGCAGATCAGCCGTCTGGGCGGCCCGAATTTCCATGAGATTCCGATCAACCGTCCGGTGTGCGCGTTTCAGAATAACCAGCGCGACGCGATGCATCGTCAGGCGATCAACGTCGGACAGGCATCGTATGAACCGAATTCGCTGAACGGCGGCTGGCCGAAGGAAACCGAACCGGCCGCGGCCGACGGCGGCTTCGAGAGCTATCACGAGCGCGTCGACGGCGAGAAGATTCGCGTGCGCAGCGACTCGTTCGCCGATCATTTCTCGCAGGCGGCGCTGTTCTATCGCAGCATGTCCGTGGTCGAAAAGGCGCATATCAGCGCGGCGTATCAGTTTGAACTCGGCAAGGTGACGAAGCCGGAGATCCGCGAGCGCGTCGTCAACCAGATTCTGGCCAATTTCGATGCGGATCTCGCGGCTGAAGTGGCAGCCGGTCTCGGCTTGCCCGCGCCGAAGAAAGGCAGCGCACCCAGCGCGGCGAAGCCGGAGACTTCGCCCGCCTTGAGTCTGCTCAACCGTGTGAAGCCGGGTATCAAGACCTGCAAGATCGCCTTGCTGGCCGCGCCCGGTTCGGACGTCGGCATGATCGGCAAGCTGCAGAAAGCGCTGCACGACGAAGGCGCCACGGCGCTGCTGATCGCGCCGTCGCTGGCGGCGATCGGCTCGCTGCAGCCCGACGCGACGATCGCCGGCATGCCGTCGATCATGTTCGATGCCATCGTGGTGGTGGGCGGCGAGGCCGGGGCGAAGGCGCTCGCGCAATCGGGCGACGCACGGCATTTCGTGCTCGAAGCCTTCAAGCATCTGAAAGCGATTGCGGCGCTCGGCGCGGGCCGTGACGTGCTCGCGGCGGCGCATCTGCCGGCCGACGCGGATGGAGTAGCGAGCGGCGACGACAAAGAGCTTGCCGAGGTCATGAAGGCGTTCGTCGCGGCGGCGGAACAGCATCGCGTGTGGTCGCGGCAGGCGCAGGCGGAGTCGGTGCCGGCGTAACGCGTCACCGCCACGATGCCCGGCGTTGTCCGGCCGGCCAGGCTTGAAGCAAGGCGCATTGGAACGAACGACGGCACACGCTGTATGATACGTGCCGTCGCGCGTCGCGAAGGCCGACCGGACGCGCTGTTCCAAGCGGCAGACCCTCAGTCGAAATTGCCGAACCGAGCAAACTGACCAGACGAAATCCAGAAAAAAATGCCTGCCTTCACCGCTGTCGAGCAAGACCAGTTCCGCCGCATCATCCGTCGCAACATCGCGGTGCCGTTGGGCATGGGCGTGTTGACGGCCGCACTGTTCGTCGCGCTGATCGCGTACCTCGTGAATACGCTGAGCTGGGCCGAGCACTCGGAACGCGTGATCGGCAGCGCCAACGAAATCCTCCGGCTGGCAGTGGACCGCGAGTCGTCCATGCGCGGCTTTCTGATCACCGGCGACGAGAGCGTGCTTTCGCCCTATGAGCTGGGCAAACCGCGCTTCGAAGCCGAGATCGCCTCGTTGGCGGAACTGGTGGCGGACAATCCGCCCCAGGTCGACCGCCTCCGGCGTATCGAGGCCACGCAAAGCCTGTGGGACAAAGACACGCAGCAGATGATCGATCTGCGGCGCAGAAACCAGCCCTACGACCTCGAAGCCGCCACCACGCGCAGCAAGATCGCCTTCGACGAAACCCGCCGCGTGTTCGGCGATTTCCTCGACGTGGAACTGGTTCTGCGCCGCGAGCGTTCCATTGCGACGCGCAATGTCACCACCGTGCTGGTGGGCGTATTCCTGTTCTTTAGCCTCGTGGTCAGCGCTTTTCTGGCCTGGCGCGGGCGGCGCGAACTGCTCGACCTGTCCGCCTCATACGACGGCGTGCTGCGTCAACAGGACGAGCAGACCGAAATTCTCCAGCAGCAGGTCTGGCTGCGCTCCGGGCAGCGGCTGCTGGCCGAGAAGGTGGTGGGGCAATCCACGCCGGCGCTCGTCGGCCGCGCCATGCTCGATTTTCTGGCGCAGTATCTGGATGCCGCGGTGGCGGCGCTGTATGTGCGCGACAAGGAAACCGGCACGCTGCAGCGCATCGCCAGCTACGGTTTCAGCGAGGAAAGCGAACAGGCGTCGCAGCATTTCCAGAGCGACGAAAGCCTGATCGGCCAGGCCGCGTTGACGCGCCGCACCATCCTGCTGCGTGACGTGCCCGACGACTACGTGAAGGTCGTCTCGGGCCTCGGCACGAGCCCGCCGCGCAACCTGGTGGTCGTGCCCATCGAGAATGACGGCGCGGTCAACGGCGTGATCGAACTCGGCTTTATCCGCGAGCTCGTCGAACGCGACCATGAACTGCTGCAACTGATCGCCGGCGGCATGGGCGATTTTCTCGAGGCGGCGCTGTATCGCGAGCGTCTGCAGGATGCGCTCGTCGAGATGCAGCAGCTGAACGAAGAATTGCAGGTCCAGCAGGAAGAACTGCGCGTCTCGAACGAGGGCCTGGAAGAACGCGGCCGCGCGCTGATGGATTCGCAGGCGCGGCTGGAAAACCAGCAGGCCGAACTCGAACAGACCAACGTGCAGCTCGAAGAATATGCGCAGCGTCTGGAGCGGCAAAAGGCCGACCTGTTGCGCGCTCAGGACGATCTGGCGGCCAACGCGGCGCGGCTCGAACAGTCGAGCCGCTACAAGTCCGAGTTCCTCGCCAACATGTCGCACGAGTTGCGCACGCCGCTGAACAGCTCGCTGATCCTCGCCAAACTGCTGCAGCAGAACCGCACCGGCAACCTCAGTGAAGAGCAGGTGCGTTATGCGGAAACGATTCACGCATCCAATAGCGACCTGCTGGTGCTGATCAACGACATTCTCGATCTGTCGAAGGTCGAGGCGGGACAGGTCAGCATCGAACTCGAAACCGTCTCGCTCGACGCCACCTTGCAGTCGCTGCGCGAGACCTTTACGCCGATGGCCGCCGCCAAGCATCTTTCGCTGACCTTCGAGCGGGCGCCGGGCGTGCCGGAGATGATCGTCACCGACAGTCAGCGCGCCGTGCAGGTCTTGCGCAATCTGCTGTCGAACGCGGTGAAATTCACCCAGCGCGGCGGGGTGTCGCTGAGCGTGGCGCCGGCCGAAGACGGCATGCTGCGCTTCGAAGTGCGCGACTCCGGCATCGGCATTGCGCCGGACAAGCTGGAGATGATTTTCGAAGCCTTCCAGCAGGCCGACGGTTCCACCAGCCGGCATTACGGCGGCAGCGGTCTTGGCCTGTCGATTTCGCGCGAATTCGCCCGGCTCCTGGGCGGGCGCATCGGCGTGGCGAGCGAGCTGGGCAAGGGCAGCGTCTTCACGCTGTGGTTGCCGCTCGATGCGACCGCTGCGGTGGCCGCCAACGTGGCGCGCGCGGAATCGGGCGCCATGGCTGATGCCGCGGCAGACGCCGCCCGGCGCGCTTCGTACGATGTGTCCAACGCCATGTCCACGGTCGTGGCGCAGCATGCCTCGTCACCGTCCGCCCCGGCCCAGGCGACCACCACCGCGAACCCGGCCCATACCGCCGTATTCCAGCCGGCGCCATCTTCCGCCGAAGCGGGCGCCCGCCATGGCGGCGAGGAACTGAGCGGCGGCGCGCCGATCGGCGACGACCGCTACGAGCGCGCGCGCGGCAGCCGGCTGATTCTGGCAATCGAGGACGACATCCCGTTCGCCGAGATTCTGCGCGACCTGGCCCATGAACTCGACTTCGATTTCCTGCACGCCACCGACGCCGCCAGCGGCGTGGCACTCGTGCGCGACATGCGGCCCGCAGCCGTGCTGCTCGACGTGGGCTTACCGGACCGTTCGGGCCTGACCGTGCTCGAATGGCTGAAGAACGATCCGCTCACGCGCCACATCCCGATCCATATCGTCTCGGCGACGGACCACGCCGACAAGGCGCTGCATCTCGGGGCGATCGGCTACACGCTCAAGCCGACCGCGCGCTCGACACTCGAAGCGGCCATCCGCCGTCTCGAAGCACGGTTGCAGCAGCGCCTCAAACGCGTGCTGGTGATCGAGGACGATCCGCCCATGCGCGAAAGCATCCGCGCGCTGCTGCAAAGCGAAAACACGGAGATCGTCGCCGTCGCCACGCTCGCGAGCGCATTCGAGGAACTGGCCGCCGGCAACTTCGACTGCGTCGTGACCGACCTCGCGCTGCCTGACGGCACCGGCTACGACCTGCTCGAACGCATGGCGCTCGACGCCGCCCATCTGGCGTTGCCGGTGATCGTCTATACCGGCCGGATGCTCTCCAGCGAAGAAGAGCACCGGCTGCGCCGCTATTCGAAGTCGATCATCATCAAGGGCGCGAAATCGCCCGAACGTCTGCTCGACGAAGTCACGCTGTTCCTGCATAGCGTGGAATCGTCGCTCGCTCCGGAGCAGCAGCGCATGCTGCGCACCGTGCGGCAGCGCGACAACGCCTTCGAAGGCCGCAGCATCCTGCTGGCGGAAGACGACGTGCGCAATATTTTTGCGCTGTCGCACGTGATCGAGCCGCTCGGCGCGAAACTGCAGATTGCCCGCAACGGCCGCGAAGCACTGGATCTGCTGGAGGAGCATCCCGATGTCGACCTGGTGCTGATGGACATCATGATGCCGGAGATGGATGGCCTGACCGCGATGGCCGAGATCCGCCGCAATCCGCGCTTTGCGCATTTGCCGATCATCGCGTTGACCGCAAAGGCGATGGCGAACGACCGGGTGCGCTGTCTCGAAGCCGGCGCGGACGACTACATCTCGAAGCCGATCGACGTCGACAAGCTCGTCGCCTTGTGCCGCGTCTGGCTGCGCCAGCACTAGCCGCAGAGAATCCAGACGATGAAGACCACCCCGACCGCGCCCGAACCGCGCGCTCCGCGCATCAGCGATTTCGACATCGAACTCAAGCTGTTGCTCGAAGCGATCTACCTGAAATATCAGCACGACTTCCGCCATTACGCGATGTCGTCGCTGCGCCGCCGCCTGACCCAGGCGCTCGACGAATTCGGCCTCGGCACCTTGTCGCAGTTGCAGGATCGCATCATGCGCAACGGCGCCGATTTCGCCCGCCTGTTTCAGTACCTGACGGTGCAGGTCAGCGACATGTTCCGCGATCCGGCCTATTTTCTGGCGTTGCGCCAGCAGGTCATGCCGGTGTTGCAGACCTATCCGTCCATCAAGGTCTGGGTGGCGGGCTGCAGCACGGGCGAGGAATTGTGGTCGCTGAAGATTCTGTTCGACGAAGTGGGCCTCACCGAGCGCACGCTTTTTTACGCCACTGACATCAATCCCGATGCGCTGGCGCGTGCCGAATCCGGCATCTATGCGCTCGACCGGATTGCCGGGTTCTCGCAAAACTATCTGGCCGCGGGCGGCAAGCGCTCGCTCTCGGACTACTATCATGCGGCGTATGGCGGGGCGCGGTTTGCCGGCGCGCTGAAAGGGCGCGTCGTCTTCGCGGATCACAGCCTCTCGACCGACGAGGTGTTTCTCGAAGCGCACCTCGTGTCATGCCGTAACGTTATGATCTATTTCGACCGGGCCTTGCAGGATCGCGCGCTCGGCCTGTTTCAGCGCGCTTTGGTGCGGCGCGGCTTTCTCGGTCTTGGCAGCAAGGAGAGTTTGCGGTTCTCGAGCCAGCACGAAGCGTTCGACGAATTTTGTCCGCACGAGCGCATTTACCAGAAGCGTTAACATGAGCGCCATGCCGGTGCGGCCCGGCCCAATCCGCCAACCCTGCAATCCCAGTTGATATCGACGCAAGCCACTATGGGTTCCATCCGTCCCACCGCCACACCTGCCGTCGGGCGCGAGGCCGACCCGGCGCGGTCGCGCGCGTTCGAGCTGGTGGCGCTCGGCGCCTCGGCGGGCGGGATCGATGTGCTGAACGAACTGCTGAGCGCGTTGCCCGGCGATTTCGCCGCGGCCGTCATGATCGTGGTGCATCTGCCGCCCGATCCGCCGAGTTATCTGGTGGAGAGTTTCAGTCATCGCTGCGCCTTGCCGGTGGTCGAACCGGATGCCGGCGAACGGATTGCCGGCGGCCATGTCTATGTGGCGCCGCCGGGCTATCACATGCTGGTGGAGGATAACCGCACGGTGGCGCTTTCCACCGAGGCGGCCGTGCGCTACTCGCGGCCGTCGATCGACGTCATGTTCGAATCGGCCGCGTGGCTGTATCGTGAACGCATGCTGGCTGTTCTGCTCTCGGGCGCCAACGAAGACGGCGTGCGGGGTCTCGAAAGCGTGCGCGCCGCGGGCGGGACCGTCTGGGTGCAAACGCCCGAAACCGCCGCCTCGCCGGAAATGCCGCGTGCCGCCATCGAACGCGGCGCCGTCGACGAAATCCTGTCTCCCTCTATCATTGCCCGTCGTCTTGCCCGACTGCCGGCCTTTACCGAACATGATTCCTGACCCGATGCCATGACGAATTCCTCTGTCAACATTCTCATCGTCGACGACATCGCGCATAACATCACGGCGCTCGAGGCGTCGCTGAGCGGGCCGGACATCACGCTGCTGGTGGCCGACTCCGGGACGGCCGCGCTCGATCTGCTGCTCAAGCACGAGGTGGCGCTGGCCATCCTCGACGTCAACATGCCCGGCATGAACGGCTTCGAACTGGCCTCGCTGATGCGCGGCAGTCCGCGCACCTCGCACGTGCCGATCATCTTTCTGACGGCGACCGCGCAGGACGCTTCGCGCACCTTCCGGGGCTACGAAGCCGGCGCGGTGGATTTTCTCTACAAGCCTTACGACTCGCGCATCCTGCAATCGAAGGTGGATGTGTTCGTGCAACTGGAGCAGCAAAAGCGTCAACTGGCCGCGCAACTGGTGACCACGCGCCAGATGCTGGAGGCCAACGAAATGCTGATGGCCGTGCTCAGCCACGACCTGCGCACGCCGCTCGGCGCCGTGCTGTCGTCGGCGGAATATCTGATGCGCGTCGATGCCGGCGACCAGGTGACGACCACCGCCGCGCGTATCAAGAGCAGTTCGCTGCGCATGGCGCGGATGGTCGATCAGTTGCTGAATCTCGCGCGTCTGCAAGGTGGCCGGCTGCATCTGCAACCGCGCTCCACGGAACTGGCGACGCTATGCAAATCCGTGATCGACGAATTCGCCACCCATCCGGGCGCGCAGCAAATCGTCTACGAGTGCGAGGGCGACACGGCGGGCCGCTGGGATACCGACCTGCTGTGGCAGGCCATTTCGAACCTGATCAACAACGCACTGCAGCACGGCGAGGCGGGCGGCAGCATCGTGGTGCGGGTCAAGGCGGAAGCGGGCGAGCGGATCCTGCTGAGCGTCACCAACCGTGGCGTGATTCCCGCCGAGGTCGTGCCGCATCTGTTCAAGGCGTTCGGGGCCAGCAGCGTCGGCGGGCGGCCGCGCGAAGGGCTCGGGCTGGGGCTGCATATCGTGCGTGAAATCGTCCATATGCACGGCGGCGAAGTGGGCGTGCGCTCGGATGAGAAGCAGGGCACGGTGTTCGCCATGGAACTGCCGCGCACGCCGGTGCGCGGACGCGGTTCGCTGAGCGGGCGTTAAGCTCGACGGCCGGGCGGATTTTCCGGCCGTGGTTTGAAGATTGCCGTCTTTCCCACCCGCTGTGCTTTGCATATGCGCAATGATTGGTTCGCATCCTGCCGGTGCGTCCTTATTCTAGTCATCGCCCCGCGATGGTCCGTCCGCTTGCGGCGGTACAACCCATCACGAACATGCGAAGGACACACATGGCTTCATCAGAACATTCCACGCCCGGAGCGCAGGTCGATTCCGGCCGCCGCACGCTGCTGAAGGCCGCCGCGGCGGTGGCAGTGGGGACGGGGGCCGTCATGGCCGGTGGCGCAGGGGCGCTGCTGTCGAGTTCCGCCGCGCTGGCGCAGGGAAATGCCCGGACGCTGCGCGTCGGTTTTCAGAAATACGGTAACTTCGTTGTCCTGAAGGCGCGCGGCACGCTCGAAAAGCGGCTGGCCCAGCAGGGCGTCGGCGTGCAGTGGCTGGAGTTTCCGGCCGGCCCGCAATTGCTGGAAGGACTGAATGCGGGCGCCGTGGATGTCGGCACGGTCGGCGAGACGCCGCCTATCTTTGCTCAGGCGGGCGGGGTCGATTTCGTCTACATCGGCAACGAACCGCCCGCGCCCAAGGGCGAGGCGCTCGTCGTGCAGCAGGATTCGCCGATCCGCACGGTGGCCGATCTGCGCGGCAAGAAGGTCGCGCTCAATCGCGGTTCGAATGTGCACTATCTGCTGGTGAAGGCGCTGCAGCGCGCCGGTCTGACCTACACGGATATCCAGCCGATCTATCTCACGCCCGCCGACGCCCGCGCCGCCTTCGTCCAGCGCAGCGTCGACGCGTGGGTGATCTGGGATCCGTATCTGGCGGCGATTCAGCGTCAGGCGAATGCGCGCATCTTGACCGACGGCGAAAACCTCGTGCGCAACACCCAGTATTACGTTTCGGCCCGCAAGTTTGCCGACGCCCAGCCGCAAGTGCTGCATACCTTGCTCGACGAGTTGAACCAGGTCGACCAGCGGGGGCGTAACAATGTTTCCGCCGTGGCGGCCCAGTTGTCGCCGCTCGTCGGACTCGATGCGGCCACGCTCGAACTCGCGCTGGGGCGCACCGGTTACGGCGTGCAGTCGATCACGGACGCCACGCTCGCCTACCAGCAGCAGATCGCCGACACCTTCACCGACCTCAAGCTGATTCCGAAGAAGCTGACTGTCGCGGACGCGCGCTGGAATAACGTCGGCTAAACGGTGCAAGTGGAGCGGGCGGCATCCCGGCTCACATCCCCTTGAACTGATCCGCATACAGCCGGCTCACGGCGAGCCTCGCGGGATGGCCGCGCAAGCTGAGCGTGAGCTTGCCGGCCTCGTCGCGCGACGCGCTTGCAACCGCTTCCGCGCGTACCACCGTGCCGCGATGGATCTGCCAGAACTGCTGCGCATCGAGTTGCTGCAGCAGTTCTCGCAATGACGTGCGGATCAGATGCTCCTGTTCGGCCGTGATCACGCGGACGTACTTGTCCGCCGCCTCGAAATACAACACCTCGCCGACCGGCACCATCGTGATGGTGTTGCCGGCGCTCGCCTGGATCATGCGCAACGGCGCGGCCTGCACGGCGCCGCCCTGGCCCTGCGCGCCATAGGCGCCCGCCGCGCCAGCCTGGCCGACGCCGAATAACGTGCGCAACTGATCGATCATCGGCGCGAGGCCCGCATCCGCGCCGGGCGATTGCGCCCGCGCCCGTAGGCTGGCTTGCAGGCGCTCGCAGGTTTTGGCCAGCCGTTCCGGCTGCACCGGCTTGAGGACATAGTCGAGTGCGGCGCGCTCGAATGCATGCAGCGCGTATTCGTCATACGCGGTGACGAATACCAGCAGCGGCAGCGGACGGCCCATGCCGGGCCAGTCCTCGCTCAGCGCCTGGGCGGCTTCCAGACCGCTCATGCCGGGCATGCGGATATCGAGGAACAGCACGTCGGGTTGCAGGTCGAGCCCCTGCCGGAGCGCGGACGCGCCATCGCCGACGCTGGCGACAATGCGCAGCTCGGGCCACAGGCGCAGCAGTTCGGCTTGCAGATTGGCGGCCAGCAAGGGTTCGTCTTCGGCGATCAGGGCGGTGGCGTGCATGGGGGAGGTATTCGTCATGGATAGGGTGGGCTCAGGTAACGGGCAGGCGGACCACGGCGAGCGCGCCGCCGCGGCCGTCGCCTGGTGAGTTCAGTTCAAGGGAGGCGGCGTCGCCGTAGAGCGCGGCGAGCCGGTCGCGCACCTGCTGCATGCCGAAGCGGCTGCCGTGCGTGGGCGTCGCGCCGAGGCCGACGCCGGTGTCGCGGACACTCAGCACGAGCGCGTCGCCGTCGCGCCGTGCGGCAATCTCGATCTGGCCGCCGGCGACACTCGGCTCCAACCCATGCTTGATCGAATTCTCGACCAGCGGTTGCAGCAGCAGCGGCGGCACCGGCAAGCCGCCCAACTCGGCGGGCAGATCGAGCGTGCCGCGCAGACGCGGGCCCATGCGCACCTGCATCAGTTCGAGGTAATCGTCGATACGGGCAAACTCCGCCGCCAACGCATGCGAATTGGATCGCGAGGCATCCAGCGTGGCGCGCAAAAAGCCGTTCAGGTGATCGAGCATGGCCTGCGCCCGCGGCGGGTCCTGGCCGATCAGCACGCGCAGATTCGCCAGCGTGTTGAACAGCATGTGCGGTTCCAGTTGCGACACCAGCAGCTTCAACTGATTTTCCGCCGAGGTGCGCAACGCGGCCTGCTCGCGCGCCTCGGTCGCGGCAAGCTGTCCGCGTGCATAGAAAAAATAGGTGCAGCCGATTGCCAGTGCGAAGGCCGGCGCCAGGGTGGGCAGCAGGGTCTGTGCGTCGCGCATGAAACCGAGCGGCGGCTGATGCGTGCCGGTCAGTAAATCGCCGAGTGCATGGCCCGCCAGATAGCCCACCACGGCGGACATCGCCACCCACGGCGCCATCAGGGCCCAGCCGGGCCATGCCCGCTGTGGCACGAGACTTGCGGAGGAGTGACCGGAAGCGTGGCCGCCTGAACCGTCGTGCGTGACGGCGGCGCGGCGCCGCGCCGCGCGGGACGGCAGACCGTAGCGGCCCGCTTCGATCAGGGCCTGAATGCAGATGGTGACCGTGGTCGAATAAATCAGATTGGAGAGGAACGCCCCGTCCGATAACGGCCCGAACATGAAGGTGCTCGCCAGCGAGACGAGGATCGTGATTCTCAGCTCACGCCAAAGCCACTTGAAAGCGACGCGGTGCGGGGGCATAGGGCGGTCCGGGTCAGGCGCTCGTCGAGCGGGTGGGCAAAACGGATAAGCGGGCCATGCATCTGCCCGGTTCGGAAGTTGCGCTGCTTTCGCCGTGACGTACCTGGTCTCGCGGCGGCGGCACGAGCGAGTCGAAGGCGGTCCGCGGGCGATGGACGCGCCACAGGTCGCGCGCGAGGCCAAGCCTGCTGGACAGATCCACCTTCAGCGGATTGTAGCCGGTCAATAGATGCACCAGACCGGAATGGCAGAACATGGCGAATGGGCTCATGGGGGCGCATCTCGCAGAAGGGTTCGGGTCGACGCCGCGCCGATCAGCGCGCCACACGCCAGACGGCGAGCGCGCGGGCGAGGAACAGGCCGCTGAAGCCGCCATAGACGAGCCCGGCGAAGCCGCCGAAGCCGGCGTCGATGGCGAGGCTCGGCGTGATCGATAGCGCTATCGCCACGCCGAACTTGACGGAGAACAGCCCGAGCAGCAGGACGAGCGGCAGCCAGCTGCCCGGCATCAGCACGCTGCGCTCCTGCGGCAGCCAGCGAATGCCGCTCCATACGCGCAGGGCCTGCGCCAGCCACAGCGTGAGCACCCCGCCGCCCACCCAGGCGAGCATCGCCAGCGGCTGGCGGGAGAAAGCGGACGCGATGCCGTACAGCGACAGCAGCACCATCACGAGCGGCAACGCCGTGCCGCTGCGCAGCGAGCGGCGGCGCGGCAGGGTTTGCCTGAAACCCATGACAGTCAGGGCGGCGAGGATGCCCCAGACCCAATGAGGCGTTTGCTGGAGAATGGCAGTGAACATGGCGGCGGGCTCCGTGTCTATTAACAAGGGATTCGATGACGCATCTTCGGCCCGGCTTGCGCCACCTTCGAGCGGTTTGCGACAAAATGCCGGGATGCGGCGCGAAACGGCCCGGAATCGGCGCGAAATGTTTTTGTCGGTCTAAGGTTCTGAGGTTATGAAGCGCTGACTATGCAGCCAGCGCGCAGTGCCAGCGCGGCGCCACCCGAACACCATGTCATGTGGATGGATGGCTGCCGTACAGTGGGAGTGAAGCAAAGGTCTTACGTTTGGTACGCGCTTCGCGTGCCGGACATTGCCAGGATAAGGGTTGCATCACTATGAGAAAGTGCTTTCCCATCGCGTTTGGTGCGCTGACCATGATCGGCGCATTGCTCCACTCGCTCCCGGCGGTTTCACACGAACTCGACGCGCAGCTCGACTGCACGTCCGACGCCCATACCTTCATCGCCTCGCTGCAAGGCGACCAGTACATCGAAACCAAGCCCATGCACGTGGAAGCGAACTCGGTGAACGCGTTTCGCCCCACTCACGGCAGCCAGTTGACGGCCTTCGGTTTCCGGGTCTACGCCGTGCTCGGCTACGCGCACGACGACGACCTGTTTCACAAGGGCAGCGGCGAGGCGTTGCCGGGTTCGATCTACGGCGTGGTGGTGTTCGGCACGAGCGAAGCCGTGAAGGTGCATCTACACGATGCGGGCAGCGAAGCGGTGGTGCACGAGGTCTTGCCGCTGGTGATGACGGCGGTGTTGTGCAAGGCGACGAAGTGAGGCCTGGGGCTTCGCGCTTTTGACGAGGCGTGACGGGACGGGTTAGCCCCGCTTCCGCAGAATTTCCGCCAGCGCATCTCTGACTTCATCGATCACGCCCGGCCAGCCGGATTCGCCCTGACGGAACAGATACAGGTCCTTGGGATACCACGGCGACCGCATGCCGGCGCGCA
The DNA here is from genome assembly GCF_900996235.1 of Paraburkholderia sp. BCC1885. Classification (GTDB taxonomy): domain Bacteria; phylum Pseudomonadota; class Gammaproteobacteria; order Burkholderiales; family Burkholderiaceae; genus Paraburkholderia. The sequence continues at coordinate 125,565 of NZ_CAAJGM010000088.1, forward strand.
GCCAGCGCCAGTCGGTACGCCGGCGCGGCAGCATCAGCCAGCAGGCCACGCCCAGCGCGCCGGCCAGATGGGCGACGGCGGTATCCACGCAGATCACGAGGTTCAGTTGCGCGACGATCGCGGCGGTATCGCCGAAGTCGCGGATCGCGTCGCCGAGGCACAGCGCCGGTTGCTGGTCCGCGCATTCACGCGCTTGCGCTTCGGCGCCGCCCACCTGCAAGCTGATGAAATGCACCCCCTGCACCGACCACAGCGGCCGCAGCGCGGAGAAATGCGGCAGCGAGCGAGCCGTGTCGTTGTCGTGCTCGGGGTTGCCTTGCCAGACGAGCCCTACCTTGATGCCATCGGCGGGAAGTCGCGCCTGCCATGCATCGAGACGATTGCCGAACACGCCGAGATAAGGAATGGGCGCGGGAACCGAGTCGAGCGTCGTGTTGAAGCGATAAGGCAAGCTCAGCAACGAATCCCAATAGTCGTGAACCTGCAAGCCTTGCGGATCGGTGATCAACGCATCGATGCCTTGCACCGTGCGCAATAGCGGGACCAATGCCGGCTTGCAGATCACCGAGAGCTTCGCGAGTCCGCGCGCCTTGAGCAGACCCACATAGCGGACGAACTGGATCGTGTCGCCGTAGCCCTGCTCGGGCAGCAACAGAAGGGTTTTGCCGCGCAAGTCCTCGCCGTTCCAGCGCGCGAACGGCAGCGTGCCGTGCTCGCGGAACACCGCCGAGCGCGCTTCGAAATGCGGCCAGCCTTCCGCGTACCGTCCCGCCGCCAGCAGCAGAAGCCCATAGTTGTAGCGGGCTGCGGCGTTGGCGGGATCGAGTTCGAGCGCGCGGCGATATTCCGCCTCGGCGGCCTCGTATTGGCCGATGCTTTCGAGGGTGTCCGCCAGATTCGAGCGGACCGGCGCCGAATCCGGCAGCCATTCGAGCGCGTGCCGATAGTGGTCGATGGCGCTCGCGAGGCGCCCGCTCTCACGCAACAGATTCGCCAGATTGTTGTGAGCGACGCCGTTGCGTCCGTCTGCTTCGAGCAGCGCCCGATAAAGGCGCTCGGCGACGGCAAGCTCGCCTTGCGCCTGGGCGTCGAGCGCGGCCTGTACGAGCTCGATTTCCGCATGGGACGCGTCAGGCGGATGGGACTGATTCATCGGACGGTATTCGTATCGACTTGACGCAAGGCAAGCTCAGCCGGTTGAAGATCTCGATGCGCGCTCAGCGTTCAATCGGCGCGCTTGAGTTGCCGCAGACGCCAGATCAGGCTCGAGGTGTCGAAGCGGTTGCCGCCGAGGTTCTGCACGTCGCCGTAGAACTGGTCGACGAGCGCCGTCATCGGCAGCGCGGCGCCGTTACGCTTCGCTTCGTCGAGGCAGAAGCCGAGGTCCTTGCGCATCCAGTCCACTGCGAAGCCGTAATCGAACTTGCCGTCGATCATCGTCTTGCCGCGGTTGTCCATCTGCCAGCTGGCGGCGGCGCCTTTGCCGATCACTTCCAGCACGAGCGGCATATCGAGGCCGGCGCACTCGCCGAAATTGATCGCCTCGGACAGACCCTGCACCACGCCGGCGATACAGATCTGGTTGACCATCTTCGCCAGTTGCCCGGCGCCTGCCGGGCCGACCAGGGTAACGGCCGCCGCGTAATGCCGGAGCGTGACGGCGGCGTGCTCGAACACTTGGGCTTCGCCGCCGCACATGATGGTCAGCTTGCCGTTCTGCGCGCCGGCCTGGCCGCCCGAGACGGGGGCATCGACGAATTGCAGGCCGTGCTCGGCCGCATTGGCCGCCAGTTCACGCGCGACATTGGCGGACGCGGTGGTATGGTCCACGAAAGTCGTGCCGCGCGTCATGCCGGCAAACGCGCCGTTTTCGCCGAGCGTGACGCTGCGCAGATCGTCGTCATTGCCGACGCAGGCCAGCACCAGTTCGGCGCCGTCCGCGGCTTCGCGCGGCGTGCGCGCTGCGCGGCCGCCATATTCGGCCACCCATTGTTCCGCTTTGGCAAAGGTGCGGTTATAGACCGTGACGTCGAGGCCGGCCTTGGCGAGATGGCCGGCCATGGGATATCCCATGACGCCCAGACCGAGAAATGCAACGCGGCGCTTGGCGTCGCTCGAAGACGATGGGGCTGAATCACTCACTGCACGACTCCTTCTAGTGGGGGCAGGTTGGGGCTGAAAATCCATTATGGCAGCGATGCCGGCGCGGTGCAGGCAGTTCCGCATGCGCATCGGATTACGCGGGATTGCATGCGCCACGTGGCGTGGCTGAGCGCGACCGGTTTCCATGCGTGAGCGACGGCGCCGCTTGCGGTTACCGTGACGGCAAGGTGACATCACGGTGACGGCAGGCGCGAAACGGTTTGGTAAGATCCGGCTTTATACCCGCCCGACCCGTCATGCTTGCACTCAAGCTCACGCTTGTTCCCGCTTTTCTCTTGATCGTCTCGATGTCGGGCAAGTGGTGGGGGCCATCCATTGCCGGTTGGCTGGCAGGACTGCCGGTGGTGGCTGGCCCCATTCTCTACCTGCTCGTGCTCACCCATGGCCCGGTGTTCGGCGCGCATGCCGCCACGCTTTCGCTCTCCGCGATTCTCGCCTCTGAAGCCTTTAATTTTGCCTACGCGTGGACCTGTCGCGGCCGTGCCTGGCCGTTGGCGCTGGCGGCTGGACTCGCAAGCTGGCTGGTGGCTGCTTCCGCGTTGTCGTTTCTGCCGGCTTCGCCTTTTTGGGCGCTCGGCGTCGCGCTCGCGGCGGTGCTGTTCGGGCAATCGTTTCTGCCGCGCAGCGGTGCGGTGGCTGCGGGCGCGCCGCTTACCCGCGCGGACTTAATGGGCCGCATGCTCGCGGGCATGGCGCTTACCGTGCTGGTGACGTCGCTGTCCGGCCGGCTCGGGGCGGCGTGGAGCGGTTTGCTGGCGGTGTTTCCGTTATTGGGAGTGGTGCTGTCGGTGTCGTCGCAGCGGGCGCACGGATCGGCTTTCGTCATTTCATTGCTGCGCGGCATGGTACTGGGGCGGTTTTCCTTCGCAGCTTTCTGCCTGTTTCTGTCGTTTGCGTTGCCGCGCGAAGCGACCTTGACGGCATTCGTCGAAGCCGCCTTGCTGGCAATGGGCGTGCAGTGGGGCACGCGGCGTCTGACGAATGCAGGCCGCGCGCGTACCCGTCAACCGGATGCGATTGCTACGGAGTAAAGGCTAAGGGCTGGCAAGGCGCTGCCATTTGAAGCTGAAGTGCCGGTCATTGACCGACATTCGCCGGGCTCGCCATAGGCTGCATGCTTTGGCCACTTGACTCTGCGGAACCGTTCATCGCCGGCCCATAGCCGGTCGCATTCGTCGCGGCTGCTTCCTGATGCGTCGCCACGCGCGCTTCGGCGGCCTGGATTTCGGTCGGATAGGTGTTTTTGTCCGTCCCCGGCTTATAACCCGCCTGTTCGATTTCGACCAATTGCGCGCGCACCTGGGCACGCGTCAGCGGCTCGTTCGTCGACTGCGCGGACGAGGCGATCGGTGCGGCTAGAAGAAACGCCGTGGCGACCGCAAAGATGAAGGTTTTCATCATGCACTCCCTGCAAAATCAGTTCGTGAATTGACACGGCGGATATAGGCCAAAACCATGAGGCCAAAGCCATGCAGCACGCCCGCCATGATTACAGTCTAGTAACACGGCGATGCCGGTTTACCTCTGTTTTCACAACTCAGTATTGCGGGGCTTTTAAATATGCTTCGAGGTGCTGAATATTGGCGATTTCGCGTGATTTCGCGTGATTTTTCCGGCGTTATGGCTATTTTTTGGGGTCATGGCGCGGTGCGAAGAACCTAAAACAGTTCCTTTTGCCCCGTCATCAACGCCGAAAAATCGTCGTTCAAAAACGGCAGGATCGCATCCGCCAAGGGCTGTAACTGCCGCGTCAGATAGTGGTCGTAATCGATCGCCGAGCGCCGCGTTTCCAGCGGCTCCGGCCCGGCCACCGTCATCACATAGGTGATCCATCCGCCGTTCTGATACTGCAACGGCCGGCCCTGCTGCTGATTGAACTCGTCGGCCATGCGGGCGGCGCGCGCGTGCGGCGGCACATTGCGCTGATAATCGCCGAGGCTGCGGCGCAACCGGCGGCGGTATACCAGCAAAGCGTCGAATTCACCGCGCAAGGTACGTTCGACATAATCGCGCACGTAGTCCTGATACGGCTGCCGCTTGAAGATTCGCAGATACAGTTCGCGCTGGAATTGCTGGGCGAGCGGAGTCCAGTCGGTGCGTACCGTTTCTAGTCCCCTGTAGACCATTTCCTCGCTGCCGTCGGCGCGCATCACCAGACCCGCGTAGCGTTTTTTGCTGCCTTGTTCGGCACCGCGCACGGTCGGCATCAGAAAGCGCCGGTAGTGCGTTTCGAACTGCAATTCAAGCGCGCTTTCGAGCCCGAATGCCTGGCGCAGATGTTCGCGCCACCACTCGTTCACGTATTTGACCAGCGCGCGCCCGATGTGCGAGGCCTGCTCTTCGGTGCGCGCCTGCTTGAGCCACACGAAGGTGGAATCGGTGTCGCCGTAAATCACCTGATACCCGCGCGCCTCGATCAACTCGCGCGTGCGGTGCATGATTTCGTGGCCGCGCATCGTGATGGACGACGCGAGCCGTGGATCGAAGAAGCGGCAACCGCTCGAGCCCAGCACGCCGTAAAACGCATTCATGATGATCTTCAGTGCCTGCGACAGCGGCTTGTTCTGTTGCCGCTTGGCCGCTTCGCGTCCTTGCCAGATCTGCCCGACGATAGCGGGCAAGCTATGCTTGCTGCGCGAGAAACGGCCGCCGCGAAAGCCGGGCACGGAGGCGCTTTGGTCCGGATTGTTGATCCCTTCGACGAGCCCCACCGGATCGATCAGAAACGTGCGGATGATGGACGGATAGAGGCTTTTGTAGTCGAGCACCAGAACGGAGTCGTACAGGCCGGGCTGCGAATCCATCACGAAACCGCCGGGGCTCGCTTCCTCGGCCATCTCGCCGAGATTCGGCGCGACGTAGCCCTGCCGATGCATCAACGGCATGTACAGATGCGTGAAAGCCGCCACCGAACCGCCGCTGCGATCCGCGGCAAGGCCGGTGACGGTGGCGCGTTCCAGCAAAAACGTCAGCAATTCGGTTTTGGCGAAAATCCGCGTAACCAGTTCGCAGTCCTTGAGGTTGTAGCGAGCCAGCGCCGGCTTGTCTTCAGCGAAGCGGCGATCGATTTCCGCCATGCGCTGATACGGGTTGTCGATGGCTTTGCCTTCGCCCAGCAGTTCCTGCGCGACATATTCGAGGCTGAAACTGGGAAAGCTCCAGGTGGCGGAGCGAAGCGCCTCGATGCCATCGATGATCAGTCGGCCCGCGGCCGCCGCGAAGAAGTGATTCTGCTTGCCGCCGTGCTCGCGCCACTCCATCACGTCGCCGCCGCGACCCAGACGCAACGGCACGGCGTAACGCAGCGAATGCTCCTGCAGCACGCGCAGATCGAACTGCACCAGATTCCAGCCGATGATCGCATCGGGATCGTGACGCTCCAGCCAGGCGTTGAGTCTTTCGAGCAGCACAGGACGGCTCTCGCAATACTCCAGGTCGAAATCGATGCCGCTCGCGTCGCCATTCGCCGGCCCGAGCATATACACCTGACGTTGCCCGCAGCCCTCCAGCGCGATGGAATACAACTCGCCGTGCGCGGTGGTTTCGATATCGAGCGAGACGAGTTTCAGGGCGGGGCGATACGCGGTATCCGGCTTCATTTCGCCATTGAGCCAACGGCCATCACCGACCGTCTCGCCGCCGAAACACACCGGCGCGGTGATGAAGCGCTCCATCAGATAGCGCTCGGGCGGGCGGATATCGGCCTCGTAGACATTGACGCCGTATTCCTTCAGCAACTTCTCCAGCTTCAGCAACTGGCGATATTGCCGGCAATACAGTCCGATGACGGGACGTTGTTGAAAATCGGTCAACGCCAGCGGACGCAGTTCGTATTGGCGCTCGTTACGCAGGACGGCTTCGGCGCGCTCGCGCTGCTCGGCGGGAATGAACGCCACCGAGGTCTGCGGCGCGAGGCGCAGATGTTGCGGCCCGTCCGGGGTGGCGAGCCAGAAGTCGACTTCCGTGCCAGCCGGCGTGTCACGCCAATGTCGGGTCAGAAGAAAACCCTGCTGCTGTTGTTGAACCACACTGCAACCTTTAAGAACCTGTCGGGGTCTATTTTACTGGCCAGGCGGGTGTGAGCGGGCTGTCCGAAACTGTCTCGCGGGCAGCTATGCAGACGGCTGGGCGGCGCGCCGGCATGGGTGGCGAAGTATCGCGTCGAACCCCTCGAAGCCATGCCTGTCGTGCCTGCGTCCTCCAAGGCAGGGTAGGATAAGGGCTCACGGCGGGCACCCGGGCGGCGTCGCAGCGCGGCTGGCCGTGCCCTCATTTGGGGCTTGCATCATTTGCTTTGGGGGTTGTCACCGGCTGTCCGAAGCGGGCGAAAAGCCGGGCAAAGCGCTCAAAAGCGGTCATAAGCGGCATGCGGACGGGCCTTTGCGACGTTCCGGGTTTGCGCAGAAGCGCCTGAATGAGGTAGGGTGGCGGGTCTGGCGCCTTTAGGGGGTGCCGGTTTCATCAATACAGAAAGGGATGTGCAATGAACAAGCAGGAACTGATTGACGCAGTTGCGGCTGCGACGGGCGAAAGCAAGACGGCCACCGGCAAGTCGATCGACGCGATCATCGAAGCGGTGACGAACGCGGTGTCGCAAGGCGAAACCGTTCAGCTGATCGGCTTCGGAGCGTTCTCCACCGGTGCTCGCGCTGCGCGCGTTGGCCGTAACCCGTCGACCGGCGCGGAAATCCAGATCGCTGCGGCAAAGACGGTGAAGTTCACCGCCGGCAAGGCCTTCAAGGACGCGGTCAACGCCTCCTGATCGCGCTGTCGATCCCGCGCGGCACCCACCCTATGCAGGGCGGCGCTGCGCGGCGCTGACGGGCCTGTCATGCGCCGCTACGCTGGCGCGGCAAGTCCGTCTCCGGTTACCCGCGCCGCCAGATCGCCGGCGAGGCGGGCAACCGGGCCTTGCTTCGAGGAACGCATCATGTACATTGCGATGAACCGTTTCAAAGTCGCTCCCGGATCTGAGAGCGCGTTCGAAACGCTTTGGAAGAGTCGTGACACGCATCTGAAAGAGGTGCCGGGCTTCATCGAGTTTCATCTGTTAAAGGGCCCGCAGAAGGAAGACCATGTGCTGTATTCCAGTCACACGGTCTGGGCCGATCATGCGGCGTTCGAAGGCTGGACCGGCTCCGAGGCGTTTCGCGCGGCCCACCGCAATGCCGGCGGCGAAACCCGTTCGCTGTATCTCGGCCACCCCGAATTCGAAGGTTTCGAAGTCATCCAGACGGTGAAGTAGCGCAACGAGGCGGCCGGGCGCAATCAAGCGCCCCTCAGTTGCCGCTCAGTTGCCACTCAGTTGCCACTCAGTCGCCCGTCAGCGCCACGCGGTTTTTGCCGTCGCGCTTCGCCTTGTACAACGCGAGGTCCGCGGCTTCGATCAGCGAAGTCATCGGCGCGTCGGCGGTGGGAATCGCCGCGGCGCCGCCGATGCTGATCGTCACATAGTCTCCCGTCGACGAATTCGCGTGCGGCACCTGCAGGGCCTCCACTTCGCGGCGGATCTTTTCGGCCAGCGCGCGCACGCCTTCGAGCTGCGTGTTGGGCAAGATCACCGCAAACTCTTCGCCGCCGAAGCGTGCCGCAAGGTCGCCTGGACGCCCGAGGCAGCCTTCCACGGTCGCGGCAATCCGCTTGAGCACTTCGTCGCCGGCCACGTGGCCGTAGGTGTCGTTATACAGCTTGAAATTGTCGACATCGATCATCAACAGCGACATTTCGGCTTTTTCACGCGTGCCGCGGCGCCATTCAGCGCTCAGGTATTCGTCGAGATAACGGCGATTCGACAGGCCGGTCAGGCCGTCCGAATGCGTCAGCCGGCGCAGTTCGAGATTCGCCTCCAGCAGTTGCTGTTGCGACTGGCGCAGCGCCCGGTAGGCTTCATCGCGTTGCAGCAGATTGATGTACGAACGCGAGTGATAACGGATGCGCGCGACCAGTTCGATGCGATCCGGCAGTTTGACGAGGTAGTCGTTCGCTCCCGCCGCGAAGGCCGCGCTCTTGATGACGGGTTCCTCCTTGGTCGACAGCACGATGATGGGCACATCGCGGATCGAGGGCGTCGCGCGATAAGCCTTGACGAGCGTCAGCCCGTCGATGCCGGGCATCACCAGATCCTGCAGGATGACGGTCGGCCGGGTCTGCACGGCGGCCTTCATCGCTTCGTCGGCGCGCGCGCAATAGTGGAAGTCGATGCCGCTTTCCGCGGCCAGCGCCTGGCGCACCGCCTCGGCGACGATCGCCTGATCGTCGACCAGCAGCACCATCACCGGCTGATCGGCCGGCGCCGAGGTTTGCAGCGCCGCCCGCGCCGCCTCGAGTGTCGCGTCCGCGCCGTGATGGACAGCGGGCGCGTGGTCTCGCTGGTCAGACGAGCCGGTTTGATCATTTGCCATTTTCGTACCTGTTTCCAAAACGCGCGTCACGCGTGTTATGCCATTCGTGCTGGGTTGCTGTATTCATCGTTTGAGGCTCGCCATCAGTTCGCCCGCAATGCTGCCGAGCGGCAGGATGCGGCGTGCCGCGTCGAGTGCGGCGGCGGCTTTCGGCATGCCGTAGACCGCGCTGCTGGCCTCATCCTGGGCGATCGTCTGATAACCTTTCGCGCGCATTGCCTTGAGTCCGATCGCGCCGTCGCGGCCCATGCCGGTCAGCAGCACGCCAATGGCGTCGCCACGCCAGTATTCGACCACGCTATGAAAAAACACGTCGACGGAGGGGCGATAAGGCGTCTCGGCGGGCTCGGACGTGTAATCGAGCAAGCCGCTGCGCGTCACATGCAGATGGTCGTTGGTGGCCGCGAGCAGCGCCTCGCCGGCCTTGGGCAGGTCGCCGCTTACGGCCACCCGCACGCATAGGGGCGTCTGGCTATCGAGCCATTGGGCCATACCTTCGGCGAACGCCTTGTCGACGTGCTGCACGATGACGATGCCGGCGGCGAAACCCACCGGCAGTTGAGCGAGGATCGTGGCGAGCGCGCCCGGCCCGCCGGCCGAGGCGCCGATCGCCACCAGCGGTGCGCGGCCCGAGGCCATGATGGGACCGGGCCGAGGCGCGAGCGTGACCGCGGGCTTGTCGAGCACGCGGCCCATCTGATCGATCTTGGCGAGCAACGGTTGCGAGGCGTCGCCGAGCCGGTTGCCGGTGAGCGTAGGCGTATCGACGGCGTCCAGCGCGCCGGCGCTCATGGCCTCGTAGACGCGCCACGCATTCGCGCCGACGCTGCTCGTCACGATCAGGATGGCGCAGGGCGCCTGGGACATGATGCGGCGGGTCGCTTCGACGCCGTCGAACTTCGGCATGATCAGGTCCATCAGCACGACGTCGGGCGGCTGCGCGATGCAGAAGTCCACCGCCTGGGCGCCGTCGGTGGCCACCCAGAGCACGCGATGCTCCGGCCGCAGCGCAATGGCGCGGCGCATGGCTTCGACGGCGAGCGGCAGGTCGTTGGCAATGCCGATGTTCATGTATGCGCCTCCCCGATCAGATCGTGTACCGCGTCGAGCAGTGCCTCGTCGTGGAAACTGCCTTTGGCCAGATAGTAGTCGGCGCCGGCGTCGAGCCCGCGGCGGCGATCTTCGTCGCGATCCTTGTATGACACGATCATCACCGGCACGCTTTTGAGCAGCGCGTCGCGTTTGATGAGCGTGACCAGTTCGATGCCGTCCATGCGCGGCATGTCGATGTCGGTCACCACCAGATCGAAGCGGGTGGTGCGCAGCGCGTTCCAGCCGTCCATGCCGTCCACCGCGACCGTCACCGTATAGCCGCGTTTTTCCAGCAGTTTGCGCTCGAGTTCGCGCACTGTCAGCGAATCTTCGACCACCAGTACGTGTTTGCGCGCGCGGGCCGTCCCGCTGCCGGCGCGCCGCACCTTGTCGAGCTGGCCGCCGCGCACGAGTTTATCGACCGAGCGTAGCAGGTCGTCGACGTCGATAATCAGGACTGCTTCGCCATTTTCCATCAACGCGCCGGCCGCGATATCCTTGATCTTGCCGAGCCGGTTGTCGAGCGGCTGAACCACCAGCATGCGCTCGCCGAGGAAGCGGTCCACCGCCACGCCGTAGGTGCCGCGCTCGTCGCCGATCACCACCACCGCGACGGTGGCGCGCGCTTCGTCGGGCGCTTCGGTGCCGAGCAACTGATGCGCGGTGACGAGTCCCACCGGCCGGCCGTCGAAGGCGAAATGCTGTTGCCCTTCGAGCATGTCGATCTCGCCGCGCGCCAGTTCGAGCGTGCGGCGCACGTGCGCGAGCGGGAAGGCATAGGCTTCGCCGCCCACCTGCACGAGCAGGCTGCGGATCACCGAGAGCGTGAGCGGCAACTGCAGCACGAAACGCGTGCCCTGGCCGGCTTCCGTGACGATGCGCACCATGCCGCGCACCGCCTTGACCATTTCGTGCACCGCATCGAGTCCGACGCCGCGCCCGGAGACATCGGTCACCTGGGTGCGCATCGAAAAGCCGGGCAGCAACAGGAAGTCGAGCAATTCCGGGTCCGACAGGCGGGCGGCGGTTTCCGCGTCGGCGAGGCGGCGCTGCACCACCGCCGCACGCACGGCGTCGAGGTCGACGCCGGCGCCGTCGTCGCTGACGCTGATCAGCAACTTGCCGGCGCTATGCCGCGCTTCGAGCGTCAGCGTGGCCTCGGCGGGCTTGCCTTGCGCGAGACGCTGCTCGGGCGTTTCGACGCCGTGATCGAGCGCGTTGCGCAGCAGATGGCCGAGCGGGGCGTCGAGCATGTCGAGGATGTCGCGGTCGATCTGGGTCGATTCGCCGACGATCGAAAACCGCACCCGCTTGCCGAGCGAACGGGCGAGATCGCGCACGATGCGCGGATACGCATGGGTCGCGTCGCCGAACGGGCGCATCCGGCATTGCAGCGCTTCGTCGTACAACTGCTGGGCGAGATTGGAACTGCGGCGGTCGAACCGGTCGAGTTCGTCGATACGCGTGGCGAGCAGATGCTGCATCGTGCCGAGCGTTTGCCGTACCGCATCGAGCGCGGCCAGTGCCTGCGGGTCGAGGCGTTCGGCGAGGGTTTCGAAGCTGGAATCGAGCGCGCGCGACGCGTCGCGCTGCATGCGTTTGACGCGCAGCATGGATTCGGCGAACGGTTTGAGCCAGCGCGATTCGACCAGCGATTCACCGGACAGGCTGAGCAGCCGGTCGAGGTTGTCGGCGCGCACGCGCAGCATGCGTTCGGGGTCGCGGGCGCCGTGGAGGTTTGGCGCTGCGTCGGGTAGCGTAGCAGGTCCAGGTCCAGGGGCTGGCGCGCGAGGCGGTTCTGGCGGCTCGGCTTCGGTTGCTGGCGCTGCCGGTGCTGCTGGCGCTTCTGGTGCTTCTGGCGTCGGCTCGGCGAAGCCCGGCGCCGGCAGCTTTGCCGCGTCGGCACCGAGGATGGCGAGCGCGGCGCGCAGGGTTGCGTCGTCGTCCGAGGGTGCGGCGGGGGCTGCCGGTGCGAACGAGCCTGTGCTTACGGGGTACGGATTCGACCAGGACGGCGGTGCGGAATGCCCTGCATTCGGTGTGCGTGCGTCGTTGGCCGGTTCGCCGAAAGTGGCGAGACGCGCGATAAACGCGCTTACTTCGTCGCTTCTGAGCGCGGTCTGCGGGTCGGCGTTGCCGGCGCGCAGCAGCAGATCGGCGCCGCGCAGCAGTTCGTCGATATGCGCCGCCGAGAGCCGGAGCGTGCCGCGTTGCGCGGCGACGAAGCATTCTTCCAGAACGTTCGCAATGTCCACGCCGTTCTGCAAGCCGACAATGCGTGCCGCGCCCTTCAGCGAATGCGCGGCACGCATGCAGGCTTCGAGTTGCGCGGCGTCGGTGGGCGCATGTTCGAGCGCCAGCAGGCCGCTGGAGAGCACGCGCGTCTGCGTCTGCGCTTCCTCGCGGAACAGGTCGAGCAATGAGCGGCGGCTCAGATCGTCGTCGCTACTCATCGCAAACTCCGGGCGAGCGATTCGAAAACGCGGTCGGTATCGAGCAGGCCGACGCGGCGCTCGCGCCACTCCAGCACGCCGCGCGCGTGCGAGGCGCCGGCCTGCGCAAGGGTGGCCGGCACCGGCAGCAGCGCGCTGGCGGCAAAACGCACCACACCCTCGACCTCATCCACCGGAAACGCCACCGGCTCGCCACGATGCGCGGCGACCAGCATGCGCGCGTAGCCGTTGCCCGATGCGTATTTGCCGCTGGCCGTGCGATCCAGATGCAGCAGTTCGCCGAGCGAGGCGGCCACCGTCAGCGCGCCGCGAATATTGACGAGGCCGAGCACCACGCGATTGCGTCGATGCGGCAGGGAGTGGATCGGGCGGATGTCGTCGACCTGGCGCAGTGCGGCGGTCGGCAGCGCGAGCCATTCTTCAGCAATCCGAAATACCAGCGCGGAGTGGCTTGCGCAGGCGTCGGCCATATCCGGATTCGCGGGCGTTTTGCCGCCGGATTCGTGCGATAGCGCAGGCGTAGCCGTCGTCGCGGATTCAGCCCGCTCCGTGTGATCCAGCGGACGATCGAGCAGTCGCGCGGCAGCCTGTTCGAACACAGGACAGTTCAGGCAGCGGGAATATTCAGCCAGCTTCGGACACGAACTGTCGCCGCGCACGCCGATGCGATTCCAGCAATCGTCGATGCGCATGATGACGTCCCGCGCGGTCACGTCTGCATGCTCAATGGCGCCGTGTGCCATGTGCGCCTCGTGATGAGTTCAAAGGGGCTTCCGTCATAGCGGGGCGCTTCGCGGCGGCGCGCTCGGCGCGTCGCAGGAGTTGCTGGGCGCCTGCGCCGTCGCCGGTCATGTCGAGCAGCGCCGCAAGATGCGTAAGCGCCTCGTAATGAGCCGGCTCCAGGTAGAGCGTCTTGCGGTAATAGTCGCTAGCGTCGGCGGTGCGGCCGCGCGCGTCGGCGATCAGGCCAAGCAGATAAAAGGCCTCGGCATCCGTGCCGTGCACGTTGACGAACTTCTGCGCCTCGTGCTCGGCCTGGTCAAAGTGTCCGGCGTCGGCGAGACGGCGCGCTTCGTCGAGCGATTCCTTGGAGGCAGAAACGGGCGCGGGTTTCACGCGGGCCACGGGTTGCGCGGGTCTGGCAGGCGTAGCCTGAACAGCGGGCGCCAGCGCCGGCTTGCGCGTCCCATATACGCCATGAAGCGCGCTGCCATTGCCCGCGGTGGCGGCGGCCATTGACGCTACAGATGAAACCGTCGACGAAACCTCATCCTTCACGTTTCGAGGCATCGCAACCCCTTGCGATGCAACCTGGTCCTGCGACGTGCGTTGAAACGCAAACGCCAGCGGAATGCGCGCCGAACTCAGCGCGTGACGCATCATCAGCCCGGTTTCCGCCGGACCGACGAAGATCGTGCCGCCCTCGGCGAGCCGTGCCTCGAGCAGATGAATCGCGCGGTCCTGCGCCTCGCGGCGAAAATAGATCAGCACATTGCGGCAGAAAATAAAGTCGTAGGGCGTGGTGGCCGCCGACGCCGCTTCGAACAGATTCGCCTGCGCAAAACGCACGCTCTCGCGGACCCGTTCGTTCAGCACCCAGCCGCCATCCTTCGCATTGAAATGGCGCTCGCGAAACCCGAACTCGCCGCCGCGAAACGAATTGCGTCCGTAGACGGCGTGTTGCGCCAGTTCGATGGCGCGCGCGCTGATATCGATGGCGTCGATGACGAAACGCTCCGCGCCGATGCCGATGTCGAGCAGCGCCATTGCCGCCGAGTACGGTTCCTCGCCGCTCGAACACGGCACGCTTAGCACACGCAGCACGCGGGCCGGATCGCGCGCGAGCTTCTCATTGGCGAGCCGCGCTAGCGTCACAAAGGCTTCGCGGTCGCGGAAAAACCAGGTTTCGGGCACCACCAGCGCCTCGATCAGCGCGAGCCGCTCGTCCCGTGAGTCGTTTAGATGCTGCCAGTAGGCGTCCACTGCATCTTCGGCGAGGGGCGCTTGCGGAGAATCTGCGCGCGTCGCGCGCACGCGGTCGAGCACGGCGCGTTCGAGGGCGTTGATGCCGAGCGAATGCGCATCGATCCCGGTCTCTTGCGAGAGCCAGGTTTCGAAGCAGGGGTCCGTGGCGTTCATGGCGCGGTTCACGTGATGGTTCGATTCGCTGGTCACGGCTGGGCGGGCGGCTGCGCAACGGCAGCTTGCGTTTTGGCTGGTCGCGTTTCCGTTTCGCCTGGCTCTGGCGGAAACAGCAGCGCCCTGACGTCGTCGCCTAGCATCTGCTGGATTTCGACCCATTGCACGAGGCCCGCGCCGTCGTTTGCGACGGGACCCAGCCAGCGGGCATGCGGCGTGGCGACGCCGGTGTCGAGAAACTGCGCGCGCTCGATGCGTCGTGTCTGGGTGGCCCGCTCCACGATCAGGCCGAGCAGACGCGCGCTATCGGGAGCGCCCGTTTGCGCCGCCTCGTCCGGCGCATAGCGCACCAGCACGAGGCGGGTCGAGCGAAGCTGGCGGGCCGGGCGGCCGAGCGCGAGCTGCGACACGTCGAGCACCGGCACCGGCTCGCCGTGCCGCTCGATCATCCCGGCGACCCAGCCAGGCGCGCCGGGAATCGACTTGGTGGGCGCGAGCGCCAGTACCTCGACGATTTCGGCCGCATCGAGTGCGTAGCGGTCGCCGTCCAGATCGAAGAGGAGAAACAGCATCGCGATGGCCCGTGTTTAGCGTGGAGCGTGCATCACGCGTCGATCTTGAAGCGCGACACGCCGGTGCGCAACTGGTTGGCGACCAGCGTCAGGTCGTCGATGGCCTGGGTCGACTGGCGCAGCGACTCCGCCGTCTGCTGGGCCGCTTCGGATAGTTGCGACAACGCCTGGGTGATCTGCTCGGCGCTGGTGGCCTGGGTCTGCATGCCCTCGTTGACGAGCTGGAAGCGCGGCGCGAGCGTTTGCACTTCGTTGATGATCTGCGAAAGCTGACCGCCCACCTGCTGCACGTCGCGCATGCCGCGGCGCACTTCCTCGGAGAACTTGTCCATGCCCATCACGCCGGCCGAAACAGCCGACTGGATTTCCTTGACGGTCTGCTCGATGTCGTAAGTGGCAACCGCTGTCTGGTCCGCAAGACGGCGAATTTCCGTGGCCACCACCGCGAAGCCGCGGCCGTATTCGCCGGCCTTTTCGGCTTCGATCGCCGCGTTCAGCGAAAGCAGGTTGGTCTGATCGGCCACCTTGGTGATGGTGGCGACCACCTGATTGATGTTGACCGCCTTCTCATTGAGGATCGACAGCTTGGCGTTCACCGAGCCGGCCGCCTCCATCACGCTGCGCATCGTCTCTTCCATGCGCGTGAGGCCGCTCTGGCTCGCGCCCGCGAGGGTGGCGGACTGTTCCGCGACGCCCGCGACCTCGTTCATGGTGCGCAGCAGATCGCGCGAGGTGGCGAAAATTTCACGCGAGGTCGCGCCGATCTCGGTGGTGGTGGCGGCCGTTTCGCTGGCCGTGGCCTGCTGTTCCCTGGAGGTCGCGGCAATCTCCGTGACCGAGGTGGTGACCTGCAGCGAGGATTTCTGCGCCTGCGAGACGAGGCTCGTCAGTTCCTCGGCCATCCGGTTGAAGCCGTTCTCCAGCGTGCCGAATTCGTCGCTGCGGCGCAGGTTCAGACGTTGCGCCAGGTTGCCGGTGCGCATGGTGTCGAGCACTTCGACAAGCCGCGTCATCGGCACGGTGACCGCCTTGAACAGCGCGTAGCCGGTGACGAGCGCAACCAGCAGGACGATGCCGAGCGCGCTGGCGAGCGTGACCTCGGTGCCCGTCACCGATGAGCGGATCAACTCGGCCGAATCGTCGGCTTGCGTGTGGTTTTCCGCGACCAGCACGTTGGCCGAGCGGATCACGTTGTTCCATGCGGGCGTGAGCTGGATGAAAGCGGCCTGCGCCGCCGGTTTCGAGGTGCGTGCTTCGCGGGTTGCGT
Source organism: Paraburkholderia sp. BCC1885 (assembly GCF_900996235.1). Lineage (GTDB taxonomy): Bacteria > Pseudomonadota > Gammaproteobacteria > Burkholderiales > Burkholderiaceae > Paraburkholderia. The sequence continues at coordinate 141,652 of NZ_CAAJGM010000088.1, forward strand.
CGTTGAAGAGCGCCAGGTACTGGTCGTAGGCGGTCTTGAAGTCATTGAAGTGAATACGGTCGTTGTCGTGAAACACGGTGGCCTGATAGTCGGCCACGACCTTGTCGAAATTGCGCAGGGCATCCGGAATGTGATCGAGGTCGGCATTCATGCTGGACGCGTCCGGATCCACGAAAATGGCCCGTTCGAGCGTCGCGTAGCCTTCGTTGGCTGCGGCGCGCAGGGTGGTGGCGTAGTAAAGACCTGGCACCGAATCGTGACGCAGGCTGAATGCCTCGTCGTCGATGTTGCGCAGCCGTGAATAGGAGATCGCGGCCATCACCAGCATCAGCAGGAACAGCGCGCCGAAGCTCAGCACGATGCGCGCACCCAGTGTGAGCCGGCCGTTACTCAACGACAGGTTGGCGGGGTTCGTGCGTGACGTGGCAGTGGCCATTTTCGATGTCTCTCTGACGAATTGATACGTGGGCGCTGCCCCAAAAGCACCTTCATCTGCTTGCAATGAGGCCCAGAATACGACCCTACACCACTGGCGCGTGCGCCGGTCGGGGGAATAGCGGGGGTAAATTGTGCCAGATTAGGCTATACGACGGGCAGGAAGGTCAATTTGCCGCGATGAAACGCGCGTTAGGGCGATGTAAGTGTTCACGGAGAACCCCGCGCTTTAGAGCCGGCCGGCCCGGCGGGTTTGCCGCCGGCCTTAGCTTTCCCGTGGCTTTGGATCGTTGTATAAGTTGGTAACCAGCGGCGCGCGGGTCGCCGAAAATGGAAGACTCGCCTTCCCAGCAACGCAACTTTTAACGCCAGAGCCACGACAGATGACCCGAGACACGCAAGCCGTCAATCCGATCCGCAGTGAAATCGATCTGGATGCGGACGGCAAACAGACCGGCTACCTGAGGCTGCCGCATTCGGTGCATCGCTCCGCGTATGGCTGGATTCCGATTCCGATTGCTTCGATCCGCAACGGCGACGGTCCGGTCATGCTCGTCATGGCGGGCAATCACGGTGACGAATACGAGGGACAGGTGCTGGTTTCGCAACTGATCCGCGAAATCGAGCCGCAGATGTTGCGCGGACAACTGATTCTGCTGCCCATGGCCAATTTCCCCGCGGCTGAAGCGGGGTTGCGCACCTCGCCGCTCGACGGCGGCAATCTGAACCGCACCTTTCCAGGCAATCCGGCCGGCTCGCCCACTGAAATGATCGCGGACTACATCGAGCATGCGTTGCTCTCGCGTGCGGACTACCTGATCGATCTGCATTCCGGCGGCAGTTCCCTGCTGTACCACGGCGCAAACATGCTGGCGATCGAGCCGCGCGACGCCGACGAAGACGCACGCCTGCGTGCGCTGCTCGCGGCGTTCGGTTTGCCGAAGGCGTTTCTGCATCCCGAGAACCCGGTCCATTCGGCTACCGCGGCGCGGCGCCAAGGGGCGCTTTCGATCCTGACCGAACTGGGTGGCGGCGGGACGGTGCAGGCAAAGCTGCTCAGCGAGGCGCGCCAGGGGCTGCTGCATGTGCTGGGTTTTATCGGCCTGCTGCGGGGTGAGCTGGTGCCGGATAGCGCGCCGGGTCAAACCCGTTTCATGCACGTGTCAGGGTCGCGGCACTATGTCTATGCCTATGAGCGCGGCCTGTATGAGCCGTTGGTGGAGATGGGCGAACACGTGGTGGCGGGGCAAGCGGCCGCGCGGATTCATTTCCCCGAGACGCCGCTGCGCGAGCCCGTCACGCTGCATTTCGCCGGCGCAGGGGAGGTGGTATGCAAACGCGTGCCGGCGATGGTGCAGCGGGGCGACTGCATTTATCATCTGGCCGAAGCTGTGGGCGAATAGAGCGGCAATCGATTCGTGATCCTGATGGATCATTCTGGATTAGCCAATCCCCAATCGCCCCAAGGCAGAAGGGCGGCTACCGTCTGGCAACGGCAACCGCCCTTTGACCGGCGCCCCACGCGGTGATGCATCACAAGCGGGCGCGGTTCGATCACATACTTAGCTTGCCGAACTCAATGGCTGGCCTCGTTCCACGCCGGCAGCGTCGCACCGTGGTAGACGCTGAGAATTTCCGCGGCCACGTTAGGCTGCTGATAACTTTGCACCAGTGCGTGAACCCACGGTGCGTTCGCGTCCTTGGCGTTGACCGCGAGGAAGTTGCGATACGGATTGCCCGTCACCTGTTCCTGGGCGATACGTTCCTGCGGAATCTTGATGCCGGCCTTGACGGCCCAGTCCGTGTTGATCACGGCGGCATCCACGTCGCCGATCGCGCGGCCCACGATGCCGGCGTCGAGTTCCTTGATATGAATGTGCTTAGGATTGCTGTCGATATCGCGCGCGGTCGGCAGCAGGCCGACGGCCGCGCGCAGCGCGATCAGATGCAGGGCTTGCAGCAACAGCAGCGAGCGTCCTTCGTTACTCGGATCGTTCGGCACGGCAATGGTGGCGCCGTCCGGCAGATCGGCAACCGACTTTACCTTGCGCGAATACAGGCCAATCGGCTGCACATACGTGAAGCCCACCGGCACGATCGTATAGCCGCGCGCCTTGATCTGCGCATCGAGATACGGTTTGTGCTGGAACGAGTTGGCATCCAGATCGTGTTCCGAAAGCGCCTCGTTGGGTTGCGTGTAGTCGGAGAACGTCGTGATCTTGATGGTGAGACCCTGCTTGGCCGCATTCGCGGCGACGACGCGCCACACGTCCTCATCCTCGCCGGACATGATGCCGACGCGCAGCGTTTGGGGCGCCGCCAGCGAAAGTTGCGAGGCGGCGACACCCAGGCCGAACACGACGGTGGCCAGCGCGGTTTTCAGCAGGTTTCTTTTATTCATGAGACGCAGTAGTCATGTGGTTGATGATGGCCGCATGCTATGTAAGGAAGCGGCCTGCTGGCAAATATTTTTCCGTGCGTTACTAAATCCACTGCGGCATATATGAAAAGCGCGGGCTTCATGCAGGCCTCAATCACGCCTCAACCAGGCGTCACCCAAGCCTCACCCAGGCATTACGCCGCCGGAAAATCGTAAATCCTCATAAGCAAGTTCCAATTCGATAGTAGGCGTGACGAGCCTCGCCTGTTCCAATACATGATTCAACCTGTTCGCCACAAGCGTTACGCAGGCTGTGCGCGTCCCGTCGAAAAGGGGTTGAAGCGCTGCGAGCGGATGGGTGTCCACTTTGTCTGTACGAATGCCATGTCCACTCCCGAATCCCCTGCCGTCACGGCACGTCTACCGCGTCGTCCCGATCCCGCCCGCGTGCGCCGCATCGCCGACGATGCACAAGCGCTGGAGGTTGCGCGTGCTCTCGCTGAAGGCTTTGCCACAGGCGCGGCCGAACGCGACCGTCAACGGCGTTTGCCTTGGGCTGAACTGGATCTATGGTCGGAAAGCGGCCTCGGCGCGATCACGGTGCCGCGCGAATACGGCGGTGCCGATGTTTCCTATGCGACGCTGGCCGAGGTCTTCGTGATCCTGTGCGCGGCGGATCCTGCTTTGGGGCAGATTCCGCAGAATCACTTCGGCGTGCTGGGCCTGCTGCGCGAGATCGGCACGCCGCAGCAGAAAGCGCGCCTGTACGGCGAGGTGCTGGCGGGTCACCGGCTCGGCAATGCAGGGCCGGAGCGCCGTTCGGCGAGCGCCAAAACCATCCTGCAGGGCACCACGCGGCTCACCACGACGCCCGCGGGCTTGCGTCTCGACGGTCAACGTTTTTATTCGACCGGTGCATTGTTCGCGCATCGTGTGCCGGCCCGCGCCACGGACGACGAAGGACGCGCCGTGCAGGTCTGGGTGCCGCGCGAAGCGCCGGGCCTGACGGTGGTGGACGACTGGAGTTCGTTCGGACAACGTACCACGGCGAGCGGCACGGTGACGTTCGAAAACGTATCGGTCGATCCGCAGGACGTGCTGCCGATCTGGCAACTCGCGGATCGTCCAGGCCTGTTTGGTCCCACCTCGCAACTGATTCAGGCCGCAATCGACCAGGGTATTGCCGAGGCCGCCGTGGCCGACACGCTCGCCTTCGTGCGCGAACGTGCGCGTCCGTGGGTCGATTCCGGCCTCGAGCACGCGACGGACGATCCGTACATCATCGCCGACGTCGGCCGTCTGCAGATCGATCTGCATGCCGCGCACGAGGTTTTGCAGGAGGCTGGGCAGACGCTCGATGCAATCGCCGCCGCATCATCCATCGATGCCGACGCCAGCGCGCGCGCTTCCGTCGCCGTGGCCGAAGCCAAGATCCTGACCACTCGCATTGCGCTCGAGGCGAGCGAAAAACTCTTCGAGCTGGCCGGTTCGTCCGCGACGCGCGCAGCGCATAACCTCGACCGTCACTGGCGCAACGCCCGCACGCATACGCTGCACGATCCGGTGCGCTGGAAGCTGCATCTGCTCGGCAACTATCACCTGAATCACGTGCTGCCCGCGCGTCATTCGTGGAACTGAACTTATGACTCTCGATCTTTCCGTCGCAACACACGACACCGTGGGCGCGAAACATGCCTTGCCGCCCGAACTGAGCCCACCGGTCGAACCGGACCGGATCGCCGACGACGCACAGGCGCTGCTGGCAGCACGCCGTCTCGCCACGAAATTCGCTGCCGAAGCGGCGTTGCGCGATCGCGAACGACGCCTGCCGTGGGCCGAACTCGATGCATTCGTCGCAAGCGGCCTGTGGGGCATCACCGTGCCGCGCGAATTCGGTGGCGCGGGCGTGCGCAACGGCACGCTCGCTGAAGTGACCGCGATCATCTCGGCGGCCGATGGCTCGCTCGGCCAGATTCCGCAAAACCATTTCTACGCGCTGGAAGTGCTGCGCGTCGGCGGCAGCATCGAACAACAGCGGTTTTTCTATCAGCGCGTGCTGGCAGGCGAGCGCTTCGGCAATGCGCTGGCCGAGATCGGCCACAAGGATTTCAAGCGACGCACGCGGCTCACGCGCGGTGCGGATGGCTGGCATGTCGACGGCCGCAAGTTCTATTGCACGGGCGCGCTCTACGCCCACTGGATTCCGACGCTGGTCGTCGCGGAAGAACAGGGCCGCGATGTCACGTATCTGGCCTTCATTCCACGCGACACGCCGGGCGTGACGGTCACGGACGACTGGGACGGCTTCGGCCAACGCGTCACCGGCAGCGGTTCGGTGCAGTTCGAGCAGGTACATGTCGAGCCGGAATGGGTTGTGCCGTTCCAGGTGTCGTTCGAGCGGGCCACCACGATCGGCCCGCTCGCGCAGATCATCCACGCTGCGATCGATCTCGGCCAGGCGCGCGGCGCGTTCGACGCCGCGCTGCAATTCGTGCGCGAGCGCTCGCGGCCATGGATCGACGCCAAGGTCGAACGCGCCGCCGACGACCCGCTGACCATCGCGCAGTTCGGCGACCTCGCGGTGCGGCTGCGCGCGGCGGAAGCCTTGTTGCGCCGCGCCGGCCGTTTCGTCGACGCCGCCCAGGCGGATTCCACCGAGCGCAGCGTGGCGCAGGCCTCGGTCGCAGTGGCCGAGGCGCGGGCCTTGACCACCACCGTGTCGCTCGACGCGGGCTCACGCCTGTTCGAGCTGGCCGGCACCGCCGCCACGCTGGACGGCCTCGGACTGGACCGCTTCTGGCGTAACGCGCGCACGCATACGCTGCATGACCCGGTGCGCTGGAAGTATCATGCGGTGGGTAACTTCTACCTCAACGACAAGCTGCCGCCCCGGCATGGAGCCTTGTAATGGCGAAGAAACAGATCCTGCTCAACGCATTCAACATGAATTGCGTCGGCCATATCAATCATGGCTTGTGGACGCATCCACGCGACCGCTCGACGGATTACCGCCTCCTGCCGTACTGGACCAATCTGGCGCGCACGCTGGAACGCGGCCTGTTCGATGGCCTGTTTCTGGCCGATATCGTCGGTGTCTACGACGTGTATCAGCACAACGTGGATGTCACGCTGCGCGAGTCGATCCAGTTGCCGGTCAACGATCCGACGCTGCTGGTGTCGGCCATGGCCGCGGTGACGGAAAACCTCGGCTTCGGGGTCACCGTCAATCTCACTTACGAGCAGCCGTATCTGCTGGCACGCCGTTTCTCGACGCTCGATCATCTGACGCAGGGACGAATTGGCTGGAACATCGTGACCGGTTATCTCGACAGCGCGGCGCGTGCGATGGGCCTGAACGAGCAACTGCCGCACGACGAGCGTTACGAACGGGCCGACGAATATCTCGACATTCTCTACAAGCTGTGGGAGGGCAGTTGGGAAGATGGCGCCGTGCTGCGCGACAAGATTGGCCGCGTGTTCGCGGACCCGGCCAAGGTGCATGAAGTGAAACACGCAGGGCGTTATTACAACGTCGAGGGCTACCACCTTGCTGAGCCGTCGCCGCAGCGCACGCCGGTGCTGTTCCAGGCCGGCAGTTCCGGACGCGGTCAGCGTTTCGCGGCGCGGCACGCCGAGTGCGTGTTCATCTCGCCGCCAAGCCGGGCGGTGGGCCGTGAAACGGTAAGAACCTTGCGCGAGCAACTGGTGCAGGCCGGGCGTCGTCCGGACGACGTCAAGATTTTCGTCGGCGCGGCCGTCGTGACCGGCGCCACCGAGGCCGAGGCACGCGAAAAATATGCGGACTATCTGCGTTACGCCAGCCGCGAGGCCGGACTTGCGCACTTCGCGGCCAGCACCGGCATCGACTACGCGCAATACGATCTCGACGAACCGGTGGACTATGCGCCCACCAATGCCATCGAATCGGCCACGCGGACCGCGAAGCAGCATGGCTGGACGCGTCGCAAGCTGCTGGAGATGTTCGAGCTCGGTGGCCGCTATCCGGCGATCGTCGGCACTGCTGCTCAGGTGGCGGACGAATTGCAGGCGTGGGTCGAGGAAGCCGGCGTCGACGGCTTCAATCTGAGCCGCACTGTCGTGCCGGAGAGTTACGAGGACTTTATCGACTTCGTGGTGCCCGAATTGCAGAATCGTGGGCTGTACAAGACTGCATATGCTGAGGGATCCTTAAGAAACAAGCTCTTCAGCGAAGGTGATCAGTTACCCGCACGGCACGCGGCGGCGAGTTTCCGTCGCAAGACGGCGGAGACGGTGTAACTGGCTGATGAATTGCTGATAATAACGGGGCTTTGCGCTCGCTTGGTGTTTTCGCAAGGCCCCGGTTACGCATCTACGTCAACCTCAGAGGACCAGCCGGCCTTCTGCGGCAATCTCGGCCAGCGGCTTGCGCGGGCTTGGCACTTCACGGGCCCGCAGCGGCTCCGGCAGGGAGTTTTTATCGCCGGCACGGCCGATTGCCACACCGGCTTCGATCGAATACGCGTCGGGCACAGCCAACCCCTGGCGAATCTTGTCGTGCTCGATACCCGCCATGCCATGCGCGTGCCATCCCGAGAGGCTGGCCTGCAGCGCGAGATAAGCCCATGCCGCGCCGCTATCGAACGAGTGGGTCGTCGCAGGCACTTCCGCAGTGCCACCAGGCGGCGTAAAGGTGTTCTTCGACAGCACGATCACAATGGCCGCCGAATGTTGTGCCCAGCTCCGGTTGAACTCGTTGAGGAAGCCGAGAAATTGCGTCCAATGCTCCGTGTCGCGGCGCGCATAGGCGAAGCGCCACGGCTGCGAGTTGTAGGAGGAGGGCGCCCAGCGCGCTGCTTCAAAAAACGTCAAAAGCGTGGCTTCAGGAATGGTCTCCTGCGTAAAGGCGCGCGGCGACCAGCGGTTGAGAAAGCTCACGTCGATCGGGTGGTCCGCGGTACGGTTGTTCGATGTGGTCATGGCTCTGTCCAGAAAGTGACGAAAGCTGGCTGGCGACAGCGGCCCTGCCGCGGTCTGCGATTGCCTCAGCCAGCACCCGGTTGTTCATTCAAGCGCCGTGTGAGGCGCCAGTAAGCAGTTATAGACGATTTGGCGCGGTTCGATGTGATCATGCCCGCGCGAGGCGGGCATGATCGTCCTTGCGGGCCGCTGGATCGGCGGCGCATGCGGCGCGTGTGCACTACGCGCGAGGCTGCGGCGCCTAGAAATCGAATCCCGGGCCGCCTGCGCCCGGACCGCCCGCGGGCAAGGCCGGCGCGGCGTCTTTTGGTGCTTCGTAGACGGTGGCGTCGGTGGTCAGCAACAGGCCGGCTACCGAAGCCGCGTTCTGTAAGGCCGTGCGCGTGACCTTGGTCGGATCGAGCACGCCCGATTCGACCAGATCGCCGTACTCGCCGGTCTGTGCGTTGTAACCGAAATTGCCGCTGCCTTCCGCGACCTTCGCCACCACGACGCTGGCTTCCTCGCCCGCGTTCGAGACGATCTGGCGCAGCGGTTCTTCAAGCGCACGCAACACGATTTTCACCCCGGCGTCCTGATCGGGATTGCTGCCTTTCAGGCCGATGATCGCATTGCGAACCCGAATCAGCGCCACGCCGCCGCCCGGCACAATGCCTTCGTCGACCGCCGCGCGAGTCGCGTGCAACGCGTCGTCGACGCGGTCTTTCTTTTCCTTGACCTCGATCTCGGTCGCGCCGCCCACCTTGATTACGGCCACGCCGCCCGCCAGTTTGGCGACGCGTTCCTGGAGCTTTTCGCGGTCGTAGTCGGAGGTGGCCTCTTCGATCTGCACACGAATCTGCTTGACGCGCGCTTCGATGGTCTGCGGATCGCCACCGCCGTCGATTACCGTGGTGTTTTCCTTGCCCACTTCCACGCGTTTGGCCTGGCCCAGTTCAGCGAGCGTGGCCTTTTCGAGGGTGAGACCGGTTTCTTCCGCAATCACCTGGCCACCAGTCAGGATGGCGATGTCTTCGAGCAGCGCCTTGCGCCGATCGCCGAAGCCTGGCGCCTTCACCGCGACCGTCTTCAGTATGCCGCGGATATTGTTGACCACGAGTGTCGCGAGCGCCTCGCCTTCGACGTCCTCGGCGATGATCAGCAGCGGTCGGCCCGCCTTGGCGACCTGTTCGAGCACCGGCAGCAGATCGCGAATGTTCGAAACCTTCTTGTCGTGCAGCAGAATGAACGGGTTATCGAGAACCGCAACCTGTTTGTCCGGGTTATTGATGAAATACGGCGACAGGTAGCCGCGATCGAACTGCAGACCTTCAACCACTTCGAGTTCGTCCTCGAGCGACTTGCCGTCTTCGACAGTAATCACACCTTCCTTGCCGACGCGGTCGATTGCCTCGGCAATGCGCTGCCCGATCGATTCTTCGCCGTTCGCGGAGATCGTCGCCACCTGGGCGATCTCCTTGCTGGTGGTGGTCGGCTTGCTGATCTTTTTGAGCTCTTCGATCGCGGCGAGCACGGCCTTGTCGATGCCACGTTTAAGATCGAGCGGATTCAGGCCGGCGGCAACATATTTCTGTCCCTCGCGCACGATAGCCTGGGCCAGTACGGTGGCCGTGGTGGTGCCGTCGCCGGCGGCGTCGCTGGTGCGCGAGGCCACTTCCTTGACGAGTTGTGCGCCAATATTCTGCAGCTTGTCGGCCAGTTCGATTTCCTTGGCGACCGACACGCCGTCCTTGGTTACGATCGGCGCGCCGAACGAACGTTCGAGCACCACATTGCGACCCTTCGGACCCAGCGTAACTTTCACTGCATTCGCGAGCACGTTCACGCCTTCGACCAGTTTCGAACGTGCGATGTCGCTAAAGACGATTTCTTTGGCTGCCATGGTATGAAACTCCCTTTATTGATGAACGACGGCGACGATGTCTTCTTCGCGCAACACGAGCAGGTCCGTGCCGTCGACCTTGACTTGCTGGCCCGCATACTTGCCGAACAGCACGCGCTCGCCGACCTTCAGGTCCGGCTCGATACGTTTGCCATCGCCGTCGCGCTTGCCGGGGCCGACAGCGAGCACTTCGCCCTGGTCCGGTTTTTCGGCGGCGCTTTCGGGAATCACGATGCCCGAGGCGGTTTTCGTCTCCTGATCGAGACGTTTGACGATGACGCGATCATGCAAAGGACGTAGGCTCATTTAGACTTTCCTGCAGAGGGATTTGGCACTCTTCGCTGGCGAGTGCTGACCATGATCGAGTATAAGAACGGGCTACGGAGTGCTCCAATAACGAATCCTCAAATGCTTATCCGCGTTTTGCTGTTTAGGTTATGGACCACACTGCAAATTCCCGCCCGAAGGAGCACGGCTAGCCGCCCCGTACAGATTTGCATATATGAATTTGTCGTTTTGCCAATGCGCCGCGCGTGGCTACCATGCAACGCTTGAGCTACTCGCGCGAAACCCGTCATCATGTCCACCGTTGCTTTTCCCTCGCCCCCCGTTGCCACGCCGACGCATGCAGAAAGTGCCACCCATCCCACCGTCATTCGTTCTGCTCACGATGTCTCGCGCATCGTCAATGCAGGTGCTGCACAGGGAAGCAACGCACGCATCGTGATTGCAATTGCGCTGGGCGGGGTGTTTCTGGATGCCTACGACCTGACTTCGCTCGCTTACGGCGTCAAGGACATCGCGCGCCAGTTTTCGCTTTCGCCGGTACAGGTGGGCTTCGTTTCATCGGCGATCACGTTCGGTGCGATTCTCGGCGCGCTGTTCGGCGGCTACCTGACCGACCGTATCGGGCGTTACCGTGTGTTCATGGCCGATATGCTGTTCTTCGTCGTCGCGGCGATCGCGGCCGGCCTGGCGCCGAACGCGTGGGTGCTCGGCGGAGCGCGTTTTCTGATGGGCTTCGGTGTGGGTCTTGATCTGCCGGTGGCAATGGCGTTTCTGGCGGAGTTCTCGCGCGTGGCGGGCAAGGGCAACAAGGCGGCCAGCGTGGCTGCGTGGTGTCCGGCCTGGTACGCGGCGACCAGCACGTGCTATCTGCTGATTCTCGGGCTGTACGCGATTCTTCCCGAGCATCACTTAGGCTGGCTGTGGCGTCTGACGCTCGCCTTTGGTGCAGTGCCGGCTATCGTGATCATTCTCGTGCGCAGCCGCTATATCAGCGAGTCGCCGGTGTGGGCTGCGAATCAGGGCGATCTGGACGAAGCCGCGCGCATTCTCAAACGCTCGTATGGCGTGGATGCAGTGGTCGAACGCAGCGCCGAGCCGCTCAAGGCGCCGCGTGCCGCCTCGTGGCGCAACTATGGGGTGCTGTTCAACCGCACCTATCGCAGCCGGACGATTCTCGCCGCAACGATCGGCGCCGCGTCTTCGTTCGGGTATAACGCGATCATCTTCGGCTTGCCCGTGATCATCACCAGCTTCTTCCATCAAGGCCCGCTGACGACGATTATCGCGGCGCTGACGCTGAACCTGGCGTTTGCTTTTGTCGGTGGATTGATCGGAGTCCGAACTGCGCCCACCGTAGGTGCATGGAAGATGACGGTGCTCGGCCATTCGCTGCAGTTTGCGTCATTGATCGGGCTTGCCTTGATCGGCAAGCCGGGCAGCGGCGTGCTCGTGGTGCTGGCGATTCTGCTGCTCGGCGGCTATCTGTTCGGGCAGGGCTTCGGACCGGGATCGCATTCGATGACCTATGCATCGCTCAGCTATCCCACCTCGATTCGCGGCATTGGCGTGGGCTTCAACCAGGCGCTGGTGCGTTCGGCTTCGACGATCTCGCTGTTTCTGTTTCCGGTTCTGTCCGCCGCGCTGGGGACGAAAGTGTTCTGGGTGATCGCCGTGGCGCCGCTGACTTCGCTGCTGGTGTTGCTGATGATCCGCTGGGAACCGTCGGGGTATGACATCGACGCCGAGGATTATCTCGATCCGCTTGGGGCAACCGCGGGCGCGTCATCCTTCGTCGGCCTGCAACTGAACGGCATCGAAGCGCCGATAAAGTAGCCGCGCGGCAAAGTCGAGCAAAAACCCCAGCGCGCCAATCACCACGATCACCGCAGTCAGCTCGGAATACGCCAACCTGTCGCGCGTATCGAGAATCAGGTAGCCGAGCCCCGAACTGACGCCGAGCATTTCCGCCGGCACCAGCACGATCCACACAATGCCGATGGCAAGCCGCACGCCCGTCAGCACATGCGCGGCGATGCCGGGGACGTAGACGTGCCAGAGCATTTCGCTACGCGTCGCCGCAAGACTCTCGCCGAGCTGGATCCAGCGGCGGTCGATCTGCGCGACGCCGGCCGCCGTGCTCATCACGAGCGGCCATACCGCGGCGAACGCCAGCAGAAAATACACCGCACGGTCGCCGACGCCGAGCGACATCACGGCAATCGGCATCCACGACAGCGGCGAGATCATGCGCAGAAACTGCAGCGTGGGCGAAAGCGCGGTATCGAGCGCGCGCACACGACCCAGCAAAAAGCCCGATGGCACGCCTATCAACAGCGCCCATGCAAGGCCAACGGCTATACGCCGGAGGCTGGTGACGATGTGGACGAACAGCCGGTCGTCCACGATTAGCGACGGCAAAGTCGCGGCCGCGCGCAGCGGGGAAAATTGCGCGGCGAGGCTACCGGGTTCCGTGAGCAGCGTGATGGCGAGCCACCAGATGAGGACCACGCCTACCAGTCCAGCCAGACCCGCCAGAGACCGGCGCGCCCAGCCACGCACGCGAGCCGCCGGCAGCGGCAGCGCCTGCGCGGCGCCGGCACGCGTGGAGATAGACGCAGACGCGCCGCCCGCCTCGGAGGTGGCCTCTGCCCGAACCTTAGACAATGATCGTCTCCGTGCGCTGAAAGCCCTCCGGCAACCCGAACGTGCTCATCCCGCCCACCGCCGCGATGCTGTTACGCACGAAGCGATCGTCGACTAGATCGCGTGCCGCGAAGGCCGGGTCGAGCCTGGCGAGAAACTGCCCGTTGCCTTCGACCTGGGTTGCTTTCAGCCGCTTCACCAATTCTTCGGTGTAGTCGGGATACGGGTAAGGCTGGAAGTCGATACGTTTCGGGTGCCAATCCGCGTGGACGATGGCGCGGTCGGCCAGATAGCGACCCTGGTCCGCAGCAGACGGGGCGAGTACGGTGCTTAGGACTTCTGCCGAATGAGGCATGTAATGATTTTTGCCGGATTTTGACAGCAACTGCGCGGCGTCCTGCGGATGCGCGCGCGTCCACACCTGCGCCTTGACCACCGCGTCCACCACCTTCTGCGACCAGGCGGCCCGTTCGTTCAGATCGCGCTCATGCATGGAGACCACACAGCAGGCGTGATTCTTCCAGACGTCGCCGGTAAAACGCAGCACCTTGCCGATCTTCAGCCCCTCGGCAGCCGCATTGAACGGCTCGGCGACGATGAAGCCGGCAATCTGCTTAGACGCCAGCGCGGGCGGCATGTCCGATGGCGACATCACCGTGAGCCGGACTTCGTCAGACTTGAGGTCGCCGTCTTTTTTCAGCACCGGCACGAGTCCTTGCGAGCGCAACATATCCTGCAGCACGACGTTGTGAATCGAATACCAGAACGGCACGGCGACGGTCTTGCCGCCCAGATCGCCGAGCTTGTTAATTTCAGGGGCCACCGTCAGCGCCGAGCCGTTCACGTGATTCCACGCGACGACCTTGGCCGGGGCCTGGCTGCCGTAGCGCGCCCAGATCGTCATGGGCGAGAGCAGATGGACGACGTTGACCTGTCCCGAGAGAAACGCCTCGACGAGTTGCGCCCAGCTGCGCAGCAGCGTGGGCGGCTCGACGGCGAGACCCGCCGCTTCGAAATAGCCGTTGTTGTGGGCGACGAGCAAAGGCGTAGCGTCGGTAATCGGCAGATAGCCGATGCGTACCGGCGCATTGGGGTCGGTGGCAGCGCGTGCGTTGAGCGCGCCGAGTAGCGGCGCCGCTCCGGCAACGGTGAACATCGAGGCGAGTTTGAGCCACTCGCGGCGAGACATCGGAAGCTGGCACATGCTATTGGGCCTTTATGCGTGAGCGAAGGTCGGGGAGGTGGAGGGGGGCAAAGCATGCGGCGCTTTCGACATCGAGTCGTGCAGCGCCTGCAGAATCCGGATACGCAGCGCGCCGAGTTCGGGCACGTGGGTCTCGCGCGGCGTGGGAAGGTCGACGGCGAGTTGCAGGATCAACGTGCCCTGATTGCCGAGCACGACGATGCGGTCGGAGACCAGCAGCGCCTCGTCGATGTCGTGCGTGACGAGCACGGTGGCCGCGCCCGTATCGCGTACCACTTTTAGCAACAGACGTTGCATATCGGCGCGCGTGACTTCGTCGAGCGCGCCGAACGGTTCGTCGAGCAGCAGCGTGCGAGGTTGACGCGCAAGGCAGCGGGCCAGGGCGGCGCGCTGCGCCATGCCGCCCGACAACTGCCGCGGCGCATCGTGGCGCGCATGTTCGAGGCCCACCTCGGCGAGCGCGGCACTCACCCGCTCGCGTCGGGCCTTCCGCGTCAGATGCGGTTGACGCGCAAAGCCAAGGCCGAACGCAACATTGCGCTCGACGGACAACCACGGTAGCAGACAGGGGTCCTGAAAGGCGAGCGCCACATCTGGACGCGGGCCGTCGACGGCCTCGCCATCAACCAGAACGCGTCCGCCGCTGGCTTTCTGCAAACCGGCGACGATGCGCAGCAAGGTGGATTTGCCGGAGCCGCTCGGTCCCAGGATCGACACGAGCTCGCCCGGCTGCACGCTCAGATCGACGTGATGCAGCACCTGCCGGCCCGGATAGCCAAGGCCAACTTCGCGTAGCTCGACGCGCGGCGCGCGCGTCCCGGTCACATGACTCATGCCGCTTTCGATCCTCGATGCTGGGCAAGCTGATTTTTCAGTTGCACGATGCTGGGCGTGACGATAGGCACGAAGGCCGCTTCGCGCGCGCGCCGCGCACAGCCGCTTTGGCCGCGCAGATAACCGCGTCCGCCGGTTGCCTGCACTTCGAGGGCGACGGCCGCGTTCACGAGCGCAGCCAGGGCGATGCGCACCTCGAACAGCGCCGCCGGCGTGGCGAGGAAGCCGCCATGCTGGACGCCGTCGAACACGCGCTGCGACAGCGCGCCCAGTTCGTGCGCGAGTTCCGATGCCTCATTTGCGACGGCCGCGCGGGCTGCCGCGCTGCTGGCGTCGACGGCGGCAAGCGCCCGCCGCGCAAGGCCGATCGACATGCCGCATTGCAGCCCGAGGAAGGCAGGGCGCACGTGCAGCAGAAAACCGCGGGCGTCGTCGGTGATCTGCCACGATGCGTCGAGCACGGTGCCGTCGAGCCGTAGCGCCGCCGTATTGCTCGAACGCAGCGCGATCAGGTCAAGGTCGTCGCTGCGCACGAGGCCGGGGGCATCGTGCGGCAAGGCAAAGATCGAAGGCGGGGCGCCGTCGTTATGATCGAAGGCCGCGGCAGCCAGAAAACCTTCGCGGCGCAGGTTCGTGATCCACGGCAGGCTGCCGTTCAGTGTCCACTGCTGGCCGGCGCCCTGGCTGCCCGGGTTCAGCGGCGTCGCGTTCATCTGCAACGCCTCGATGCTCGACAGGTACTTCATCGCGTTCGACAGACCCGTCGCGCCGGCCAGTTCGCCCGCGAGCAGCGCCGGCAGCGCACGGCTGCGCAAGCCTTCGTTCGGGCTGTGCAGCAGATACTCGATGAAGGTCCGTTGTCCCCAGAAAACGAAAGCCGCCGCGAGCGAGTGCTCCGCGACGCTGGCAACCGCTTCGATCGCCTCGACTGTGCTGCCGCCGCAGCCGCCCAGACTGACCGGCACGCCGATCCGCAATAGCTGCGCGCGGCCGAGTTCCGGCAGGATCTGCGCGGCGAGGTCCTGGTGGGTGTCGATTGCTTCGGCGTGCTCATCAAGCCATGCCGCGAGATCGGGCGCGCGCTCCTGCAACGAGGGCGACGACAGTTGCGCCGGCTGCGACGGCGCAATCATGCCGCTTGCACCGGCGGTGTCCAGCGATACGCGGCAAGCTGCGGATTCAGCTCGTTCCGCGCGAGGTTGTTGGCGAAGTTGCAGAGTGTGGCGAGACTCACGCCGAGCACGACTTCCAGCGCATTGGCGTCCGTAAAGCCGGCGGTGCGGAATGCCGCGAGTGCTTCGTCGGTGACGGCGCCGCGCGAGGCGATCACCGCCCGCGTGAACACGGCCACGGCTTCGAGGCGCGGGTCCGACACCGGCTGCTGGGCGCGAATCGCTTCGACCACCTGCGGCTCCAGTTGCGCTTTCTTCAGCGCGACCGCCGTGTGACCTGCCACGCAGAAACTGCAGCCATGAATGCCAGCGGCGGTGATCTGGACGGTTTCGCGTTCGGCCAGCGTGAGGCCGCTACGTCCGTTGATTTCGCCGACGGTCAGATACGCTTCCAGCGCGGTAGGCGAATTGGCGAGCGACGCGATCAGATTCGGCAGGTAGCCATTGGCGGACTGCGACTTCTGCAGGTAAGGGAGACTCGCCTCAGGGGCGCTCTCGGCGGTGTGCAAACGAAGACGGCTCATGATGGTTCCTCACAGATAAGCCCACATTGTGAGTCCGGCAACCGTGCCGGACAATGCGCGCCTGTCTGCGAATCCTGCGAGTTTGTCCAGCGGCAAATGTCCGCGTAATTCTATGCATAAATCGCTACGGCCGGTCAATGCAGCGCGGTGAATGACGGCGGGCTGACGGACGCCGTATTTTGTAGCGTGGCGGATTGGGCAGCGGGTTGTACCGCGCGGCGCCGATACGCGCCAGGCTGCACGCCGGTGACACGTTTGAACGCCTGTGCGAAGGCCGATTCCGATTGGTAGCCCACCCGTTCGGCCGCGTCCGGCAGGCTCGAGCCGCCACGCAACATGGCGGCGGCCATTTTCATGCGCACCAGCGTGACGAAGTGCGCGGGCGGCTGGCCGGAAATCTCGACGAACTGCTTGCAAAAGCGCGCTCTCGACATGTGGACGAAGTTCGCCATTGTATCGGTGGTCCAGCGTTCGGCGGGCGCTTCGATGATCGCGGCGACCAGCGGAGCGAATTGCGCGCGGCGCATCAGGGACCAGAAGCATGGCGCGATCTCGTCGCGCCCCGCCGCGGCGCGCAGCACGTAGACGAACAGCAGGTCGGTCAGACGCGCGATCAGTGGCGAGGGCGTCTGCACGTCGCGCAGCGCCTCGGCGCGAATCAGGTCGAAAATCGCTCGCGCGCCATCCAGTGAGGGATTGTCGCGCCGCGCGACGATGTAATCGGGCAGCAGGCTGAGCAGCATGTCGTCGAGCCCCGAATTGAACTCGAAGAAACCGCAGGCGATGCCCACGCTGCCGTCGGCGGGTTGGCGCGGATCGTCGGGTGAACTCAGCGGCGACATGCTGCCGAGCCGTCCGCTTTCTTGTCCGCGCGCCGGCGGCCGCGGATCCGGCGACAGGCAATGCGGCATGTCGTGCAGCAGGAACACCGCGTCACCGGCTGCGAGGCGCACGCTCTGCGCGGCGCGCTCGGCGTTGGCGGGCAGGTGCAGCCAGCACTCGCCGTGCAGCGCGAGATGGAAGCTGGCGCGATGCCGCCCCGCCGTCGACGCCTGCCAGGCGCCGCAATATTGGCCGACGTGAAAAATCGTGCTTTTCAGTTCGAGACCGGCCAGTAGCCAGTCAGCAATCGTTTCGGCGTGGGGCGACATGGGGCTCAGGCGGACACGTTAGGCACAGATACACTGCGGACCCATTACATTAGGGAAACGCCCAGCCGTTGCAACGAATTTATGGTTGGATGCTTATGCCTTGTATGCGAGATGTATGGATTGTCGAGACACGGCATGCCTTGCGGACAGCCATCGCCACGATGGCGCACGCTTTTTGCTCCGTGTACGGATCATTTGAAGGCGACGCGCGCATTCACGCCGCGCAGTCGCCGCAAAGCCCGGCCATTCAAGGAGAAGTAGCAATGCGAGGCGTAAATAACACTGTGCGGGCTGCAATTTTTTCCGCAGCGATTTCATTGCTTGCGGCCTGCGGAGGAGGACATGGCGGAAGCTCGAGCAGTTCGAGCACGCCGTCAGGCGGCGTCAATTTGCAGGTCGTCTCGTTTGGCGACAGCCTTTCCGACGTCGGCACCTATGCGCCGATTGCCAGCGCGGTGGGCGGCGGCCGCTTCACCACCAACCCCGGCCAGGTGTGGACCCAGGACGTAGCGCAATACTATGGCGGCACCTTGACGGCCGCCTATACGATCGACTTCACGCAAAAGCTCAGCCCGGCGGGCGGTTTCGGTTATGCGGAAGGCGGCGCCACGGTAGCGACGCCGGCAAACCAGAACGACTTCCTGACCGAGGTGATTGGCAACATCGAAATGCCGGTCAATCAGCAGGTTTCAAGCTATCTGAGCGCGCACGGCAGCTTTAACTCCAATCAGCTGGTGCTGGTCTGGGCGGGCGCGAACGACGTGCTGCGAGCCGGCGCATTGCCGGCCGGCGCGACTGTCGTCGAGACGGCCGCGACTACGCTCGCTCAGGTGGTGGCGCAGATCGTCGCGAGCGGCGCTACGCATGTGGTCGTGGTGAACGTGCCGAACATCGGGCTGGCGCCCGACGGGCTTGCCGCGTCCGACGGCGGTGCAACCCTGACGCAGGAATCGCAGCTGTTCAACTCGACGCTAAACGCCGGCTTGCAGACCCAGGGCATTCAAAGCAAGGTGATTCAGGTGGACGCCTATACGTGGTTGAACGGCATCATTTCGAACTTCAAGGCCAATGGCTTCTCGGTGTCGAATACGGGACAAGCCTGCGATCCGTCGAAAACGCCGGATAACACCTCCTTGCTCTGCTCGCCGGCCACTTACGTTACTGCCAACGCAGACCAGACGTATATGTTCGCCGACGATCTCCATCCGACCACGCATCTGCATACGCTCTTTGCGCAGTATGTGGAGCAGCAGATCGCCGCCAGCGGCCTCGGTCACTGAACGGCGTCGCCTGACTTTACGGCAGGATGTTGCGACTGGACGTCATGCTTATTCGAGTGCCGCCGCAGGCCCAAAGAACTCATAGTGGCTTTGGGCCTCCGGCACGCCAAGCGCCTTGAGGTGCTTTTTCACCGCCTTCATGAAGCCGATCGGGCCGAGAAAATAGGCATCCACATCGCGCGATTCGGGCAGCCATTGCGCAAGCCGCGCTTCGTCGAGATAGCCTGTTCCATTCACCGCTGCGTCTTGCGCGCGCTTTTCCGCATAGACGTAGAAGCGTTTGAGTTGCGCATGACGCGCCGCGAGTTGTTCGATTGCATCGCGGAACGCATGCACGCCGCCATGACGTGCCGCGTGGATGAAATGCACGGGACGTTGCGTTTCCAGCGCGGCTTGCAGCATGGCGAGCGTGGGCGTGATGCCGACTCCACCGCTGATCAGGACCAGCGGTTTGTCGCCGGGAATAAGCCTGAAATCGCCCGCGGGCGCGAATAGTTCGAGCGTGTCGCCTTCGTTGAGTTTCGCATGCAGATGGTTTGACACCTTGCCGTTCGGCTCGCGCTTCACGCTGATGCGATATTCGTGTCCATTCGCCGCTGCGGAGAGCGAATAATTGCGCCGCACTTCTTCCCCATTGATCACCAAACGGATGCCGATGTACTGCCCCGGCTCGAACGCCAGCAGTTCGCGGCCGTCGTCGGGGCGCAGATAGAACGAGGTGATTTCCTCGCTCTCGACCGCCTTGCGGGCGACCCGGAACAGCCGCGTGCCGCGCCAGCCGCCGGGCGCCGCTGCGTGCCGGGCATAGATCTGTTCTTCGAGTCCGATCAGCAGATCCGCGAGTTGTCGATACGCCGCCGCCCACGCCTCGATGACGGCATCCGTGGCGATCTCGGCGCCGAGCACCTCGCGGATCGATTTGAGCAGGCATTGCCCGACGATCGGATAATGCTCGGGCTGAATGTTCAGGGCGACATGCTTGTTGATGATCTGGCCGACGAGCCCGCCCAGTTGATCGAGCTGATCGATATGCCGCGCGTACATCAGCACGCTGTTGGCCAGCGCGCGTGGTTGCGCGCCGCTCGCCTGATTCGCCTGATTGAAGAGCGGCCTGACCTCGGGGTGTCCCTCGAGCAGCATTTTGTAGAAGTGCATGGTTAGTGCTTCGCCGCCGGTTTCGAGAAGCGGGACGGTGGCTTTGACGATGGCGCGATGTTCGGCAGAAAGCATGGTGCGAATTCCTGTGGAAGTGGAGGGCTCAGCAGCGTGGCTGCTACTGCCTTCTTCTATCCATGTTTTGTGCCAGGTGTAAAATCAATCTAAATCAATGATTTAGGTTTAAGGATGGTCCATACGACTCTAGTCAGACCGACTGCATCGGAGGTCGCAATGACTGCGCGCGCCGTGCTCGACGCGCTGACGCCGCTGGTGCAGGATCTTTCGCGCGACCTGCCTGATCACGAACGCTACCGGCGCTTGTTGAGCAGCCTGCGGGCACTTTTTCCTGCCGATGCAGCCGCGCTGCTGCGGCTCGATGGCGACGTGCTGGTGCCGCTCGCCATCGACGGCTTGAGTAGCGACACGCTCGGGCGCCGCTTTCGCGTCAGCGACCATCCACGCTTCGAGCAGTTGCTGGCGAGAACGGAGCCCATGCGTTTCCCGGCGGACTCCGAGTTGCCCGATCCTTACGATGGTCTGGTGCAGGGCGTGGATGGCAATCTGGCGGTCCATGATTGCCTCGGCTGTCCGCTGATGGTGCGAGGCCGTCCATGGGGACTGCTCACGCTTGACGCCGTGGATCCGGCGCGTTTCGACAGTGTGGACATGACTTCGCTGCAGGCGTTTCTGAGCCTGGGCGCGGCCACCGTGAGCGTCGTCGAGCGGATCGATACGCTGGCTCGCACGAGTGAGCAGGAGCGCAACCGGGCCGAAGCCTACCGGCAGGCGAGCGGCCAGAGCCGCCGCGAAATGATCGGCGGCAGCGCGCCGCACCGACATCTGATGGAAGAGATCGAAGTCGTCGCCAGCAGCGATCTCACCGTGTTGATTACGGGCGAAACGGGTGTCGGCAAGGAACTGGTGGCCAATGCGATCCACGCGCTGTCGTCGCGTTCCGGCAAGCCTCTGATCAGCCTGAACTGCGCGGCCCTGCCCGATACGCTCGTCGAAAGCGAATTGTTCGGGCATGTGCGGGGCGCTTTCTCGGGCGCATCGTCGGACCGGCGCGGCAAGTTCGAACTCGCCGACGGCGGCACGCTGTTTCTCGACGAAGTCGGCGAATTGCCGCTCGTCGTGCAGGCCAAGTTGCTGCGGGTGCTGCAAAACGGCCAGTTGCAAAGAATTGGTTCGGATAACGAACATCAGGTGGACGTGCGGCTGATTGCGGCCACCAACCGCGATCTGGCCGAAGAGGTGAGAGCGGGGCGGTTTCGTGCCGATCTGTATCACCGTTTGAGCGTCTATCCGCTGCGCGTGCCGCCCTTGCGCGAACGTGGCCGCGATGTATTGCTGCTCGCGGGCTTCTTTATCGAAGAAAACCGCTCGCGGCTGGGCCTTCTCAGCATACGTCTCGCTGCCGACGCGCAAGCCGCCCTGCTGCGTTATTCATGGCCGGGCAATGTGCGCGAACTCGAACATCTGATTGGGCGTAGCGCCCTGAAGGCGCTCGCAATCAATCGCGACCGGCGGCGCATTCTGACCTTGACGGCGGCTGATCTGGCACTGGCGGTGAACCGCAGCGAAGCAGGCGATGCAGCGACGCACACCGTGGCGACGCGAAATGTGGAACTCGATTTCCGCAGCGCCGTGACCGCCTACGAGCGGACCATGCTGGTGGACGCGCTGGCGCGTGCCAACCAGAACTGGGCGGCTGCCGCGCGTGAACTGGGCATGGATCGGGCCAATCTCAACCGGCTCGCCAGACGGCTCGGTCTTAAATGATTTGCCTTGATTTACGATGATCTGCTGTGCCCGGTGGAACGCGGCCTGCTCGAAGCACCGCCACGATCATAGGTGGTGAGCCGGCCTTGTCGTAATTCACCAGACGTATGGCGCTATTTGCATGCCTCGGGATGCAATGATGTCCTGGACGGCGGGGATGGCCCCTAAAACGCTTATGTCCAAGGGATTTCATGCGAACGACGACCCACGGCGGCTCACGAGTGGCATGGCGGCGCGCGCTCAAGCAACCGCTGCTGAACGTCGTGGCGAGATTGCCCGACGGCGTGCAGCGGGCGATGTTCGCGCCGCGCATCCGCCGCATCTGCATTCGCGTGCCGCTGTTGCGCGCGGTGTATTCGGGCTGCTTGCGGCGCCATCCCATCGACCTGCAATACGGCACCGATACCAGCGGCCTCGTCGACGCCGAGGCGCTGCAGCGCGATGCCAGCCTCGCGAGCCAACTACGCCCCTATATGGGCTCGCAACCGACCATCATTCGCCGCGCGCTGGACACCCTCGGCGATATCGCCGGCTATACCTTCATCGATATTGGTTGCGGCAAGGGCCGGCCGCTGATCGTCGCCTCCGAGTATCCGTTTGCGCTGGCGCTCGGCTACGACATCAGCGCGGAGCTCGTCAAGGTCGCCAACGCGAACGGCGCCGTGCTGGCGCGACGCTTTCCGCAGCGTCCGCCGATCCGCGCGGTCACGGCCAATGTCGCCGATCTGGCCGTGCCTTCGGGCAAGGTGGTCGTGTTCATGTTCAATCCGTTCGGCCCGGAATTGATGGCGACCTTGCTCGCGAAACTGGAAGAGGGCCTTGCCGGCGGCACGCTCGACCATCTGTTCGTGGTCTACGACAATCCTGTCTGCGGCGAGGTATTCGACGGCTCAGGCTATTTGCAACGGTGGTTTGCGAGGATGTTGGCGTATGACCATCGCGAACTCGGCTTTGGACCGGAAGACCAGGAAGGCGTCGTAATCTGGCAAAGCGTGCGCAATGCACGGCCGGATGCGTTTGCGGACCGCGAGCGGCCCATCACCTCCAGGGACAGGCTCAGCGCGGTTATCGAATAACACGCTCGCGCTCGCTAGCGTCTGCATCCGCATCCACGCTGTTTCCGCAGCGTGTCTGGCTGTGCGAACGGCGAAAATCACATCGCCACGGCATGCACGCCATTTCTCCGTCAAACATTGAAAGCAATCCGAAATAATTATCCTGGTGATTATCACGCTTGATTGACGGCGTGAATCAGCCGGGGAAATGCGCATGAATTTGTGAATTACCTATACGGAATTTAAGGAATAACCATTCGTTAAATGTTTGGTTCAATCCTGATTGGCAGCCTGATATCGTGTTTTCGGTTCGACGCGCATCTTCCTTCTGCCATGACCTACAACATTATCGACACCACCTTGCTGGATCCCATCGCGCGGCCGCTGCTGGATGCGCTGCAGGTCGAGTATGCGACGCGCTACCGGGAGTTTCGGCCGGACAGTGCGGCGTCGGCGAGTGAAGAGCTGGTGCGCTATCCGGCCGAGTTATTTGCGCCACCCGAAGGCGGTTTCATTGTGATCGTGCGCGACGGCGAGACCGTCGGTGGCGGCGCGTTCAAGCGCTACGACGCCACGACCGCCGAACTCAAGCGGATCTGGACGCATGCCGGCCAGCGCCGTCAGGGCCTGGCGCGTCGCGTCGTGCAGGAACTCGAGGCGCGCGCGTTACGGCAGGGATACCGGCGCGTCTATCTGACAACCGGCTTCAGGCAACCGGAAGCCGCGGCGCTTTATCTCAACGCTGGTTATGAGCCGCTGTTCGATCAATCGATTGCGCCGGAAGTCCATTTTCGCCTGCCGTTCGGCAAGGATTTGCTGGAGCCGGGCCGCACAGATTCGTTGAGCGATCTGGTGCAGCCGGAGCCGCTTGGACATCGTTAGGATTGCGTATCACAAGATCATAAAACCGCTTCTAAAAACCGCTTCTAAAAACCATTTCTCAACAGGGCATGAAAATTCATGAAACACGGCTGGAAAATTCGCTCGGCGGTGGCCGGAACGTTCATTGTATTGGCGATGGGTTTGGCGGGCGCGGCACACGCAGCCAGCGCCGCGACCGCCATCAACCTGACGCCGGATCAGCATGATCGCATCCGCGCGACGCCCGATGCTGCGGCCATCCAGGCGGTGCCTGCGACGTTTCAGTTTGCCGAAAAGGGCGACCTGGTCGTGGGCATGACCGTGGCGTGGCCGCCGCTTGGCACCTACGCGACCGATTCGAAGACCGTAGTGGGCTATGACCCGGACCTGTCGCAACTGGTCGCCGATGGTCTCGGGCGCAAGCTGAAAATCGTTGTGCTGGCGTGGGAAGACTGGCCGCTTGCTTTGCAGTCGGGCAAGGTCGACGCGGTGATATCGAATGTGACGGTCACCGAGGAACGCAAGCAGAAGTTCGACTTCTCGACCTACCGGCGCGACGTGCTGGGATTCTACGTGGCCGACTCCAGCCCAATCAGGTCGATCCGCGAACCGAAGGATGTCGCCGGTTTGCGCGTCATTACCGATTCGGGCACCAATCAGGAAAAGATTCTGCTCGAATGGGACAAAGAAAACGTCGCACACGGTCTGAAGCCGGTGCAGGTTCAGTACTACGACGACGTCGCCGTGCGGGAGGTGGCGCTGCGCTCGGGTCGCGCCGACGTCATTCTCAGCGTCAACTCGGCACTCGCCTACGCGGCGGCGCAGAAAGGCGGCATACGCTCGGTGGGCACCATCAGCGGCGGCTGGCCGATTATTGCCGACGTGGCCATCACGACGCGCAAGGGTAGTGGACTCGCCGAGCCGCTCACCCTGCTGTTGAACGACCTGATCAGCAACGGCAAATACACCCAGGTACTCGATCGCTGGAGTCTGGGCGCCGAGGCCATCGACAAGGCCCGGACTAATCCGCCGGGGCTGCCCAAGAGCTGATTCATCCGGGCAGTGAGAGGTGGCCCCGGAAATCTGGACAGTCGGTTAGGTGGAATCGCTGGGTTCTGAGATAGGCATAATGCCTACAAAGGAAACCAGACGATGACGAAGAGAACCCGGCGCACGCACTCAGCGGCGTT
>NZ_CAAJGM010000089.1 GCF_900996235.1 Paraburkholderia sp. BCC1885
AGCAGCAGGTCCGCGCCGAAGCCTTCCGAGAGGCCGATGGTCTTGAGGATGGTCGGCAGGAAGGTGTAGATCGCGAAGTACGGGATCACCAGGCAGACGAAGAACGCGCAGTTGAAGAGGGTGCGGCGGATCAGGTCGGGGCGGAACAGGCGCGCGTAACCATGGGACACCCGCGCCTGCTCGCCGCCGTCGAGCACCACGTGGCTGCCGAAATGCCTGGCCACGATGGCGCGCGCCTCGGCGGCGCGACCCTTGCCCAGCAGCCAGCGCGGCGATTCGGGCGTGCCCAGCCGGGCCAGCAGCACGATGAAAGCCGGCGCCGCGGCCGAGGCCAGCAGCCAGCGCCAGGCGCCCGGCGAGGCATCGGCGAACACCAGGCCGAGCACGTTGGCCACCACGTAGCCGACGGTCCAGATCACGCTGAACGAGCCGAGCAGCGCGCCGCGATGCTTGCGCGGCGAGAACTCGGCGAGGATCGCGTGGCCGACCGAGAAGTCGCCACCCATGCCGATGCCGATCACGAAGC
>NZ_CAAJGM010000090.1 GCF_900996235.1 Paraburkholderia sp. BCC1885
AACACCGTGTCGGCGATCCTGCAGTTGCGCGAGCACCTGAACTTCGAGCACGTCGAGCATGCCATCGACATCCTCAACAATGCGCGGCGCATCGAGTTCTACGGCCTGGGCAACTCGAACATCGTGGCCCAGGACGCGCACTACAAGTTCTTCCGCTTCGGCATCCCGACCATCGCCTACGGCGACCTGTACATGCAGGCCGCCTCGGCCGCCCTGCTCGGCAAGGGCGACGTGATCGTGGCGGTGTCGAAGTCGGGCCGCGCGCCCGAGCTGCTGCGCGTGCTCGACGTGGCGATGCAGGCCGGCGCCAAGGTGATCGCGATCACCTCCAGCAACACGCCGCTGGCCAAGCGTGCCACCGTGGCGCTCGAGACCGATCACATCGAGATGCGCGAATCGCAGCTGTCGATGATCTCGCGGATCCTGCACCTGGTGATGATCGACATCCTCGCGGTAGGCGTCGCGATCCGGCGCGCCGCGCCGAACGCCGAGATCACCGAGGCGGTCGCGCAGGCCAAGGCG
>NZ_CAAJGM010000091.1 GCF_900996235.1 Paraburkholderia sp. BCC1885
TCGGCGTGTTCCGGCTGCTCGCCTTCGCGCTGATCGTTTTCTCGAACGACGCGAAGTTCGCGTCGACCGGGCGCCACACGGCGCTCGTGACGATCGACGGCGAGATCGCGGCAGGCACCAACGCGAACGGCGAAGACATCAATACGGCGCTCGACGCCGCGTTCGACGACGACGGCGCGGCCGGCGTCGTGCTGCGGATCAACAGCCCGGGCGGCAGCCCGGTGCAGGCCGGGATGGTCTACGACGAGATCCGCCGGCTGCGCACGAAATATCCCAACAAGCCGCTGTACGTCGTCGTGACCGACATGTGCGCATCGGGCGGTTATTACATTGCGTCCGCCGCCGACAAGATCTTCGTCGACAAGGCGAGCATCGTCGGCTCGATCGGCGTGCTGATGGACGGGTTCGGCTTCACGGGCCTGATGGGCAAGCTCGGCGTCGATCGTCGTCTGCACACGTCGGGCGAAAACAAGGGCTTCTACGATCCGTTCTCGCCCGAGACGCCGAAGATGGACGCCCATG
>NZ_CAAJGM010000092.1 GCF_900996235.1 Paraburkholderia sp. BCC1885
AGGCGCGTGGTCGACGGCGTGAGCTTCGATCTCGAGGCGGGGCACTCGCTGGCGGTGGTGGGCGAGTCGGGCAGCGGCAAGACCCTGATCGGCAAGACCCTGCTCGGGCTGCTGCCCGACGCGGCGCGCGTGATGGGCGGCACGGTGAGCTTCGGCGGCGCGCCGCTGCTCTCGCACAGCGCCGCGCAGTGGCGCGAGACGCGAGGCGTGGGCATCGGCATGGTGTTCCAGGAGCCGATGGTGTCGCTGAACCCGGCATTCCGGATCGGCGTGCAACTGACCGAGGCGCTGCGGCGTCGGCGCGGCCTGTCGCACGAAGAAGCCGAGCGGCGCGCGCTGGCCATGCTCGAGCGCGTGCGGGTGCGCAATCCGCGCGATTGCATGCGGCGTTACCCGCACGAGTTCTCGGGCGGCATGCGCCAGCGCATCGTGCTGGCCTCGGCGATGCTGCTCAAGCCCAGGCTGCTGATCGCCGACGAGCCGACCACCGCGCTCGACTGCGTGGTGCAGAAGGACGTGCT
>NZ_CAAJGM010000093.1 GCF_900996235.1 Paraburkholderia sp. BCC1885
TATGCGCCCGGTTATGACGCGCCGGCCCGCCCGCAGCCGGCACGACGCGGCACCGCGCGCAAGAACACCACGCGCGCCGCCGCGCAACCGGTCTACGCACAGCAGCAGCCCTATTACGGCCAGGCCCCGTATCCGCAGCAGCAAGCCTATGCGCCGCAGCCCTATGCACCGGGCGCCTATCCGCCACCGGCCTACCAGCCGCAGCCCTATACGCCGCAGCCGCCCTATCCGCAGCAGCAGGCAGGCGCCTACGCGGCACCCGCCTACATCCCGCCGCCGCCCGCCGGCTACGCGCAGCCCTACGCGGCGGCGGCCGTGGCCGCCAACGGCGCGGGCGGCGTGCCGGCGGCGGCAGCCAACCCGCAGACGCTCGGCGTGGCCGACGAACTGGCGGCGATCAACCGCGACGAGGCCAGCACCGTGTCGAGCGGCCTGGTGTTCCGCAATCGCGCCGGCGAGGAAGGCCTGTCGAGCCTGACCGACATCGAGGCGCCGATCGAAGGCCGCATCAAGGCCGGCA
>NZ_CAAJGM010000094.1 GCF_900996235.1 Paraburkholderia sp. BCC1885
ACCCGACATCATCACCGCGAAGTGGCCGGGCTGGCCGGCCGGCACCGCCTGGTTGGCCGGCTGCTCGACGAACGGGCTGGCCGGTTGCTGGGTGCCGGTGTCGCCACCGGTGCCCGTGCTGCCCGAGCCGGTGCTGCCCGAGCCGGAACCCGTGCTGCCGGAGCCCGTGCCGGTGCTGCCCGAGCCCGTGCCTGCCGCCTTCGACGGGTCGTTGTACACCGCGAACTCGAACAGCGAGTAGCCGTAGCCGGTCGCGCGCTGCTGCCCTTGCAGGCGGATGTAGCGCGCGGTCGTGGTGTTGAACGACAGGTCGTCGATGCCGCCCTTGCCGTTGGCCTGGGTATAGACGGTATTCGACCAGTCGACGTTGTCGTGCGAAGCCTGGATCAGGAACTGCTTGCCGTAGGCGTTCTCCCAGTTGATCACCACCCGGTTGAAGGCGGTTTCCTTGCCGAGGTCGACGGTCAGCCATGCGTCGTCGGCGAAGTTCGACGAGAAACGCGTGTTCAGGTTGCCGT
>NZ_CAAJGM010000095.1 GCF_900996235.1 Paraburkholderia sp. BCC1885
GCCTGCCCTACAACGGCACGGTGCTCGAATGGCTGCGCGCCGAGCGCAGCCAGGGCCGGCCGATCACGCTGGCCACCGCCAGCGCCTCGCACTACGCCAATGCGATCGCCGGCCACCTGGGCCTGTTCGACCGCACCTTCGCCAGCGACGGCGCCGTCAATCTGTCGGCCGACAACAAGCGCGACGCGCTGGTGGGCGCCTACGGCGACAAGGGTTTCGACTATGTAGGCAATTCCCGCGACGATCTCTCCGCCTGGCGCGCGGCCGAGCGCGCCTACGTGGTCAACGCGCCCAAGCGCATCGCGCGCGAGGCGCAGCGCAACGGCAACGTCGAGCACGTGATCGACACGCGCGCCGGCACGCTGCGGGTCTGGGCCCACGCGCTGCGCCTGCACCAATGGCTCAAGAACCTGCTGGTGTTCGTGCCGCTGTTCGCCGCGCATCGTGCCGGCGAGCCGACGATGTTCTGGCAGGGCCTGCTGGCCTTCCTCGCCTTCGGGTTGTGCGCCTCCAGCGTC
>NZ_CAAJGM010000096.1 GCF_900996235.1 Paraburkholderia sp. BCC1885
GTCGACGAAGGCCGCCACCGACGGCACCGGCGCGCTATCGGTGAAGCCCGGATCGGCGGGCGGGGCAGGCACCTGCGAGACCACCGAGGGCGATGTATCGCTCGCGGTGCCGTCGCCGCCGCAGGCGGTGAGCAGGAACGACAGCGAGACGGCGGATGCGATGGCATGGGGACGGACGAAACGAGACACGGACGACGCGAACACTTGAATGCTCCCTGTATTTATTTGAAAAGCGTTAACCATACGGTTACTTTGTGACACGCTTACGTCGAGATTGATTTCGATCGAGCGTCCCGGACGAGCGCACGCGCGGCGCGCGATGGCCGCCGGGACCGGACAGGCCCGGCGCCTGCCCGGCAAGTCGAGCCGGGTCCGGGAGGAAAGGGTGGGACGAGGCGGTTGCCACCCGCTATCATGGCAGCGCCCGACCGCCGAACTCCCGAAGCCGCCCGCCTATGCCGAGACTCTCGTTTTCCACTCAGATCGCCGTGCTCTGGATCCTGGTCGCGATCCTG
>NZ_CAAJGM010000097.1 GCF_900996235.1 Paraburkholderia sp. BCC1885
ATGTCTGTCATCCGGGCGCCGACCCTGGCATCCCCGGTCACGCTGTGCCGTTTCACGCGGACGGCGAAGAAAGCTTCGCCGGCAGGGACGAGGCGCTCTACGAAGGGGTGCACGTGGGCCGCAGCATCGTCGAGGGCACCCATCCCGATCTGACGGTGTTGCCGCTCGTGACCGGCGGGGTTTAGCCGGCGCGATCCGAGGCGATGCGCAGGCGCTGGCCTTCATCGCCTGAACGGCACCCGGCGCCGCCCGCCCGGCGCCGGCGCAAAACCATCCCACCAAGCGCCACCGGGCCATTGCCATTGCCCTTGCGCTCGCCTGGCCGCGCCTGAACACCATCACGGCGCCGCGTGGCTCGTCCCATCGATATGCCGCCTTACCGTCGATTAATCCGACGCCCAATTCGGGTAACGGACCTGGCCGCACGGTTATAATCGCCGTCGCCCTCTATCTTGAAAGTAATGCACCGGACGCCCGGCCATGGCACCGGCAGCCCGGAACGGTAATGTTCACA
>NZ_CAAJGM010000098.1 GCF_900996235.1 Paraburkholderia sp. BCC1885
TCACCAGCCCGTTCTTCCAGAGCGAGATGATGTTCTGGATCTTGCGGATCAGCCCCTTGTCGGTGGTGCCCATCTGCTCCTGCACCATGCCGAAGCAGTCGTCCGAATCCATGATCGAGAACTGCGGCTTGAGGCCGACGTGCTCGGCTTCCTGGCGCAGGATCTGCACGCCCAGCGAGTGGAAGGTGCAGACCGTCAGCTGGTTGACCGGCACCTTGCGGCCTTCCTTGCCGGGCGTGGTCAGCGTCTTGCCTTCCAGCAGCTTGCCGACGCGCTCGCGCATCTCGGCGGCGGCCTTGTTGGTGAAGGTGACGGCCGCGATATGGCGCGGCTCGAAACCCTTGTTCTCGATCAGGTGGGCGATCTTCTGCGTGATCACGCGCGTCTTGCCGCTGCCCGCGCCGGCGAGAACGAGACAGAGACCGTCGACATATCGCATCGCTTCCCTTTGAGCGGCATTGACACCTGCGGACATGTTGACTAGCGGACTGGAAATGCGGGTGACGTCGCCGC
>NZ_CAAJGM010000099.1 GCF_900996235.1 Paraburkholderia sp. BCC1885
TCCGCGCTCGCCAAGGCGATCAACTACTCGCTGAACCACTGGGCAGCCCTCACGTTCTACTGTGAAGACGGTCGGGCCGAGATAAGCAATGTGCTTGCCGAAAACGCCTTGCGCTGTGTCGCGCTTGGACGCAAAAATTATCTGTTCGTCGGCTCCGACAGCGGGGGCGAGCGGGCCGCCGCGATGTATAGCTTGATCGGGACGTGCAAGCTCAACGCAATCAACCCGCGTGCCTACCTGGAATACGTCCTGACCCACATCGCTGATCACAAGATCTCTCGCATCGACGAATTGCTGCCTTGGAATGTGGCTGACAAACTGAAACCCCTCACCCCGCCCACACTCTCAACCGGGTAGATCTGGATAGATTTGGATGGATCGTGCCCACGATCGCCGATCGTGGACACGATCTCCCTTGATCTACACGGACTTCAACACGCCATCACCATCATGCCTCACTCGCGCGCGCGTGAGGACACGGCCCAGCCGAGCCGCTTACGCCAGTCAAGCGAAGGGTCGATGTATTCAACATCGATTCCAACCGCTCTCGCCTGTGAGATCGCGATCAACCCGTGGTCACCGGAATGCGAGACATTGAATGATATGCCCGGTATCCCGAACAGCTCGGGCCGGCCATGGCCCGACGTAGCGAAGCGCAACGATGCAGGCTCGGTGCCTAGCCGCTGGCCGAGCAGCTCGCGTAGCACGGCCCGGGTAACCGCGTAGCGCGTCCGATCCGCGGGCCGTCGATAGCGCAAAGCACGCTCCCGTTCGTCTCCATCGAGCACGGCCCCGTTCACACAGGTACCGGCCGGCGGCATGGCGACATGCCACACCGCCACGTCCGCAGGCCAACGCCCGTTCGAATCCAGTTGCCCCACCTGCTGCGCCATTTTGCTCTCTCTCCGCGAGCCGCACCCGCGGCCAGATAATCATTCGCACCAGGATAGGAGATGACTGTCCGCAATGCAAAAATAAATGAGAATCATTTGCAAAACGCGGAATTTTTGATCATCATCCTCTGTGACCAATTTCATCGGATGAGTTCATGGATACGTCTTCGACCACTCAGACCGCGTCACCGGATGCACAGGGTGCACTGTCCCCGGAAGATCGTCGCGCCGTCTTCGACACCCTGCTCTCGCGCCAGTCATACTGGCCACTTGTCGAGCCCGGTCCCAGTGACGCGGAGCTGGACCTGATATTCGACGCCGCGGTACGCGCACCCGATCACGGCCGCCTGTTCCCCTGGCGGTTCGCCTTCATCCGTGGTGAAGCGCGGGCCGAGCTTGGCGAAGTGCTCGTCGATATCGCGGCTGCACGCGCACCGGACGAGCCCCGGTCCGCCCACGAGCATCGGCGGGAAAAAGCCTATGCGGCACCGCTGATCATCGTGCTGGGCGCTGCCATTTCCTCGGGAACCGGCATTCCCGAATCCGAGCAGATCCTGTCCGTCGGTGCGGCGGCCATGAACATGCTCAACGCGATCCATGCGCTCGGCTACGGCGGTTTCTGGGCCACCGGGGCAGACGCATACGACCCTCAGTTGCAGGTTGCCCTCGATTTTGATCCGTCAGACCGGATTCTGGGTTTCCTCTTCGTCGGATCGCCGAAATCCCATGAGCGCTCGCCTCTGCGGCCACCGCGCTCCAATCACGTCCGTGAATGGCTCGGCCGGTCGTCCGTGTAATCGCGAATACACGAGCTCCCGGCAAGCAATGCGAGCGCCAACGTGATGCAGAGGCTGCCGCGCCAACGAGGAAACGTCATGAATCCACATCCCCAGCGGGCCGAATTCGTTGAATCGTTCGACGAACAACTGCTTGAACGACCTGACGGACCCGAACTGACGGTATTGACGGCCATCCGCACGTGGTTGCGTCCGCGCTGCGATGGCCGGCGTGGGCAGCGGGACTGGCGTGAGATCCTCCACAAGACAGGGTTGCGACCGGATGGCATCGAGCACTTCGACCTGGTGATGCGCTCACTGGCGACGGTGTCGCTGCGACCGCTCGACCTGCGCTGCCGATGCGCAACCGGCATGGCCGGTGACGAGGCGCTACTGCTCCAGACCATCGCCCTGCTGCAGATCACCCGCAGCCAGGCGGCCGTCCGGCTGCTCGGTGAATGGCTACCGCAGCCAGCCGTCAGCGGAGTTGTAAAGCTCCTGCGCTGGCTAGCCATCGATCTGCTTGAGGCCGGCCTCGAAATACGCGTGCGCGATCGTGACGTTACTTACATGCACTGAGGAAGCTGGATGCTCCGCAAAGCAATCACCTACCCGTCGGGATACAAACTTCATCCCTCTAGCCGCGCAAAACGCCACCCGATTTACGAGACACCCGGAATCGACTTCATACCCCACCCGATTGCCTTCGACTCTTCCTCCTCCCAGAAGATACCGACGTCGGGCAATGCGGTGCTGTGGCGTTTTCGCGCCGAATGGCAATCCATTTCGCGCGAGGACGCACAAGCCTGGATCTCTCGCGCGGAACGTGACCGGATAAGACACTATCCCAACTCCGCCCTCGCGAAGCGTTACCTGGTGGGTCGTGCAGCGGTACGCCGGGTTCTCTCCGGAATGCTCGGATGCCCTCCGGACGCCATCGAACTGGCCGACGGCAATGACGGTCAGCCACATGTACTGCAGCCAAGTCCACGCACGCGGATTTGCATCCACGTGGCGTACGCAGGCATCTGGGTCATTATCGCCGCAGGCGCCGTCGATGTCGGGATCGGTGCAGTCGTTCCAGTGCCCGGAGGTACCATCGCCCAGACGCCCCGGTTCGAACCGGGAACAATACAGGCGACACTGCCAGAGCATCTCTTCCCCGAATTGCAGGTGCAGGCGCAACAGCAAGCCCGTCATGCGAGCCTCTTTAGCCTGGCGGTCAATGGCTCGCTTGACCCCGAGCCCGTTGTCGCGGCCCAATACGGCGCAGCGTCCATCGTCAACACGTCGACCAGTCAGCGCTGCCACATTCTCGACCTGCCAATGCCCGGCAAGATTGCAGCCGCGGTAGCACTGGCTCAACTGGTAACACGGGTCGATGCGTTCGGCTGGATCAAGAACTGAATCAGGGCTGGCCCGGACGCGTCGCCCAGGCTTTTCCCGGAGGGGCGCGTGCTCACCGTCAGTGGCAACCTGTGCGGATCTCCATTGCCCTATGCCCTGGCGCACCTCACGCTTACGAGACACTGGTTCACTGGATACTCTCGCTGGCGCGCCGGGTGAGCACCCCATGACGCGCTGCTCCTGAACCTCGTGCTCACAATGCGCATGCACACCACGATGGCTACCTTCTTAGACTTGCCCGCTACGACGGATGTGTTGCATCGCAATCATTTTCGATCTCCTGACGAACTTCGTTCGACGTGCCGGCCCGTCCCGCCTTCATGCTGGTAACGATATTCCTGCGTCAGGCCACCGTAACCGTAGCTCGTCGCCGCACAATCGATGATATGCACGTTGGAGTGAGGGTGGACGTTTCCGATTAGCGTGGAGAGCAGATCGAACGCCTGTCGGTGGTATTCCGCCTTTTGGCTCTTCGTATTGGTCTCTTCCGTATTGGTCTCTTCCGTATTGGTCTCTTCCGTGATGGTCACTTCCAGTCGGAACGAGTTTTTCCCCTGCGCAGCGAGCGAACTGCCGGCAATGAACCATTGCTCGCGAGGAACGTACTGGACAAGCACCATCGTCTTGACCGGCTCCTTGCCCAGTACCGAGCAGGTAAGCGCAGTCAGTTCCGCTGCGAGGCGATCCGACAATCCGGTATTCCCGTCTCCTGATACCGTCAACCTGAGTCCTGGCATATCCGCATCCTCGTTGTTCAAATGGAGCCCCCATCATCGCGACGCCCTTTCCATCTAAAAAGCGGGAAGTTATGATCTTATCCATCGGAAATATGAATGGATAGCGATGCGCCGCTTCGATCTCGAACTCCTGAATACACTATCCGTCGTGGCCGACACTGGCAGCCTCTCCGCCGCTGCGGTACAGCTGTATCGTTCCCAGTCGGCTGTCAGCGAGCAGATCCGCAAACTCGAGGAGTCGTGCGGGCTTGTGCTGTTCGTACGCGGCAAGAAAGGCGCATCGCTGACGCCCGCGGGTTCTCGCCTGCTCGACCATGCCCGCAAGCTTCTGCTGCTCAACGACGTGGCCTACCGCGATATGCAGGGGCTTTCTCTATCGGGTGACCTTCGCCTCGCCGTCACCGACTATTTCCGCCCCAACGATATCGCAAAGGTCTTGAAGCAGCTCGGCGATCAATATCCGTCACTGCGCCTTCACGTCTCGGTGCGAAAGAGTGCGCTCATCGAGCTCGATGCAGGCTCCGGCGATTTCGACATCGGACTCTCGATGCGTGTCGCTGACCGGGTCAGGAAAGAAAGCGTGACGGTGCGCAATGCGTTCGCCAGTTTCATGATTCGCCGTGAGCCATTGCTATGGGTAGCGGCACCGTCCTTCGCACGGGTATCCCGCCGTCCCCTCCCTCTGGTCGCGCTTCCCGATACATGCTCATTGCAACGCTACATGCTGGCCAGACTCAACGAAGCAGGCGTCGAATACTTCATTGCCCATTCCGCATCCGGCGTTGCAGGACTTCAGTCCGCCCTGTCCGCGGGACTGGGATTTTCCTGTCTGAACGCGTCGGCCGTGCCGGCCGACCTGGTGCCGCTGGGTGGCACCACCGCCCTGCCAAAGCTGCCTCACGTCGAATTCAGCCTGATCGTCCCCGACGCGGCAAACCACGCGCTCGCGGGCGAGATTGCAAAGTTTCTTGTCGCGCAGCCCGCCTAGCGCGAAAGTCGAAGCCGGGTGTGTATGGTGAAGCGGCGATACAAGCGGACTGCACGACGGATCCTGGCGGCCGGGGCGGGCATCCCCTCGGCGTATACCTGACAAAACAAACTCTCTTCTAACATCCGGGCACGAACCCAGGCAGGAGCACGTCGATGGCTTTTGATGAAAGAACACTGAATGGCATGAGCGTCCTCGCCGCAGTTGCCAGCAGTGGCAGCTTTGCTGCAGCGGCGGAGGCGCTGAACATGTCGCAGCCCGGGGTCAGCCGGTCAATCGCACGGCTCGAAGCACGACTCGACGTGCGGCTGTTCGACCGTCATTCACGCTCGGTCACGCTGACCGATGATGGACGCCGCCTCTTTGAGCAGGTC
Organism: Paraburkholderia sp. BCC1885; assembly: GCF_900996235.1. GTDB lineage: Bacteria > Pseudomonadota > Gammaproteobacteria > Burkholderiales > Burkholderiaceae > Paraburkholderia. Next base: position 5,176 of record NZ_CAAJGM010000099.1, read on the forward strand.
GTGCCGCTACTTTCCGCGCTTGAGGAGGCCGCCGAGTCGGCTGTCAGCGGCAGGATGGCCGTACGGGGCCACCTGCGCGTGAACGTGCATCCGTTTTTCTCGAACCTGATCCTCGGACCACGTCTGGGCGAATTCCTAAAAGCTCATCCCGATCTGAAGCTCGATCTGGTCACACGTGATCAGTTGGAGGACATGGTCTCGAACGGCTTCGATCTCGCGATTCGCTTCGGCGAGCCCAGGTCGTCGTCATTGATTGCGCGCAAGCTCCTCGATACGCGCGTGCTAACGGTCGCCGCACCCTCGTATCTGAAGAAATATGGCCGCCCGGAGAATCCCCACGCATTGCACGATTCATCGCACGTGAGGATAGACTTTCGCAATCCGGAAACCGGGCGCGCTTTTCAGTGGGAATTTCATCGCGGGAGCGAACGGTACGTGCCATCTACCGAGGGGCAGTTGATGACTAACGACGTGGGCACGATGCACTCGATCTGCCTGGCTGGATACGGCATTGCTCAGGTCATGGAACTTGGCGCTGAGCATCTGCTCGCAAGTGGCCGCCTTGTGAACCTGTTTCCCGACTGGACCGATGAAAGGTTTCCGCTCTATGCCCTGTACCCTTCGCGCAACCACATGCCGGCCAAGACCAGCGCCTTTCTGGACTTCGTTTCGTCACTTGTGGGCAACCCACGATGAAACGCCGGTGCTGCCGTGACAGGCTGGCACCGACTCCGGCCCAGGATTGCACGAGCCTCTCGATTACCAGGGCAGCACTTCATCGAACCGGTCGATAAAACGCAGCCCCATCTTCCCCTGGTTCCGGGTAACCACGTCGACAACGAGCGGAATGCTTTCATCAACCGAGAACATGGCGTCAGTCCCACCCATCTCCGTTCGCACCCAACCGGGTGCCACGAGCAGCAGTGCTCGCCGGTTGTCCGGCCGGTGGCCGAGATAGCACTTCATGAGCATATTGAGTGCCGACTTGCTGGAGCTGTAAAGATCCCAGAAACCGTTGTTGTTCGCGATACTCCCGAGCTCCGATGACATGACCGCGATCGTTCCGTCAACCGCAACGACATCCTCAAGCATCTCGATCAATCGCACCGGGCTGAATGCGTTGACGAGCATCATGTCAAGGAAGTCCCGCTCTGTAGCCGTCGATGGCGTCTTCTCGATGGACCGGGCGATACCGGCGTTGACGAACAGCACGTCGAGCGTGCGACCACTCAGGCGTTCGCGCAAGGTCCTGACGCTCTGCGCATCGGCAACCTCGATACCCCTTTCGATTTCGATGTTGTCGCGATAGCGTGACTTCAACTCGTCCAATTGCGTGGACGAACCGCGCACGGTCGCGATGACGTTCCAGTCGCGGCGTACATACTCTTCCGCCAGCGCGAACCCGAGTCCGCGCGATGCGCCGACTACGAGAACGGTAGGTTTCTCTGCCATATTCAGACTCCGTAAATTCGATCGCCAGCCGGGCTTGCGTTCACAGCCGGTTGGCCGTATAGACAGGCGACGCGGAAACACCGGGGGCCGGATTCCTCGTCACCGAACACCGATAGTGTGGATCCATCCAGGCCGAGAAACCAGTCATGCACTGTCATGACTGCGATGCCAGATTGGCATCCTTGTACGTGCATGCGTTAGCGTTCGGCTGTGCCCCTGGGTGCCCGCCTGCGACGCCCGATCGCAGCCACCCTCCGCGCAAACAGATTCACTGTATTCAATGCCCGAGGTGGCCGCAAACGTATCAGGGACTGCTCGGAGTCGAACAGCGAACGCTACCCGCCGCCTCTCGCGCTCAAGATCCCTTACCGACCCTCACCGACCGATAGCGTTACGCTTCTTACCCGCTAGGTTCGTGTTACCGCCTTCTTCACGAACGTGCCGGCCGGCGCAGGCGTCGCACCGCCGGCACTGCGCAATATCAACTTCGGCACTAGTTTGCCGCTTGCCCGGTCAATGAGCTGCGAGTGCTTTTCGCGGGGTGCGAACAGGTTCGCCTCGCCCCATTGCCGCAAGGTCACAATCACCGGGAACAGCGCTTCGCCTTTCGGTGTCAGCACATATTCCTGATACGCGTAACCGTCCGATGCGGCAACCAGACCGAGCACGCCAGCTTCGACGAGCAACGCCAGCGGACGGCGGAAATTTTCCGTCGTGGCGGCTGGCAAGTTCCTCGTCTGCTCGCAGCCATGCAGCGCGCGGACGACCTCTTCTTCGACACGGTCAGTGAGATCCATATGCCGCGCTGGTCGTCCGGCCGTGTGGCGCTGGTCGGCGACGCTGCTCACGCACCCTCGTTCCTGTCGGGACAGGGCTCCAGCCTCGCACTGGTTGGCGCCTATGTGCTTGCCGGAGAGCTGGCGGCGCACGCGGATCCGGTCGACGCCGTTGCTTCTTATGAACGGATAGCACGGCCGTTCATGGAAGCGAAACAGGCGCTCGCCTCAAAGAAGGGCGGGAGCCTTCTCATGCCACGTACACAGGAAGAACTGGATGCCCGCAACAGCACGCTCGCAGCGATGCAGCAGTCCGGAGAGACCTCGCGCGGCGATCACGCGGGCCAGGTGCACAACTCGCTGACGCTACCCGACTACACCCGGTGGCTAAGGGCATAGGCCGTACCGGCTCAATCAGGTAGGTCGCATGCGCAGTTCCGCCATATAGCGACCCGGTGATATGCCGAGTGCTTTGCGGAACATGGTCACGAAGCTGCCCGCGCTCTCATAGCCCAGGCGGTCCGCGACCTGCTGGACCGAAGACCCGGTCCCCAGCCATTTCACCGAAAGCATGAGGTGGAGCTGCTGACGCCAGCGGCCAAAGCTCATGCCCGTCTCCTGAGTAAGAAGGCGCGCCAGCGTGCGTTCGCTCAACCCCACACGTCGTGCCCACGTCTGCATCGTGCCGCGATCGGCAGGATCATCCATGATCATCTCGACGATCTTGCGGAGCCGGCCATCGACCGGCATCGGCAGGTGAAGGTTGCCGATCGGCGCCACCGCGATTTCATCCAGAAGCAGCGCGACCACATGCGACTCCATGCCACCCTCCGCGTAGAGCATGGGAAGGCTGGCGGAGCGGATCATCAGCTCGCGCAGCAGCGGCGTGGTGGAGAGCGCGCAGCAGTTCGAGGGGAGATTCGACGCCACATTTGGGTCGATGAAGACGACGTAGCATTCGATCGTGCCGGCGACAGTGAACTTGTGTTGGACGCCGCCCGGGACCCAGATCGCGCTTTGCGGCGGCACGATCCAGAACCCGCCCTCTACCTCGCAGGTGAGCACCCCACGGAGCGCCAACAGAAGCTCGCCCTTGCGATGACGATGGAAATCCATTTCCTTGTGGTGACGATGGAAGCTCGACTCCTGCTCACTGAGGCTGTCCATCACGACACCGGTGGCACCGATGGTCACCACCGGGCGAGGTACCAGATCCGGGTCCACCCACTCGGCGGGAGATGAAAGTTCACTGAGGATCGGCATGATTGCCGGCCGGCCTGGACGGCGTCCTGATGATTGGCATGAATTCCATATATTCTGGCGATTTTTACCAATGCTGCCAAGGCCGCCGGTCCCTACCATGTCGAAAAGCGGCAAGCGGAATTTCCCGTAGCCGTCTCCTTCGGAATACACGACATCATGAATTCATTGAGCACCGGACGCGTTGCCGAAACCCTGCAACGGCTCTTCACGGAAGCGGAGCAGGCCGATCGGGCGTTGATGGCGCAGTTCAGCAATGCCGAGAACTCCGAGCAATTGATCGCCGAGAGTCTCGCCGAGCACTTCGCCGAGGAACGCCGTGATGTGCGCGGTTTCTATCGAGGCTACGTCGACAACTTCCTGAACGTGGCGCCGGAGTACGGCCGGTTTCTTTACCAGTGCGCACGCGCACGCGGGGCAACGCGAATCGTCGAGTTCGGCACGTCGATGGGCGTGTCCACCATCTACCTGGCCGCGGCGCTACGCGACATGGGCGGCGGTCACCTGATCGGCACCGAGCTGGAACCCGGCAAGGCGGCACGCGCACGCGCCAACCTTGAGTCCGCGGGGCTCGCCGATCTGGTCGACATCCGGGTGGGCGACGCGCGGGAAACACTCGCCGACGTCGGCGATGATATCGATCTGGTTTTGCTCGACGGTGCGTTCAGCCTGTACCTGCCGGTGCTGATACTGCTTGAGCCGCATTTGAAGACCGGCACGCCCGTCCTGGCGGAAAACGCCTTCGATCACGACAACGAGTACCTGGCCTATGTCCGCAACCCCGCGAGCGGTTATCTCTCGCAGCCGATTCCGATTAGTGAGGGCCGCGGCAACGAGTTCACTGTGCTCACGCGATGACGGCGTCCCTGAACGTCTCTGACATGCCCACCGCGCGCCAACCCGGTCGCATGAGCCGCGCTGTGATCCGCATGCTGATGAAGCAGACACGTGTCATGGGAGTCGAGCCTCTTCAGAGCGGACACTGGCCGACTCGGCGCTGAGATAACTGCTGAAATCGGTGGGTCTCAGCCCTTGACCAGCCCTCCGTCGACAACCAGATTCTGACCCGTCACCGCGCGCGCCCACGGCGAGAGGAAAAACAGCACCGCGTCGGCGAACTCGGCGGGCGCCGTGACGCGACGCAACGGCGTGAATCCCGCGACCATATCGAACACGGCTTCGGGCGTCGCGCTGCTGGCATCGGTGGTGCGCAGCAGGCCACCCGACACCATGTTCACCGTGATGCCATCCGGTCCGAGATCGTTCGATGCGGTCCTCGTCAGCGCGAGCAATGCCGCTTTTGCCGCCGTGTAATCGTGATATGGCACGACGGGATTCTGGAACAGATTGGTCCCGACATTCACGACGCGGCCGAAACCGGCGGCGCGCATCGCGGGCAACGCGGCCTGAATCGTGTAGAGCGCACCCTTGAGCGCACCATCGATCTGCTGCTGAAAGCGCGCCCATTCGATATCGCCGAGTTTCGGACGCGCGTCGCCATCGAAGCTGAAATCGGCGAGCGCGTTGTTCACCACGGCATGCACCGGCCGGCCGCTTTTCGCGCGAGCCTCGTCGAAGAGACGCGCGACCGACGCCTCATCGGTGATATCGGCCTGGACCGCCACCACGCGCGGCCCAAGCCGATCGACGAGCGCTTTCGCCTGCGCTTCGCTGCGACGATAGTTGATGATGACGCCGGCGCCTTCGCGTGCGAGCGCTTCGGTGATCGCCGCACCAAGCCCGCGCGCGCCACCGGTCACGAGTACGTTTTGTTCAGACAGTAGCATCGACTTCTCCGAAGTTCGCTTTGGACTGGTCGGTGCATTATGCCGCACAGCATGGTTGGAACGAATGCGAAGCCAGTGCGGGTCTGAGGCCTTCCTCAGTTATCCGGACGACCCTCTCGCACCGGAAACAATCCCTGAAGCGTACGCTATGTTTTCTGCCAGCGCCCCCCGCGCTCAGCGAACATGAGCGCGCGATAGTCGGTCAGGATATGAGAAATCTTCTGCCGTAACGGATCCGACGGATGCGAATACTTGATTGGCTCGACGGTCTGATCGGCACACGGTCCCACGGTCACCGGGAACGATATCGATTCTTTCGAATCGCCGGAGCCTATCGCTGGACGCTGTGCAGACCGAATTGTACGAAGAGCTTCTTCAATGGCCGCCCGGGATTCAGATTTTGCGACTGCCGGTACGGATTGGCGACGAACTGGACTTTCACGTCGACGGTCGGTTTTGGCATAACACGGTCCGACGCCAACTGGCCCAGGCCGACCCGACACAGCCGTTCGCTTGCTAATTTGCAGACACCCCCTTTCTACTCAACGGAAGACGCTCGGATAGCCGCGGTGACATGGCCAACCGCGAGATGTCCGCATCCCAAATGCGAGTAGCCGCTTCGACACCGGCGCTCCCGATCAGGCGCGGTCGCTTTTGAGCCGCTTTCTTACGGTATTTGCCAAGCGTTCGCGCTGGCGGAACTGCGGCCCGGAAACGCGAGTATGCAGCGTGAACGATCACGCATATCGTTTCCGTGGGCCGATTGACAATGCGCCCCCGCCGAGATCGAGAAGCACGAGGCGGCAATCGCAAAACCGGGAGAATCGAACGCATGAGACAGCAGGCAAAATATGGCATCGACGCACCGAGAGTGGTTCGCGCGTACATCGTTTTCGGCGTCTGGCTGACATTGCCGGCGCTGATCGATCTCGCATGGCCTGGATCAGGTCCGATCCCCGCGCCGTGGAGTATCGGCACCGCCTTGTTCGCGGCGCTTCTGTTTGCTTGGGCGGCCGTCATGCTCAGGTCCAGCCTTGTAGGCAAGATGCGCGTACGCGACCGCCTGGTTGACGCCCTTAACCTTTCGGGAAATGAACGCGTACTTGATGCTGGATCTGGCCTGGGTTTGGCCATCATCGGTTGCGCCAAGAAACTCACCACGGGCAAGGCCGTCGGCATCGATATTTGGGCCGCGCACCTTTCCGGCAACAATCCGGACGCGGCGCGGGCCAACGCGGTTGCGGAAGGCGTCGCCGACCGGGTCGAAGTCAACACCGGGGATATCACACGGTTGCCCTTTGGCGACGCGGCATTCGACGCCGTCATCTCGATGACCGTGATCCACAATATCCCGTCGCATGAGGGGCGCGACCAGGCGTTGCGCGAAATCATCCGCGTGTTGAAGCCGGGCGGTCGCATCGCGATCTTCGATCTCCTGCATACGGCCCGCTATGCGGAGACACTTCGTCAGGCGGGCTTGACGGTCGAGAGCCTAGGCTGCGATCTGCTGTGGCTTTGGCCCTGCCGCTCTTTGCTCGCGCGAAAGCCGGAAGCGGACCGTTCTCAAGGCGTGGTCACAGCGCCGTCATGACCACGCCGCAGGAATATCGCGGCATCAAACCGGCGTCGGTTGCAGATATCCGGATATGAAGCGTGTGGTTTCCTCAACAAGCGCCTCGGCGTCCCGCGGCGTTTCGGTTTGGTAAAGGACGGCCGTATGGGTCAGCGTCTCTATCGATGTCGCACACATAAATGCCGCCAGATCGAGGTCCCTGACACGCAGCTCGTCGCGGCGGCTTTCGAGATAGCCCCGGAAAAGGGCGTAGCCTTCACGGTTGAGCACTTCCACATTCTCCAGCCGCCCGATGTGCGGAACCTGCTCCCGAAGCACGCGACGCAGCTTGGGGTTGATGCGGTGGGCGTCGACCGCGACAGCGACGAGGCTTCGCACGGCCCTCTCGATCGGCTGCGCAGCGATGTCGGACAGCGCCGTGCGCACGCGCCGCATGATCTGGCTATTGTGCCGGTCGATGACGGCGGCAACGAGCGCTTCCTTGGAAGGAAAGTATTGGTAAAGAGAGCCGATGCTCGCGCCCGCCACATCGGCGATTCGGTTGGTGCTGGCTTTGTCGAAACCGTCGCAGACCAAGATTCGGGCGGTCGCCTCAACAAGCGCATCGACCATGACGCGCGATCGCGTCTGCGAGGCCTGCTTGCGGGGATTTGTAAGCGGTCTGCGCGCCATGTCCCTTGATCCAAATTGCGCGTGGATAAGATGAGCTGTCGCCCATATTCTATCGCTAACTGCCGTCAGCCTGTCTGGATGCAGGTCAACAGAGCGTTTCGAGGCGACAGCAAGTAATACGAGACGGAGATCCCCATAGCCTCTGCTTGCACTAGGGCTGCCGAGCATCGTCGATGACCGCTCGCGCGAGCGCAGCCTGAGCGCTTCGAATCTCGCTACTCGAGAGTCCTGTGGCGAGCATCTCCTCGATGAGGTCGATGTGCAGTGCGCCAAGCAAGACGTGCGCCGAATATCCTGCCACGTCCGCTGCCGCTCCCCTCGCGGCTTCCTTCATCAGGCTCGCCAGCAACCCATGCATCCACCTGTAATGTTCTGACTGTCGTATCCCGGTGGAAGCTATCTCGCGCGCGCGAATAAGATGGCGATTCTCGAGCTTGAATGTGAGCAGCGCATCAAGGAACGAGACTGCACGCTCGCGCGCCGCCCCACCTGGTCCAAGGGGCGGCGCCCCTCCTTCCACCGCTTCGCGCAGGGCTGCAAGCTTCGCAGCCCACAGTGCATCCAGAAGGCCCTCCCGGCTGCCAAACGCCCGGAACAGGGTTCCTTTTCCCACGCCCGCTGCGGCCGCTATGGCGTCCATTGTGACTGCCCGTGGCAAGTCGGCGCCAGCGAAGAGTCCTTCGGCAGCGGCAAGCACAAGGGCGGCAGGAATCGACGGACGGCCGCGGCGTGCATGGTTGATTTCGGACTGATGGTCCGATATGCTGGAATTCTGGGTATTCGCGATCATTAACCAATTCTATCGGAGAAAAACATGACCCCGAGGTCCACTTTGCCCGCGTGGTTTGAGAATGCAATCCAGGCACTTCGAGCAGGAGACGTCGATGGTTGGATGAAAATTTACGCAGCCGACGCCGTCCACGAGTTTCCGTTCGCTCCTGAGGGGCGCGTTGACAAGCTGGAAGGTCGCGAAGCGATTGCGGCCTATATGGCCCAACTTCCGAAGCTCATCCGCTTCGGCTCGCTTAGCGACGTTCGTGTGCGTGAAGTCGAAAATGAACTCATCATCGAGGCTACTGGGCATCACCGGCGCGTTTCGGACGACACGCTAAGGGAGCTCAGTTACGTCTGGTTTATCACTCTGCGCGACGGTCAGGTAACGCACTTCCGTGACTACATGAACCCATTGCAGTTATCGGCCCGTTAAAGAAGCTCGAACATCGCCAAATCAGGACGGCTGCTCCCTCTACCCCAACCAAATGCGCAAACGGTCCGCACTCCGCGTTGCAACCCTGCTTGGGTTCGCCGTTCCGTCCGGCCGATCTGGCAGGCGCTCCTCAAGTCAGCCAGCGGCGATCGCTATGTCGAAGACCAGACGAAAAACGCTTGCAGTGACGGTCCGGTGTCCTTCCATGAGCAGGCATTGGGACGTAGGTCATCACGGTGCAAGTGAATGTCCCTTGCCGTTCTCAGCCGAGGGCGACCGGATCGATTTCGTGTTCCGTCGGGCCGTACCGCGACATAAGACTGCCTGCAGCACGCCGAAACGATACGTGTGCTGCAGCAGAAAGGACAGCGCGACAAGCGCCAGCCCCTGAGCCGTGAACATGCAGATCGACCAGATCACCGCGAGCGTCAAGCAGCGTGAGTGGAAGATGTCGAGCAGTAGCAGCGGCTTATGCGACCGGGTCCGCCAGAACATGAAGAAGGTCGCGAGACAGCCGGTCCAGCCAGCGGGCCATAGCGGCCGACCTGCGCCAGAGTGTCGCCTCGTGGAGTCATCCGCCTGTCACCGGCCGGGTTCACCCTGAACCACCGGCACCCCTATGTGGTGGTGCCATGCTGTGATTCCGCGGAGGTCAACCATGCTGAGCCCACACGAATTCGCGACCCTGATGCTGGTCAGGAATGCGCCCGACCAGATTCATCTGGATCGCACCGATCTCGATGCCCTGCTCGAGCGTCAGCTCGTTTCGCTGCAGAACCTTGCAGACAAACATCGCCCTGCGTCCCTGACTGCCAGCGGCGACTCGATTCTCAAGGCGGTAGAACGCCTCTGGCGGACATAGATCCAGATCCCGAACAATTGCACCTGAATGCGTGACCCTCGCCATGAACCGGTAGTTGCACCCGGCAGAAAGACTGGCAGACGAGGGATCATGCACTGGCGACCCGCAAGTCTCTTACCCTCTCAACGTCCAGGCCTTCAACACTGCCCCGGCGAAACTACCTGCCAGAGCCATATGCCCGGACGAAGAACGCGACGGTGATGCAGCCCGTGAGAAACAACGTGCCGGTGCGAATAACGCCAGCCGAGGTGCGGCGACCGAGCAGCGCGCCGCCATAACCACCGAGTGTGGCGGCAATCAGCATCACAAGCGTTTCGGGCCAACGCACCGCATGAGCGATGATGAAGATCAACACCGCCATCGTGTTCGCCGCACTGACGAGCAGCGTGCGCGGCGCGCCCAGACGCTTCAGATCACGGCTGTCCAGCAGGCCCCAGACGGCCATCATCATGATACCGACCGCGCCTCCGAAATAACCGCCCTAGATCCCCAGGCCGAACTGCACGGTCAGCACGGCCCAGCCCCTGATCTGCCAGCGACGGCGTAACCAATCACCGATCTGCCGCCCGAAGCCCAGTGCCAGTGTGGCCAGCAATAGCAGCCACGGGAGCACGAAATCGAATGTCTTCGCCGGCGTACGCAACAGCAGGATGGCGCCGACAACTCCGCCAGCAAGCGTTATCACGAGCAGCGGCCGAAGTGAAACAGTTCCCACCGGTCCGAGCCCATCCCGGTACGCCCAGGCGCTCGCCAGGCCACCAGGGTACAAGGCCACGGTACTCGAAGCATTCGCCTGAACCGAAGGCACACCTGCCGCAATCATGGCGGGAAGACTGACGAACGAACCGCCACCGGCCAGCGCATTCATCGCTCCGGCCAGCAATCCCGCGCACGCAACCAGAATAAAATGTGTCATGCAACGGATCATATCGGCGCGGACTTCGCCGATACAATCGGGAATCTCCGATGCCAGCTTTCGCCAAAACCGAAGATGACTACCTCGCGCTTTGATCTGATCGATATGCGGCTGTTCCTGATGGCGGTGGAACACGGCAGCCTTACACGGGGAGCGCAGGCGATGCACCTAGCACTGGCATCGGCGAGCGAGCGTATCTCGGGTATGGAGTCCGCACTGGGTACTCCGCTGCTGGAACGCACGCGGCGTGGCGTACGCACGACTGCCGCTGGCGACGCTCTGGTCCGTCATGCCCGCCTGATCCTCGGTCAGGTCGAACAGATGCGCGGCGAGTTGCGGACCTACGCGTCGGGCCTTAAGGGGCGTATCCGCCTGCTGTCGAACACAGCGGCCCTGGCTGCCTTCCTGCCTGAGCAACTCTGCCGTTTCCTGGCCACCCACCCAGATCTCTCGGTCGATCTCGATGAACGGCCCAGCGCGGAGATCGTGCTGGCCATCGCGGAAGGACGCGCCGATCTGGGCATCGTCGCGGACATCGCTGATCTGGCGGCCTTGCAAACGCACCTAGTCGCAGAAGATCAGCTCGTCGTGGTCGCGAGCAACGGGCATCGCGTCTCCGCCCAATCATCCGTGGCTTTCGCGGACATCGTGCATGAATCGTTCGTCGGTCTGTCGGACGCAGCGCTGCAAACGCATCTTGCCGATCGCGCGTCACGCCTGGGCCACCATCTGGATTATCGGGTCCGGTTGCGCAATGTAGCGGATGTCGGCAGGCTGGTTGAGGCGGGCATCGGCATCGCGATCCTGCCCGAAGTCTGCGCCGTGGAATTGCATCGCTCCCGGCTGGTGGTTTTGCCGCTGTCGGAGACCTGGGCTTCCCGGCGGCTTCATCTTTGCGCGCGTGATTTTGCCGCGCTTGCACCGCACGCCCATCTGCTCGCCCATCAACTCATGGCATCGATCGAGAGCCGGGGATCAGGCGTCGCGACCGATTAACCGTTTGTCGAAACGTATCGATACCCATGCTGTCGCCAGATAGCTTGCCAGCACCAGACAGCCGCGCGCTACGTGAGTGCGGGGCAACCGCGGCACTCCCATTTGCCAGTGCAACGCGCTTGCCGTACAGGAAAACATCGAAAACACCAGGCGCCGCAATCACAGCACTCGAAACGCTGATTTCATCGGTGTTCGTCCATGTCGATTGCCGGGAATCCGGGTTCTGTCTCCGACCCTGCTCGGGAGCACCCCGGCTTTCGTTTTCCGGAATAGGCTTCCAAGACAGGCAGCAGACCGATTCACGCAGATCCGGGGTATCCTTCGCCGCGCTCCAGCGAAAGATCACAATGATTTGCCCATCGATCAACGCTGCGGGCACAACCGTCAGCACATAACAGGGAAAACCGGATGCAAGCCGCTGCCTGGCCTCCATCGACGAATAGCTAAAAGTGCGCAGCCGTGCTGCCGCCGTGCATTCATGCACGCGGTCGCAACGCTGCCTCATGCCGGCCCCGATATGTTCGGGCCGGCAGCTTTGCTTTGCCCCTGACTTGCTGTTCATCGGGCCAAAGCTCACTGCCTTTCGTCCTGGATTCCAACATGCGACTGCTCGATACCCTGGCGGCCCACGCCATCCCCTATATTCCCCGCGCCGCGATTCGGAAAATCTCGCGCCGCTACATTGCTGGCGATACGCTTGCCGATGCCGTCACCCGCGTTCGGGTGCTCAACAACCTTGGCTTCAGCACGACGCTGGATGTGCTGGGGAAAACTGTCTCGACGCTGGCACAGGCCGACCGCATGGCCGACGAATACATCGACGTGCTCGACGCGATCCAGGCCAACGGGCTGTCAGCCGGCATCTCGATCAAACCTTCCGCGCTCGGACTGATGCTCGACGCCCAGCAGTGTGAACGCCTCGTCGACCGCATACTCGACTCTGCCGGGCGTCACCAGACCATCGTCTGCATCGACATGGAAGATGTCACCTGCACGCAAAAAGAGATCGACCTGTTCAGGAGCGTGACGGCGCGCCATGGCAATGTCGGTCTGGCCTTGCAGGCCTATCTGCGGCGAACCTATGAGGACATCGGACCGCTGCTGCATGAGCGCAATACCCTGCGCATCTGCAAAGGCATCCATGTGGAGGACCGGTCACACCTCGTGGACGGAGCCTGGAATGACCGACGCGCGATCAACACTCACTTCCTGAGTCATGTTTCCCGCTGCCTCGAAACCGGTACGCTCGTCGGCATTGCCACGCACGACACGCAACTGGTCGACCAGATCATTGCACTCGCACGCGACATGGGAGTCGACAACACGAAGTTCGAGTTCCAGATGTTGCTGGGCGTATGCGAGCCGTTGCGCGACAGGCTCCTCGGGCTCGGATTCAACGTGCGGATCTACGTACCTTACGGCCGGGACTGGTACGGCTACAGCACGCGCCGGCTTAAGGAAAACCCCGCCATCGCTGGTCACGTGCTGCGTGCGCTAACCGGCCTGTAACGGTTCGTTGAATGACGCCCCGGCCCATCTTACCCGGTGAGCCGGGGCAACCTTGGCGGCAAAAAGCTGCGGCGTCCGAATCACGACCTAACCGAAGAGCACCTGCTCAGGAGATCAGGCGCTGCCGGCGCTTCCGCGAAGAAAATAGCATAGCGCCGCTAGAACACCTTTGCGGCCGTCACCGTCACTTCAACCAGCCAGCCCGGCTCTACAAGCCGCACTACCTGCGCACGAGTTCGGGTGGGGAGGTTCGGTTGCGCCGCTAAACCGAAGTATTCGAGGTAAACACCTGAGAAACCGTCGAAGTCCGGTTCACCATCGTTTTCCGGATCAGCAACGAAAAGCGCCTGCATGGCGACCACATCGCCGAGCGTGTAGCTTTTCGCTTCAAGAATCCCGCTGATCTGCTCCAATACGCTCCTTGTTTGCGTCCGCGTGTTACCAAAATAGCCGATCGTGTGCGGCTTCGCATCGGGGTTCAACGGCAATGCGCCTACACCGCTTAAGGTGATGGTTCGTGCGCCCGCGGGAATCTCAATCGATTCCGAAAATTCTCTCGCCCAGGGTTCTTTGAGTTGTGCAGAGGTATTGTGCCGCAGAATGACATCGCTCATCGGACGCTCCGGAAGGTAATCTGACGGCGTACAGGCCGTCAGGCAAGGTGATCTCGGCCAAACACATTAACCATGTGACACCAACGTATCCGCATGTACACACGAGCCGCGCCACGAAGCACGAAAATCAGGCTGGCGGACCGATGATAGGCGCAGACCTATGATCGTAAAAATGAATTAATCTGATCATTTCATTCGATGTAATCGATCGAATCGCTGGCCCTCACGCGTCGCCGTATCCGACTTTCATTGCTCGACGATGTCATGCGGCTAACCCGTCGATGCCCTCATGCCTGCCACGATGACGTTCCGATAACGGTCGGGCGCCAGTAGCGGCGGCGAGATCATGAACCTGTGCGGGGAGAGACATGGAACTACGGCATCTTCGTTATTTTCTGGCCATTGCCGAGCTGAACAATCTGTCACGCGCCGCTGAAAAGGTGTTCGTTGCGCAGTCCACCCTGTCACACGCGCTGCGTCAACTTGAAGACGAACTCGGCATTGCGCTGTTCGACCGGGTGGGCCGCAGTATCCGCCTCACCCAGGCGGGCCGTATTTTCCGTGACTATGCTTCGCGCACGCTCAACGAGGCGATGCGGGGAACACAGGCCGTGCATGAACTCAATGATCTTGAGGGTGGGACCTTCACCCTCGGCGCCATTCCGGTATTCCCGCTTTCCTTTCTGCCTCAAGCGGTCTCGTCTTTTAACCAGCAGTATCCAAAAGTGAGAATCACAGTCCATGATCTTCTGGCGGCGGAACTGGAGGAAAAGCTCGCACTCGGCACACTCGATCTTGGTATAGCATTCCATCCCGCGTCGCGAGACGAAGTCGCATCCGAGTACCTCTTTACGGAACGGCTTGTCCTGGCCGTCAGCGTCAACCACCCTCTCGCGAAGAAAAGCCGTGTGCGATGGAAGGCACTTGATTCAGTCCCGCTTGCGCTGCTTGGCCAGCAATTCTCGACACGCAACCTGATCGAGGAAACGTTCAGGAGCGCCGGAGCGAAATTGCAGGTCGCCGTCGAAATGGATACGGCCGAGTCCCTGCTGGCAGTCACGGCCACAGGGCATCTCGCAACCATCGTCCCGGAGCGGGTTCTGGCCGGCTGCGAAGACATTCACCTGGTGCGCTTGACGGACCCCGAACTTTCCCGGCAACTTGGTCTGCTATGGCCGAAAGGCGCCGGTCGAACTCGTGCTGCAACCCGCTTCGCCGACATGCTGAAAGAAGCGTCGGCGACGCTACGACCGAATCGGAAGGCGTGAGCGTTGGACATCGCCTTGCGCCAGTCACGCGGATTACCGGATTGCTCCCGGTTGGTCAATGTCGGCGGCGCCTTCTAGACAAGATTCAACCCGCCATCCGAGAGCAGCACTTCGCCCGTGAGGTAGTCCGACGCGACGAGCACCGCAACGGCCTGGGCAATATCTTCAGGGCTTGCTGCACGGCGCATGGGCGAGCGCTCCTTCCAGAGTTGCCGCGCCTGCGTCCAGTCCGCCGTCAGAGGTGTATCGACCAGGCCCGGCGCAACAGCATTCACGCGGATATCTGGAGCAAGCGTAACCGCGAGCAACCGGGTCACATGGTTTAATGCGGCCTTGGTCGCCGCGTAAGGAATCGACGCGCCCTTCGGGCGCACGCCCGCGTGCGAGCTGACGTTCACGACGCAGCCAGGCCTGCCTCGCAGGGCAGCATCGCGAAGCGCGGACTGCGCCTCTGTCACCAGACGGAAAGGGGCAATGACATTGACTTCGTGCAGTTCCTGCCAGACGTCAGGCGTAGCCGCCGCCAGATCCGCGTGCGGGATCACGCGACTGATGCCGGCATTGTTGACGAGAACATCCAGTCGGCCCCATACGGCAATCGCTTCGCGCACGAGCCTCACCCTGTCCGCATCATGGGCCAGATCGGCTTGCACGTATGCGGCCGAACCGAGTTCGCGGGCCATCGCCTGCCCGGCTTCGACTGAACTGCGCGAATGAAGAACGATTGAAAATCCCTCCGCTGAAAGTCGTCGGGCGATGGCGGCACCAATACCGGAAGTCGAACCGGTGACGAGAGCGACAGGAGAGGAATTCTTCATGGACGCTGATATCTGGTGTGATGGTTTGCCGCCTTTGGGCGGACGTCGTCATGAGGTGTTTCGGCCGGAAAATCCTTGTGACTACCTGAAGCGCTGGTATCACGTCCGACGGCAACGCCTGCTGCAGTGGCCTGTTCAGAGAATCCGCAGATGCCGGATCTTGCCGATTTCGGGCGAACGCTGCAGGATAAGCTCCGTAATGTATTCGGGCAGAAGCGCACGCGGTACGTTTGCCGATACGTTGTCCACCAACTGCGAGGGCACCTGGACAATGAACTTGTCCGGCTCGCTCGCCAGGCTGTGTTCGTATGTGACGCGGTAATTCATGGCGGACCTTGATCTGCTGGTACCCGACAATTATGAAGTCTGTCCGGACTTCGTCGCTAACATTTTCCAATCTGCGGCGCTTTGTGTTGGCCGGAACTCGATCATACAGGCGTCGGACAAGTGTACCGGTCATCGCCGCCGGAGACGTTGCCGATGGCCACGGCATCGCGGTAGCACTGGCGTCAGGTGCAAGCGCCGTCCAGGTCGGAACGGCCTTCCTTGCCTGTCACGAATCCCGCGCCGATCCTCTGCGCCGCAAGATGCTCAGCGCGCGTGTCGGCGACACCGTCCTCAGCAAAGCCTTTAGTGGCCGACTGGCGAGAGGAATGCGAAATGAGTTCATTGACGCGATGCGCCCACATGAAGCCTCTCTTCCGCGATATCCGATACAGAGCTGGTTCGCCGCACAACTCCGGCAACCCGCCATCGCGAGCGGCAGAAGCGATGTGATCGCGCCTTCGGCGGGACAGGCCGCGTCACCGGTACGACGCGCCGGGCGCTGATCTCATGCGGGAACTGGTCCGAGAAACCGAACGGGTCTTGGGAAGTCTGTCGGATGGGCCGCCGGATAGTGTGCGTTCACGGAAAGCACGGCGCTCGATCCTTGGGCGAGTATTGGATGTTGGCCATACGAACGTCACCATCTGCCGCGCCAGCCTCGGCTTCGCGCACACTTCCCGCCGCTAGCCGCAGGCTTTGGGAAAGCTGCCAGATCCCCTGTTTTGGACTAGGCGATCGGGAACCTGCGATCAGGACACGCGAGCGACTAACCGTTTGTCGAGAGGTATCGATAAACAAGTCCCAATGGCCTTCAAATGCTGCCGTCGGTCAACCGGTGCGTGATGCTCAGTGCTTCATCGCGCGTCGCGGCAACCTCGTGGGGAATACCAAAAGCTCTAACAGCCATATCGGACATCGCCCTCGCCTGGCATCGCGCTTCCTCATCAGGCTCGATACGGATGAGGGCTTTGCAGACGCGCCCCAGCGCCGCCTTGTTGTGTTTCAGCCAGATACCGCGGCGCTTGCGATCCTCGTGGCTTTCCTCGGTGCGAGGCTGGTCATACACCACGACGAAGGGCTGGCCGTTCTCCATGAGGGCGACCATCTCCTTTTCCCATTGACTCGCATATCCGGGTTGCGCCGCGTCTTCGTTGAAGACGACGAACGGAAACCGGGTAACGTCGTGGATGATGAATGCCTGGGCATCGAGACGCATAGTCAATTACTCCATAAACGAAACAGGGGTGGCTACCGATTGAGAACCTCACAGCCCGCTCCGGAGCGCGATAGATGTGTTGGCAACGCCTGCAGGCACGGATACCGCCACGGGAAAGGCCGTCTCCCAACCGCCGCCGAGTGCTTTGTACAAACCGATGAGGGACACGGAGACGTCCGTCGAACTCGCAACCAATGCCTGCTGTGCGGCCAGCAGGTCACGCTGGACGGTCAGCACCTGAAGGAAATCCGTCGCACCCGCTACATATTGGCGGTTGGCATTATCCAGCGCGATACGATCCTGATCGACGGTCGCCGCCAGCCTGTCGCGGCGTTGCTGGCGCGTGCCGTAGTCGCTCATCGCATCGTCCACCTCATGCCAGGCTCCCAGCACCGTGCGCTGGAAACTAATCATCGCTTCCTGCTGCTGTGCCTTGCGCAATGCCAGTTGCCCCTTCAGCCGGCCACCCTCGAAGATCGGCACGCTGAGCGCCGGACCGATACCGAACATCCGCGAACTCCATTCATCCAGATCGCCGAAGTGCATGGCCTGGAGGCCCAGGTTGGCCGAGAGCGTGATGCGCGGGTAGAAATCGCCCACTGCCACGCCGATATCGGCCGTTGCCGCATGCAGGCGTGCCTCGGCCTCGCGGATATCCGGGCGACGTTCCGCCAGTTCGGACGGCAGCCCGACCGGAACCGCAGGTGGCACGGGCGGAATCGGCGCGATGGTCTGCAATTCAGTCTCCAGCGCACGCGGCGGCTCGCCCAACAGGTAACTGAGCGCATTGACGAGGCGCACGTGGTCGTTCTCTAGCGCCGGCAATTGCGCCTCGATCGCGCTGACCTCGGCGGATGCTTCGGCGGTTTCCAGATGCGTCGCCACACCATCGGCAAACCGGATCTGCGTCAACCGGAGACTGTGACGGGCGATGCCCAGGTTCTGCTGGATGATGACCTCCTGAGCCTGGACGCCCCGTAGTTGTATGTACTCGCGCGCGGTTTCGGCGAGCACGGATAACAACACGCCGCGCCGCAGATCGGCACTCGCCTCCACGGAAGCGTCAGCGGATTCGATTTCGCGGCGCACGCGCCCCCAAAGATCGAGTTCCCAGGACGCATCGAGACCGGGTTGCCAGACGTTGTAATCTTTCTTCCCATCCAGACCGGAAATATCCAGCAGTCCATTCTGACTGGACCGCGCATGCTGGTACGACGCCGACGCTTCAACGGAGGGTTCGGCGCCTGCCCCCGTCATGCGCTGCGCAGCACGCACCTGCATCCATCTGGCCGTCGCCCCCTTGACATCGAGGTTGGCCGCCGCCACCCGCCCGACCAGCGAGGACAGTTCTGCATCGTTGAAGACCCTCCACCAGTTCGCGTCGGGACTATCGGAATCGCTGCCGTTCGCTGCCTGCAACGCACTGACCGGCCAGTGATCCGGCAAGGCCGCGGACGGCCGCTGGAAGTCGGGGCCAACGGCGCATCCGGCCAGACCGAGCATGCCCGCCACGAGGGCGATCCGAAAGATCATCGGACTCATTGCGCAGCGACCTCGCTTCCTGTTGCGACCTTGCCACCCTGTGTATGAATGCTCGCCTCGACCGACATCCCCACCCGCAACTGGGCGAGCATCGGCTGTCCCGAACGCAGCACGATCTTGACTGGAATGCGCTGGACGACCTTCGTGAAATTGCCGGTCGCGTTATCCGGCGCAATGGCCGCGAAGGTCACGCCAGTGGCAGGAGCAAAACTGTCCACCGTCCCGAGCAGGACATGGCCAGGCCAGGTGTCGACCCGGATGTCGGCGGCCTGTCCGGGCCGTACGTCGGTCAACTGGGTCTCCTGGAAGTTGGCCGTCACATAGGCCTGTCGCAACGGCACGATTGCAAGCAGCGGGGTGCCCGGTGTCACGTAGGCGCCGACCCGTATCGACCGCTGCCCAACCACGCCGTCAATGGGTGCTTCGATGCGCGTCCAGGACAGGTTCAGGCGTGCACTATCCAGCATGGCCTGGGCATGTTGAAGCGTTGCCCCGGCGCGCTCGTGCTCAGCTTCCAGCACAGTGACCTGCTGCCTGGCAGCCTTCAGGTTGGCCTCGTTGCGCGATACATCGGCCTGGGCCGAGTCGATGCGCGAACGGGCCTGCTGCGCATTCTGGACACTGCCCGCCCCCTGTCGCGCGAGATCGGCGTAGCGATCGAAATCCGCCCGCGCAAAGGCGTAGGTCGCACGGGTCGCGGCAAGCGCCGCGCTGGCCTGGTCGATTACGGACTGCTGCTGGGCGAGGCTCGCCGATACATTGTCGATGGCCGCTCTCGCCATCGACACGTTCGCTTCGGCGGAGGCCACCGCGGCGGCATAGTCGCGATCGTCGATCCGGGCCAGCAATTGCCCCTTGTGCACGATCTGGTTGTCCTCGACGGCGAGGACGCTGACCTGACCCGCCACGCGCGGCGCGACGATGGTGAAATCCGCATTGACGAAGGCATCATCGGTGGTCTGAGCTGACGGCGCCCAGACGTGGGTCGCAGCCAACGCCACTCCAGCGCCAAGCACGACGACGGTAACGACTACCGCAACGTACCGTTTCCTTTTGCGTATCAATTCGAACATGGAAAAGCCAACCTCTAACGAGAAACGCCGTCTGCCACAGCGCGTGGCGGATAAATACGGGTGGGAACGAAGGGGATCAGGACGATGAGCGCAATCGACACCACTGCCATCAGACGGAACACATCCGCGCAAGCGAGAACCAGCGCCTGCTCCCGGATATGCTCACCGACGAGAGCAAGCATCACCTGATGATCCAGTCCCGGCCGGCTTGCCAACTGATGCCCGATGATGTCCAGGACGTAAGGACGATTACCCAACTGGTCCACCAGCACATTCGAGTGGAAATGTTCGCGCATCGTCGTGATGCCCTCCGTCACCCCGGCACCGACGACGACTGCAAATCCCTTGACCGTGTTGAACCAGGCTGAGGCAAATGGGCCTTCCATCGGCGTCATGCCGTTGGTGGCCAGCATCAGCAGCGGAATCACCGCCATCGGCTGCGCGAAGATCTGGAGCATCTGCAAGACGTAGAAGTTCTCGCGTATCCAGTCCGACGTCATGAAACTGCCGGCCATGCACGACAGCGCGATCAGCGCCAATCCTGCCGCCAGTACCCAGCGGCAATCGACACGGCGGATGTTGCACAGGGCTGCGACGGCGGGTAACGCGATAAGCTGCGGCAGCGCCACACAGAGTGCCAGCGGTGCGAGCTGAAGTGGCCGATAGCCATGCACCTCGGCCAGATAGCCTGAGGGAACGCCAGGAACGGCGACCAGCACGAGCAGGACACCGCCGAGCGTAATCAGCGCGTGGGTCAGGTTGCGACGCGCGAGCAGCTGGATCTTGAAGAACGGCAGCGGATGGAACCATTCGTTGACGAGAAAGAGCGCGAGCATGACTGAGCCGGCAACGAACAGCAGGCAGATCAGCGGCGAGTCGCTCCACCCAAGCCGGGTGCCCTGCTGGAGTGCCGTCACGAGCATGCCGATGGCCGGAAAGCCAAGCAGCACACCACGCCAGTCGAACTGGCGGAAACGCTCCAGACGCAGCGGGTCCTGTGGCAGTCCCCACGCGATCATGCTGATCGACAGGAAGGCAAGCGGGACGATCTGCCAGAACAGGAAGCGCCAGCCGACATATTCGGTCCACAGCGCCGCCAGCGGGGAACCGAGGTTCGGCGCGAAGGTGGCCGTCAGCGCATAGGCCGCCAGACCGTAGAGCTTGATGCCGGGCGGCAGGAAGCGCAGTGCGACCGTCATCAGCATGGGCGGCAGGCAGCCGCCAGCCAGTCCCTGAAACGCACGCAGCAGCAACAACATGTCAGGCGTCGGCGCAAACGGGAACACGATGCCAAGCAGCGCAAACACGGCGACGGCACCGATCGTGAAACGCCGCAGCGAGAACGTCCCGGAACACCACGGGGCGAACATCGTCGCCGAGACCTGGGTGATCTGGTACACCGTGCTCAACCAGGTGCCGTCGTCATGGCTCACGCCCAGCGCGCCGCGAATGTCGGGCATGGCCGCTTCGGTTACGTGGTCGTTGAGCTGTGCAATAACGACGGCGAGCAGCACGCCGGCCAGTCCGGTCAGGATACGTGCGCCGAACAGAGCGGGTGCTGCCGCCGGTGCTGGGCCTATCGTGGGCGTAGGTGCCGGGATGGAGACGACCGCAACGTTACTCACGCCGGTCTCCCTGGAGACCGTGGCCGTTCGCATTCTGACGTCGAAAAGAGTTCACCGCAAATCTTCCGTTTTCAGCATGAATGACGGAAGTGTAGGGACGGCAAATCAATCCGAAAATTGAAATGTTTGCACTGCTGTCATGCGTCAAACGCACGACAGGATTGGGCTAGACTCGGGTCTACACGGTAGGCACACCCACCGTGCAGACCTCCCGGATAATGCGCCGCAACCACTGGTGCGCCCCATCGCTCTGGAAGCGAGGGTGCCAGCCCTGAACGATGACAACCGTCTCGAGCGGAAGCGGCAAGGTGAAGGCGCGCGCGCGAATCCCCATGCGCTGGACGGCCCAGGCCACGTGCTCGGGCAACGCCAGGATCAGGTCGGACGTCCCCAGCATGAAGACCCCGGAATGAAAGGTGGGGACCACCAGCGAGACCTCGCGTGACAGACCGAGCGCCTGCAGGGCCGTGTCGATGGGGCCAGTCGCGCGCCCACGGCGCGACACACTGATCTGGTCGTAGCGGGCGAAGCGCTCCGGAGTGATTTCGGCTTGAAAGATGGGGTGATCGTCGCGCGCCAGTCCGACGAACTTGGTCGTGAACAGGGTCTGCACGTGAACATCCGCACCCATCGGGCGCATTGCGCTGATGTACAGATCGACCTTGCCGTCGCGGAGCACCGTATCTTCCGACTCGCTCTCGGGCGAAAAGCGCAGCAGCACATGGGGTGCCTCGCGGCGAACGCGGCCCAGCAGCACCTGGCCGAAGGCGCTGATGAACACGTCGTTGGCATGCAGGCTGAAGTTTCGCTTCAGGGTGGAAAGGTCCACCTCCCGCTCGGGTTGCAGGAGCTGGCGTGCGCCTTCCACTGAACTGTGAACCTGCTCGCGCAGCGCCAGGGCGCGCGGCGTCGGTACCATCCTGCGCCCGACCTTCACGAGAATCGGGTCGCCGACCGCCTCCCGAATGCGCGCGAGCGTGCGGCTCATTGCCGGGGCACTCAGGTTCATCCGTCGCGCCGCCCCGACGACCGACCCTTCCTCCAGCAGGACGTCCAGGGCGAATAGGAGATTGAGGTCGGGAGAGTGCATAGGAGACAATTATAGGTCTCCTTTGCTAACGATATTTGCACTGAGCCATGCGTCCCGTGCAGCATAGCCGTGCATGGCGCGGCATTTCCGATTGCGTCAGAGCAGTGCAACATGGCGCCATCGTCAAGCCCCTGCGCGCATCATGTTCCATACCTTGCTTGTGCCTCTCGACGGCACACCACAGAGTGACCGCGTAATCGATCTTGCCGTCCGTGCTGCGGCGGCGAACCAATCGCGACTACATGTCCTGTGCGTCGTTGACCCCGCCTACGCGCTCTCGCCTGCCGACGTGGATGGCGTCGAGCCGGATGGGCTGACTTATCCGCCCGCCATCGACCAGACCACGCGTGCCGGGCATATTGTCGAAGCTGCGGTCCAGCGATTGCAAAGCCAGGGATGGGCCGCAGAAGGTCGGGTCTGTGCGGGGCAACCGGGTGACACCATCATCACCGAAGCGAAGCGGATCGACGCGGATGTGATCGTCATGGGCCACCGCCATCTGTCGCGGTTACAGCGTTGGGCCGACCCTTCGACAGCGGGAACCGTGATCGACCAGGCGCCCTGCCCGGTCCTGGTCGAAACCGGGAATGACGTATGAACGATGGCCAATTCTCATCGTGAAAATCATCGAGATCACGCCGCGCAGCATGTACTACGGCACCCCGGTCGCCCTGATTGTGACGCTGAACGCCGATGGCTCGGAGAACCTCGCCCCCATGTCGTCGTCGTGGTCATTACGCGAGCGCATCGTGCTCGGTATGGGCACAGCATCACGGACCGTGACCTGCAACGCCATCCGGAGCTGTCCATCAATTTTCCGGATGCCCCCCTGTGGCGCGAGGTCGAGAAACTTTCTGGGCTAACCGGCGCCAGCGGCGTTCCAGAGCATAAAGCTGCGCAATTCCGGTTTGAAGCCGACAAATGGAGCGTTGCCGGTTTCACCCGAATCGCATCGGCACATACCCGGCCCGGGCGGATTGCCGGATGTCCCTTGCGGATGGAAGCCATCGTTGAGAGCCTGTCCCCTGTTGAGGACGAACCGGAAGGCTTCACCGTGATCATCGCTCGGGTCAACGCCACGCACGCAATCGGTCGAATGAACCGCCCTGTCCGAAGCTCGTAATGTAGCCGCCGCCCATCAACGATCGGATATGTTTGTGTTGTTCGCGTGATGGACTATTGGCGGCTATTGGCTTGGGGTACCCACCTAGCCAAGTATTTGCCAAGAGCACTAGCCGCTACCATGATCGCAAACCTCGTGTTCGTGACCAGGTACCGCTTCCACATGCGCCGCGGCTCCTGTAGCAAGCGGTACGTCCATTCCAGTCCCATGCGCTGCATCCATAGCGGCGCACGTTTCACCCTTCGTGCCACCACATCGAAGGTCCCCCCCACACCCATCACGAAATCCACACCCAGCTCCGCGCGCCAACGGGCGATGAACGTCTCCTTGCGCGGTGACGGCATCGCCACGAACAGCAGCCGGGCGCGGGACAGCCGGATCCTTTCAACGACGGCTGGTTCATCATCGGCAAAGTAGCCATGGTGATAGCCTGCTATCTGTAGTCCAGGGTGCTCCAGCGCGCAACGCCCTGCCACTTCCTCGACAACGTCGGCTCGTGCACCCAGCAGAAACACCGGTAGGCCGCGCTGTGCAGCTTCACCGAGCAGCCGCCAGAAAAAATCAATGCCCGCCACCCGTTCAGGCATACCCAGGCCCAGCAACCTGGCCGCCCAGACAATACCCATGCCGTCTACACCAATCATCTCGCACGCATGCACCGAGGCCGCGAGCGTCGCGTCTGTCTGAAGGTTCACCAGCTTGGCCACATTGATCGCGACATGCTGCGTGAAAAGGCCGGCGTCGAGACGCTCCATCGCGAAATCAATGCTCGCCTGCATCGAGCCGGTATCGATGGGGCAGCCAAATAGCTCGATACGCTTCATCCTCCGCTCCGCGCCAGGTGTGCTGGCAGTCGCGCACCGTTGCGTCTCGGGATATGAAGCGCGTCGCGCTTCGATGCTCCAATGACCAGGCTCGCAAAAATCACGGCATTGCTGATCACGTAGTACGAGTAGATGTTGTTCTCGAACGCGAAACGTATCACCAGCGCCATAACGACAAAGAGCCATCCAGGGAGGTAACGCCGAACGTACTGGATCAGACGAAGCAGATGAAAGATCACAAGCACAAGAAAAACGACCCCAAAATCAATCAGCAGGAGAACGAAGTCGTTATGCGGCATCGCACCGTTCCATACATCCATAAAGCCACCGATGCCGTTGCCAAAAAGGGTGTCCCAAGCCTCCTGATGAGCGATATAGAAGCCGTACACCAGGTCCGCGTAGATGCGCCAGGTGAATGATCCCTGCTGGTCACCTGCAAACTCCGTGATACCGCCCGCACTCTGCGCCGAGCGGACAAGCTGTGTCCAGCGACCGCCGAATATCAGTACGAAGGGCGCGACGATCTTGTCGTAGTCCGGGCGGCTGAACGCGTAAAGTGCTGCGAGCCCGGCACCCGCCACGGCGCACACCGAGAGCCCGAGCAGGATAAGCCTGCCAGGCGACATCCTGCGCCACCGGAAGCAGATGGCGAGCGCCAGTACCATCGCCCCCGTCGATGTCGTGAGATACGCTACTACTACGAAAAGCATCCTGATGCCCGACGCAAACGGCACACGACGGCGTTGCGACAGTACATAGTTCACGGGTAGCAGCATGATCAGGACGTAACTGCCGAGCAGATTCGCGTATTCGAAGTTCCAGAACTCCCGCGACTCGATATGTCCCAGCGCCGCGGAAACGAGATAATTCCCCACGAAACAGCACAGGAAGAATCCAAGCAGCAGTCTGAACAGCCGCGCCATCAAGTCGCTGCTCATTGTTCGGCCCGCACTGTAGAAGAGAACCGCCAGGACGGGAAGCGTCAGAAGCTTGTAGCTGATCGGATTCTCCGGCTGCCTGCACAGCTCGAGAATGAGAAAGGCCAGTGTCACGAGGGTCCAGCCCAACGCACGAACGCTCACGTGCAGCGACGGCCGCAGGACGATCACCAGCATCAGGAGCATGCCGTTGAATGCAATGAAGGTGATCTCACGGGCGGGAATAAAGAAGTCCATCAAAAACTTGAACGACATCGCCACGAGCGTCAGGTAGTAGCCCTTCGCTCTCATCGCGACGTCCCCGCACCGAGCGCCAGCAGCCCGCCACGCCGCTGATATAAAAACACATCCCCGAAATCCATTTCGCGGTGACTCACATCGCTGGGCGAGGTCAGCCATAGCCATTTATAGATACCGACCTTCAGATAGGCCGCCGTGTCGTCGGCGTAGGCGTTTCCCAGGTCGTGTTCCCTCAGGACAGGTTGCCCGTTCCGGTATAGCTCCGTGACGCTGTGTTGCCCCGCCGCGCCCGGAATGTAGTGCAACTGCCAGCAGGTCTGCCTGCCAAGATCATCAGCGATCAAACCGAACCGGATCACGCGCAACGATGTTTTCTGATCCGTGCGCACATTCAGCTCATAGTGGTCCCCGTAGACAAGCAGCGCAAACGGAGGCGGTCCTGATGCCGGGCCCTGGTGGATCTGGGTGACGATCTCTGGCTGCTTCCGGTCGATCATAAAATCAGCCGGCAGCAATGTGGACCACATCAGCAGATAGTCCGTCCCGTTCGCGAGAAGGGTCCTGCCGAGCGACAACTCCGCGCGCGGCGACCCGTTCGCCACCGCGGCGAAATCGTCCGAGCGGTTCACTTCAACGTGAAGTACTGCGCCACCGGCGACAGCCGACTGTTTCACTGAGATCTGCGCCGTCGTGGGCGCCTGAACACCGGCCCACGCGGGAATGCCGTCTTGCCAGTCAGTGCGCATCACCAGCTCATAGTCGTGCGGCGTCGAGGAATCACAGCGCGCGAGCGCGAGTATCGCGCGGGACCACAGCACCAGGCACAGAACGATTTTCCTCATGGCGCCCCCCGTCAGTCTTTTCCAGGTGTTGGCATGGCGGCTTCTGGCGGTTCGGCTCGCGCCACCCGGCGGTACACGGTACTCACGCGTGCGGCGATCTGCGTCGACAGGTAACCGAGCTCCGCCAGGCGCGCCGGACCGTTCGTGCGCTGACCGCTGGCGAGCACTTCGCCAAGGGCGCCGGCGATGTCGGCCGGATTCCGTCCGCGGACCACGTGACATCCTTCGACGCCATTGAGCACTTGGGCCACATCGCCCACGTTCACCGATACGATCGGCAGCCCGCACGCCATCGCTTCCTTGATCGACTGGGGCGAGCCTTCCCGCCGCGATGTCATCACCAGCGCATCCGCCTGTTGCAACAGATCTCGCACCCCCTCGCGATCCAGTCCATCAATGCAACGTTCGGCGACCGGATAGGGCACGATGCGACGCACGCGTTCGATGGCGTCGGTGAACAATGCATGGTCCTTTTCCGGTCGGCGCGTGGATGACGGAAAGACGACGATCTTTGCGGTCTCTATTACCCGTACGGTGGGTGGACAAAACAGGGCATCGTTGACTGCGCACGGGATCGTCACGCAGTGTCGTGCGAGTGGTGTCACATCGCGCCGGATTTCCTCACTCACGGCAATGCACACGTGAGCAAAGCGGATTGCCATCCTCGTCACCCGTCGCAACATCGGGGGGCCGAACACGTCCGATCCGTGCAGCGTAATGACGATTCTTTTTCTCGCCAGGAACCGGACAAGAGGCGCCGACCAGGCTGTCAACCCGAAGTGATAGTGAACGATGTCATACCGCTTGCTACACAGGCGGAAAAGGATAGTCAGCAGAGACATCGCGTAATAAAGACGGCTTGCGAAACCCTTTACGACCACAACGTCGATCTCCGTATCGGCAACACGGCGCAGCGCATCGACCTGCTCCGATACGAAGACACCCTGGGCGGGCTGCAGCGGGTTCGCCCCGGCAAACATGTTCGTCACGAGCAGTATTCTCATATCAGTCTCCTGAACGCTTCCACGTAACGACCGGCTACGTACTGCGCACTGAAGTGCGTCGCCAGCGTTTCGCTCCCGGCATCCAGAAGAGGGCTGCGGCCGAAGAGTCTGATCGCGTCAGCGATCTCCTTCGCGTCGTGCGATACCGCTACCCCGCCACCATTGAGCGCCAGATAATCGCGTACAGGTCCCGCCGGCGAGACGGCCAGGATCGGCTTGCGCAGCGTGGCGTAGTCAGCAAACTTGCTAGGAAGAAATGGACTCTCCTCCATGCGGGCCTCGATCACCGCAAGGCCGCGCGCTGCGCGGCTGATTTCCTGCGCCACGTCCGGCCCCACCTCGTCAGTGAAATCGACAAGCCCCCGCTGCTCCAGGTCCACGCAGGCAAGACGGAAAGAAGGATCGACATCGCCAATGAAGCTGAATCCGGAGATGGCACCGTCGCCCCGACCTTCTGCGCCGTAGAGCCGGATAGCGTCGATCAGTTGAGGAAAGACGCGCTCGCGCGTCAGCTTCCCCACATGCACAATGCGAGAGCCATAGCGCTCCAGCAAGGCAGGGTCGGGCGGACCCACAGGCGCCGGCGTACCGATATGCGGCACAACGCAGCACTCGGGCCGCATATGTGCGGGCCATTCGTCAACCAGCCTGTCTGCGGTCGTCCCACTACTCACCAGCACACCCCGGGCCGCCGAGAGCACGCTGTGCAACGCGTGCATCTGGAGTGGCTTGAGCGCCATTGAGAGCCGTGTGCGGTATGGATACGGTGTCAGCGACAGCGGCCAGAGATCGCTGAAATACGCGACCCATCGCTGCCGCAGTGACCTGGGAAGTGCCAGGCCGATCAGGTGTGAACGAAACGGCGTCGACTGCGTCATCACAACATCGGCGTTGAATGTGCTGTCCAGTCGCACCACCCTCCCGGCCATCTCCCGCACCCAGGCTGCGCGCCGGTGGACCGACTCAATCTCATGACCGGCGCGCCAGCGCATCCGTTGCAGCAGGCTTTCCGGCTTCGCCCGGACCGGCGCGGGCACGTGCATGACCGGATATCGGCGATATCCCACAGGCAAAAGTTGTGTCCCGCAAAGCACCTGCACCTGGCAACCTGCTTCGTGAAGCGCGTCAGCCACCTTCGTGGCCTGCAACGCCTGCGCACCGGTTTCGGGAGCGAAGTGCTGGCACGCAATCAGGATCTTCATATCTGCGTGCATCCCAGCAACCATACCCCTGCCCCCGCCAGCGATACGCATCCGAGCACCCCGAACGACGGACCGAGCAGGCGCGTAACCCTCGCCGGCTTCACGTACCGGATCAGCAACAGTAACCACGACAGGTAGACGATCGTCTCGGAAGTCGCGGCGGCAACCATCGCACCCGGGGCGCCGAAACGTGATCCGAGCAGAGCGAAGAGCATCACACCTGTACCCTGTGAAACAATCTGTCCCACAGTTCTCAGGTGCGGCAAACCGGCCGTCTCGAGCGCATGCCCGAGCGGTGTGGACAGACTCTGCATCAGGATCACGAGCGCGCCGACGAGCACCGCTGCGCGCAACCCGGATTGATAGGCGGGATCGTGTGCGTGACCGATAATCCGTACGACGAGCGGTGCCGTGATGACCACGGTCGTCGACAGCACAAGGCCGGTTGCGAGCAGGAAGATCGCTTCCCTGAACAGCAGGTCCGCCCACGTTGTCAGATGCTGGTCACGATATGCCTCGAACAACGCCGGATAGAAAGCCTGTCCGACCGCGCCGGGAATGGTGTAGAGGAACTGCGGAACACGCGAAGCGAGTGCAAACGTACCGACCACCGCGAGGCTCGAAGTCTTTCCGAGAACGAGCACACCGAGGTTCGGTGCCAGAATGTAAAGAAAGCCTGACAGCAGATAGGCGTGAAGTCCTGCAGTCAGGCGAACGGTGAAGTACCTTGCACGCCGCACACTGACGCGCAGTGAACGAAGCTGTAGTGAGCGGATGCCGAAAAAGCCGCCACACAGCAGGCCACAGCCGTAGGAAAGCGCCACCGCACCTGGGCGCTGCGCCGCGGAAACCGGCACGAGCAGGCCGGCTGACACGCAGGCAACCTGTGCCAGCGCCGCGCGCGTGCGTGTGCCGAAAACCGCCTTGGTGTCAGAACGCGACAACATCGCGCCTGTCGTCCAGACCGTCAGCATCGTCCCGGCGACCGCGGGAACAAGCATCAATTCGATGCATTCGCGCGACACGCTCCCGGCCACGGCGAATCTTAGCCACAGGAGTCCTGTCGTGATCACCACCACCAAAAGCAGGCACCGGATATAAAGCGCCGTCACCGTGCATTCGCGCCAGCCGGCCGTGCGCCCCGATACCTCCCTGAGGTAGGTGTTCTGCAGCCCGAGTTCACAGAAATACCCCGCAAAGGATACGACCGCCAGGGCGTACGAAAACGCGCCGTACTGCTGAGCGGTAACGAGCTTCGCGATCACAATGGTCAGCAACGCCGACGCGATCCGATAAACAAGGTTGCCGCCCACGAGTCGGCCTGCATGCAGCACCATGGTCCGTAGCCCCGTTCGATGAGCGCCTGCCGTCGCCGGAAGTGGTCTGTTCAACGCGTCACCTGAAAGATTCCGCGCGTATCCACGATCACCTTCTCGTGCAGCCTGAGGAGGTCAATGCGCCTGAATTCCCGGTGGTCCACGAGCAGGGCGACGATATCGGCCTGATTGAGCGCCGACGTCGCATCGCACAGCTCGACCTCGCCCGCGAGGCTCTCGGGTACCTCGTCGATGTTCGGCTCCACCGCCAGCACGCGCCCATAACCACCCTTGGCGAGGGTCTCCACGATTGTCATGGCAGGACTTTCCCGCAGATCGTCGATATCCGCCTTGAAAGTCAGTCCGAAACATGCGATCACCGGCTCCCTGAAGCGGCCTGCCATCCGGCGGATACGCTCGATGATGTAATTCGGCTTGTCGTCGTTCACGAGTCGCGCCATTCTTATTAGCCGTGCTTCTTCAGGCGCAGAGTGAACGACAAACCACGGATCCACAGCGATGCAATGGCCGCCGACGCCCGGGCCCGGCTGGAGGATATCTACACGCGGATGCCGGTTTGCCAGCCGTATCAGCTCCCAGACATTGATATCGAGCCTGTCCGAGATGATCGATAGTTCGTTCGCAAACGCGATATTTACATCCCGGAAAGAGTTCTCCGTGAGCTTGCACATTTCCGCGGTGCGTACGTCTGTCTGCACACACTCGCCGCGTACAAAGATCTGGTACAGCTCTGTCGCAGTTTCGGCGCAACGACGGGTCATCCCGCCGATCACCCGGTCGTTTTCGACGAGCTCCCGGATCACATGGCCCGGCAATACCCGTTCCGGGCAGTGCGCGATGCGAATGTCGGACTCCTCGCCCGCGTCCTGCGGAAACGTAAGGTCCGGCCTCAGCCCCGCAAGCGTGGCCGCCATCTTCTCCGTTGTGCCCACGGGCGAGGTCGATTCAAGTATCACCAGGTCCCCCACTTTCAGGACACCGGCCACGGCGCGGCTCGCCGCCTCGATGTAGCTCATGTCCGGTCGATGATCTTCCATTACGGGCGTTGGCACTGCGATCAGGAAGGCGTCAGCGGGCTCGATCACGGTCGTCGCCCGAAGATAGCCCTCGGTCACTGCGGCGTGAACCAGCATGTCGAGCTCCGGCTCGACAATATGGATTTCGCCGTGGTTGATCGTACTCACCGTGTCAGCGTTAATGTCGACGCCGATGACATGCCTGCGGCGTGATGCGAAGGCGGCGGCTGTCGGCAACCCGATGTACCCCAGCCCGATGATGGAAATAACGTCAAATCCCATGACTCTGATCCTTATCCTTTCCGCTCCATCACGCGACCACTGCCGGGCCGTTCGTCGATACAAGGCTCGCATGCAGCGCGCGCACCAGTTCCGATACGATCCGGTCGCTGGCCAGGCCGTCTCCATATGGACTATGCGCACGGCTCATCGCCTGGTAAGCCACCGGGTCATCGAGCAGCCGCCGCACCTCGTCCACAATGCGCGGTGTATCCGTACCCACGAGCCGTACCGTCCCGGCAGTGACGGCCTCTGGCCGCTCAGTCGTCTCGCGCATGACCAGGACCGGCTTACCGAGCGCCGGTGCCTCTTCCTGAACACCGCCAGAGTCGGTCATAACGAGATAGGCCCTCGTCATCAGGTACACGAACTCTGGATACCCCGCAGGCTCTTCCAGATAAATATTCGGAATATCTCCGAGCAGGCGGGTGACGGGTTCGCGAACATTGGGATTCAGATGCACCGGATACAGGATCTGGACGTCGGGATACGCGTGCGCAATCTGCCCGAGCGCCGCGCAGATCGATTCGAACCCGTGTCCAAAGTTCTCGCGTCGATGGCCCGTCACAAGAAGGAGGCGCCGCCCGGATTCGAGATAAGCAAAGCGCCTGCGCAACCGTGCCGAAAGGGCATCGTCGTCGGACAGTCGCCGCACGGCCATCAGCAACGCATCGATGACGGTGTTTCCGGTCACCATGATGCAATCGTCTTCCACCCCCTCGCGCATCAGGTTAAGACGTGCGACGCTCGTTGGCGCAAAGTGCCATCGTGCAAGTGCCGCCGTCAGCTTCCGGTTGCCTTCCTCCGGCCATGGCGAATAGAGCTCGCCTGTACGCAACCCCGCTTCCACGTGGGCGACCGGAATGCGCGCGTAATAGGCGGCAAGCGATGCAGCCAGTGTCGTCGTGGTATCGCCATGCACCATGACTGCATCCGGCCGCTCGACCATAAGCAGATCTCCGAGTCTGTCCAGAATGCGGCCCGTAAGACCGCCCAGCGTCTGGCCGGGCTGCATGACACCAAGATCAAAATCCGGCGTGATACCGAAATAATCCAGCACCTGATCGAGCATCGAACGATGCTGTCCCGTCACGCATACGCTGCATTCAAGTATCCCACTCGCCCGCAACAGGATCACTACCGGCGCGAGCTTGATTGCCTCCGGACGCGTCCCGAACACCGCCATAACCTTCCTAGGCATGTTCATTGGCTATCCCTCCCGTCCGGCTCACTTCCACCGTATGCGCCGCAGTACTGTCGCGGCGGTAATATCCACCGTAGTTTCCGTAGGCGTTGGACCGCAAACCCGGCGTAAATCCATTCAGTACGACACGGCCAACAAGTGCGCCCGAACGTTGCAGACGTTTGGCCGATTCGAGAATCTGACCACCAGTCGTCACGCCCGCTCTCGCAACCAGCAGCACGGTGCCCGCAGACGCCGCCAGGATCGTCGTATCGGCAACCGGCAGCACGGGCGGAGAGTCGACCACCACCATGTCGTAGTCTCTGGCGGCACGCTCAAGGACCTCGCCGATGTGCCCTTTCATCAGCAGATCGTCTGCCTGATCAAGAAGGCCCCCTGAGCAAAGCAGATCAACGTTCGCGCTCACTTCTGTCGAAATCGCAGATTCGAGCCGCATCCCACCCCGCAGCACGTCGGACAGGCCCGGACCGGCGATCCCAAAGTCGCGTCGCAACTGGCCCCGTCGCAGATCGGCATCAACCAGCAGCACCCGCTCATTGGCAAGCCCCAGCAGGATCGCCAGATTGGCGGCAACAAAGGATTTGCCCGTCCCCGGCGATGGCCCGGTCACCAGAATGACGTTGTTGACCTTGGGATCGGGCTGGGCGAGCTGGACAGCCGTGCGCAGGCTACGTAATGCTTCAACGCTCGGATCGTTAGGCATCTCGATCGTAAGCAACGTCGAGCGTCCGAGCCCCCGGTCGTGCAGACGCGTCAGTTGTCGCTGTGAACGGCTTTCCGGGATAGCCGCGACCACGTCGAGCAGTGTTTCGCGCTCAACATCAACCGGGTCGGTCAGGAGTCCCCCCGCCAACGCGGTACGCACAAAGACGTATCCCACGCCAATCAGCGGCCCAGCAACGAGCGCCACCGCCATGACGATGAGCGGGCGCGGCCACACCGGTTCCTCTGGGACCACAGCCCGGTCAACGAGGCGCACGTTGCCGATCCTGCCCGCCCTCGCAAGCCTAAGTTGCTGGATGCTGTTGAGCAGCCCCACATAAAGCCCCGTATCGACCCGTACATCGCGCGTGAGCCGCACGAGCCCCTGCTGGTCATTGGGCAACTGCTGCAGGGCCTGGTCAAAGCCGGCCAGACTCTTCCTTGCCTCTTCGATCTGCTGGTCCGCCGCTACGACAGCCGGATGTCGGACTGACAGGGTAGCCAGCAACTCCGTGCGCTTTTGCTGCAACTGCAGTAGTGCCCCCTGCTGCTGAACGGACTGCTCCAGAATTGCCTTTGCCTGTTCAGTGAGGTCAATGACCTTATGGCGATTCTGATATGCGGTGAGCCTGTCTTCGGACGCCTCCAGCTCGCGCCGCGTTTGCGGCAACTGCGCCTCGAGAAACGCAAGCGACTGGTTTGCCGTCTCGACCCGACGGTTCTCGTTCTGCTGCACGTAGCTCGACGCGATCTCGTTCATGATCGCCGCAGCCCGGTTCGGATCGGCATCCTTGTACGACACACCGATAACTCCGGACTGGTCTTTACCCTCTTCGACAATCTTGAGCTTCTTCTGCAATTCGCTGATGACCTTCAGGCGCGAGTGGCGTACCAGTTCGAACATTACTCCGGCACGTCCTCGCATCTGCGTGAGCTGCAGGGTGACCAGGCCCTCGTTCGTCTTCACTACCAGTGGCTCGCCAACGCGACCGGTCACGTTATCTGTCAGGTCCGGGCCAGACAAAAGGAAGCGGTTGTCATCAAACGCGGTGACGAAAAACCTGTCGTCCTCCCACTCGCGCGGCACGTCAAACCTGGATACCGCGATCCGTTCGTCGCCCCACGCATAACCACCCCACCCCAGCAGGCCCGGTGCGGCGGGCCTGCGATTCCAGCCCGATATCCACCTCCCGATGAGTGGAAACCGCTTCGGACCCGCCTCAATGTACAGCCTGAGGTTATCAACGGCGCGCTCTGTGACCAGACGCGACTGCAGTATCTGCATCTCCCCGTCGTCCGTCGACTTGACGTCAAACAGGCTAGCAAGACTCCCAATCACGTTTCCGACCGCCGCCGTTGCGTCGTCGGTGCTGTCCTCGACCTGGACCATGATGTCCGCGCGGTAAGCCGGGCTTGCCACGACCAGGTACAGCGCCCCGACCAGAAGCATGACAAGCATCGAGACCAGGATTGATCTCGTGTTCTGTATCATCAGGTCAGCAATTGCGCGCAAATCGATCTGATCATCGCTACCCGCGCCGCCTGCCATTGCTCTCACATCATCTTTCATTGACCGTCACATCTCTCTTGCGCCACCTGACGGCCGTGCATCCGGCGCCGCCGAACGCAACTTCCCCCGAAGTGCATTGATCCGCGTTGCCCATTCGCCGACACTGGCGGCGATGAGCCCCATCACCTCTTCATACGCAACCAGCCCCTTCCCGTAGGGGTCCGGGACGTCGTCCGCACGCCACAGCCGATGCACTTTCCCGCGCAGGGTGGGAAATTCGCGCTCAATGTGCCGTTGATGCACGTGCTCCATCACAAGGATCAGGTCGACACCTTCGAGCATTGCGCGGTCCAGACACCGGGCGCGATGACCAGACAGATCAATCCCACATTCACGAAGAAGATGTGCCGCGACAGGGTCGACGGGCGTGCCGTTCTGCGCGTGCACGCCGGCGGAAGTGACACGCACACCCTGCAACGTCTGTCCCAGTAGCCCCATCGCCATCGGACTGCGGCACAGGTTGCCTGTGCAGACGGTAAGGACCGAGCCAATCATTTCGTCACCACGGCCGCTGTGAGGCCCGCATCGATCGCCGGCAGGAGCAGGCTCAGGACACGGTTAAACCTCACCAGATCGCTCGCATCGACGTAGACGATGTCATTGGGTTCAAGCGGGAACCGGCTCGCGAGCATCATGGCGACAGGCGAACGCGCATCGAGATGAAAGACCTGCGGCATCCCTGACTCCTGCACGCCCCGGATCACGTAAAGCTGCTGGGGACTGGACGTACCGGGATTGAAGCTGCCCGCCTGGGATAGCGCGTCAGCCAGCATGAGCCGTCCGTCCTCGCGCGGTACCGCCGTCACGGGTCGATTCACCTCTCCCATCACGAAGACGCCGCTCTCCTCCCTCGGCATGACGCGCACCATGTCGCCCCGCCGCAATGTCAGGTCTGGAAAGCCCTGGCCGCCGCGCGTCACGGCGACATCCAGCACGTACGTTTGTCCGCTGCGGGTGAGCAGCACACGCCCCTGATCTGCGTTGTCCGTGAAACCGCCTGCCCGCCCGATAGCCTCGGCCAAGGTCATCGGTACATCGTTAAGCAGCTGTATTCCTGGTGCATGCACCTCGCCGTCGACGTAGACCTGCCGTGACCGGAATGAAGCGACCCGCACCGTCACCTGGGGATCCTGGAAGTACACCGTCAATGCGGCGACAATCTTCTTCTGTATTTGCGCAGGCGTCAGACCTTCGACGCTCACGCTCCCCGCAAATGGAAACTGGATGTCTCCGGCCTGGTCCACGACAAAGCCGGCGGGCGGGTCGGATGGCCGTGCGGCCGTCTGATTCTGCGAGCCCTGGGCGATCGCGAGTTCAGGATGGTCCCAGACGGTAATCTGCAGCACGTCCGCGGGCCCCAGCGTATAGGGAAGATTCGCGCCCGAGAGTTCTACCGCGGCCTTGTCATTGGCTTGACGCAGTTCGCTCGACATGCGGTTGATCGTCGCTAACGTGATATCGGTCAGCACGGGAACCGGGCGTGAGGATAGCGCCTGGGTGCCGTGATCCCGTCGTGCCATCTGCACGTCATCCATTTGCATGCCCGGTACCTCACCACAGGCGGCGAGCAACGCACACAACGCGGCGCCGAGCACGATCACAGGCCACGGACCCTCACAGCGGCTGCCGCTGAGCAGGCCCTCACGGAATTTCATCAAACTCACAACGTCCCCTTTCCTGCATTTCCAGTTAGCGCACCGTGGCCCGCGCGCGGTTGTCTTCCGGCCTGCAGATTCCTAGTACGCATTTCTGGCAGCCAGACCACCGAGAACGGTGCGCGCAATGATTTGCATATCGAGCAGGATTGACCAGTGCCTGACGTAATAAAGATCGAACTCGACCCTCGCTGCCATCTTTTCAACATGCTCCGTCTCTCCCCTGAGCCCATGGATCTGCGCCCATCCCGTAATGCCAGGCTTGACGCTTTGGCGCTCGCTGTACCCAGGAATGAGCGGTTCGTAGAAGTCGTCATGTTCGACCGCGTGAGGGCGCGGGCCGACAACCGACATCTCGCCCTTGAGCACGTTGAACAGTTGCGGCAGTTCATCCAGACTGGTACGACGCAACCACCGGCCGAGCCCGGTGACTCGCGCGTCGTGACGGGTCGCCTGAATGAGCGCACCGTCGTCTCGCGAGTGGACATGCATCGTTCTGAATTTGTAGATGATGAATACGCACCCCAACC
The DNA here is from genome assembly GCF_900996235.1 of Paraburkholderia sp. BCC1885. Lineage (GTDB taxonomy): Bacteria > Pseudomonadota > Gammaproteobacteria > Burkholderiales > Burkholderiaceae > Paraburkholderia. Next base: position 42,225 of record NZ_CAAJGM010000099.1, read on the forward strand.
GTCCGCGACGCCGCTGGGTGAAAAGCACCGGGCCCCGCGACGAGGCCTTAACCGCCAGCGCTATCATCAGTAGCAGGGGACACAGAGCCACGAGCGCGCTCGCACAGGAAAGCCGGTCGAAAAGCTCCTTCGCGGTCAATCCGATCGTCCCGCGGCGAGTTCGAGGAACAGACGGTGGCTTCCCTCCGGTTGCGACCGCAACTTCCGCGCAGGCAGCAACGGACATGGCTCTGGTGACAGTCCCCCGCCCGATCGATCGCATCGGGTCAACTGCGTGCGAGAGCAATACGGCTGGCTCCGCCTCCCCGGTACCGCATAGCCGCGCCGAACCCATATCGGAATGGCACCTCGCCTCAGTCCCGTGTGCGCCTCGGGAGCCCGCAGCATTCCTGTCATCAACAGGGCGCCCAGATCCTCCCCTTTGCGCAACAGTCCCCGCCTCGCTCAGCGCGGTTTCGCAAGGACGCTCAAACACATCCATCCCCGACCCCCTACTCTTTTCTGTCACCGCATTCTTGCGATATGCCCCCTTCGCGTCCCGGTCAGCACTCGGCGGCGAAACATCACCGGATGACCAGGGAATCAGAGTCTTTCTCGTTAAACCAGTTAGGCCTTCGCCCCCGTCCCGACCACGTTGCGCCCGAAACGGGATCCCTGTATTTAGCCAGCCGGCGCAGTGGCTTCGCTTTACGTCGGTCACTTCGTTCGTCCAGATCCGCGACGCTGAGGTTGTACTCACGCATCCTGCGTTTGATGTCCACTATCACTTCCCGGATCTCAGCTCTGCGCGTCTCTTCGATCTGAAGCTCAAGTTCTGCCTTCTTGGCAAGTAACTGCCGGTACGTCGACATATCTCAGTTCTTCCTTTCATCGATCGCATAACCGATTACCGTGGGTCTCCGCGCCATCGGACTCACAGACGCGCATGCGTCCGCCCGGAGATTCACGCCTGGGTCTGCCGGCCCGAGGGCGGTAGTCGAAACCAAATTGTTTTTGCCGACATTCAACCCGGTGAACCGGTTGGGTCTACCGTTGATCCCGGATCCGCCCTACTGAAGGTTTCACGCTAGCCGTACCAGCGCGCGAGAACAGGTAACCCTGAAGCCATGTCGCGCCGCTTTTTCGTGAGATTTCCGCATCCTCATCGCTTTCGATGCCCTCAACGACCACATCTGCAGCGCATGTTTTCGCCAATCCAATCAGTTGCCTCAGACGCTCGGCCGCCACTGCGTCCTCGCTGGTCTGCCGCACATACGCATGATCTATCTTGGCGATGTCGACACCGAGATCAATGAGCGCTCTCAGGCTGCTGTGGCCCGCACCTACGTCATCCAGTGCGACGCGGCAACCGAGTGACTGGAGCGACTCAACAAAATCGCGCGCTGCGGCAATATCGTGGAATGGCGCCGTCTCCGTGATCTCTATAATCAGTCTCGACGCGATGTCGGGCTCCTCGCTCAACGCCGTCGCTATGAACGCCCACCATGCATCAAGCCTTGCACTTTGAGCAGAGACATTGCAGCCGAGGCACACGTTCCGGTTAAGCCGCAAGGTATCGATGACTGACTCGACGACCCACTGATCAAGCCTGCGCACGAGTCCCACTCTTTCAAGCGCGGGCACCAGACTACCCACGCGTGTGACAACTCCGCCGTCGGCCTCGCAAAGCAATGCTTCGTAGTACCGGGTGAGCCCCGTGCTGCCCGCGTCACGGACAGGTTCCCATTCGAAACCCAGTCGATCCTCGTCCAGAGCATTGAACAGGGCTGCGGCAACATTCATGTCCGCAACGTACCCGTCTCGCCACTCGAGACTTCCTGGCTGGTGGGCCATCGCCTTTGACCCGACTGCGGCGATGTCGAATGGCTCTTCGGTCCACGGAGCGACCGCTGCGGAAATGACCGCGAGTATGGGTCCATCCGGTGTCTCAATCGGCCTCTCCCCGAGCGAAGACAGGATCCGCTCAAGAAGGACAGTGACTCTGGGCGCGCGCAGCCCATCCCACAATTCGGGCCACGATTGGATATCAAAGACGAAAAGGATGTGTTCGCCACTCATCGACACGATGCCCGGCTCGGATGCGCAGATCTGACGAGCCCGCTCGTGCACGATCTGCCGCAGCGTAGCTGCGACCGTCGCGCCGTGAACGTGTTCGATCTGAGTCAGGTTGCAGATGGAAGCGACAATGCAAAGCGCATCGGCCGGTGCTGACTGTGACGACGACCGGACGCCAAGCCGCGAGAGCAGTTCCGTCAATTGAGGTGACGGGTAGAGGTGGTCATTCATATCCGCATTCCCGTTCCAGGGATGCGGATATTCCCCACTGTGCCAACAGAGACATCGGGCCGCCGACATGTCGCCCTCACATGCCTGACACCAATCCGGCATGACCAGCAGCTAGCGCCGGTGTCAGCGCCGGATGCAGCACGACGCACAGAAACCTCCGGATGCCCGATCGTGAATGCAAAATCGTCCCCTTTTGCCATGCGCCTGCGCCCCGAAAGAAAACTGTTATGTATCAGACGGTTATGCCGCCTGTATCACCGTAGATTCAAGTCTGGCAGAACCGGACGTTTTTGTCAATCGCTCTACGCAACCGGTCAGAAATACCTCATTTGCTTGAGGCAAAGGCTGTTGCGTCAATCAGGAAAGTCACCGTGAAAATTGGTTATGCAAGGGTCTCAACCGAAGACCAGAATCTCGACCTGCAAATTGCAGCTTTGGAGGGAGCAGGATGTTCTCGCCTGTTTTCTGATCACGGCATTTCAGGTTCACAGTTCTCGAGGCCCGGACTGAAATGCGCATTGGAAGCCCTCGCGCCAGGCGACACGCTGGTGGTATGGCGGCTTGACCGGCTCGGTCGCACGTTGCGCAAGCTGGTAGAACTGATTGACGAACTTGGGGCACGTGATATCGAGTTCGTATCGCTGAATGAATGCATCAACACCACCTCCTCTGGAGGGGTTCTTGTATTTCATGTCATGGCGGCGCTCGCACAGTTCGAGCGTTCGCTGATCAGCGAACGAACCCGCGCTGGGATGGCGGCTGCTCGCGCCCGAGGGCAGCACCTTGGGCGGCGTCGCGCTCTCACGCAGGCCCAGTGCGACGAGGCTGGCGTGCTGCTCGCAGCCAGCCCGCTTGCCGTTGTCGCGGCCCGGTTCGAGATCCATCCCCGCACCCTGCAACGTAGGCTCGACGATCGGTCGGTTGTGGCGAACGGTCACCGCTCCTCGCCCGAAGACCTCACGTGATTCCGCCAGTTCGTCCCGGGCGACTTCCGGCCCACGTTTCAGACATGCGCGTTTGAGCCGTTCGGTCCGCTGAAATCTTTGCTCGACGAGATCTGTGCTGCTTCCCGTCGTCACGAGCCGGGAAGCAGCCGAAACCAATCGCGTTAGTGCGTGCGGTGACTGTCGTCAGTTGCGGCGCGCTACCACACCGCAACGTCTCCCGTCACCCGCAGATCTCGTCGGCGTCCGCCTGAGCCAACAGCAGGCTGCGCCGCAGCGTACTCGGATGGACATTCAATCTGGCGGCGACAGCGTCCGCGCCTTCCATCTCAAGCAGATGCCGCGCCTCGTCGCACTGCTGCGGGGACAACAACCGACGACGGCCCAATGTTTTACCGCGCTTGCGCGCCGCAGCCAACCCCGCTCGAGTGCGTTCGCTGATCAGCGAACGCTCGAACTGCGCGAGAGCGGCCATCATATGGAACATCAGCACTCCTCCAGAAGAAGTCGTGTCAATGGACTCGTTCAGCGACACAAACTCAACGCCCTTGCCGCCCAGTTCATCGACGAGTTCGACCAGTTTGCGTAGCGAGCGGCCAAGGCGGTCAAGCCGCCATACCACCAACGTGTCACCAGGTGTTATCGCCTGGAGCGCCGAGTCGAGGCCCGGTCGAGAAAAGCGTCCCCCCGAAACGCCATGATCGGAAAACAGACGCGTGCATCCTGCCTTCTCCAACGCCATAATCTGTAAATCAAGGTTTTGGTCTTCCGTTGAAACCCGTGCATATCCGACTCTCATTGTTGTTCGCTGGCGAGTCACGCCAGGCGTCAACGTGGCGAAAAGCGGTTACCCTGACGTCATATGCCAACTTGTTCTCCTTTGTCTGTGACGTTCACCCCAATCTCACACCTGGACGTGGAGACCACGTCCTGAATAATATGTAAGGCCCCGGAGGACCGCTTTCCGCTGAATCGCTAACGTTCGGGACAAGCCTAACCAGAATTGAAGCGAAGCGCTGGCGACGCCTGCAAGCCGTCTTTGCGGCATACCCGTCCGGCACAAAGGAATCACCCATCATCGCTTCGGACAGCCCTTCCGGCAACGCCCGATCATCCGCACGGGATGGCTCATAGTACCGAGATGCAACCGTGCCTCGTGGCACCGTACCGCATATGAAAAGTCGTTCGCGATTTCCGGTGCCGCAGCGTCCTTGGCAATGAGGCGCACCGTGGCGACGCGTTTCAGGCGTATGTCGAGCGGCTTCGTCAGGTGAGTGGCAATCAATGTGGCGCGTGGACTCACAGGCCCTCGATTCCACGGTCGAAACGCGAGCGAATGAGGCATTGCTCCGATTCCACTCTGGCCAAACGCTCTCTGGTCGGGCGCGCATCGTTACGGTGTCTTCTCTCCCGAATGCTTGACTGTGCGCCGCGTCCATCGATCTAAAGGGCGGCGTTGACAGTCAGCCACCGGCTGCTCCTTCCTCGGCTCCGCCCGCGAACGCGCATTCACGTGGCGTACGCAGGGATCCCGCTCATTACAGGCGTGAGCGCCACCGAAGTCGGTCTCGGTGCAGTCGGTCCGCGCCAGGACGTACCACCACCCAGACAGCGCAAATCGAGTCAGGAACAGTACCTGAGTCGACACTGCCAGCGCACTTCTTCCGCGAATTGCAGCTGGAAACGCAGCAGCAAACTCGTCACACGCACCTCTTTCGGTCTGCCAGTCAATGGCTCGCTTGACCCAGAGCCGGCTGTCGCGACTCAATACGGCGCGTCGTCGATCGCCAGCAGCTCGACGCGCCAGCGTTGAAAACTTTTGACTAGCCCACGCCGGGCAACATAGCGACCGCGAGGGCACCGGCCGAACTGATAATAACGATCGACGCGTTCGGCTGAATCAAGAACTGAATGAGATGAGCACACGAGCCAGTCGAGTTGTGCTTCGGGACGTTACAGATAAGAGGGAAGGCCTCCTCAACGCGATCCTCATGGTCGGCGCATCAAGACAAGACCTGCGTCAACGGCAAACTATACACACGGGTAGCCAGTCCCGCTCGCCCGAGGACTAACGGTGCGTGGTCGCCCAGCGCTTCGCCTGCACATCGGCGAGCAGCTTTTCGAGAACGGTCAGATCGACTGGCTTGACGAGATGATGGTCAAAGCCCGCGGCACGTGTCTGTTCCCGGTCCTGCGCCTGGCCCCACCCGGTTATCGCGATCAGCGCCATCGCGTTGTTGCACGGGTCGGCCCGGATACGACGTGCAACCTCGTAGCCATCCATGGTCGGCATCCCGATGTCAAGCAACACCGCCGCCGGCCGGTACTCGTCGATCGCCTCCAGCGCCGAGGCACCATCGGCCATGATGCGCACCGCCGCTCCAAAACATTCGATCAGCATCCCAAGACTGTCCCGAGCGTCCTGGTTGTCATCCACGATCATCACACGCAGATTGCCAAGGTCAGCCGATACGGCATGCCGCGAGGCGACTATGGGCGCAATTTCCGCACTCGATAGGGGCAATGTCACCGTAAAACAGCTGCCGTAACCGAGGCCGGGACTATCGGCTGTAATACTTCCACCGTGCATCTGTACCAGGCGCTGTGCGAGCGACAGGCCGATACCCAGTCCACCCTGGGCGTAGGTTGCACCAGGATCGACCTGCACGAACATCTGGAAAAGTCTGGGCAACTGTTCGGGCGCCAGACCAATTCCGTCGTCCCTCACGCTGATCATCACAGCATCGCCACCACACTGCGCTGTGAGTTCGATCCTGCCGCCATTATCGGTGTACCTCGCAGCATTGTTCAGCAGATTGGCGAACACCTGGGTCAGCCGCACCGCATCGCCGTACACCGGAACTACTCCATCGGATAGCTTCAGATCCAGTCGATGTCCAGCCCGCTGGACTAGTGGCAGGCTGGCATCGACAGCTGCCTTGAGCACTGATCCGAGATCCAGCGCTTCCCGCTTAAGCTCGATAGTGCCGCGTGTGATCCGTGACACTTCGAGCAGGTCATCCACGAGACGGATGATGTGATCCACTTGCCGCTCAAGCATCTCCAGCACCTGTGCCGAATCCGTCGCTGTAGCGGCTAGTCGGAGCAGATCCAGCCCACTGCGGATAGGCGCAAGCGGGTTGCGCAGTTCATGTGCGAGCGTGGCCAGAAACTGGTCCTTCATCCTGTCGGCGTCGCGCAATCGGCCCTCGCTCGCAATGAGGGATGTTTCGGCGCGTGCGTGCTCGATCTGCACCCAGGTACGCTCGCCGACCTCTCCCACCAGGGCGATCTCGTCGGCGGTCCATGACCTTGGCGATACGTCCGCCACTGTCAGGAGGCCAACCGGATTACCGTGCTTCACCAGCGGCACGCACAGATATGCGCCAATCGACAGTCGTGCCGCTAATGCACGATCAGCATCGCTCAGCACCGAACTCGCCGTCACGTTCGCAATCGCCAGCGGGCGCCCGGCGCGTAACGCATTGCTGACGGTCGGCGTATCTTCCAGACGGTAACGTCCCGCCACACTTCGCGCGGCTCCCCGGACGTGGTCCTGTCGAACTACACCATATTCGCCACCCGGCTCGACCTCGTAATAAAACGACCACGTCACATCGAGGTATTCGCCCAGCATCTGAACCGCCTCGCCCTGGATCGCAGCGTCGTCCGCCAGCGGCCGCAACGTGTCGCTGAGTCTCAGCAAAAAGGCTTGCCGGTCATCGTTTCTTCTCGCAATCTCCTCGATCCGCGTCCGCTCGATCAGATCCGCTGCCTGCCGCGCAAGTATGTCGAGCAGGCGCAACTCTCGCCCGCATGGTTCGTGTGGGTAACTCCAGTGCGTCGAGATCATCCCGACTACGGTTCCGTCGCGTGAACAAAGGGGCGTGGTCTGAACGGCGCGGATGCCTGCGCTGAGGAAGGTGGGCCGATCGGAGCCACGGACGATAAAATCACACAGCTCGACATCGGGCACCATGACGCGTTTTTCGGTCCGGAGCGCGGCACCGCACGTTGTTGCCGAGTCCGGGCGGACATGCCGCCAGCGTTCAGCAGCGTCAGGGACGAGGCCATGGTGTGCCAGCAGCCGAAGCTCCCTGACACCCGCCTCAGACATATCGACCATCTGCATCGTGGCGAACTGCGAATGCATCAACCGCGTTGCCGCGTCGACGATCTTGCCGTACAGCGCATCGATCTGCTGTTCGCGGATCAGTTCGTTGCTGATCTCGTGCAGTAGCCGGCTGTCGTCCAGTTCCTGCTTCAAACGCATTGCCGTCTCGGTGATCTCCTCCCCACTCGCGTTGCACAACATATTTCCGGCTTCCGGCCGAAAGCCGATGCTCTGCACGAGCCGGACCTCCGGATCCTCGAACAGCCGCCGTCCGAGTTCCGGGTACGTCGCCAACAGTTGCTCGACATCGTCGTCAAGGAGCAACTCGGGGTGCATGCGGGTGAGATCATGTTCATGATGCAGGAACGACTGCAGCAGGAGGACCTGTTGTGTTCGCGCGTGACCCAACGCCCGCGAAAGTGCCGTGAGACAGCCGGCTGCCTCTTCCGTCTGAAAGAAAACATGTGTGGCGCAGGCAAATATCGAAAGTTCCAGTGCGGGGTCCTCGGGCGGCAGTGTGCCGAACGGCTCCCTGCAGGCCGCACAACGCCCGATATGCTCACGCAACGTCGCCCCTCTGGGCAGGCCCGTGTCAAGCAGCGGCAGCACGCTATCGATGCCGCGCGATCCGGGCTCGTTCGCGGCGCTTTCGAGCGAGACCAGAAAGCCCACATGCCTCGCCACACAATATCGAACCTCACAGAAACGCGACAACCAGACACACAGGCGCTCCCTAAAGCGTTCCGGCAACGGATTATCGAGGTAGGCCACACATGCGAACGCCCAGAGGCGGCGGACCGCCTCCGGGTCTGCGGGCGCCGACTGAAAGAGGTTGGGCAGCACCCCGAGCCGCTGCGTAATGTCGTCCTGAACCGAAATCATTATCTGTATGAGACCTGTGGCGCCCCGGTATCCGGCCAGGGCTGGATGAACCAGCACTCGCTAACTGCCTGAAGAATAGCGCGATTATGGCGCGATATCACCTGAGCACAACAACGCCTCCGCGCTGAACAGACAGATTTCCCATCTTGCCGGCGAACACAACCGCGACGCGAAATGGCGCAGTTGCAGAAGCAAGGCATTAAAAAGCCTTTGATTTCCCGACTGTCAACGGATAGACGCTACAGCGCCGACAGTCTGCAATTTCGCTTCCATCGACCGCGCGCTCAATCGATCACGTTCACCAGCGTCGCCACTCACAGACTTCCTCAGAACCTGTAGCCGATGCCACCGAGTAGCACATCCGTGTCGCGGCTATACCGTGTCACCACCCGGTTCCACGTCACGCGCGCGGCCCAATGGTGACTCATCCGGTACGACGCCGAGAGGGACACGATACCCGACAGGATGCCGTCTCCTGTAGTACGGCTATCAGGATCCTCACCGTGATGGATGGCCGCATAGGCGCCTCCGCCTACACCGAGCGTCAACCGTTCATCCAGGAACGCCCGCGTCAGCCAGAGTTGTACCGTCAGCCCATCCCGACGGGCCACGATCTGATTACCTTCGTGCAGATAGCCGATCGTCACGTCAGTGAAGCGGCCGATGCCCCGCCGGTATTCAATCGCCTCAGCCGCCGAACTCTGGGATTGCAGGCTGTTGAGGATCGTTTCTCCAGCCATCGCCGTGATCTCGTTCTGGGTCACCAAGCCTTGCCGTGGCAACGCGTAATCGCGTGGTCCAGGCGTATCCGGGGCATCAAGCTGGTATCCGATGCCTGCCAGGACCGCACTGGTCGAAGGGCCGCCCGCGATCTGAACCCGGTTCAGTTGCAGATTCATCGTCCAGCGGTGCGACGTGTAATACGTGGCGCGGGCACTGTAGACCATCCCCCAGCCATGCGTATTGGCATACGCGGCACCCTGCTCGGCCGGCACCGTATCGAAATAGCGATAGGGCCCCGCGCCAACGGCGAAAACCAGGCGCCGGCTCGCGAGCGGCAGACGGGCCCAAAATTGGGCGAGGTGGCCGTCGCGATGGTGGCCCGGTATATGGCCTTCATTAAGCCACGTAATACTCCCCGCAAAATACTTCCCGAACCCCTCCTGATAATCCATTGCCCAGGAGTACGAATGTTGTCCGCCTCCGGTCAACGGCCCCGTATAGAGTCCGAACTCCTGGGCAACCGCCGGACCCGATCCGCAGCACACCAGTAGGGCAAACAGCGTCAGCCGGATTTTTCTCACAAACACGCTGGTCAAACGTTGATCCTCCGTTCTGTTAGCCACATCGATAGATCCATACTCGGCGCTCCCTTCCCGAGGCCAATCGGGTGCACGGATGGCGGTCTACGTTGCCCCGGGCAATGCTGTTTCAGAAATGACCCGGCTTCAGTCACCCGCGCCGTGCGATGTATCCGCCAGCGCATCGAGAAAACGGGATGACCACCAGTGCACGTCCTGCTCGCGCACCCGCCTGAGCAACGCATCGTGTCTCCGTACCCGCTCCTCTAGCGGCATCGTCAGTGCCTTCTGGATGGCGTGAGCCGTACCTTGTATGTCATACGGGTTCACGAGCAATGCCTCCTTCAACTGTTCCGCAGCCCCGGCGAAACGCGAGAGCACCAGCATGCCAGGGTCAGCAGGATCCTGCGCCGCGATGAATTCTTTAGCCACCAGGTTCATCCCATCACGCAGTGGCGTCACGAGCGCTACCCGGCTCGCGCGATACAGACCCGGCAGGCGTCTGCGCGCCACGTTGCGGTGAATGTAGCGAACCGGCATCCAGTCCAGCTCACCATAGTCGCCATTAATCGCGCCGCACAGACTGTCCATCTGTCGGCGCAGATCCTCATACGCCCCGACGTCCCCGCGACTGGGTGACGCAATCTGGATCAGCGTCGCGCTATTGTGATTTTCCGGATAGTGGGCGAGCAGTTCACGGAACGCATGGACCCGCTGCGGCAGGCCCTTCGAGTAATCAAGCCGGTCGACACCAAGGAGAAGCCGTCTTCGCGAATACTCCTCACGCATCCGCACGAACATGTCGCGCCCTTCTTTCGCATTGGCCAATGCCGTGAATTCGTCGACATCAATGCCGATCGGGTACGCCCCGATACGCAACGTACGGTTGAAAGCGCGCAACCCGTCTGTGCCGACCCGTTGTGCATGCGCCTCCGATTCGACGTAATGCGTGAAGTGGGTTACGTCGATTTCAGTCTGCAAGCCAACCAGGTCGTAGGCAAACAGCGAGCGCATCAGCCATTCGTGTTCGGGAAGCGCCGCCATGATGAGCGGCGGCGGCATGGGGATATGCAGGAAGAACCCTATCCGGTTACCACACCCCATTGCCCGTAATTCGGCAGCCAGCGGAATCAAGTGATAGTCGTGAACCCAGATCACGTCATCTGGTCTGAGCAGCGCCATCAGCCTGCGGGCAAAGAGCTGGTTCACACGCCGGTATGCCGTGGCAAAGTGTGTATCGAAGTTCGCGAGATCGAGCCGGTAGTGAAAGACCGGCCACAACACGCCGTTGGCATAACCCAGGTAGTACGTATCGTAATCCTGCTGGTTCAGGTCAATGGTGGCCAGCGTGACATTGCCGGAGGCCTGCAGTTGAACATCCGATTGGCCGCCCGATGTGTCCGGCGCATCGCGAATTTTTCCGCTCCAGCCGAACCAGAGCCCACCGGTGCGTTGCAAGCTCTCCTTCAGAGCCACAGCCAGTCCGCCGGCGGCAGCCTTGCGCGGATCAGCAATACGGTTTGAAACAACGACAAGACGACTCACTAGATCTCCATGTCCGCCACCCGGCAGGCGACCTTTATACAACCAGGAACTCACGATGACGCTGCCCGTTCTTCAATCGCCCTTCACATCGCGAACTCAACGTTATCCATATTCCGTCGCAGACCCTCCGATTTCGGAGAGCACGGATACTCCAACACTCACGGATGAGGCAGTCGCTGTGAGCGCGGTTGTCAGCAACGCAGCCTCAATCATATTATTCTTTCGTTCAATATGAGAAGCATTCAAATTTCCCAACGAACGTGAATGGCTGCCAAGATGACATCTGCCGGTAGGGCTCCGCCCCCTTCCTAAGCCGGAGCATGACGTTCGGTCTACCGGCAAGATCGAGCGGTCCTGGACTCGGCGTTATGATTCCTGTGAACGAGCGAAACCCGGCGAAGAACGGATTGAGACTGTCGGACGTGCAAATCTCGTAGCTGTGCGGGCGGCAGATAGCCGAGCCGCGATTGAGGAGCGCAGTTCCACGGCAGGCCGAATTAAGGCGTCGTTTTGATGCTAGTGAGAACCGAAGACAGCTTACGCGCGAACTTGGCATAGATCGCGTAACCGTTTGCTGCCACGCTCGTTCGCTGAATGATTGCATCGATCGAAGAACAAACCTGATTCCCAGAAACGTCCAGGTTATCTTCAGTATCAAAACATATGAACGATACCAGCAATGAACGCAAGCTCATTCTTACCCGGAGCGACAGGAATTCCGCCCCCCCTGCGATCCATTTACAGTAAAACCCGCATCCCGGCCATTTTTCACACCAGCAACCCCGGTATAGACTCCCGTCACCTTCGACGAGCGATAGTCATATCGCAGCCCATAAGACGTGGAATTGCCATCCGAATTTCCCTGCTTCTTATACTGGCCGAAACTAAGCATGAACGCGCCACTTGGGCCAGTCGGAATCTGAGCAGAAATGTCGTAATAAATATTATTTGGAACCGCGTAGGTCGTCGCATTAATCGACTGAACCGCCGACGCCCCGCGGTGGATCACGACAATACCGTCAATCTTCGCGATCCCAAAGTCGTAGGACACGCCAAACAGATCATGGTTGCCGGTGCTCGTCGGTGAACTCGCCGCTAACGTCGATGCAGTTGTGTAGACCTGGCTTTCGTAATCGGCCTCGAGCGCAAATGGCCCGTGCGTATAATACAGCCCAGCCGAGACAACGTTCCCAAGCGTCGACGGCGACGTCGAATCACCGCTCCCCGTGTCCGCGTACATGGCGGAAATCGTAAGCCCAGATAGATTCGGCGACGTGTACAGCACCGAATTGGCCACCTTGGTCGAATTGAAGAAATCGTAGTTATTTGCTGCATGCCCCCAGTCCCAGTGCCCGAGCAGACCGGTTTCGAAGCGAATGAGCCCATACATCTCCGGCGTGTTGTTGAGCCCGACCTGAAACCGTCCGAACACACCGTCCATGCCGACCCATGCTTCGCGGCCGAAAATCTTGTTGGTCTGAGCGGTCGTCCCGTTATTGCCGTTAAAGCCATTTTCCAGGCGGAAGATCACATGGGTGCCACCTCCGATGTCTTCGCTCCCCTGAAATCCCCAGTTCGAGGGAAACACGTTGCTCGTGTCGAGACGGGCGGTACCCGTCCCGCCGCTTCTCGCATACTGGATTGAATTATCGATCGCACCGTACAGCGTCACGCTCGACTGAGCGTAAGCGGACGCTGCCCCTAGCGCTGCGGGCACGGAAAACATCATGTTTATGGCAATTTTCTTTATTGTCATGGCTTGTCCTGAAAGCATGGCCGAGCAGCACAATTCCCCGCGCCATTCCACCGCTTATTATTTAGATATGCGAATTAATTAGATCGAAACAACAGGCTGACTGAATCAGCCCGTCCGCCGTCAATCCGGTCGGCGGTTACTGATATGCCACGGAACAATCCGGCGCTCGGCGAACACGAACGCCCGATTGAGTAAATAGCCGACGATCGCCAGTGTCAGCACACCGACGTATAGATCCACGATCGACATGTTCTGCTGGCTGTTCAGGATGAAATATCCGACGCCACTATTGCCCGCGATCATTTCAGTGAAGACCGTCACCACCAGCGAGATCGCCAGCGACAGGCGCATGCCGACCAGGATCGCCGGCACTGCGTGTGGCAGCGCAACCTTCAGCAGCGATTGCAGCGGCGGAAGGCCGAACGTCCGCGCCGTCTCGTCGAGCGTGCGCGGTGTGCTGCGAAATGCGGCGTAGGTATTCATCAGTACCGGGAAAAACGCGGTGATCGTCACCGCTCCAATCTTCAGGCCTGCGCCCAGTCCGAGAAACAGCATGAGAAGCGGTACGATCGCAGCAATCGGAATCGGGCGCGTCAGCTCGATCAGTGGCTCGAACCGATAATACGCGGCGCGACTGCGGCCAATCAGCGTACCCATCACGATGCCGGCCACGCTACCGATCAGATAGCCGACGGCCATGACAGCCAGTGTGTCACCGAGTTCCACGGGCAGCGAACCCTGCGTGAACACCTCTGCCGCACGCGCGACGACACGGTCCACCGGCGGCAGCACCTGCGCCAGGCCAGGGACCGTACCGGCCAGCACCTGCCAGACAACGAGCAGCAGCCCGACGACGAACCAGCCGATATGACGTACCACGAACAACTGCCACTGCGTCGCCAGCGTGCGCCGGGATGCAATACGACCGCCCGACGTTTTAGTCCCTATGCTCATTGACGCTCCAGAACCTTGTTCAGCAAGACGCCGCGATAGTGGAGAAATTCGGGACTCTCCCGCGTCTCCATTTGCGCGCGCGGACGCGACAGTCGAATCTCGAGGTCCTCGATGACACCCACGCCATGCGGGGCGAGTACCAGTACCCGGTCGGCCAGATAGGCCGCCTCGTCGATGTCGTGTGTCACCAGCGCGACCGTCAGCGCCAGCTCAGTCGCGATCTGGAGCGTGATGTCCTGCAGGCGCGTGCGGCTCAACGCATCGACCGCGCTGAACGGTTCGTCCATGAACAGGAAGCGCGGTCTCGACGCGAGCGCGCGCGCAATCGCGACACGCTGCTGCATGCCGCCCGACAACTCGTGCGGATAACGATTGCGCACGTGACCCAGTTCGACCAGATCGAGCACGTGGTCCGCATAAGCATCGTCCACACGTTCGCCCTGCCGGCACGATAGTCGTCATTCAGATAGTCGATTTCCTTCCAGAGTGCACGTTCACCCGGCGTGCCGTAAATCGCTTCCAGTTGCTCAACATCAGAGATTACGTGTTCCATCGGGCAAGCTTCCCCGGCCATTTGGCGCTCCAGTATAAATGGATTGGTCAGGCAAGCCCCTCTTCGGCGAGAGCCTTGACGACCGATGGCTCTGTCTTCATCCGGGCGAGATAGGCGTCAAGCCGTTCCGGCACCTCGACCCCGAACATGGCCGCCCATGTCAGCATGACGAACAGATAAGGGTCCGCGATTGTCATTCGCTCGCCTACCAGAAATGGCTTGTCGTCGAGCTGTTCGGCGATGGTTGCGAAGCGCCTGTCCAGTATCTTCCGCGCCGTGCCCTTCTCTGCCTGCGGTGCATCGTAGAAGTACGGCCTGAAGTTGCCGTGGATCTCGGTGGTCATGAAAGAAGTGGCTTCCAGCGCGCGCCAGCGCCCGAAGCCATCCTCGGGCAGCAGTCTGCCCGTCAGATGGGCAACGTAGGCGAGAATGGCGAGGTTTTCGGTCAGGACGGTTCCGTCGTCGAGTTCAAGTGCGGGCGTATAGCCCTTCGGATTAATCGTCCAGAAATCGCGGCCGTCGTCGGTCCGCTTGTCTCGACCGACAGCGACAAGCTTGTAGGATAGTCCTGCCTCGATCAGCGCGATGTGGTCGGCCAGGCTGCAGGCACCAGGGGCGTGGTAGAGAATCATGATGGTCTCCTGAATTGACGCGATCGGAAAGACGTTCGAGTTTGACTCGGTCTAGAATGTTGACCGAAGCAATGTAGTTGACCGCCCATCACTCCACAAGAACGCATATTTTCAGGACCAGGTCATATGGAAGTACCCGCCCCGCTCGACGCTCCCCCTGACTGTCATCAGGTCAGCGAGGTTCTTAACCGCGTGGGGGACAAATGGACCATGCAGGTGGTGGTGGCACTTTGCGACCGACCGCGACGGTTCAACGAATTGAAGCGCCAGGTTGGCGGCATCTCACAACAAATGCTCACGCGGACCCTGAAAATGCTTGAGCGCGACGGCATGGTTGAGCGCACGGTCTACCCTACAATCCCGCCGCAGGTCGAGTACACGCTAACGGCGTTAGGTCAATCGCTGTCAGAGCCCGTACGTCAGTTGGCACGATGGGCACGTGCGAATCTCGCAACCATTCATGACAGCCGCGCGAGATACGACTCAAACGGCTGATAAGCATCTGTCCTTCGGGCTGAAGCCTCTCGCCTGGCGGCGCCCTTCCTCATCGGGCCCGATACGGACGAGGGCTTGGCAGACGACACCAAATCCTATGCGATACAGCCTGCAGATCAGGGCTCAGGCGAACTTGCATAACGAGCTAGGACCGAACCATGCTTCCTGCTTACGAAATCCTCTCCCTCTTCTTTTCGCCCGAAGGGCATCTCGCCGAAATCAGACGGCTGGATCTACCCAGCGATGCACCCTGGTATCGAGTCCACCACTGGCTATGGATCGCTCAACGCTCGGTCACGACACTGCAATCCATCGACGCGATAACGTCGCAACCAAAGCAACACCGGAATTTCGAAGAGGCCAGCCTTTCGCTGGATCGAGAAGAACGCGCACAGTTGCGATGGCGTACGGGCGAGCAAATTGGTCTCGTTTCCGCGGCCCCTGACACGCTGCCAGCTCGGAAACATTCGCTGATTCTTGATCATCTCAGTTGAATGGGCCGGGCGCGTCGGCCCCCGACCCACACCTCGCGCGATGGTAGCCGCATCGTAGTTGGCGCACTGCGCCGCAACCCCCGCCAGCGTTCAGCTACGTCAGGATGAGCATTGCATGCATGCGTCCACTACCGCTGTTTTGCGCGGCGACCGGATCAAGAATCATGTTGACAGGTCACGCTCATCGTGGCGATACTCAAGTCTATGAAAACCTCCGCCTTCATCGCGATTCCGATTAGCCGAAATGTATGCCCAATGTGGGCAGCATTCAGGGGCGATTGCGCGCGAAAGATGTGAGACCGATCTAAGCTTTCGCAAGGCCCCGCCGACTCAGGACGGGGCCTTTTGCTTTTTGGGTGTCTTCGTCCGCCGGCTTACATCACGGAGAAGAAGATGAAACCCATAAGCTCGTGCCGCGCTTTTGCTGGTACCTCCCATCACGACACCCGTGAGGACGTCACCCCGAAGATGGTGGTGCACTTCCGCGTGATGCCTGGCCAGACCGTTTCCTGGCGCATCGCTGTGGACTCAGATCTGCGAGCAGACAAGGCACGCCTATGGCTCACCCGGTCGATCTCTTCGTACGACCACTGGCTCGAGCCAGGCGACGTCATTCGCCTAGCGCGCGGCGAACGCGTGTGGTTGAGCACCGACGCCCAAATCGCTGCCAAGGTGTCGCTCACGAGCCGGTACGTACCAGGTGGCAACACGTTGATTCAACTGTTCAGCCGTGTGTTCGTGCCCAGGTCCTGACGTAGTCGCGCTTTCCGGGCGTGCGTAATCGACGGATCGATGACCGATGGATCTGTCGTCGCTGTCGGAAACCGCCTTGTCTGCGTGATCCAGGCCCAGGCAACGCCCGTATCGTGATGGGTATCTGAGGCAACGATGCGATCGCTCCGTTCGACTGCGGCGAACTCGACGCGCTGCCCTGTTAGGGGCAGGAGCGGATCTGCGCCTCACGTTTGATTGCTATCGTCACCCGGAATCTCCGTAGTCCGCTGACGGAGAAACCGGATCCCTCGGGATTACCGCGACTTTCCACGATTTCCGCTTGTCGTCGGTTCCAGACTGTGTAGATAGCCCGCCACCAACTCCCGCCGCAATAACACCACCGTTGGGGCGATGGCCGCTACACGCCGACCCAGTTCAGTTGTCCCACCAGCGCAATCGGACAGCCCCATTGTATGTCCTTCTGGTCATGGAGGCGCCGCACCATGCCATCTCCAGCCAGGTCGGACCCGCCGGTCAGCAGCAGGCGCCGCCTGACAGGCGACCACACCGATGGAGGCTAGGCACGACAGCACGGCCGACGTGAGGGGTAACTCCGAAGATCGCCTGGGAGTAAGTGGACACGCCTCGTCGCGGCAGCGGGTTGGTACCTTGTCAGGCTAGTAGCTGATCCTGTGGCTTTTTACGGCCTCCTGCGCTTTGCGTATCGCCGCGTCACGGGCCTGCCTTCCTGATCTCCCCTCGCCAACAAACGTCGACTGGGTCAGCTCTCCCGTCGCCAACGCGACGTACACCTGGCAGCGAAAGCACCAGGCTCTTATCCATGCCGAAGGATAAAGGATCGCCACATGCTTCTGGTCGAGTCGATGCGTTTCCACGATGTTTCCTGCCATCTGTCCCTGCCCAGGCACCATAGGCCTTCAAACATATCCGGGTACTGTCGTAGGCTGCGCTCAGGAATGTTTCAGTCTTCTCCGAAATGCCGCGAGCCAGCGCGAACGGATGCTCAAAGCCACGCTCTTGCCGGTCGGGTCTCCCGAAGTCTGTCGTTTCAAAGCGGCCGTGGCCGTTCGCGTTCTGAAACTCGTCGGCGCCGTCGACGTAGCCAATCGGCCTGTGCTACAGCATGCGGGGCGAATAGACCCGCCTGTACGCCGTTCATCGCGCCCCCTGATCCGCGCGCAAGTCACCAACCACGCGGGCAATGCTACGAATATCGTAGTATGCCGTGCGTAAATTTGCAACGATATTCGTAGCCTCGCTCGTACCTGGCTATCACTGCATGTCTGCTTCAGAATCTTCTGTGTTCGGGACGCGCCTGAAAGAAGCGCGGCTTCACGCCGGCCTGTCGCAGAGAAAGCTCGGCATCGAGGCCGGGCTGGATCCGTCCGTCGCCAGCACCCGTATTAACCGGTACGAACTGGGCGTGCACGAGGTTGATTATCCGTTTGCGATCCGTCTTGCCAAAGTCCTGCGTGTGCCCGTCGCATACTTTTATGCCGACGACGGGGACCTCTCCCGACTGATCCTTATGTTTGGAGGGATCTCGAAGAAAAAACGGGAAGAACTGATCGCGTTTGCCAACTTCCTGCAAACCGGAAATCCCGAAGAGCAGGTCGATAACCGCAGTCGCGGATAAGCAGAATCACCATCGGGCGTCCGTTCGTGAAAGCATGTACCTGGATGTTGCCACGGCGCCGCGCAACATGATTCCGGTTTTCCTCACAACGTAGCCAGATTGCGCTCAACGACCTGCCCTCCGGGGAGCAGTATTAGCGTAGTTACACGGACGGCGGCGCGGACATGCTTACAGTCGCTTCCCCTTTTGCAATGTTCCCTGCAGCTTGTGCGAACGCTGCAGGCCAGTAATCCTGAAGGTCGGTAACCGCGGTTGAGTATTGAGGAAATCGCCATCAGGCTCGACTTTCCGATCACGGGATTGGGGGCTACGACTGCGCTCGTTTGCGAACCATCATCCACGGGGCGAAGTCTCGACAGAGCACTCCGTTGGCCGACCTGCGGACGTCCGTTGCTGACTCGCCCTGCGCGAAACCGGATAGAGGTGATTCCAGGCGAAGAACGTTCCGAGCGTCCCACACAGGCAAAGCAGCGGCGCGCTCGGCGTACCCGTCGCATCGGCAACCAGCCCGAATATGAAGGGTGTAACTGCTATCGCCAACTGATTGATCGCCATGGCGCCGCCGATCACCTCTCCCACGTTCTCATCGCCGGTTGACTCAGACAGCCAGATAATCCACGGCCCATACCAGCCAAAGCAGAACACGCCCGTGACAACCGAACAGACCACGACCGGCAAACCGCGGAACGAGGCGGGGAGCAGTGCTCCAAC
Organism: Paraburkholderia sp. BCC1885; assembly: GCF_900996235.1. Taxonomy (GTDB): domain Bacteria; phylum Pseudomonadota; class Gammaproteobacteria; order Burkholderiales; family Burkholderiaceae; genus Paraburkholderia. The sequence continues at coordinate 61,263 of NZ_CAAJGM010000099.1, forward strand.
CAGCAGCGCGACCGGCATCAGCGCAAGGCATAAAAGCACAACGCGGCGGCGCCCGTCAGCGATGTGATCACTCAACGCCGAGAGCCCGATGCGGGCGAGAGAACCGCTCATCTGGACGACGAACAGGGACCAGGTCGCCTCTGGTGGGGCAACGCCAAAACGATGCCGCACGAACAGGACCCAGAAAACCGAGACGGCTGTCTGCCCGCTGACGAGCATCGCTCCGACAAGTGCAATGCGCCGTAGTCCCGGCTCCCGGAAATGCCCGGCCAGTGCGCTCCACACCGGCGCGGCGCACCGCTGCCGATGGCCGGCCCCCGGTGCGTTGCGGAACACCAGCAGATAGATCAGCCCGGCGCCAGCGATCACCCCGGCGGCTATGACCAGGGCGGCCGACCAGCCGGCACGCGAAATCAGCGACGGGAAAAAAAGCGCCGCGCACGCGCCGCCCAGCGGCAAGGCCGCCTGTCGTATGCCCATCGCAAGGCCCCGCTCCTGCGCGGGAAACCAGTGATAGATCGCCTTGCTCCCGCCCGGCTGGATTGGACTGTATCCCGCTCCCATCAGCAGCATCGCAGCGGTGAGCGCCCCGTAGCCCGTGAAAGCCGAGAGCAACACCATCGACAGGGCGAGTACGAGCATGCCGAGGAAAACCGGCATGCGCTCACCAACCCGGTCAAGTACCGGTCCGATCAGGGCAAGCCCGACAATCGGCACCAGGCTCGACACCGTGGCGAGCGCGCCGATCTGCCGCGCCGAGAGCCCTAAAACATCCTGGGCATAGACGCCCCATGCGCCAATGCCCTGGCTTGCCAGGGCCGCGGCCAGTTGCGTGAGCGTGGATACGCCCAGGATCCACCACCGGTAGCGCTGATGCATCAACCGCCGTCTCCCGCCTTGATAGGTATTCAATCAGGCAATCGCTCGCTCGCGTGCCACGCTCCTGTCGCGCGCATCGGCCTCGACAAGGCGCTTGAAGAGCACACGATAGTACTCAGCCATGTCTTCCAGGAGACCGACGTTCGCCTCCCGCAGCAGACTCCAGTCCGGTTGGAATGCCACTGCCGAGCAGTAGTCCTCGAAGCCACGAACGAGCGACGCGAAGTGGCCGCGCTCGGTGTCGCCCAGATGGTCGTGAATAAACTTGAGATCCTCCTTCCACGACTGCTCCGGGCGTTGCAGCACGTCACGATGCCATCTCGAGAACTTCGCCGCCGCGAAACTGAACTCGCCGTGGTTGTACAGTTCCTCGGGTAACGAAATGATCATCGCCCTTCCCAGATCGTCGCCGTTCTGCCTGTAATAACGCGAGAAGCCGACGAACGCCTTCAGACCGGGGATGTGATAACGGTCCAGCTTCCACTCGTCGGAACCCGCCAGGCGGGTTGCAAAGTCGTCGTAGAGCCGCTGGTGATCGGTTCCTCCGATGCCGACATCTTCATGCGAGACTTCGGAGAGGCGGGTGGCACAACGATAGAGCAGCTCGCGCTGCCAGCCCTGCGCAGACTTTTCCGCAGCCTCGAGCAGGCGGAAGGTCAGCGCGCAGAAGCTCGCCGCGCCCGTACCCGGGCTGCGCCAGTTCCGGAAAAACACGCGCCGGGCCTGATCACCCCACGCGCGAGCGGTGAAGTCCTCGAAAAAGCGCTCGATTGACTGTGCTGCGTCCGCGGCCTGCGTGTACGAATCGGACAGCGCCTGCCTGGCGTCGGGGTTGGAGACAAGGGCAATCTCGGCGTCGACGATCTTTCTCATGCTGTTCATGGCTGAAGCCTCCTGACACATTCCGTATCCAGTGGCTCCGTGCTTTCGGGCGGAGAAGGAATGCGTGAGATCGGGAAGCGCCAGCAGCATGGCCACCGGCGCGGTTCGCGACGCCGGAGCACAACCCCCAGCAAGACCGGCCAGTTGGGCCCGTGTGCGGGCCCTTCAAGCCAGCTCCTGCCGGGCCTTCCAGCGTCTCCCGCAGGCTAGCCGCCCTGCCTGGTACCCGATGTCGTAGAACTGCCAGACATGTCGAATTTCTGCCGAGTATCGAATTCCTGCCGAGTGTCGAATTCCTGCCAGATCCAGTCACCCTCGCGAAGGCGCCGGGGAGATGCGCCAAACGCCCGGCGCATCGCATAGGCAAAATGCGAGGCCGTAGAAAATCCGGTGGTCCCCTGGATATCCACAATCGTCAGTGTCGTGGAGGCCAGCAACCGTCGGGCTTCCGCCACACGGGTCTGGTGAACGTATTGCGCGATGGGCTGCCCCTGCTCCGAGTGAAACCATCGCGCCAGCGTGCGCTCGCTGGTACGAAACTGGCGCGCGAGCGCCTCACACGACAGATCGGCATCGAGGTGGTTCGCAATGAACAACTTCACTTCACGCACCACCGCCCCGGGCTCACCATGCAGTGCGGGTGGCACCGATGTGACGATTCTTCCCACTTCGCGAAGAATCATCTGATCGACTTCCTTATCCCGCAGTCCGGACGCGCCCACCGACTTGCGTCCAAGATGCCCCCGCAACCGCAGCAGGTCCATGAGGAACGAGGACACGCCCCATTTGCGAGAATCACTCAATGACGCGCCGTCATCGGTATGGCCCGCTGCGAGCATTCGCCCCATGTCCAGGTAGTAGCACAGATGCCGCTGCCCGGGACTGGCCATCACCTGGTGAACGCTGTGACCGGGGACCAGCCAGAGACTTCCGCTCGCCAGAACATCTGCACGGGCCCGCCCATCCGACGACACGGAAAACACCCCATCGAGCGGCACGAACAGCATGTCGTCCGCATGTGCGTGGGGACCATTCGAATACTCTGCCCGCTCGTTACACACGACATCGAAATCCATGTTCCCATCACCCGTCACTGTATAGGTCTGTAGGTCGAACTTCATCCAGGTCGCCGCGCGGGTATTCTCCCGCGTCCGTCGGCAACTGCCCGGGGCCCCTGGCTGCGCCGTCCGGGCCTTTCAGCCGACACGTCAAAAAAGCAATGTAGCCGGTTAGCCGCACGCCGACGAACAAGCCACACGCCCGCGATCATCGTGGCATCGATCCTGAACCCGCACCTGATGATCCACGAGTAGAATTCGTCGCTGGCAGTATCTGGCGGCGCAGCCCGGCTGCCAGTTGGCCACCGCCATATAGCGCCGCGCACCTCGCCCAACCCTCCCAAACACGTCTCCGCACGTCCGAACATCGCTTCACACACCACACCGAATGGCACAACCCCGCAAGTCGCCCAAATCGAAGGCCACCCCTCGCACCCCTCGCACCCCTCGCACCGGGCCATGCTGCTGCCTTTGCCTGCGGCTACCGTCCGTAACCTGTTGCTTGAATATCATCTCTCGCTTCTCAGCGTGCGCCGCGGTGCCGGCACAGCCGAGCTTCTGGTCAATCTTGCTCGCGCCATGTACCTGACCTATTTCCTCCAGGAAGCCGGGTACGGAACCCCGTCATTCAGCCAGTTCCACGAGGCCGAAGATGCCATGGAGCGGGCCAACCGCTGGGGCTACGAAACCGGCATCTGGATGCTCGATGACGCCGGTTACCCACTCTTCGAAGCCATCGTGAACCTGCACGACCGGCAACTCGCGAAAGCGCCCGCGCACGCCGTGCTGTCGGCAGACGACCGCCTGAGTCGTTTTGTTGCAGGTTCCCTGCGATCGCCCTTACCCCCCGCCCGGTGACCGCGACCCCAGTGGCGCGCACGAGGCCGAACGCGTGGACTCACGTCAACCTGCGGCCATGTCACGGAATCGGCTTGCCTGCGTGAACATGACACCGCCTTGCGGCAAGCCGATCCACGGAGGCACCCGGCGAGCATACCTCCTGCGTAATATCTGCGCGCCGATGCCCGACATCCTCATGGACCGGCAAGCCGGTTCTGTGACCACATCCCCGCCCGACCGGTTACGCCCCTCCCTCCTGGCTGCCTACCCGGCGAGCACATGTGACAGAAGCCGACGTCACGCAGATGCCTTCAGCCATTTTTCCGCGAAAGCAGCGGCCGGTAACGGCTCACCGACCCAGCCGCCCTGGGCTTCGGTACACCCCAGTTCAATCAGTGCCTGCACCTGCGCCTGGGCCTCAACGCCTGAGGCCACTACGTGGATCCCGAGTGATCGCGCCATGTCGACAAAAACCGACACGATCGTGCGTCCGCGCGCCGCGACAAGTATCTGGCGCACAAGCGACGTATCAATCTTCAGCCCGTCAACGGGCAGGTGCTGCAGATGCGTCCATGACGAGTAAGCGCCCCCGAAATCATCAAGGGCGAATGTGAAACCCGCCACCTTAAGTGCCTCCATGATCGCGATCGATTCGTTCACGTTGCCGATGCGCCCGCTCCCGGTCAGCTCGATTTCGAATGCTGCCGGCGTCAGACCCGCGGACTCAACAGCCGACACGATCCTGGCAGTGGTAGCCGTGTCTTCCAGTTGTCGCACCGACAGGTTGAATGCTAGACGACCAGGCAAGTGAAGCCCGGCCTGCTGCCAGCTCCTCACCTGGTTGCAGGCGGCCTCGATCGTCCAGCCGGCGAGTGCACCACTTCCGCCGCGCTCGTCCGCAACGGCAATCAACCCGGCGGGATCCACCCAGCCAGATTCCATGTCGAACCAGCGCAACTGCGCTTCGACACCGATCAACGCGCCCGTACGCAAATCCAGTTGCGGCTGGTAGTACAGTTCCAGCCTTTTGCCATCGATTTCACGCCCAGGCGGGCGGGCCAGTTGCGCCCGTGCGTCCATACTGACACTCATCTGTGGATGATAGAGACGATAACCGCCGCCCGCCGCTTTCGCTCGGTACATCGCCAGATCAGCATGCCTGACCAGGTCGTCGGCTGTCTGTCCGTCCTCCGGGTAAGCCGCCAGCCCGATGCTGATCCCTACCGTCCGCTCCACTGACGCCAGCGGCTCTGCTACGAGCGTGATCAATCGGCGGGCGATATGCACCGCCCCTTGCACACCCCTGTTCCGTGCAATGATCGCAAATTCGTCACCGCCCAGCCGCGCCACCATCTCCCCCGCGCGTGCCACGCCACGGAAGCGGTCCGCAATCTCCTGGAGGACCTGATTGCCCACGACGTGCCCCTGGGTATCGTTGATTTCCTTGAAACGGTCCAGATCCATGTACAGCACCACTAACGACTCGCCACCTGCCCCGACGCTCACCAGTGTCGCGAGCAACGTCTCCAGGAAGAGCGTGCGGTTAGGCAAGCCGGTGAGGGAGTCGTAAAAGGCAAGCTGCTCGACACGCGCAGCATGTGCTTTCTCCCCGGTGATGTCCTCCGCGATGACGAGTAGCCGTTGCTCTTCGTCATCTTCCTGTGCGGGCCGAATGGCCGTCAGCCGTATGCGCAACCATGTCTCCCCGAATGCGCAGTCCATGCTCGCCGAGCTCGCCCGGCCATCAAGGATCGCCATGGCCTGATCGCGTATCCCCATAAGAGGCACAATGCCGTCCAGCCTGCGCCCGACATACCCTGCTCCACTCCGCATCCCGAACATGATGCGAAACGTCTCGTTGAAGCCAAGCACGCGAAGGTCGGCGTCTGCCACTGCGAGGCCGTTTGGCAGGCAGGCGACAATGTCACCCGCGTACCGCTTCAGCGCCTGAAATCCCTCGCGCTGCGTGGCCTTTCGTTCGTCGATGTCGATGGGCCGCCCGCACGCTTCTCCCGGCTCATCGCAGAGGTGCATGATTCAGGCCCTTCGCGGCAGACCACCTGTGAGAAAGCGGCCGGGCAGTGGCCCGAGCGCAATGACAACGCGGTGCCAGCCCCGAACGAACAATCGGCGGGGACATCACCCGCCGTTGCCGGCAAGACGACCTACGCGAGACAGCCGCCTCACGCGTGCAGAACATGTTGAGCCATCCTTTATGGATTTGTCTGTTTAACTTTATGCCGACCACCATCGCCCGGCCCCGCGGGCAAATCGTTCACCGGTGCGCCAGCATCGAATACCGTCACTCAGAAAAAATGTAGCTGCCCCTGATCCTCCTCGGGGAAAGGAAAGCGAAATCGGGAAACACCCGGGTTCTCACCCACCACACATACGCCAGCAATCCCAGCGCGGTGGCCACCCCAATGGTGGTCCCGGCGGGAGCGGCCGAGAAGCCGTCCAGCTGGAACGGCAACTGCACCATCGCCATCAACAGGTAGGCGTTATAGGTACCGGCCTGATTCCTGTAAAATCCCCATGCAAACAGCAGTCCGACAGCGAGCGTGACGGCACCTGTCACCCAGCCGGTGCCGGGCACAATCTGCTCGCCAATGCCAAACGCCTGCAGACACCCGATGACCGCCTGCACGAGCGCAATGGCGATCACGATCCTGATGTGTCGCTGGTTCCCGGCGCGACGACGCGGATCAACATGTGACGCCACAAGCCACGCCAGTCTGCTGTCCCTCACGCCCCGGCCGGTCAACCGCGAGAATATTGCGGATCGGGACATCCCGAGCGAATTGAGACGCCCAATTTCAATCTGTGCTTCCCGCGTATTCATCACCCTGTTCCCCTGCCTGGACGGCTGCAGCGCTTCCCGTCACCCGGTCGCATCCATTGCATCCTGACTGCGCACAAGGCGGCCTGCATTCAATGCGGGCGGCCTGTCTTGCCGCGCAGCCCCATCGCCTTGACCCGTCGACCGGGATCGACGGCGCTAGCCGCCGCTTGCCGCCCGAAGCCGGCGCAGCGCAAGAGTCAACCGGCCGGGACAGCATGCTCAATCGCTCACCACCATGGTCATTCCATCACGACAGGCGATCTGCTCCAGGGTCGGATCCGTCGAATGCACGGCAAGCACATTCAGCCCCGCCGGAAACGTGCGGTAGCCAAGGTCAATCAGAAACGCCTCGATGGCGGTACGGTCCGACTTGATGACTTCAATGAGCATCACCGGGCGATATCTCTCCAGCACCCTTCGCGCACCGCGCAGAACCTCAAGCTCCATGCCCTCGACATCGAGCTTCACCAGATCAAGACGCGCCAGTCGCAGCGAATCGAGATTGATCATCGGAACAACGTTGCCCGAGGTGGTCTCATAAGAGACGGTCTGGCCGATAAACTCGTTCCGGTCGCGGCGGCGCAGTTCCAGACTTCCAAAACTTGCCGGACGGAAGTAGTCCGGTTGCGGGACAACCAGTTCGCCCGGAAACTCGCCGAGCGCGGAGAGCCTCACCCGTGCGTTCAGGCAATTGTTGACCGCAATGTTGCCGGCGAGCGCGTAATACACAATCTCCTGTGCCTCGAACCCCAGGACAGACCCCCAGCCGTACATGTGACGCGCCCACTCAACGGAATGCACACCGATATTCGCCCCACCATCGATCGCGACGATGCCATCGCCGAAATGCTTCCGGCGACAATCAAGCAGCACCAGTGCGAACTGGATTTCATTCTGATCGAAACACGAATTACCCAATATCTGGAATCCGACGCCATATCCGTTTCTTGCGTCGACCATATGGTAATCGTTGCGATTGACAATCATGCTGCCATGATTACTCGCAGCCAGAACAAAAGCGATAGGCCGATTCGGAAATGCCATGGCGATTTAACCTCACGGGGCGTTCGGCCGCTTTTATCAAAAACAACGAAATCCCGCCGGGCTCACGCATCAACCCTCGGAATACTTTCGAGGCTCATTCGCGCCGGATTACGCAGTCGCAGCGGGCGTGCGGCCCTGCCCGAAAGACGAGGCCGCCTACAAGGCCCTACTGCGGACGTACATGTCAGGAAGACGCCTGATGCCACCCCGGTAGTACCCCGGAATTTTCGCTCGGGGCAATATCGTTGCGGTGCGAATTACCATGCTAGCCCCTTCGCAAACCCGCATCGTGAATATTTCTTGACCCGAATCCGTGTTTCTCGTTGCTATTAAATCATCATGCATGTCATCGCACCTGCGATAAAAATATGGACTTAAACGGCATCGCCCTTTATTTTATCGTCCGCAGTGTAAAGCCCGCTGCCTTTGTCTGTGCGGCGGCCGTAATCGCGCTTCGTGCACGGCGCCCGCCGCATGACACGACTTTTTCTGCGGACGTGATCCATGACCCACGGCGCTGACCGACAGACCACCCTCAAGGCGACCCTCATCGGCGTGCTGGCGCTTGCACTATGGGGTGCATTGCCAGCCCTGACGGTCACAGTCAAATGCCTCCCACCGTTCGAGATCCTTGCGGTGACCTTCAGCGCCGCCTTCCTGGGTGGCCTCCTCTTTCTTGCAGCGCGCGGCCCGGCAGCACTCCGGCTATTGCGTCAGGAAAAGAAGGCGTGGCTGGTCGCCTTCGGAGCGATCTTTGGATATCACGCCCTTTACTTTTATGCGCTCGGTACCGTGTCTCCAGCCACGGCAAGCCTCATCGCCTACCTGTGGCCTCTGCTTGTCGTGCTGTTTTCCGCAACCGGATCGGGAGAGCGACTGAGCGTGCGCCACCTTGCCGGCGCGCTCTGCGGCCTGGTCGGCACAGCCGTGATACTTCTGCTCGCCAGATCGGCGCCCGCAGCCACCGGCACCGGTGTCCTGGCCTTGACGGGCTACATGGCAGCGCTTTTGTGCGCGATCATATGGTCCGGCTATTCCATCGCCAACCGACAGTTCGGTCACGTCCCAAGCGCAATGGTTGTCGGCGTCTGCGGTGCAGTCGCCATCGCGGGCGCGGCATGCCATTTCCTGCTGGAAAATACAGTCTGGCCGACGAGTCTCGAATCATCAGTACTCCTTCTAATCGGCCTGGGTCCTGTCGGTGCGGCGTTCCTGTTCTGGGACCACGCAACCAAGCACGGCATGCTCACCCTGCTTGGTGCCCTCTCGTATCTGACACCGCTACTCTCCACGCTGCTACTCATCGTCTTCGGCTATACGGACCCATCATGGAGCCTGCTGCTAGCCGTCCTGCTGATCGTCGGAGGTGCAGCGCTCGCCATGGGACTACCAAAACCGCATCCTGTCTGATTGAAACACCGGCGCGCCTGGACACCGGAATGCACCGGGTTACGGTCCGATCCGAACACCACGGGTCCCGAATCGGGGCCGCTGCCGTGCGCCGATCCGGCAAATGCCATCCCGCTCACCCAGCGACGGCGATGACCGCATCCATCGCGCGAGGACAGGTATCGCAAACTCCCGCCTGAGCGCCTGTTGCATCCCGGACCCTGCGATAGTCGTGGAGTGCATAAACGAACACACCGATATGCGGCGTGTCCTCCTCACTGGCCGCGAACCCCGTATGAACTACACTGCCTGTCCGGGACCATCACGTACACCATGGACCAGTAATTGCTGCAGTTACACCCCGTGAGGTCTCGCAAGCCCCGACAACCGGGATCAGGAATCCCGGGCACCTGCGAAATTGCACGCCCCGGGACTGACCTCACATTGGCCGGATAGAAACGAACACAAAGGAATAGTCATGACGAAGCGAACACTGATCTGGATTTTGATTGCGCTGTCGCTTACGAGCAGTCTGAGCGGATGCTTTTTCCCAGGCAGGGACGATGACCACCGCGGTGGCGGCGATTACCACGAGGGCCACGACCAGGGGCATGACCACGATCACGACTAGCCAGGCGGCCCCACCCCCTTCCCTCTGCTGGAGAAATATATGAACAGGCAAGTCGTTCTGGCGTGTGTGCTGCTGATAACGCTCACGGCTCCAACCCTTAGCTTCGCTGAACCGGTGCATCGCGACGACAACAGCGCTCGCACCGTTCACCGCCAGCAGCATCACCGCTCGCCGCGCCAACATCGCGCTGTTCGGCATACCTCGCCTGAGCACCGGCACTGACCATAACGGACGTGACGCAAGAACTAGCAGGTCCCGCGTAAGGCCGACGACCACCCGGTCCCGGTGTTACGCGAGACGATCCGGTCCATGAACATTGCCGGCACGCGGACGCCTCAGTCCGGATGCTGTAAAGATGACGCACGAAGCACTGCCAGCACAGGCGACCAGCGTCGCCACGCGGGGCACGTATTGGTCCAGTTCCATGCACGACGGCAGCTTGACGCCGTCCAGCCGTGCTCCTCTCCACCCGTAACATCGACGATCAGCCAGTGCGGGTCGTACAGCACGTCGGCCAGACGGGCGCCAGCATTTCAGGATGACCTGGGGTGAGATCTGCTTTGATGGGCGCGGGCAAGGACGCCGATGAATGAGTGGTGCGGGCACGCTGCGGCGAAGCGTGCCGGGACGCACGTTCAGCCTGGCAGCGACTGTTTCCAGCCGCTCCACCTCCCACATTTGCCTTGCCTGCGCACATTGCTACGGCGAGAGCAGGCGATGTCGACCCGTGCGCTTGTCACACACGCGCGCAGCCGCCACACCGCGGGTGCGCTGGCTGATATCCGACTTTCATTGCGGGTGTTTGCCCGGGGACACACGCCTGCCATCATCATGGCGAAAAGTTCGTTCGCTGCGGCGACGTGAGCAGCCTCCTCACAGGTCCCCAACAGTTTTTCACTTCACCGGATGACAAACATCTCTTCCTTCTGCCTGTCGAACCACAGAGGCGGCCGGCCACGCCCGGACCACGTCGAACCGGTCTGTGGATCCCGGTATTTCGCTGGTCGACGGCGCCTCTTTCCGATACGTCGCTGGTTGTCATCCTGGATGTCGTTGATCGTGATCCCATACTCAGCCATCTGCTGGTGGATCGCATCAATGACCTGTGCAATCTCGAGCTCGCGCGCCTGCATGATCCGCCGCTCCAGTTCTGCCTTTGTCGCCAGCAATTCCTGGTACGTTGCCATTCTGTCTTCACCCAGTCGATCGTTCATCACTGCCCGCCCCCGATAAATGCCGCGTAGCCGGACGGGCAGCTCGCCGTCATCCGCCACACATTGATCTGCCCCGCCACGGCCCCGTTTGTCCTGACCAGTAAAAAAACTCGCCGGACATCAGCCGGCGAGCGGGTTCCAAAAATTCCGAGGATCGCGGAACCCCGAAAGCCATCCCAAGATCCACCGATCTACATCGGCGCGGCGGCGCAGATTGCCTTCGCCACCGTCAACGCAACCGTCAGCACCATGCCACCGGCCATACAGTGTCTGGCGCCGTCGTCCCCTTCCACCATCATCTGCCACGAGCGCCCGGCAACAGAGCGTCCTGTTGCAATGCGACTGCCCGGATCGACCCGTCCCACCCGCCACGGGTGAACATCGATCTCCTTCGCACCCGGGGCGCTTAGGTAGATCCGGACGATCGACCCGACCGCGATACTCTCCACGGGTACACCACGCCTCATACAAACAATTGCCACCGGACTCACGGTCAGCTGCAACACCCTCCGTCCCCGGTTGTGCCTGCCCCAGAGAAATAGCCAGCCCAGATAAAACGCCCAGAGCGCCGACACAACGATCCCCACGTCCGCCGTGACGATGAACGCAACGAAGACTGTGGCGCAGCATGTGCATGCGACCGAAATCATCCCCGACATGTCGAGTGGCGCAACAGGCCACACGGTCACGACCGCCTGCGTCCAGTCGGGTCGCTGGACCGCGTACCTTCTGTCTACGGTGTCGTCCATCGCGCACTCCCGCCCAGACATCGTGCGACTCCACCCCGCGCAGCAACACACCCACGCGCGAACGGTGTTCCCGCGAAGCTCGAACGGGCAGCCTGAAAAGCCGGGGAATTACAGGAAAACCGCACCCCACGCCGGACGATCACAATGCACGAACGATCAATCTCCATATCGTTTTACACATATTATTATGTATAAGGTACTTCTTCAAGTACTCCCGTAAAAGCACACTCCCTGCTTTGCAGTCGAAAGTAGGACGGGCGGTGGATCAGGAGCAGAAGAACAGGAAGCTGGTCAGGGCGGTTGGCAGGACCATCGCCGTGCGCCGCAAGGCGCGTGGCCTCACACAGGACCAGTTCTCGGAGGCCGCGGGGCTTGCGCAGGCGTCCCTTTCACACATCGAACGGGGCACCGTCGCCCCAAGCCTCGAGCGGATCGCACAGTTCGCCGGGATTCTCGGCTGCCGCCTCACCGATCTGATTGACGAGGCTGCCACTGGTCCAGCCGATCGGGCGATGCGCATTCACAAGAAACTCGCCGCTCTCACGCCCGCGCAACAGGAGTCGCTCGAAAGGATGATCGACGAGGCGATCTCCATGGTCCAGGACACGGCAGAAAGTAGAAGACGCACGCCCGGACTGGAAGCCTGATGATATGCAGTCAAACGGTCCGTCGGTGCGGTGCGCTAGCGCCGACTGGTCGCGGAAGACGCCCGCCGGGCGGCCTGGTTTGGCCAAGGGCAGAATCCACGTCCAGGGCCTCGGCCCCTCCAGCGCAAGTCCGTCAATGCATCAGGCTATTGCGATCAGGCTATTGCGGACAGACAGCATTAAACTATTGCGCCGACAGAGCATCAAACTATTGCTATAGTGTGGCATCAAACTATTGCGATACTCTGGACAGGCCACTATGGCAACGCCCAACGAGAAATTGGCAGCATCGCTGTCGGTGCTGAAGGGACTTCAGGACCAAGGCATAACGGTCTTCCGGGCGAGTGCTCATCCTGAGCTTACACGCGTGCATCGGGAGCGTCTCGTCAAGGCAAATCTCCTCAAGTTTATTAGCCCTGGCTGGTACCTGCCAAACAACCCGACGGATGGCGAGGGAGACTCCACGCACTGGTATGCGAACATGGAAGCGTTCATCGCGGCGTACGCGACGGGCCGTTTCGGCCGCGACTGGGAGGTGAGCCCGGAGCTCTCGCTCCTTCGGCACAGCGGCTACACAAGCGTCGGCAAACAGATTGTCATTCACGCCCTGAAAGCCAATAACCAGCTATTGCAGCTGCCTCATGGCTGTTCGGTATTCCTCTACCAGGTAAAGCGGGGAGCACTTGCAACACGGCGTACCACCAGCCCCACCGGGCTATTGTTGATTTCAGTGGCCGAAGCACTCGTCAGGGTTGGCCCGGCATTTTTCGAAAAACAACCGCTCGCGGCTCAAATAGTGCTGCGACAGGTTGACCTCACCGACCTCATCGCCGCACTGCTCGTCGGTGGTCATAGCGTCATCAGTGGGCGGATGGCCGGGGCATTGCGGGTGGTTGGACGTGCGGGCGATGCGGACAATTTGATTGCGACGCTCAAGGCGGCCGGCTACGTTGTCACCGAGGTAAATCCTTTCGAGAAGCCGTTGGCGACTATTGCAGGACGCCTTGACGAATCGCCATATGTGCAGCGTATCAGGGCGATGTGGGCGAGCATGCGAGAGCCAGTGGTCGCCCGCTTCGCCGACATACCGCGCCAGGCCCCCACCGACGTGGACGCGCTTATTCGTGATATCAGCGCACGGTACGTCGCCGACGCTTATCACTCGCTTTCCATCGAAGGCTACCGCGTAAGTGCAGCGCTCATCGAAAAGGTACGCGCCGGAGATTGGAGCCCGCTCACCAATCCTGAGGACAGGCAGACACAGGAGGCAATGGCGGCGAAGGGGTATGAGGAGACGCACAAGCGCGTGCGCGCGCTGATCGCCCAGGTTGTCGAAAACTCCGAAAATGCGGCGGAATCCCTGCAAAAAGACTTCTTTCAATGGTACGTGACGTTGTTTTCCCCGAGTGTCGCCGCCGGTATCCTCAAGCCCGAAGACCTCGCAGGCTACAGGAATAGCCAGGTTTTTATCCGCAACGCCCTGCATGTGCCTTTGTCTGCCGAAGCGGTGCGACAGTGCATGCCAACGCTTTTCGAGCTACTGGCCACCGAGGTGCATCCGGGCGTGCGCGCGGTGTTGGGTCACTTCATATTCGTATTCATTCATCCCTATATGGATGGCAATGGTCGTCTCAGTCGCTTTCTCATGAACGCCCTGCTCACGACCGGCGGATACCCGTGGACCATCGTGACCGTGCAGTCGCGAAAACAATACCTCGCAGCCCTCGAGCAGGCCAGCACGTACGGAAATATTGTGCCGTTTGCTGAGCTCATTTGCGGACTCGTGGAAACTCAGGCAGCACAGCCCCTCGAACGGATTACCCAGCGACCCGAGTCCGGAGACTGGACCGCCCCGCCGACCGCAAAGGAAGTCCCGTAAAAGGGCAGGCGACACACTGGCGCCTGCATTGAACCGGCGGACCAAAGACCTCCTGCCTATATTTGGTCCGTGCCGCCCTGCGCTCCATCCTTACTCCTCACCGGGGGGTGAGTGGGCGACACGAAGGCCACACATACGTTACTTCCAGGCATCGCGCAGACGCTGCATGAAGGAGGACATCATTCGAGCCACCACTTTTGCACGCTCACGAGGAGGGTTCCGAACACCGTTGTGGTACGTGTCGGCCGAACGCCCGGGTTCAGACTCCCAGACGCATACGCCATATCGTGAATAACATGGGTTGGCTCGCATCGGTCGCTCTGCCTGGACGCTCCTGGACAAGTCCACCCATTACATCCCGGGTTTGCGGAACGCAAACGCCGGCATTCCTGCCTTGTGGCGAGTGCGGGGGCGAAGGAGAAACGGCCCAGCGATACCTGTTTCACAGATGCCCAGGCAACATAACACCGATATTCATATCGTTTTACACATATTATCAGTATTAAGTTCTTCTTCGACTGATGACGAAAACGCACACTCCGGTACTTTGCTTGAGGGGGTACCGGTGGAGGACCACAACGGCGAACAGCGGGAGCTCGCCCTCGCAGTCGGCCAGGCAATTGCAAAGAGACGCCGTGCCCGGGGGCTTACGCAGGAACAGCTCTCCGAGGCGGCCGGCCTCGCTCAGGCGTCGCTCTCCCACATAGAGCGTGGCGTCTCCGCGCCAAGTCTTGAGCGACTCAGCCAGTTGGCCACTCTTCTCGGTTGCAGGCTGGTGGACTTCTTTGGCGAAGCAGGTACGGCGCCGGCCGACCGCGCAGTACGGATTCACGAAAAGCTTCTGGCACTCACCGCCGTGCAGCAGGACGCGCTCGAAAGACTGCTGGATGAAGCCATCACCATGGTCACGGAAACCCGGTCCCCCGCGAAAAAGCGCACGAAGAAAACAGCGTCCTGAACCCGACGATTTTTCACCAACTGCGCTTCGGTGCAGCGCGCGTGATCACGCCCGGCTGACTAAAGGGCGAACCGTTTGCAGCCCTGTCCTCGAGCCCCCTCACGAGGCAGCTACGAGAGACCCCGGTTGCCGGTGCGCTAACGATGCCTGGACGAAAAACAGCAGGCGGGCACCACGACGACGCCCCCTGCGAGAGAATACGCAGCGACCGGACAGCTCTTGCCGGGTGGGCAGCACGGTGCGACCGCAATCCAGCGAGGCGCCCTGACATCGTCCCACAAGTTTTGTGCTGACGGTGGATCACACCCGCATCCCCGCTACAAGGCGGCCTGCTCCGAGCGCTGCCGGCTATCGATTTTTGTCCCGGTCACGACGCCGTCCCTTTGCCGCTCTGGGCACTGCACAGAAGTGCTCGACGTGTTTGCCATATTCAGACCGCCACCGGTCGAACTCGTTATCGCGGTCTTCGCACACGTTCGAACCGAGATGCGCGAGCCGGCTCGCCAGCGATCCGCTCGCGGTTGCGGCTTCGATCGCATCGAAGATCGCACCGAGATCGGCAAACGACCAGCTGGCATGCGCGAACTGGCCGCGCGCCAGATCAATCAACTCAACCAATTCTTCCCTGTCGGTGAGACCAGTTCCACTGCGCCTTGTGAACATGGCTCACCTCCGTACCGGCAGTGGCGCAACTGAACGCAAGACGTTGCTTATGACTTCAGGGGTGATGTTCGAAACACACGTTTGCTCGGGGCGAGCAGATATCACGGCACGCATGGCGCCTCCTTTGGCTGGGTTAAGACCCGCCACCCCGCTGTCAAACGAGGTGGCCGGGCACAAGGCGAGGTTGACAGACCGGCGCCAAAGGAAACCGGCGTGCGCGAACGCACCCCCACCAAGGCCCGACCATTGAAGCAGGCTCTTGATGTGCGGACGTAAAAAAACCGCGCAGCGGCGGTCGTCCGCCTTTGGCATTCCGGCTGTCACCCCGGGTCACTGCTGTTTCAGTGACACATTCAGTATAGCCGATCGTCAGAAGCTGTCCCAGTAAGCCGAACGCGTGCAGGGACTGACTGGAGAGCGGCGGCGTTGTGCCGCCCCGTTGTCCCGACGATTACGCGCGGAACGCGCGGCACCCATATGGCGCGCGCAACGCCACGCCGCCGGGATCTGGGCCCGCCGTTACGGCGGTCGGCGCGTCGCTGGCCACGCGCCACGCTCGCTCTGCGATGAGGCATCCAGTCACGCACCTCGCCAATCAGAGTTGAAATCGTTGTCTCTTCGGGATTCAAGGACGTGCCTTTCTCCACGAGACACACCATCATTGTCGCGGTGTAGTTCGCCATATCAGAACATCCCTCGATCCCACCTTCTTCTGACTGGTTTGCTTTTCACCGGGCGCGATCAAATCGTTCCATGGCTGGCTCACCCAGACCGTCGCTGGTTGAAAACATTGAGGAACGCTCTCACCGATATTGACGTCGCCGAGCAGGTGCGAGATATCCGCATCAAGGCTGGTGTCACCGGTCGAGCCGGTGAGCCGGGCTCGTTGCACGTGTCCCGTCGAGTCGAACCAGAGCTGAGCCTCGACCTGGAATGTGCGGTTATCCGTTTTCTCGTTACGTGTGAACACGCTCCGTAGCTGTGAGTTGATCATGGTGGGATAGAACCTGGCATTGACGGCGTTGCATCCGCCTGCGCCATCACCTCCGCCGCCATTGCCTCCGTCACCGCCACCGCCAATGACGAATCCCTCATTGGCGCCTTGGGGGACATGGTAGGAACTCGGCTCGGGGGGTGTATCTATCGTCAACGGCCGGGCTACCGCGGGCGCAAGTGCTTTGGGCGCCGGCCGGGTTGGCAGCGGCCTGGCCGTGCGCGTTGGGGCTTGCCCGACCCGGGTCACGCCTTTCGTTTGCTGCAAGCTTCGCCTGACTGGCGGACGCGAGGGCGTTAATGGCGCAGGTGCAGGTGGTGGCAACAGGGTGACGGACGTCCTGTCGGGCCGTCGCGGCACGGCGCCGGTCAGCGAGACGTTCGAGAGTAGTAGATACAGGCATGCGATCAGCAGGACGCCGGATACAATCCATCCGATTGTCCGCAGTCGCTCCCGCCAGATCTCCGTCATGGCAGCATTCAACCAACAACCGTATGCGCAGGCGTATCCCATTCAGATTGCCGGCTCCGAACCCATCCGGAATTCGGCCCGCTGACGCGCGCACCTATCTGGTGTTTTCGTGCGCTACCCACCGACCGGACGCAATGGCGCGAGTGTTGTCCCGAGCGGTCGAACCGTGCCGCCGACGCAGGCGCGCCGCACTCATAAACCCGTCTCGCCCGGCACGTTCCAGCGGCGCCACGGCGCGGCGCGCCCGTCGCGGACGAAAAATTCCAGCCTGAGCCGGCGGTGTCAGAGGATCTGACATGAACGGTACGGCCCGGCCGGGCTCCCACTGGAGATCGATTTCCTGCGTGCGTTGGTCGCCTTCTGCACGACGCACGCCGGCATTGCGCCACGCGTCGGCCATCGACGAATGGACGCCAAACGTCGCGCCAGCCGCACTGCCCGCAACGACACCGGCACCTGTCGCCAGGTGCGTACGAACAAGACAATGCATCAACAGGACCCCCACAAGAAAGCCTATTCCTGCGCCGAGAAGTATCATCTTGCATGTCCTCCATAAGATGGCTTACCTGAGCCGCGTGCGTAGATCGCGCAGAAAAGCGGAGAAACGGTTGCGCGAAGCAGCCGCAACAACGTCTGTCATCATTCGGGGTGACGCTCAACCCTTCATCGGGTACAACCCCGGATGTCTGCGCCTCGCGGACCATCGCAGTCAACGTTTCGATTTGCCGGGTCCGATCCGCACGATCGGCTTCGGATTCTTTCTGCAGGTTCGTCAACGTCTCGGTCTGCCCGGCCCGCTTGCTACGGTCATCCCCGGATTCGAGCATCAGCCTCGTCAGTTTCTCTATCTGTTCGCCGCGCGCCAATCGATCCGACAATGAAGCCGGCTCCGTAGAAGTCGGTGTCGTCGTTATGAACCTGCGGTTCATCGGCGGACATCCCGGGCCGTCCAAACCAGCGCACCGCATGCGCTACATTGCGCGTTGAATGGCGTTAATCCGGCGTTTCCGCACCAGCAGCTTCTCATATCCATTCCCCTGGTTCCTCTTCAGCAGGCTACGCACAGGAACGTTGCCGCCAGTCCGGCGAGCGCGCCTCGCGCACTCCGTCAGCCACCGCATAACACACCCGCCTCCACCGTCGCCGCGCGTGGCGCGTGTGCCTGCATCGGTTCGAGCTGTGCCATATCGGTTTCGCTGAACGGAACCTGACTCGCCCTGAGAAACGCCTTGATCGGATCGCCCGACACCGCAATCACGTAGCTGGCCGCGCCGGAGCGCGTCACATAGGCTCGCGGATCATCGCCCGATGCGCTGGCCCGCTCGGTCACCAGTCCCACCACGAGCCCTCCCTGGTCAAGCACCGGACTCCCACTTGCCCCGTTGGTCGCCGAGGAGATCAGCGTAAACTCCCCAGCAGATCCGGCAGGCCGGTCGCGCGTAAACGCGTTGTACATCGTGTCCGCCCGATCGGTCATATGCCCCAGCACTTCATAACCTGCGGCAAATACGGGTTGAGAAGCGCTCACGTCGTCCGTTTTCGCAAAGCTTGCCGCAAGCAGGGGCCTGATCCTGCTGGTGATCACCGCGAGGTCGTGGTCGGGGCTCACCGCCTTGACCGTCGCCCGCGCAACCTGACCATCCTTGATCACGAACAGCGACTGGCAGCTCTCAACCACATGCCGCGCAGTCAGCACGTCGGTATCGTTCACAAAGACACCCGTCGCGTTCGATTCGAGCGCGAACGCATCGATCTTCTTCGACGGAGCAATCATCACAGGCTCGCGCGTCGTCTGCCCTGCCGCCCCCGACATTGCGATCGCCGTCAGCACCGCAATGACCAACGCCGTAGCAGCCCGCCGTCTCATCCTGCCTGCTCCTCCGGGCACCCCTCCCGCGCGCCGCAGAATCCGCTTGCGGGCGCCTGCGCATCCGGGTTGGCCTCCAGGTGCAATCTGACACGCAAGGGCTGCCGCATGTCGGACGGCGGCGGCTCGGTGATTGGATGAGTCGTCAGCAACTGGCGCAGGATCGCGTCAGCCTTCGGATCTCCAAGCGAATCAAAATCGACCCTGCTGACCTGCCCCGATGGATCGATCCACGCGCGGATCACGATGGCCGGTGGTGGCGCATCGCCTTTCGCGTTCAGGATCCGGTTCTCCAGGTACCCGTGCAACTGGTTCGCGGTATCGTCGTCCGCCTCGAGCCAGACCTGGAACTGGTGGCCCACGAGCTGCGCGTACGCGATCCACGGCTCGGGAATCGCACTCGCCTGTCCCCACGCCGGCACCGTCCAGCTCAGCACCAGCCCGAATAGCCCGGCCGCAAAACCGCTCCACTTTCCACTTTTCCTCATGCCTTTCCCCGCTCTGTCCATTGCCGTCGTCGGCGACCACCGTTGGAGCGCACGTCGCTTACCGGTAAATCAATGCAGCGCTGCGTCTGGCCAACGCGCTGCGCCCCGTCACGCGTGTAACCTCGCCGGCATCATCCCTACGGGGCAGTGCCTGCGCGTGAACGCCACCACCCTGTCGGGCGAGACCCGGATGCCCGACGCCCTCATCGAGGCCTGCCCAGCCATCAGGTGCTCGCTGGCCGCCGCCTCGGGCCCGAGCAGCCGCGCGGGTCCCGCTGGGGACGACATCGTGCGGCTGCAGCGCGCTGGCATCGTGCGTTTCCGGTCTCGCCGCATCGAGCGGGTATCCGGGCACCCTCGCCTCTACAGTCGGCACAAGCCGCTCCCGTACCGTTCCCAGCCAGTCGCAGTGCGTCAGCCAGTCGTAGTGCGTCCATACCGCCACAAACATGGCGGGCATGAACAACCACATGACCGGCTTTAGCCGCCACGCATTCCTTGAGACCACACCATGCCTATCCCACCGCATGATCACGACCGTCGCGCCATACCGTCCTGCGAATGTCTGCCCCGGCGTGTATGACAGGCAATACGCGCCGTGAGTCAAAGTGAATCCCAACACCTGACACACTGACCACACGTCCCCCGTTCTCCCCAGCCAGTCAGTCGCTGGCCTATGCCCGCCACCGTTTCCTATCCCCGTCCATCCCGCCGGGCATGGTCCCGCACTATCGCACCGGGGGCGCACCTGTGCGGTTCGGCGGCTGGGTCACCAGACCCTCTGCCGGATTCCCTGCACTGCTGGCCGCCCGTGCGACGGGCCTGGGGGCGAGCTTGCGGTTCAGACAGTCGTAGGGAAACGTCGAGGCGCCCTGCTTAACGCCTGGGCATCCTCTATGGCTGGTGCCCGAGGCGCCACTCGCCGCTGCAGGCCGGCTCGCCGGAGGATCGGCCTGCGCGTTACCCCCCAGCAGGCAAACGCACAGCATCCATCGTTCAATCCGATACCATTTCATGCGTTTCAAACTGCCTCTCCTTTCTGGTCAACCGTCACCAGCTCGCCGGACATCCCGCTGCGCCGCAAGCGCTTTTACGCGACCCTGCACCGATCGATCAAGCGCGACCCAGGTCCGTAAAACAGCCGTTCAGTAAATGCGTGCAACCTCCCATCTCGGGCCATCAGCCCCGCGCAATTACCTGTTGCTTCCGTGAGAATCGTCCTGCGCCGAAATCTCTGGCGCGGCTACGCCCTTAACGGACTTCTGCAACCTCGCCTTCAACCCGGGCGTCAACCCAAGCACCCTTGATGTGGCGCGCTTCAGACGCGGTCGACGCCCCACGTAGAGCGCCGCATGTTGAAGCAACAGGCTGACGCCGCTCTGGGCCTGGGCGTAACGATGACGTACCGTATCTTCAGCGCGCCGCAGCGGCGCGGTGATGCGCCACGAGGCGCTGCCATACAGAGCCTCAAGTTGCGAACGGGTCTCGCAAGAGCGCGCTTCTGCACGCTGCGCCGTTGCTTCCACTTCCCGCACTTTCACTCCGAACTGATCCGTCACGGCCCATGCCGCAGTCACCGCAACCCAATGCAGGGAAGCCTCCAGCTGCTGCGCGCGAAGCTCGATCGATCGGGTCCGCTCCTCCCGCTCGCTCGAATAACGCTCGGTCAATGCATGAAGCGTCAGGCCATACTCGGCCCGAAAGGCTTCGGCATTACATTCGAAAACAGCGTCGGGGCCAGCCTTCTGTGCCACGACGGCATAGTCCGGACTCACGCCATCCAGAACCTGCATCAGGTTCACCGGTTCATTAGGACTCCTTATCGCCTCGTTTTCCTGAAGTCCTATTGCTCTTACGCGTGCGAAGCCTGAATACTGCGCGACAAACCCCAGCAGTTCAGACGGAATCGGCTTGAAGTGGCTGGGATCCAGATAGAATTTCCGGCTGGCGACCACGATGTTTTCCGGATTAGGTGTCTCCAGTACCAGAAGGCCGCCAGGCAACAATACGCGTTTGGCCTCAGAGACCAGTGTGCGAAGATCGTCAAAGCCGATGTGCTCGACGACGTGAAACGCAGAAACAATCGCCAGACACTCATCAGGCAGTGCCCGCAGCGCTTCCAGTGCATCCCGGTTTTCGACGTTCAGTCCGGCCCGATGACACGCTGTCAGCATGTTCTCGTCCAGATCGACGCCTCGGGCCTTAAACCCGATTTCGCGCATCAGTTCGAGCCACTCCCCGCGGCCGCAGCCCAGATCCAGGGTCGTCGCTCCGCTAAAGTGAGACAGTAGCGGTTCGACGAATGGCAAATACACGGCCAGCCGGCTCTTGATGAGTTCGCGCGGACCGCGGAATACATCTTCGAACGCGCGATAAAAATCGTCGACCCTTTCAGGAGGACTAACAAGCTGTTCCATCACCCTTCCTGTTCTGTCATCGTGAGTCGTAAGCACTGCCCCCATGCACCGCGCCATAACCCGCCTTGCTGGACTTAGCACCGCCCTCTTTGGGCCCACCGCGCGGCTTACCCACTCGACGGGCCCAGGTCGATCGACGGCTATTGCCGTGTCGTACCGCGCTCGATCAACAGTGCCGCGTTACCCGCCAGCAGACGCAGGGGCAGCAACCATCGTTCATTCCGATTCCGTTTCATCCGCGTCAATCCGCTTCAATCCGCCTCTTCGTTTTGGTCAACCACCGCCAGTTGCGGCCAGAATCAGTGTGCCCGCTGTGCCCCACGCGCGCGCAGGAAGCCGATTCTCGCCGGCATGCGATACGGCGTGGCAGCCCACCATAGCGCCTTTAAACCGCGCCGCAACTGACGTCGTACCGGCAGCGGAATATGCGTGCCGACAGACCGGACAATGCCGAGGATGCGCCATGTGGTACTGGCCCGGATCGCCCCGAGTTCGTCGCGTGCGGATGAAAACCTAATGCCGATAGCCGACAGGTCAGCCTGTAACTGGTTGACTGTCTGCTGGCTGGCCACCGCATCATTTCGAAAGCAGGCCATTTTTTCCATTTCGTACAACAGGGTACGCAGGTCCGATTCGCTCTGCTGCTGCGCGTCAAGTTGCTGTTGCAAAACCTGAACCCGTCCACCCAGTTCAACAAGCGTCTGCTCCAGCTTAAACTGGGGCGAAATTGCGGCACCCAGCCGGGCATGCAGATGCCGTATCTGCACGCCCACGTCCTCACTGGCCGCAAACAGAGGACGCACCCCGGGCGGCACACTCGGTCCGGGACACAGCACCCCCAGACCATGGCCATGGATGAACTCGAAGGAGGGATGCTTTTCCCTCAGATCCTCCCACAGGCGCCAGACACCGAAGCCCCGTTCCCGGACGTTGATATCGTGGAACAGCACGATGGCCTGCTCCGATAGCTTCGGCAACCAGGTGGAGTAATCCTCCACAACGTCCTCGTAGTGGTGCCGTCCGTCGATATGAAGCAGATCGATCTCACCATCAGAAAAATACGCGCGCGCCTCGTCAAAGCGCGCCCGGATCAGTTGCGAAAATCCGGCATAGTGCCGGGCCTGGATGCCGGACAGATTCTGAAATATGTCCTCACCGTAAAAACCCGCGTGTTCGTCGCCTAGCCATGTATCAACGGCATAACAGGCAGTAGGCAGCCTGAGCCGCTCGACAGCCTGGCACAGGGCGAGAAACGAAAAACCGGCATGCGTACCCAGTTCAACCAAAACACGAGGCCGCAGGGCGTCCATCAGCCAGAACCCAAACGGTGCATGCTCCAGCCATGCCGATGGCACGATATGTTGTGGCGCCCAGAACGAGGCGGGGCTCACACACGGCAACAACATCCCCGGGTGTTCCTCCGAAACCTGCCTCGCATGCACGGCAGTCTGATCAGGCATTGTCTTTCCCCAAAAGTGAAGGACCTGCTATCTGAAACGATGGATACGGAGTGGGCTCGAGGCACAGCACACCGCGCAGCAGTGAGACAGGCACCGTGATTCCCGCCTTCTCCCCTCTGCGCCAACCGGCACATCAAGCGGAGGGCATCCTCCACCGCACCCGGGTTCCTGCCGACGATGCCAGGCAGTCCCGCCTCCCGGCCAGATCGCCTCCCAACCTCTCGCGTCATTCGCCAGACATCGGCACATACCCTTCATCGCGCTACGCTCACCCGTTTGACGAACTCAGGTCGATCGGCAGGTACTGCCGTGTCGTGCCACGCTGGATCAGCAGTGCCGCATTGCCCGCCGCCTGTCGCAACTGTTCGGCCAGTTCGTCGATCGTCGTGACCGGCGTGCCGTTCACCGACAGCACAACATCGCCGACCTTCAGCCCGATCGTGGCCGCGCGACCCGTCACCTGCTGGACCAGCAGCCCGTGATCAACCCCCAGCTTCTGCTGCTCCTGTGGCGTGAGCGGGCGCACCGTCACGCCCAGGCGTGGCGGCGTCTGGGCCATGCCCGTCGAAGCGCTGCTGCTCTCCAGCTGTCCCACCGTCACGTCCATATGAGTCGCCGTGCCCGAGCGCCATACCGTCAGATCCGCCGTCTGACCCGGACGGATCTTTGCGACCATCGTGAGCAGGTCGGCCGAATCCCCCACCTCACGACCATTCACCGCCAGCACCACGTCGCCCGGCTGAAGCCCGGCCTGCGCCGCCGGCCCATCGGCCTCGACCGAAACGATCAGCGCTCCGTCCGGCCTGGACAATCCGAACGAATGCGCGAGCGACTGGCTGACTTCCTGCAGCGACACCCCCAGCTTGCCGCGCGTCACCTGACCGCTCTTCAGCAACTGGTTCTTCACGTCCAGCGCGATGTCGATCGGGATCGCGAACGACAGTCCCTGATATCCACCCGTCCTCGAGTAAATCGTCGAGTTGATCCCGATGACGCGCCCCGCCAGATCGAACAGCGGTCCACCGGAATTGCCCGGATTGATCGGAACGTCGGTCTGGATGAACGGGATGTACGCTTCGCCTGGCAGTGAACGCGACTTCGCACTGACAATACCGGACGTCACCGTGTTGGCAAAGCCGTAGGGCGAGCCGATCGCCATCACCCAGTCGCCGACCTCGGTGCGATCCGGGTTGCCCGTCACGACCACGGGCAAATCGCTCGCATCGATCTTCACCAGCGCAACGTCGGACAGCGCATCACTGCCGATCACCTTGCCCTTGAACTCGCGTTTGTCCGTGAGCTTCACATCGACCGACGCAGCATCGCCCACGACATGCCGGTTCGTCAGGATGTAGCCGTCCGAACTCACGATGAACCCGGAGCCCAGGCTCACTTCCTCTCGATTGCCGATCACGCGTCTCGCGAGAAACGGCGCGAGCGGATTGCCCGGTGCAACGCCCGGGGGCAACTGGATACCCATCTGCGTGACCTCATGCGTCACACTGATATTGACGACCGCGGGCCCATAGCGCCTCACCAGGGCCGCAAAATTCGGCACCGTCATCTGCGGCGCTGTCGCGACAACCTCCTGGCCGATCGCGGACGCGACGAAGCCGGCGGACCATCCTGCATGCCCTCCCTGTATCTGGAGGCAGGCCAGTACTCCGGCCAGCACCATCGTTCTCAACCCTGTCCTGTCGCAATACTTCATGCCTGCTCCAACCTTCAGTGATTCCCTGCCCGGGGGCTACCGTCTGCCGCACGCCACAGACGGCATCTGCACCGGCCGGTGTTCTCAACCAAAGCGATTGATCCAGTCTCCAGCCCATCGCCTGGCGTGCGCGACTGCGGCATCCGGCCCGTCAAAACGCTCCGGGTCGGGAAACCTGCGGCTCGTAACAAACGAGCCATTCGCCCTGCTCGTCACCACGACCATCGCGCAAAACCGGCCATCGGGCATACACAACGGTTCACAGTTCAACCAGTACTTTCCATGCTCAAACACCTGCTTCGACATATCACCTTTCCAACCAATACAATCACGAAGGCGCCATTATTGCCTGCGCAGAGCGACGCCCGCATGAACGCGGCAGCCGTTTTCCCTGCCAGCGTGAACCCGCCACCGTCCACCGCGGATTGACTCAGAACCAGGCTGCACCGCGACCATCCATCAGCCGCCCGTCACGCCCAGGTGACATCCCCATGAAACGATGAAATGCCTGCATGTCCGCGCGGCTCACCGATGCGACCGATGCGACCGGGTTATCGAGAAATGCTTCATCGCGCACCACGGTCTCCCACTGCAATACTTCGGCGCCGGTAGGAAACGGCGTCAGCTCAGGGTCACGGTAAATCAGCCTGAACAGCTGCGGGCGCGCTCGGCCCTGCAGCCAGAGGTCGCCCTCATCGGACACACTGCTATCAAACCAGAACCGCACCCATGTCACTTCGCCCTCCGCGTCGTCCTCATCCCCTGCGGGCTGCGGCACCTGCCGGATGAACCCCGCCATCACCAGCAGCACGTACGGAACATCCCGCTCGTCAAGCTCGGGGTACGACCACAGGTTCAGCACATCCGCGTACTCAATCAGATGCACAAACCGCTGTATCGTCAGCGCGGGGACCGCCCTGCGCATCACCTGGAAATGCAGCGACCAGTGGCGCAAAAATATATCGCGATGCGCAGCCAGGAGCCGCACGTCGCGCTGCTGGTGAACACCTATCCCGTCCGGCTGGTAAGAAGGCGTGGTGAGCGGACACCGCGTCGCGTCCTCGCGAAACCTGTGCACCAACCTGTGCGGCTCGCCATCCTCCCCTGCCTGCTCGAGTGCACCATCGCAGACAGGACACCGCGAGCCAGCCTTGCCGGCCGGACTGCTGGCACCGTCGTCACTCATATATGCCGCCAGGCGCGCATTGACGCTGACGCATCGCTCGTCGAGCGGATGCAGCGTGGTATTCACCCCTGCTCCCATTCATTGACTTCATCCACCGCCGTGCCACACCGTCGCACGGATCATGACGCTGGGCCCCCACAACCGGTCCCCTCGCCACCCACGTGCCTAAACATCGCCTTGTACCGCGCCCGGGATACACCCGGATCGCGGTTTCCCCCGGCGTAGCAAGACTCCGATGAGATCGAACGCGGCGGGCTCCAGCTCCGCAAGGACCGATACGCCGCCAGCGGTGCGCCAAACGCCATGCCTGGATCAGATGCCACTGTCCCTTTCCAGAGCCTTCATCACCTGAGGCGACAGCTCATAGACGGGATACATCTGGGCGCCTGGAGACCATTCGCGCTGGTACCGCCACACTCCATCGCCCAGCACATAGCCCCACGCATACCGAACGCGCGCATTGTTTGTCTGTATCTGCGCCTGACATTGCCGCCAGGCACCCTCAGTTACCGCGTTTTGATACCCATCGCCGCGCCTTGTGAGATCGAAATTCTCACCCCTCGCGTACATCTCAAACTCAGTCCGGTTCTGCATCGTTCCACCTCTCAAACGTGTCACGAAACACGGGTTGCCCTCGGGCCCAGTCCAAGGCACCCCGGCGTCACGCCACCTGGCGGCCACCTCACGGTCACGGCACACATGCGTGCTGCAATGCCCTCGCGTGCGGCCCGCCTGGATCAATCCTCGTGGCCTGCGTTCATGGCAGCACCGCCTTGCCCGACGCATCCCTGACCTTCGTCTTCCATTGCGCGCGGATCGTGCTGAGAACCGAAGCCGGCAGGGAAACGTAGTCGAGATCATCGGCCGCCTGCTCGCCATTGCGGAATGCCCAGTCGAAGAATTTCAGGGTCGCGGCTCCCTTCTCCGCACTGTCCTGCGTCGTGTGCAGCAACACAAAAGTGCCGCCCACCACCGGCCACGCATTGCGGCCCGGCTCATCGGTCAGGATCTGGTAAAACGTCTTCTGCCACTGCGCGCTGGCAGCGGCCGCCTTGAACGTGTCGGTACCCGGCTCGACCGTTGCGCCCGCCGCATTCTTCAGCCCAACATACGTCATGTGATTCTGCTTCGCATACGCCCACTCCACGTAGCCGATCGCACCTGGCAGGCGCTGGATAAATGCGGCGACGCCGTCATTGCCCTTGCCACCCGTACCGGTCGGCCAACTGACCGTTGCGCCTTCACCCACCTTCGCCCTCCACTGCGGGTTCACCTTCGACAGATAGTTCGTCCAGATGAAACTCGTCCCCGAACCGTCGGCACGACGCACCACGGCAATGTCGGTATCCGGAAGCTTCAGCTTCGGGTTCAGCGCGACGATTGCCGGATCGTTCCACTTCGTGAGCTGGCCGAGATAGATGTCGCCCAGCACGGAGCCCGACAGAACCAGCTGGCCCGGCTGGATGCCCGGCAGGTTCACCGCGGCCACCACACCACCCACCACCGTCGGGAACTGGAACAGACCGTCCTTCGCCAGTTCCTCGTCGGTCAACGGCACGTCCGAACCGGCAAAGTCGACCGTCTTCGCGATGATCTGCTTGATACCCCCCGACGAACCGATGCCCTGATAGTTGACGTGTCCGCCCCCGGACTTCTGGTATGCGTCGGCCCATTTCTCATAGATCGGCGCGGCGAAGGTGCTACCTGCGCCCGTGATATCTGCGGCATGTGCCGACAGCGTCACGATGGTTCCGATTGCTGCCGCGATCAAGGCTCTGTTCATGGTCATCATCAGTCTTCCCCGTTGGTTTCTATCGAAAAACGCACCCCGGACGCACCTCGCTACGCACGGCAAGCGGTCCCGGATAGCTCACGCGTTCGCACTCACAGTTCGTCCCACAAAACCACATCGCGGTACCTGGCGAACGGGATGCCGCTGCGCGGGCGCACCGGCCCCATGACGTTTCCGGGAGGCCGGTGTACTGCGCTCCACCGCGTGCACGCCTGCGCGTGAGCCGACCCGGCGACGAGATCGGCCACGCCGTCCTCGGCCGCCATCGGGATCTCGCACGGAGCGATTGCATCCCTGTGCGTCAGCGAACCGGCGCACACACCATCGCACCCCGCATCGTTAGCCGGCGCGCCACCATATCCACCTACCCCGCGCTCGGCCACACGACCCACGAGTACAATCTGCTGTCCCACGTCCGCGTCATCTCCCTTGCTGTTCACCGCAACGGGACCGGCTGCACCGGCGCCGGTCGCTGCGGGAAAACCGACTTGCCCCAGTTCGAACCAAAGCGGATGCTCTCGGCCGAATAGTTAAACGTGCCAACGCGGTTCGACGGCGCCGTCGCCAACGCCTGCGCGGCATTGGGCGCCACAGCACCGCCCGCGACCGCAGCCGGTGCCAGTTGCTGGTTCAGGCAGTCGTATGAGAGCGCCCGCTCGCCATCGACTTCCGCATCGACGCACACCTGCTTCGAGGGCGTCGCAGCCGTCACCGCCTTTGCCGCCTCAGGCGCAGACTGGGCCATGCTGGCGGCAGGCAGCATCAACACGAGCAGCCCGTACAGGACGCGTCTGCACCGCCGCCTCCACCTATTCGCCGCGGACCGCCGCCCGTCATTGCACTGCGCATCTGCATTCATTTGCCCTCCATTCACTGCTTGCCGCGATCGCGCCGCCAGGCCTCGTGGCGCTCCATGAACAGCTCAAACTCCCGGATCTCCGGGCGGCTCACGCGAGGCGCACCGGCATCGGCGACACGCGACACCCGTTCGACCAGCTGCCAGCGCAGGACGTCCGCACCAACTGGAAACGGGGTGCGCGACGGATCGCGATACACGATCTTGAAAAGCCGCGCCCTGGCCTTACGCCCGGTCTTCCACAAATCCTCCGCGCGACGCACGTTCCCCTCGAACCAGAAGCGCTCACGCGTCGTCTCGGCGCCCTTGCGATGCACGGTCATGAACCCGGCCATCACGAGCAGCACGTAGGGAATATCGTGCTCATCAAGCTGCGGATATGACCAGAGATTCACGACATCCGCGTACGCGATCAGACGGGTAAAGCGTTCGATGTCCAGAAACGGTGCCTCCGCCTTCGCGATCCGGTAATGACGTTGCCAGTGCTCGAGAAAGCGAGTCCGGTGCTCCCGCTCCACCGGGTCCCGCGCATGCCCGACCGACATCCCGGCAAGCTCATAGTTCGACGTCGTGAGCGGACACCGCTCGGCGTCAGCACTGTTCTCATGCCTGAAATACTGATGTCCGTGACGATGCCCTTCCGGGACCAGCACCCCCTCGCACAGTGGACATATAAATCTCTGCAGCGGCTCCTCGTCGTCCGGTTTGCCCCGCGCCGCCGAGGCGTAAGCCTCGATATAGCCCTCGTCGAGCGGGTGCGGCGGCTTCTCCTGTCTATCCCGCGTAATAGTTCACCTCGCTCACTGCGCTGTGGACAGCGCTTTCCTCAGTGCGTCCTCGTTGATCGGTGCCGAACCCGCCAGCTTCTGCATGTACGCCTGGGCGTCCTGCTGCTGTTTCTGCTGCCGCAGTGCGGTGCGGATCTGTTCCTTTACCTCGGCAAGCGGGCGCAGGCCCGGTGCATGCGAGTCCACCAGCCGGATCACGTGAAAGCCATCACGCGTTTCAATCGGGCCGGACACATCACCGGATTTCATCTTGTCCACCGCCGTACGAACCTCCGGCAGCAGTCCGGATTCGGGCAGAAAGCCCATGTCGCCGCCATTCGCGGCACCGGGTTTGTCGTCGGACTTCGCGTGCGCCAGCGCCGCAAAGTCGGCGCCACCCGCATGTGCCTGCTTTGCGATATCCGCCGCCTGTTTTCGCGTGCGCTCGGCCGCCGCGGCATCGCCACCCGGCGGCAGCGCGATGTAGATCTGCGCCAGGTGCACCATGCGCGGCGCAGTAAACTGGCCAGGGTTGCTGTCATACGCGTCCTGGATCTGCTGGTCCGACGGATAATCCGAGGGCACGGCCGCCACAGATGTCACATAGCTGCGTATGATCACCTCGCGCTGCGCCTGCTCGATCATGGCCTGCACCTGGGGCTGCTTGTCCCACCCCTTCGCCTTGGCCTCAGCAAGCGCGGCCTTCTCAGCCAGGTTCGCCCGGACCACCTGGTCCAGCCTCGACGGATCGGCTGCCAGCCGCTCGCGGTTCTCGGCGCTCAGCGGCTTGACCAGCTTTTCAATATCCGACTGCGTGACCGATACCTGTCCCGCACTCGCGATCACATCGCTCTGCGCCCAGGCTCCGCACGAAGCGCTTCCAATCAGCCCAGCCAGCAACATCACCCTCGTCACTTTTTTCATCCTGCACACTCCCGCCAGTTCCAACGTTCATGTCGGGCAACCGGACCATCGCCGTTGCCCCCCAGCATCCGTCACAGTTGCGCCCCTGCTGCCAGACGCACCACCACAGGCTGTTTCATCCCACGCGGCAGTGGCGCACCCACCGTCTGCGAAAGCAGAAGGCTGCGCAGGGACGCCACTGCTTCGTCGTCGCCGAATGGATCGAGCCCGATGCGCGTCACGCGCCCATCGTGATCCAGCCATACCCTCACCTTCAGTACGGGCTCAGGTGGCGCCGTGCCATGGTCCGCATCCGCGCTGCTCGCGGGAAGCGGGTTCAACGACGGGTTCACCGACGCATCGGCCCAGCGCTGAAAAAACGTGTTGAAGCGCTGCGCTCGCGCATCGTCACTCGCAAGCGCAGTCTGGAAGCAAAGCGAAACCCGCTGCGCATAGACGACCCAGGCCTGCGGCGCCTGGTCGGCGGAAACTGGCTGCGCCTGCGCGCCCGACGTCCCCGACAACGCCATCCACGCAAGCAGAACCCGCCCTAGCCGGGTCCGGCCCAGCGGACTGCCGGAGCTCCGGTCATGCGTGACCTCATGTGTGACATCGCCTGGCGCCCCTCTCGCGCGCACGAGAGTCAGTCGACGCCATAGCGTGTTCAGTTTCTCCACGACGCTCTCCTGTTCATATCAACCCGGTGACCAGCCCGCGCCGACCAGACGCAATCCGATCCACACCGGTTCATGCCGCGCCCGATCTGGCAGGCCTGCCTCAACCGGGCGTGCCAGCAGTACCGCACGCAACGCATCGTCCGACACCGCGCGCAGCCCTGCGAATTCGACCCGATCGACACAGCCTGTCCAGTCCGTCCAGGCCTTCACGGTGAGCCGCGGCCGCATATCTTCCGCATCGCGCCCCCACACGCCACGCACCTCAAAAAATGCTTCGCACTGCCGCACCAGCCGATCGCTACGATCGAACGCCGCCTGAAACTGACGCGTAAGCGTTTGCATGCGAACGATGCGCGGGTGCTGCCACGACGGCCGGGCAGGATCCGCCCGGCCGAGCTGCACATCCGCACCACGCGAACGCCGTCGGTGTTGCCCAATGAGCGGCACGATGGCAACGGGACCAGCACACGACATCATTGCAGCGTGGCGCCGTCGCCCTTGCCCGCCTCGTCGGCCGCTGCCTGCTGCGCCGATGCGGCCATCGCCGGACGGTTGCGCAGATGCAGCAGGAATTCCTGGATCAGACGATCCCACAGCTCGATCAGCGAACTCAGATGACGCGGGCTGACACCGCCCGCGACGACCACGTCCATCTCGAGCACAAGGAACTGACCCTGCGCCGACAGCCGCGCAAACCGTTTCGTGCGGCCCCATGACGCGACCACTTCCGGCGGTAATTCGCCCTGCACCTGCATGACGCAACTGAGCGTGTAGTCGATGAACCGGTCCTCCGCGTTGGCGACCGGGTTGCCGAAGCGCACGGCGAAGCCGATGCCCTGACTCGCGCTCATCAGCTGCACCCGGCCGTTCTGTTCAGCCGGCGTGATCCGGTATCCGGCCGCCTTGAAGAGTTCCGCGACGTCGTCCACGCTCACCGATTCCACCATCGCCGGTTCAACGACCGGGAGTGACGCGACACCGGCCGCCTCGTCCGCGCCCTTCGTGGTTTCCGTCTGTTTTGCTGCCATGTCCGTACCCTCTTCTCAGTTTGCAATTCGGATCCCGCTGGACCCATCAAGCCACGCGCTTTCACGTAGCCGTACACGCGGCCACTACACGCAGCGCTATTTCGTCGTCGCCGGCGCGGACGCTGCCGCAGCCGCCGAGGCTGGAACTACCCGTGCGTCGAACTTGCCGGCGTAAAGCTGATCGCCATAGTCCTGAGCGATCTGGTCGTACTTCACACGTGTGCGCTGCGCGAACGGCTCACGCGTCTTCAGAACCGTGCCCAGCCCGACATGCTCATAGGCGTCCAGCACGTCGTGGCCGACCTGATAGAGCTGTGCGTTCTTCGCCTCGCATGTCTGCAACTGCGTCTGCTGGGTCTTGAGCGACGTCTGCAACTGCGTACGCTCGGCATCGCGCGAACGCGACAGGGTGAGAAGATCCTCATAGGCCGACTTGTACTTCGCGAGCTGCTGGTCGTCCTGGGCATGACTCGCTTTCTCAGCAGCAAGCGAGCGCTCGGCTGCGACCTGTGCACTGGATTTGCCCTGCGCCGCGGCAAGATCGGCCTGTGCCTGTTTCAGATCGGCCTGCGCCTTGTCACGCTCCTGCTGCGCCTGGGTGACCTGGGCCTGCAACGGCCCCTGGTTGTCCTGGAGCTGATGCAACTGTTGCGCGGTATCGCGCAACTGCGAACGCAGACGATCCTCGATGCTCTGCGCAGAGGCCGTATCCGTGCCCATCAGGAGGCATCCGGCAAGGACGCCCGTGACGACAATGAAATGACGCACATTCATGGCTGTCCCCATCAGAACCGTGCGTTCATTTCAAGCTGCAGCACGTCGATCGACAGCGGCGGCCCATACACTTCCCGTGCGCTCAACCAGCGTGCCTGCAGCCAGGCATTCTTCGCCACGGCGTACTGCGCTCCGATGATGTAGCCCTTCGCGTTTGTCCCACCGAGATCGAAGTCAGGATCGGTGAACGCATCCAGCACGGCATCCGGCTCCAGGTACTTGTAGGTGACCGAGAAGTTCCACTGGCCCTTCTCGACGGTATCCGGATCGCCAATCGTCGCCTTGAACATGAAACCATTCGCGCCGCTTCGGTAGTCGGCCGCTGTCGGGTTCGACGCAGTGCTGTTGAAGTTGTTGACCGGCAGCGACGCTGCGTTGAGCGCGGCGCTGCGGTTGTACGCGAGATTGCGCACGAACTCGCCATCAAGGCGCAGCTTGTAGCGCTCGGTCAGCTTCGTGTCCCATTCAAGCTTCGTGTCGAAGATCCGATAGTTGTAGGCAAGACCGAAAAGCTCCGGCTCAGGGGTGGTGCCAGGGGCGAGGTTCGGGTTCTGCACAATGTTGCGCAGCGCGATGAGCGTGTTGCCCTTCTGCATGAATGCCGGTGCGTCATTGTCCGTGCCGCAGCTCGCGGCACCGAGGTACAGCGCGCACGGTGACGACAGTTGCCCCTGCAGGTTCATGAAGTCGTAGTAGGCCACCGCTCCCTTGAGCTTGTTGGCCTCGTTGATCTTCCATTCGGCACCCAGCTGGGCGCCCAGCATCCACTTCGTGGTGCCACCGGGCGTATCGCCATTCTCCGCAAGGAAGCCGTCCGAGCTGTACTGGATCGGAAATGCGCCCACCGTACCGAACAGCGTGACGTCGTCCCGCCCAGGCATCAGATGGCGGAAGTTCGCCGCGATACCGTCGAACTCAAGGTCGTTCGAGAACACGAGATCCGAGGAAAAGAACGGGTTGTCGAAGCGGCCTGCGGTCACGTTCAGCCATGGCACCGGCTGGTACTTCAGGTAGGCCTGGTTCAGCCAGATATTGTTTTTGGCAAAACCGCCGCCAAGCAGGCTCGTCGTCGAGACCGGACCATCGTCGTTGCCGCTCGCGAGCTGCAGGCCCGCCGTGAGCTGGCTCGAGATATCCGCGACGACGCCCAGCCGCGCCCGGATACTCAGCTCATTGTCGCGGTCGTGCTGGGTGTTGACCTGGGGAGGCACGGTCGTATTCGTATTCGGATTGATGTCGAAGGGACTACCCGAATTGATCGCGGCAAAATTCGTGAGCGGTGCGTTGCGCGGCGAGAAGAAATCGAACTGGTCCCGTACACGAATGTCGCCGTTCAGGTGGATGCGCGAAACCCAGTCCGGAAACGTATTGGGTTGCGCCCAGTTCTCGGCCTTCGCCTGCGCGACCACTTCCTGCTTGACCTGGTCGCGGATCTGATCGCGCACGACCTGCGGCACATACGGCACGGCCACATCACCCGGTTGCGTCGGTGCATTCACGACCGCTGCCCCCCCGACCGGTGCCGCCGCAACCGCCCTCGACTGCGCGACCCTGGCCTGCGTCGCCTCGTTCTGCGCTTCGGCGATCAGGTCCTGCGCATTCTGCTTCGTGAGCACCCCGCGCTTGACCAGCAGGTTGATCAGGTTGATCACCGTGCTCTCGCTCGGTGCCGTAGCGTCCGCAGCCCCCGAGACCTTCCCGGCAGCAGCCGCGTCGGCCGCCTGGGTCTCGAGCGACTGCGCATGGGCC
Source organism: Paraburkholderia sp. BCC1885 (assembly GCF_900996235.1). Lineage (GTDB taxonomy): Bacteria > Pseudomonadota > Gammaproteobacteria > Burkholderiales > Burkholderiaceae > Paraburkholderia. Next base: position 96,078 of record NZ_CAAJGM010000099.1, read on the forward strand.
GCGCCCGCGAAGCCCATGACTGCCATGAGCACCGCGAGGCTGCTTCGCGTTCGTCGAAAATGGTGTCCTCCGCCAATCCCGCCACCACCCCGTCTATTTATCTTCCGGATCATTCCCGATTCTCCACTTGACCGCTGAATTTTTACTGGCACTTTCCGTCTGGCTGACCTGTCCCGGTCCGCTTCAACCCGGATGGCGCCCCTCTAATCTGACAAGCACCGGGTAGCTCGCCGATGGCGGCGGCGGTTCGTCCACCTTACCCAGCGCCTCCACCGCACTCACCACCGCGGCGTCGAGCTTTTCATCGCCGGTGGACTGCGCAACCGTCACCCTCGTGATCCGTCCGGAAGGCTCCATCCACAGGTTCAGACTCCCCGTGAAATGTGCACCGCCTGCGTCCTGCACCCGCTTGTCATGCTCGACGGTCTGCTGCAGCAGGTACGCCATGTACTGCCGGTAGGTCGAGTTGCCGAACTGGCCGCCTCCGCCGCTGCCCACCATCCCGCCGCCGTCGCCGGCACCGATGTTGAAGCTGTCCGTACCGGCCTGCGCCGGTGCGTTCATCGTCATCTGCTTCGGCTGGTTGTCCGATGGCTTCGGCGTCTCGGACGGCTTCGGCGCCACCGTCGGCTTCTCCACCGGCGTCTTTACCTGTTCCTGGATTTTTTCCGGGGGCGGCTTCTGCTGTGGGGGCGGGGGCGGCGGAGGCGGCGGCAGGGGAATGACCGTCGTCACCTGCGGCGCCTCAACACGCTTCACGCCCGCCGTGTCGCTCGCGAAATGCCAGATCGCCGCAGCAACACCGAGCAGCACGAGCACCGCAATCGCCGGTCTGATCCAGCGACGCCACCCGTGCTGTGGATCGTCACCGTGCCCGTTGTCGTAGGTCATTTCCATGGTGGTCACCTAGCTGCCCTTCGGTCCCTTGCCGGTCACGAGTCCCACCTGCGACAGGTCAAGGCGCCGCAACAGATCGAGCACGTCCATCACCTTCTGGTATGCGACCGTCGAATCGCCCTTGAGCACGATCGGCACGTCCGGCGTTGTCGCCTTGATCGTGCGCAGCCGGTTCTCCAGCTCGTCCATGGACACCGGGTATGCATCCAGATAGATCTGGCCGGAATCGGACACGGTGATCGCCTTCGTCTGCGGTTTCGCCATACTCGCCGAGGAACTTGCCTTCGGCAGGTCGACCTTAATGCCCTGCACCGAGGCGGTCGTCATGATGATGAAAATGATCAGCAGCACGTACGCCAGATCCAGCATCGGCGTGATGTTGATGTCGTCGTACGGCTTCTCGTCGTCCTGAACCTGCATGGCTTTGGCTCCCCGTTATCGCGTTACTCGGCAGCCAGCGAATGGTCGGGGCTGCGATGCGCCTCGGCCAGTCGCGTGACGAACTCGTCGACAAACACCTGCATGTTCGCGGTGACGTTCTTGTTGCGGATGAGCAGGTAGTTGTAGCCAAAGAGGGCCGGGATCGCGACGAACAGGCCCGTGACCGTGGCGAGCAGTGCGGCGGCAATACCCGGCGCGATAGCGTTCACGTTGACGTCACCGGCGGCGGCGATCGCAGCGAACGTGATCATCACGCCGACCACCGTCCCCAGAAGACCGAGGAACGGTCCGCCCGAGATAGCAATCGTGAGCAGCACCATCGACTTCGACAGTCGCTGGTTCTCACGCACCAACGTGGCATCCATAGTGGCGCGAATCGCTTCGATCGATTCCGTCGTGATCACCGTGCGTCCATTACTCTCTACCCGACTGTGGATTTCTGCGACGCCCACCCGATAGAGCCGGTACAGCGACGACTGGCGCAGACGGCGGCCCTCATCGGTCTTCTCATCCGTGTGAGCAAGTCCCACCAGGTGCTTGCCCGCCACTTCACGGAAGCGCCGGACGAAGAAACCATTGGCCTTGTCGACCTGACCCACATAGGTCGCCTTGTTCCACATCACGACCCACGAGATGAAGGCCATGAGCAGCAGGATCCCGATCACGACCCAGGCGTCAATCGTCACCGACTTGACGATCACGCCGAAGTAGCCAAAGCCGAAGCCCGACTGCTTCTCGTCTGCGCCGTAGGCGACCAGTTTCGATTCCGAACCCTCGCTCAGCGCGTCGAGCGCAATCAGGGTGGGCGAGCGTGCGACCTTCGAGAGGCGCAACTCGTCCATCTCGCCGGAGAATCCGGCGAAGCCCGCCGGTGCATTCGCCACGTCGCCGCCAATCGCCACCGGCGCATTGAGCGCCGGCAACACCGCTGCGACCTGAGCGTACTGCTTGCCACCCACATAGAGCGTCAGGTTCTTGCCATCAGCGGTGACAACGATGTCGCTCCATTGGCCGGCTGCCACCGGCTGGCCCGCCGGCGTGCGGGCTGGCGTGGCACCGCCGTCAACCTCCGCGAACGGCACGCCATTATCCAGACCGATCAATAGCGCATTGGCGCCATCGCGGCGACCGTAGAGCAATGAGTTCGGTGCGAGTGCGCTCGGCTTCACCCAGTCGCTGAACGTGAAGTTGCCGCCGGCGGGAATCGCAAGCGAGGGGGTCGCGGCCAGGTTGATCGGCGTCGTGCCATTGAACTGCGCGGCCTTGCCGATAATGCCGTCTTCGACGATGCGTGCCGGGGCGTTCTGGGCGTTGTTGCCGTATGCGGTCAGGTCCTTGGACGGTGTGCCACCCGCATCGTTGAAGTGGTAGACCACCGTGTAGTCAGGATCAAACGTCTCGGCTGCCTTGCCGCCGTCCGGGGCCTTCTTGTTGCCGTAGTACATCCAGATCGATTGCGCCGCACCCGCGGGGAACTGTGGGACGTCGACCCAGATCAGCGCGACGCCAAGCACCGGGTCATACTGCTCGATGTGGTAGTTCAGCGGCGTCTTGTCGTCGGCGCCGACAAAGCGGATATCGGCGCCGTTGTCCTCGAGCCCGTCGAACTGGAAGTTGCCTGAATGGAGGCGGATGAGCAGCGGCACCCGGCCGGCCGACTCCGCCACATTGGCACCCTTCGGGCTCGTGTCGATCGTAATGGCCTTGCGGTACGACCAGTCGTTCTGCCACCACGCGTTGGCGACACCTGGCAGCCACATGAACGCTGCCGTCAGTACAAGAAAAAAAGCTCGCTTCACAATCCACTCCCCCGATAGGCCAGCGCGATCACGAGGCGCCGGCGCAACATGTAAAAACCGTCAGAAACTCGCTCGTACGTAGAAATCGAACCGCGGGTTATATGCCCGGGTAAAGGTTCCCGACCTCAGCGGAAACGCCATTTCCAGATCCGCGCTCGTGTATTTGAAAACCTGGAACCGTGTGCCCAGCCCCGCGGAAATCATGGTGAAGTCCGACGTCTGCTCCGGCAAAGGACTGAGCAACCAGAGATGCGCCGCATCGACAAACGCGTGGAAGCGCCATTCATTGACCGCGCTGCCGATGTACTTTGCGATCGATGGACTGCGCAGTTCAACCGAGCCAATCACACCGCTGTCGGCGGTGTCTTCTGCTTCGAGATAGCCTCGTACCGTATTGATGCCGCCCGCGGCGAACTGCTCACTCGATACGAGCGGCGAGTTGGCGAACTGCGCGGAGACGTGCCCGTTCAACTGGATATCGTGATCGAAGTCCTGCGTGTGATTGACGTCGAATTTTCCATAGACAAAGTCCGCGGTCGCGTTGAAACGCTTGTTGTCGAAAGCGTCCGCATCACTGCCAATGCCGCGGATATCGGTCGTCACCGATGCGGAGAATGAGGTCTGCGAATTCTTACGATTGAGTTGCCCGTTATAGGCAAACGTGATCGGGATGTAGGTCAGCGGCGCCGAGGATGTCTGACCTGCGATCGTGTCGTTCTCGTCGAAGTGCTTATGATCGATCTCGATACTCACCGACTGCGAATACGTGTCGGTCGAAGGCAACGCATAGATCGCGGTCAACCCGAATGACGTCCCTTTACCCAGCACGTTCGTGCCACCCACCGACGCGACGTTGCTGTTCGAGTGATAGGCCGTTGCCAGCAGGCTCCAGTTGGTGCCCTGAAGTGGCGCCAGATAGGAGAATGAATAGACCTCGGCGTCCTGCGGGTGTTGTGGCGCGAGCAGGAAGCTACCCGAGATCACGTGCCCGAGCTGCCACAGGTTCGAGTAGCTGACCGATGCCACCGTGCGCAGAACCGATGTATCGGGGCTCTGATCGTTGTTCACTTCGAGGCTGCCATGCGCTGGATTGTGGTCGTCGACCTTGAGGTCAACGTCGACCGTCTGCGGGAGCACGCCCGGCTTCAGTATCGGAATCACCTGCCGGTCGGGAGACTTGTTGAGATCGGTCAACTGCTGCTGCGCAGCCGTAAAGTCCGGCACGCCACCCTCTGCCAGCGCCGGGACCGCCTCGCGGATATTCTGCGGCGAGTAATACTTCGCGCCGTCCACGCGCAGTCGCCCCACCTTCGCCTCCACTACCTGCAGCACGATCACACCGTTGGTCACATGCTGCTGGGGCAGTTCCACGACAACCGACTGGAAACCCCGGTCCTGATAGACTTTCTGGAGCGCATCGCGCGCGGCATTCACGTCGCCGAGCGTTTTGCCAGGTCCCTCAAACGGGTACACGGCCTTCTCCACGTCTATGGACTGCAGCGCCGTATTGCCCCGTACGATGTATTCGTTCACGTCGAATGTCCCGGATGAACCGCCAGCGGCAGAAGAGCGTGCGCCCACCGCATCCGGTACAGCCGTCTGCGCCTGCGCAGTACCTGCCAGCGCGACGCCGCCCACCAGCACTACTCCGACCCAGTGCCGCCGTCGCCTGATCCTTCCCCCGTGAAGCATTGGCGTCATTGCGCCACTCCCCTTTGCTCAATGGTGATCCAGCTCCGTAACGCACGGCTGGAAGATTTATACACAGCGTCATGCACCCATCGCATCGCGATCGCGACTGACATATCCTAAGTACAACGAATCGTAAATAAAAATGAGTTTCCCGCTGCCACAGGTGGCAGTCCACTTTACAAACCATACCGGTGGATGCATGTCGCCGGAAGAGAGTGCAACGCAGATATAACGAAACGGTGAATCTGGTGAGGGAACCGTAACCGCCCCCCCGATGTCTGAACCAACATTTATACGTATCAGACGACAAGGCAGCATCGTAGTGCGTGTGCGTGTCCCTTTGGCGACTGCAATCGGTGATACGTGTCACGAAAAGTTCAACTTGTATGCTCTACGAACGAGCGCCTGCGATGTACGATCCCGTTCATCGTCCAGACGGGATGGAACAGCGATGCGCAGTGCGAAATGTCCTCACCACATGCGGTATCCGCGCCCAGGCGCTACACGCGAGCGGGGCATTGCGATCGTGACGGCGTTGCTGGTGGTCGCGCTGGTAGCGGCGCTCGCCGCGAGCGTCGTGTGGCGCGAGCTGGTGGCCGTGCGCGACGTGAGCAACCAGCGACTGAACACGGAAATGATGTGGGTAGAACGCGCCGCAGTGGAATGGGCGAGAGCGGCGCTGCGCGAACAGGCCGCCACATCGAATGTCGCATTTTACGGCCAGCAATGGTCCAGCCCCGTGCGCGATGTGCAGCTCGCGGACTTTCTGCCGCGCGAGGCGATCGCAGTCAATGGCGATCTCGCCGACGCCTACATCTCGGGGCAGGTCGAGGACGCGCAGGCCAAGTTCAATGTCATGGACCTCGTCTCCCGGCCCGGACCGAGCCAGCCTTATCAGGTCGACGGTTCCGGCGTACTGGCATACCGACGCCTGCTCAGCGATTTGTCTCTGAGTCCCGCGCTCGCACAGACGACGGCAGACTACATCCTGCTCTCGCGCGGCATCGGCGGAGGTGAAAGCTGGCCGCTGCAACTGGTGTCCGTCGAGGATCTGGTCCGGGTACCCGGATATGATAAGGATACCGTAAGAATCCTGTCGAACTTCGTTACTGTCCTGCCAGACTACACACTGGTGAACGCCAATACCGCGCCAGCGCCGGCGCTCGTTGCCGCCATACCGGCCCTTTCAGACGAGCAGGCGCAAATGCTGACCCAACGACGCAGTACGGCTTACTTCAACAGCGCGATGGACATCGCACTCGTTCTGGCGCCCGTTCTGACAGCGGGCTCCACGTCGGCGACCACCACGACCGGCCTTCCGTCCGGGGCGCTTGCCGGCGTGAACAGCGGCTACTTCATCGTGCACTGCCGAATCCATTCGGCGCGGATCAATACCCGTATCGATACTCTGATCGCCCGCTACGGCATCGGCGATTTCAGCTGGACATCGGTCATCTGGGTGCACCGGCTCGCAAGCTGAAGCTGTCCTGACCGGTCGGCCTCAGACGTCAGCCGATACAGTCGCATCCGCGCTCTTCGTTCACCTCTCGCCCCTCCGTCTGCCGGATGACCAGTTCCTGCCGGTACCCGTCGAGTTCCCGTACGAGGCTGCCCCAGTGTTCCATTGAAAGCAGGCACATCAACGGTTCGTTCCTGCGCAGGAGCACAACCGGATGCCCCTCGCACTCTTTGCCCATGGCAACGGGGTCCCGGATGAACTCCGTCAACGTCTTTTGAACCGGGTGATGAATTTCGATGTGCTTCACGTCTGATCCCCTCGTGTCTGACTGCATACGCGATCACCGGCGCCACTGTGTAACGCCGGATCCCAAACTGCATAAACGTATTAAGCCTTTATTGAATGGCCAAGTTTATATTCACACCCCTGATTGCACAACCCGATTTTGTGGAGGGGTGACGATTTACCCTTGCCCATCCCGCAGACTCGCTCTTCACACAATGTTACCAATTATTAAATGCCATCTTTCACCCGAAGAATCATACTGCTTCACTGAAGATGAAACTGTCGAAATCCTGCCAAGCCTTGTCGGGTATACGATTTGATGACGCGAATCTGCGATTCGCGTCACAGCTCTTTCACACTTGTGATTAAGTTTTTTAAATATCAAAAAATGCAATTCTTATCGTCTGTTACATGTCACATATTATGATTCCAGGTATCAATATAATCCCGTGACGTGCTTCCTGAGCGGCCTCGCAGACGCTGTTTCTGGTTTTCGTTTTTATTCCAAAAACAAATCGGGATAATCTCTCGATGTCCTAAGCTCCACAGAAGCTGCGGTTGTTTTATGAGCATTAGAAAATGATGTGCGTCGCGCAAAAACTACGTCGATGCCGCTCCACGATGGTTCACGAAGCGCCACGCCGCGCTGCATGGTGGTCCGCTGGCACACTATGGCCCGGCTCCTGTCGAAACATCACCCTATAGACAGGTGCGTCACGTCTCGTCGCCCAGCCTCGTCGCCCAGCCGTGAGCTGCCCAGCGATGCTGCAACGCGCCCACGCGCATCCGGGACTGTGTTCCCAACCTCGCCGACGGCCGCACGCAATGTCCTGCATCCCATGCGCGCCCTGGTGCGAAAGCTGCGCTCGCCCCGTCCTGCGCTCGTCAGCAGACGACCACATCACGTCGCCCGCAGCGCGGGACACACACACGTATCCACCGGATGACGGCACATCGCCACGCAAAGCGCGTCAGTCGTCTGAGGTCGCCAACCCAACTGGTACTACCCGCGCGCGCGTGACCGCTATGCCGTGATCAACGCCGAGATTCCGACGTCTATGTGGAAGCCTGAACCGAAGTCCGTGAGTGGCCAAACGCATGATCGATGCAAGTGGCATGCCCCGCTTGAACCTCGAATGGCTACGATCGGCGGCACACCGCCCTGAACAGCCGCTCAGTGTCGGCTCGCTCTCACGCCGCTTTCGAACTGCATTGGCCACTAATATGCCGCTTTGACCGGTTTGCGGCCTGAAAACGGCCCTCTTGAGGATAATCAAGCGTGGGAGGTAGCAAGACCGATGACCAATTTCACCGTTTCACTGGAACGCTTCAGGCGATGTTTCCCATTGGGCAGCTTCCTCGTCGGAAAGCCGCCGCGCGGTGCCAGGGCCGATGTACCACGAACTACCGTCAGCGAGCCGTGCGACAAGCGCGCCATGTCGGCCAAGTATCAGGGGACGCCGAATGGCATCCACGACGGCAGCACCGGCCGGCTCTACGGAACGAATCGCCGCCTCGGATTCAGCGATCCATTGCTTGCGTTGCCGCAGCCCACCCGTTGTGCTTGCCTCCTCGCCGCCGACGACATCGAGAATCGGAGGGTTTCCAACTACCGCATTGAGAACGAGCCGCGTGAGCTGCGTCGCTCCTCCCAGGTCCAGTTCCACATCCACGGCGGTGCCGGCGTGTGACAGTCTGGATCGAGCCGCGTACAGCTTTCCCGTGGCCGCCGCCTGTCGTTCTGCTTCGTTTTGAGTCCCACCCAGCGACACTACGGCTCGCCTCACGAGCGTCCGTATCGCGGCCGTGTGAGACTCAAACTTCAGGTTGCGCAGGGCACTCAACAGCCCCGGGTCGCGGAACGCTTCAGCTTCGGCGAGCTTCTCGCCGATCCAGGCCGTTGTGACCGCGTCGCGTTTCGCAGGAGTCGCCAGCGCATCGAGGATCGTCAGTTTCGCCAGAAAGAGCGAGCGCGGCAGAACGTCGTACTGGGATGCGATGAACAGGTCCAAGGCGGCGAGAACCCTCGCATCGGTCACAGAAGGGCAGTTCTCAAGCGTTTCTTCCAGCACTTCCTTTGCCTTCCAGTTGCATGACCCCATAGGATCGGTCCACTCCGGAGCTGGTGTCAGGTGAGCCGGGATCAGTGTTGGAACAGAGCCATCATAGGTTGCCAGCGAAGATACATGGCATTCGTGGACGGGAATGCGGAAGTCGGCGCCCATGTTCATCGAAAGAACGGGGATTCGCGCTCGCAAGTCGGCGAGCAGGCTTCGCGCTTCCAGTTCGCACAAGGGGTCGAACAGGAGCCACTGCTTGATCACCATCGCGCTCGTCGAGATGAACGACATGTATGGTTCTCGCTCGAGTAGTCGCGCCTTTCGGCCCAGCGCGGTGACGAACCCGTCAGGGGGAGCGTCAAGCAGCATGCCTGGTGTAGTCTCGAGTGGGACGTGTAACCAATATTGCTCGCGCACTGACATATCGTTATCCAAAAATTTCCGACTGCTCTACTACCCATTCGTCATTACTCATCCCGCTCTGCCCGGTTCCAGTGACCTAGTTGCGTCGGTGGCCACCTCTGCAGCCCTTCGTAGTTCCTCTTGATACCCGTTCGCAAACTCTCGCATGTCGGCCGGGTACCTGGTCTGCGGGTTGACGACCGCCCACTCGGAAAAGAGATACGAATTGTGGTAGTGATAGACCGCCTCCAGCGCAGCATCGAGCGAGGGGTAATGTGCGTTGCCTGGGTCCAGATCGTGATGCGCTGCGACCTCGTTACGGTAGTCCACCATTGACTGCCAGTATGTATCCCACTCGGCTTCGTTCATCCCCACAGCGGCGCGCAAGCCGGTTCGGAACTTGTCATGCCCGGCCTCGGGTATCAGTCGGCTCCAGTGGGTGTCTTCGTCACGGTTGCCGAACAGCTTGCACCACTCGATCACGGCGAGGTCCAGTGTCCCGCCCTGGATGATTCGCCAGAAATCGATGCGGGTCTGCGGCAGGACTTCATGCATCACCCGCTTCACGAGCGCCGTACGAGCGAAGCCCCAGCAAAGCTGTATGTGCCGCTCCACAATCTGTTCACGCGCCATCATGTCTCTGCCCCGGGGGTCGGTTGACAACGATCATATCCGAGCGCCGCTTCAATGCGAAGCCGTGACGACGTTCCGCTTTTTCGGGTGCTACGGCAGTTCGAGCGACCACGGTTTTACGATAGACCAACGGCGGATTGGCCGATCCCGTGTCAAGACGCAAAATCACTGGGTTTCAGGACGTCTCGCTACCCCGCCCGAGGTGCCACGAGGCCGATATAGCGCAATCTAAGCCGTCGCTTTTCGCGCTGAGCCGAAGCGGCGTCCTTGTTGACACGGCGTGGGCCCTTAAAGCAGCCCCACGCAGCAGCCCCACGCGACAGGCGCAAAACAGGCTGATCTTAACGTCCAGCCAGCCCAATTTAGTTCGCGTCTCAAATCCGGCCAATCTCACGAATCAGGTTTGAGCGTCGTCCGCCACGGGACCGGGCTCCTAAGCACGTCGTTGATTGGCATGGGTGGCTGGTCGCAACAATTCAGTTCCGCGCACGTGCGCCGCACTGAATGGCGCGGCGCAGTACTTCCCACCCCGAAGCGCGATGCTCACAGGCAAGGGGCCCGCTGCCCTCCCTCTGACGAGCCACATGGATTCCCGGGGCAAAGGCTACCGGGCCGTTGAGCGGCGCAGTCGTTACGAAGCCAGACTGCAAGCGAGAGCCAACGGCCGGCGAACCCCGGATGATCAGCACGCTACCACTCAGTGTCGCTATCCTGCGGCCGGCTGCAGGGTGGCGGACACGCTCGCATGCCCCAGTTGGGTATCCGCCGTCACATGGATATTGACCACACGCACGTGGGCTGTCCGACGCACCGCGTCGAGCCAGATCATCCATGCGTTGAAGGGTGCACCTTTCACGTCGACCTGTACGCCCTTGCCTATCACGGTCAACTGCGCATTGGCGACGCCCGCTGTGAGAAGCGACGCGGACAGCGCGTCGCGCAGGCCAGCACCTGCGGGCGAGCGTACCGCCTCAGCGCCACGCAGGCGCCGAACCTGCTCGGCCTCTGCCCGAACTTCGGCGAGCTGGATTTCAAGTTGCGGCAGGTTCCCGGCAATTTGCGCCCGACCGTCAAACGCAGGCTCCCACAGTACGCTGTAGATGAGCACGGCCATGAACACGATCGCCGCGCCCACCAGCAGGCGCTGTTCGCGAGGCGCCCGCGTCCCGAACCATTCTTTCAGCGCGGCCCAGGCCGCGCGGACTTGAGCGTCCATTTACCGTTGTCCTCCAGTGCTGACAGCCCCTGCGCCGCCAGGCGGCGCGTGAGTGCGTCCTCATCCATTTCGGTGCCCGGCTTGAAGGTGACGTCAAGCGCCCCATCGCTATAGTCCAGCCCCGCGAGCGCCGCCGACGGCACGGGCGGCAATGCTCGCGAAAGCGCCGCAGCAAGCGCCAGAAAATCATCGGAACGCAGCTCACCACCTGCCTGGCGCATGCGCGACAGTTCCGCCGCCATTTGCTCATGCGGATCAAGCACGACCGTCGCCCCGGGGAGCGCCTCTTTCACCAGTCGTGTCATCTCCGCGTTGATTGCGTCGCGCCGGTGACGCAGCTGAAACCACTGCACATTCACGGCGACGACCGACACAACCAAGGCTGCGCCCGCAAACCCCAATGCTACCCTCCAGCGCTTGAGCCCGCCCTCACCTGGGCGCACGCGCCCGGCACGCGCGAAGGCGAACTGGCAGAGATTGAAGCGGCAGGCGAGGGCTTCGCGGGCAACGCGCTCCCAGGGAAGTATTTCGATCCCGGTTGGGCATGCTGCAATGTGCGGCGCTTCGCGCACCCCCGAACCGTCTTGCCCTACGGCGAGATCATAAACAGCAAGCAGTTCACCTTCCGCCATCCCCGAAAGCGTCGTCTCGAGCGCCGTGGCGCTCACGCTCACGCCGTAGCCGAGCGCCCCCTGACTGACCGCCAGTTCCACCCAGCCAGCATCCCCTTCCCCGGCGGCGATCCGCGATACCTGCGTCGGCTCACGTCCCACGATCAGCACCGTGGTCGCAGCCGGCGCTGTCGCGGCGGGCGTTGCTGCAACCGCGAGATCGGCAGCGCCCTCCACCGGAGCGACGGCCGTGTCGCCGACCGCTTCGCTGATGCCGTCCTTCGCATCCTTCACCGCAGCATCCAGCGGCGCTTCATTCGCCGGCGACCCATCGACCGGAGAGACAGCAGACGCGCTATCTTCCCCAATATTCGAGCCCGCTTCATGCAACGGGATGCACCGCGTCAGCGGCACCGCGCGCAGCCCGCGATGACCGGCCGCACTGAACCGCTCGATGACCCCGGCGAACCATTCGCGATCCAGCACCGCGACGCATCGTTCCCCCGACGCAAAGGGCAAGGGATCGATCGCAATGTGACTGCGTTGCGCGTCCTGGATCAGATGTTCCTCGACAGCGTTGGGCAACAGGCGCTCGAGCCGTGGACCCGTCACGGGTGGAAGCTTCACGTTGAGCAGCAGCGTGTCGCGCGCGGCCACGATCAGTACGGTCGCGTCCGCCTTCGGCAGTGCCTCAAGACCCGACCAGCCGGACCCTTCCAGCTCGCCCCTGCGCCCGAATACCGCGAAGGGCATATCCCTCGCGCCGGCGCTCTCCCCGACGACCGGATTGCCCGATGGCAACAGCACGATCAGCGTCGACATGGACCGGCTCCGCCCTGGTTGATTGCGGGCATCGATCGTCGCCCGTCTGACCGCGTGGAAGCGGGCACGTGCCTCAATGCGCCCGTTGTCATGGCCGCCGGACCTCGAAGCTACCAATGCCAGTTCCGACCACCAGCATTTGCGCATCTCCCGAATAGAGCGTCACCGTCACGGGCACGTCAATATTCTCGTCGCCAAACACGACGCGCGAGACGCTGTCGCCGCTGCCGGTGTAGTGGATCGCCACACCCGTCACGCTCGCGCCCCAGTTGTGCGGCTTGAGCACGTCATCTGAAAGCGGTCGCCATGCTCCGTTCTCCGCGCGCTGATAGAACCTGTATCCGCCATCGCCCGGTTCCCAGGCGATCTGCGCTGACCGGATCTGCGCCTCGTCATCCGCGGACTCAAGCATGGTCGCCAGCCGCTGCGCTTCTTCGGCCAGGTTCGTGCGGCGGTTGCCAGTCGGTGCCAGCTCCACCATCGAAATCAGGATGCCCGCAATCACCAGCACCACCAGCATTTCAAGCAGCGTGAAGCCGCCCTGTCGCCGGACTCCGGTACGCAGGCCTTCACTGCCAAGACCCAATGTCCGCATCATTGCCCTCCCCACCCGCCTTGCCGTCCGAGCCATAGCTGAAAACGTCGATCGCGCCATGCACGCCCGGGTTCAGGTACTGGTACGGATTGCCCCACGGATCGTTCGGGAGCCGTTCCAGATAGCCGCCGTCCTTCCAGTTGTTCGGCACCGGGTCCACGGTCGGTTTCTGGACCAGCGCTTGCAGACCCTGATCCTGGTTTGGAAACCGACCGTTGTCGAGCCGGTACAGGTTCAGTGCCTGCATAACCGCGCCGATGTCCTGCTTCGCTGCGACACGCCGAGCCTCGTCCGGCCGGCTCATGATCTTCGGCACGATGAGCGCGGCCAGGATACCCAGAATCGCGATCACGACCATCACTTCAATCAGCGTAAAACCTCGCTGCAGGCGCTGCCGCAAGCGGGCGTTGTGGCGCTGCATCGTCAGCCTGTTCAGATCAGTCAGCATCGATTCACCATTCCGTCAAAAATTGGGGGTATTGAATTCAACAGACGCCACGCCCTGCGACATACTGCCGATCAGGTCGCCACCACTTACAAACAGGCCCATACCATGTTCCGTTCCTTCATCACCCGGTTCCAGTCGCCGCCCACACTCGCTGCCATCGCCGCCATCGTGCTGTTCGTCGCCGTGCTCGCCTGGTGGACGTGGATCTTCCATACGCCCGCACCACAAGCGCCCGCACGACCCGCCCCGCCACCCTCCATCGACGCATCTGCTGGCGCCACCCTGTTCGGTGCAGAACCGGACCGCGGTCGTCACGACCAGGTGCAACTGCTCGGCATCCTCGCATTCGACCCGAAGCATGCCGCCGCCATCATCAGTGTCGGCGACGGCGCCACACACGTCGTACGACTGAACGGCGCCGTCGCCGACGCCACCACCCTGCATGAGGTTCGCGCCCACTCGATCATCGTCGAGCGCAACGGCATCCAGCGTGAAATCGCTCTTCCCGCCGCGCAGAGCCCGAGTGCATTCATGCACTGAAAACCTGGCCGTCCCGCGGATCCCCTCTGCGCTTGCTGCGCGTGACCACTCGTGCACGGACGGACGCGCCGCGCTCATCACTGCACCAGGTTATTCAGCTCGATGATCGGCATCATCACAGCCAGTACGATCACGAGCACTATCCCGCCCATCGCGAGAATCAGCAGCGGCTCCAGCAGGCTCGTGAGAAACATGGTCCGGCGCTCGAGTTCCCGCGACTCGCCTTCCGATGCGCGGTCGAGCATCGTCGTCACATCGCCCGTTGCTTCGCCCGAGCGGATCAGGTGAACAAGGACCGGTGGAAACGTCTTCGTATTGCCGAGCGCCCGCGAGAGCGACGTGCCTTCGCGCACACGGACGATCGCATCGTCAATGTTGCCGCGCATCGCGTTGTTGCTCAGCGTATCGGCTGCTGCCTGTAATGCGCGCAGGATCGGAACGCCGGCCGCGGTGAGAATACCGAGCGTGCTCGCAAAGCGCACGGTGTTGTAGCCACGCACGAGTTTTCCAAAAAGAGGCGCAGTGAGCACCCATCGGTCAAACGCAAGCCGCGGCCCGGACTGCGCAAGGATCTTTCGTATGATCCAGACGAGCACGGCGACGCCAACGACCGTCGCCCACCACCAGTGCCGAACGTACCCCGACAGTGCAAGCATCAGTACCGTCAGGAGCGGCAACTGCTGTTTGGTGCTCGTGAATACGTTGGCCACCTGCGGGACGACGTAGCTCAGCAGGAATGTCACGATGCCGAACGCAATGCAGGTCACCACCGCCGGGTACGTGAACGCCAGCATGATCTTCTGTCGCAGGCCATTGCTTTGCTCAATGTAGTCGGCCAGCCGCGACAACACGATACCGAGCTTGCCTGTATGTTCGCCGGCCGCCACCAGTGCCCGGTAGATTTCCGGGAAATCGCGCGGATGCTCACTCAGTGCATTCGCAAACGAGTGCCCGCCGACCACCTCCGCCCGGATCGATGCCATCAGCTCCCGGATGTAGTCGCGCTCCGCCTGTTCGGTGAGGACCGAAAGCGTCTCATCAAGCGGCAACCCCGCGATCAGCAGGCTCGCGAGCTGGCGCGTGAGGATGGCCTGCTCGCGCTGCGAGAGCCGGCGCCCCATGGACAGGCGCTGGCTGCGCTCGCCACGCATGCGGCTTGAAGCCGGCTCGACCAGCAGTGGCGTGAGACCCTGGGCGCGCAGTTGCCCCCGCCCGGCCCGCGCGCTGTCGGCGTCCAGCACGCCCTTCTTCGTCTTGCCCGCTGAATCGATCGCTTCGTACCGGAATGCAGGCATGTCAGTCCCCACCTGTGACGCGCAGCACTTCTTCGAGCGAGGTCAGCCCCGATTCGAGCCAGCGGTTCGCGTCTTCCCGCAACGTACGCATTCCGGCCGCGCGGCCGGCCGCCAGGATCTCGGCGTCCGAGGCGTTGCGGTGAATCAGTGGACTGATTTCCCCGTCCATCAGAAGCAGTTCATACACGCCCCGCCGGCCCGCGTAGCCGGAACGGCCGCATTTCTCACAGCCGACCGGATGCCAGGTCGTGATGCCGCCCTCGACACGCGACTCTTTGCACGCCGAACACAGACACCGCACCAGTCGCTGCGCGAGGACGCCCAGCAGCGAGGATGCGAGCAGATAGGGCTCCACACCCATGTCCGTCAACCGTGTAACGGCCGAGGCCGCATCGTTTGTGTGCAGCGTCGCGAGTACGAGGTGGCCTGTAAGCGATGCCTGCACCGCGATCTGCGCGGTTTCCAGATCCCGGATTTCGCCGATCATGATGATGTCCGGGTCCTGCCGCAGGATCGAGCGCAGCGCGCGTGCGAAGGTCATGCCGATCCGCTCGTTGACCTGCGTCTGGCCGATGCCCGACAGGTCGTATTCGATCGGGTCTTCCACCGTCATGATGTTGGTCGTCGCGGTCTCGAGGCGCGACATCGATGCATAGAGCGTGGTGGTCTTGCCCGAGCCGGTTGGCCCCGTCACCAGCACGATGCCGTGTGGGCGACCAATCAGCCTGTCGAACTGCACAAGCGTGTCGGCTGCCATGCCCAGACGCTCGAGATTCAGACGCTGCGCGTCCTTTTCCAGCAGCCGAAGTACCGCCCGTTCCCCGTGCCCCGTCGGCAGCGTGGAGACACGCACATCGACCGCACGGCCACCCACGCGCAGGGTGATGCGGCCGTCCTGCGGCAGGCGCTTTTCTGCGATGTCGAGCTGCGCCATGATCTTGATGCGGGAGATCAGCGCGCCATGCAGCGCCTTCTTTGGACGCACCACATCGCGCAGCGTGCCGTCCACACGAAAGCGCACCACCGACGCATTCTCGAACGGCTCAATGTGGATGTCCGACGCACCCTCGCGCGCCGCCTGCGTAAGCAGCGCGTTGATCATGCGGATGATCGGCGCGTCGTCCTCCGATTCGAGCAGGTCTTCCACCTCTGGCAGGTCCTGCATCAGGCGAGAAAGATCCACCTCCCCCTCGACCTCACCGACCACCTGCGCGGCGGTGCCATCCCCCCGTGAATACGCCGAGTTGATGGCCTGGGCCAGTTCCTCCGCGGGCACCCGCACGATCACCAGCCGACCGAAGGTGCGCGCCACTTCCGCGAGTGCCGGGACCGGCGTACGCTCGCTCACCCATACCTCGCACTCCTGCTCGCGACGATCCGCGATCAGGATCTGCCCCAGCCGGGCGAACCCATACGGCAGCAACCGCACTGATTCGGGCGACGGTGAGGACCGCGCCACCGGGATCGGCGGCGGTGGGGATGGCTGCGTCGTACGCGCTCCATTCATGGCGATCACCGAACCTGTCATGGCTGCATCCGGTTGACGTTCGCCGGCTGTGAGGCATCGGGCACCAATGTCGGCGGCTGCGGTGCTGGTGCGGTTTGCGGCACCGGCTGCGCCGGCAAGGTCGCGCCGCTGTCCGCAGGCACGAGGGTGCTCGCCGCGCCGCCTGTTATGCCCGGGGCTGCTGTTCCTTGCGGCTCATCCGGTGCAGGCGCGCCTGATGCCGGAACGCCCGATGCCGCACCGGCCACCCTCTGGCGCGTCATCCGGTTCAGATCGAAGATGCCCTCGGCGGCGGGAACACCCTGCTGCGGTCCCGGCGGCGCCGGCGGCAACGTTGGCGAATCATGATCCCGCTCGATCCGGTTATCCGACTGGAATCCCGACATCTGCTGGCGAACATCGTTGTAGCGGCTCTGCGAAATGTCCGCCTGGGTCGTCGCGTCGCGGATGATCACCGGCCGCAGGAACACCATCACGTTGGTTTTCGTGCGGCTCTTGTTCTCGGCCCGGAAAAGCGACCCGATCACCGGAATGTCGCCGAGCCAAGGCACCTTGTTGTTGCCGTCCGAGTAGTCATCCTGGATCAGGCCGCCGAGAACAATGATCTCCCCGTCGTCGGAGAGCACCGTCGACTCCACGGAGCGTTTGATGATGGTGACGCCTCCATTGTTGTTGACGGAGGTCGGATCGACCGACGAGTCTTCCGAGTAGATCTGCAATTTGATGACGCCGCTTTTCGCGATCTGCGGCTTCACGTGCAGCACGATGCCCACGTCCTCGCGGTCAAACGTGTTGAATGCGGCAAGCCCCGACGTGCTAGAAGTCGCAGTAGACACCGAACCGTTCTCGATGGGCACGTTCGAACCGACCACGATCCGCGCCTCTTCGTTGTCGAGCGTGATGAGGTTCGGCGACGAGAGGATGCTCGCGTTGCTCACGGTCGCCAGCGCCTGCACCAGCGCACCGAGGCCGAAGAACTTGCCGAAGTTGTGCAGCAGACCGATGTTGATGCCGTTATTCAGGAGCGTCGTGGTCGCGGCCGTCGACAGGTTCTGCCCGATGGTCTGACCGCTTGCCGTCAGGTTCACAATCCCCTGGCTTGTCGACGTATTGAAGTTGGTACCGCCGATCAGCGAGTTGGTGCCGTTGCTTGACTGCAATGCCCCCTGCCACTGCACCCCCAGATTGGCCGCGTCCGTCGCGGTCATTTCGACAATCATCGCCTCCAGGTAGACCTGCTCACGCCGCACGTCGAGCTGGCTGATCACGTTGCGGATGCTCTCGTACACCGGCTCTGGCGCCGTGACCACCAGCGAGTTCGTCGCCGTATCGGCCTGGATCGACTCGCCGCCTGGGTTCTCCTCACCCCCGCCGCCGCGCGCGTTCGCAAGCAGTCCTCCCGAACCACCCGAACCTCCGCCGGAGGATCCACCACCCAATGCTCCGGACTGCCCACCCGAACCACTGGTTGACGCCCCAGGCAACGGTGGCAGACCGGGCGTGCCGGTCGATGACGATGATCCAGACCCGCCGCTGCTGTTGCCGCTGGTCGTGCTGTTGCCCTGGCTGAAACTCTGTGATGACTTGTCCGAGTCGGAATCCGAATCGCCTCCGGACAGACCGAGCATCCCCCGCAAGACCTTCGCCAGTGAACTTGCACTTGCATAATCCAGCCGTATCACGTGCATGTTGCCAGGCACCCGGGTCGGTGCATCGAGCTCTGCAATCAAAGCCTTCGCGGCGGCGATTCTCGACGGACTGCTCGCGCGCAGCAGCAGCGCATTGATGCGCGGATCCGCCTCGACCGACACCTTCAGTGTCGCATCGGTATTGCCAATGCCCGCCGGGTCCAGCATCTTCTGGGCAATCGGCGCGATATCCATCGCGCTTTCGTGCTCAAGGTGCACCACCGCCACACTTTGCGACTCCGACTCATCGACGCCGGCAATGACCGCAGCGATGCGCCGGACATTATCGGCATAGTCGGTCACGACCAGTGTGTTGTCGTTGGCATATGCCACGACCAGGTTGTTCGGGCTGACCATCGGCTTGATGACGGGCAGCAGCGCCGTTGCCGACCCACTCCTGAGCCGGAACACCTGCGTCACGACCGTATCGCCGCGCGCGCGTGGTTCATTGCCGACATACGTGGGCACCCCCTGCAGCTTGGCATCGGCTTCAGGCACCACTTTGAGAATGCCGTTGTCCTGCACGAGCGCGAAGCCCTGCATGCGCAGCGCGGTTTCGAGCGTCTTCAACGCCCGGTCGCGACTCACCGGATTATCGGCAGCAAGGTTCAGTTGTCCCTTCACGCGCGGGTCCACGATGATGGTGGTGTCAGTTGCGGCGCCGATGGCTTTCGCCACGTCGCTGATCGGCGCGTTCGTGAAGTTCAGCGTGACCTGTGCGCTCGCCAGTTGTGCGGAGAGCAGGCTGATGACAAGCATCGAGCGGGACAGACGGACAAGCGGAGTGCGTAGACGTCTCATGGGCAATGGTTCGGTGCCGGCTTTTTGGATAAGCCGAAGCAGCCAGCCGCTCCGGCACATGGATCGTCCGATGCGCAGGAAACACCTGGCGCATACCCTGCCGGTCGCACCCGTTGGTCTCATCGCGGGCAGATCAGCAGCGTCAAGGGTAAGCACCTGAACCACTCAAAATTGTGACACGATTCTGTTGTTCGTCTGAGAGCGGCCTCATCATGCGGGACTACTGACCAAGTGCGCGGAGGTAGCACATCATGGATCCGGCCGCGGCTCATGGGACCTAGCGGATGCACCGGATGCAACGAACGCGTCGGCAGTCCCGGATTGACCGGCAATCGCACAGGGTACGGTGCCGGCACGCCATGACATGCCGCGCCACACCGGCGAGGGTCACGCCTTCCGTATTGGGTACCAGTACAACCCCGGCAAGGGCAAAGGCGGGTGCCATCCTGCGCATGTCCGGTACGCTCCCAAGGTCCCTCGTCCCGTTCGTCTTCCCAACCGGGGGGGGCTTGGTCCTTCTTTTCGACATACCCAGATTCATTGCAGTCCTCCTCCCATACTGTCGACTCCCGATTCCATCATCTTCGTCACCATGCTCGCGTCCATGAGAACCACGCAAAGCCCACATCAGCACGGACCTGATCGTCCTTGAACACCCACGAGTTCCCCATCCGTTGCGACGGTGCCCGCGACACATCTGCCCCTTGCTACGGTCTCAACGTCTCCGTGTGCGCCTCGCGCTCCGGTGTTCACTTGTGCTTCGCGTGTACCCTCGACCGGAGCGACGCCTCAGGCTCAGCACCAAGTGAGATGCCGACGGCGAGGCTTGCCCTACGGATGCGCCACCCTTCGATCCGACATCGTCCTCGGGGACACCTGGCAATTTACACCTCTTGAAATCTATATAGGCGTTATATCGAATTATAAATATGCCAATTGTATTTCCGGACGTTTGTCGCGTAAAACAGATTCGTTTCACGATTCGTTCACAAAACAGATACGATTCATCTAACCGACACAAGATGGTTATTTTTCGCTCGAATTAGAATCCTGAATATTGGGAGAATTGAATCTGTTTTTCGTGTCATGATCTATTCACGTAATGAAGCACACTCATGAGCGTGTCCGGCCATTTCAGGCGATGCAGCCATCGTTGCCCCAGCACTGCGCCGCATCTCGTCAAACCCAATACAGACAAAGCTCTCGTGGAATCCGCTTTCAACCAATCGGCTTCATCTGCCCTGCCAAGGCGGTCGGCACAGATAATTTTCAGGGAGAATTTCGAAGGTTCTTTCTCGTCTGAATCGAGTTTAGCGAAATCTTTCTCTCCCTTACTTTCAACGCATCTTATATTTACTCTTTAGTATCGAAATACTGCCAATCCAGATTCTTCATTAACGCACTTTGTCAAAAAAACTTCTTACCAAAATAAGGAAGTCGGCCTATATTTCATTCGCGGTCTGAGCGATAAGCGGGCTGCACCGGGATTTACTTCTTTCTCCACAGCTTCTGAGGATTCCTCATGAAATTCAGCAAACGCAAGTCCATTCTGGCCGTTATGCTCGTGATGGCAGGTTACGGCGCGGCCAGCGCCGAAGCACAGACCGTCGTGCTGGGTGGCGGTTCGTCCCTGGTCGGCCCGTCGATCCAAAAGGAAATTCAGGATTTCGGTGGAACGCTGACCTACTTCACCGATAGTTCGGGCGCCGGTCAGACGGCCTTCTTCAACAATGACGCTCCGGCACTCGTCTCCCTCTCGGTTTCGGGCACCGTGACCACTACGCTGACGGCATCGGGTACCGTGGACTTCGCCAACAGCGATGCCGCGCTACTGGCAGCGCAGGTCACCGCGTACCAGGCGGGCCTGGGCGCGACAGAGGGCCCGCTGATCCAAGCACCCTATATCGTGACGCCGATCACCGTTCCAATTGTGAATGGCCCGACACCGACAAGCACGACGACGCCGCAAACGACGCCGCTCCAGCCGCATAGCATCGCGCTGAACGACGACGATCTGTGCGGGATCTACTCGGGCAAGCTCACGAACTGGAACGAGGTTACCGATCCGGACACCATCTCGCTCAGCAATCCTGTCGGCACGAAGTACACCGCCAGCATCCCCATCGAGGTTGTGTACCGCTCGGATAACAGCGGCACCACGGAACTGCTCACGCGCCACCTGTCGCAGGTCTGCCATACGGCCGCCTTCACGCGAGTCGTACAAGGCGCGGGCGGCCCAGGCACGACCGCCACGGTTAGCCTGCTCGCCAATTCGAACGTCTCGTTCACCGACGGCCAAGCGTTCACGGCGAACTTCGGCGGTACCAACCCGCCTCTCCCGACGAGCTTCATTGGCGCAAGCGGCAGCGGTGGCGTTCAGAGTGCGCTCCTGGCGGTTCCGACGACGAAGTCGGGAATCGGGTATCTGAGCCCGGACTGGACAAACACGTTCCTCGCAACCTCGAGCCCGTCCGCTTCGGCACAGCTGGCCGTGGCCAGCCTGCGTAACGACCTGTTCGAGGTCACGGCGCCTTTGGGCACCACCACCGTCGACATCGCGCCGACGAATACGCAGGTAGATAACGCCCTTGCAACCGCATCGCCGCCGAGCGGATCTGCCGCGGCAGACCCGACGAATTGGGTCCCGACGGATCCCACGACAACGGCATACCAGGAACTTGCCAACCCGTCGGTCGGCTACCCGGTTTCCGGCAGCTCACAGATCATCGTCAGCCAGTGCTACGCGAACCCGTCGGTCACGTCTGCAGTCACCAGTTTCCTGACCGATCACTACACGAATTCGGAGTTCATCTCGGTCGTGCGGAACAACGGATTCGACATCCCGACCGCCTTCGTTACCGCAATCCAAGGCGACTTCCTGACGGCAAGCAGAGGGAATACGCTGAACATCGGCAACTCGACGGTCTGCGCAGGCGGCAAGGGCCGGTAGCAGCACCAGCGGCGTTAATTCGTCGCTAATTGGGCAATAACACGCCATGTCTCCTCACAGGCTTGGGGACATGGCGTGTTGCTTTAGACAAGTGTGGTTCGTTGTACCCCCGCAGCATTGCCGACTGATGTGACCTCTGCCTACCACAAGGCATCAGCACTATAGACAAGCCACCACCGCAACTTGATTTGCTCTTTACCTCGGTTGTAAGAAAATATCTTGCACCCGCGGCCAATAAGTGACGCTGCCCTTCCTTTATCTGCTAGCGGGCGTGCGCCGCGCGGCTCCCCGCTACGCCGCACTCTTGGCATTTGCTCACATCGACCTTTGATTTCTTCATTTCCGCCACCGCTGTTGATCCTGTTTCTCCGCTACCTCACCTCTCGATTCTGCTTTTTGACGAATCGTGAAAGCACGGCGACTCGGCAATTTATTTGGAAACTGTCATCGAGACGTCCTGCACTTCACACCGGCGCATATTGCGCCGGCGCGCTTCGTTCAGGCAGTCCGAGTTCGCTCGGTTACTTAGCCGATATTCACATTTGCGACTGGGCTAAACGCGCAGGCGATGCAAACACGAGTTAGCTCTCGGCGAGCTTGTCATATCGACTGGCGACACGGCGAAAATGCCTGATGCGATTGAAGAACCGCTCGACCAGATTGCGTCTACGGTACGGGACAGGACACGGTTGTAACGGCGCTTTGTCTTGCGATTCGAACGCGGGGGATCACGACCTTCGCGCGGGTAGCAAGAGTCCGTCGCACGAAACGGTCAGCATCGCAGCCCTTGTTTGCGACAACCGCTCTGGTGCGCAGATGCCCGACTAGTTGCGCGGCACACGAGATGTCGGCTACCTGTCCTTCGGTGACTGTCTGTCGCAACGGGCGACCGTTCAAATCCACCGCGAAATGCAGTTTGGTACTCAGTCCGCCTCGGGAATTTCCAAGCGCTTGCAGACCGCTTTTTTAAGCCGTCCGCCGAATGCTGGTGCGTTCACACGACCGTCGAATCGATCAGCATGCGCTCGATTTGCGTCCGGCCTGCCCGTGCATTCACAACACGCTGCGACATATCCTTGCTCGGCCGGCGCGAAAAGTGCATGCACACCGTTTATGCCATCGACCGAACTCCGCAGGCAAGTCGCGCCACTTACTGCCAGTACGGGCAATCCACAGTACCGCTTTGAGAAATTAGCGATGCTGCATGCCGTTCGGTCTCGGTCGCCTTCCTTGCCCGGCAGGACGTCTTACACTTTGTTCCATACTTCGTCGTTCAGTAACGTTCGCACTATCCTGTCTCGCAGTGCAAAAGACAGGATGTAAACACAGATTTTTAAATATAAACGGTAACTAGTACGACGTCCCGCAATTACTTTTAATAAATGCTTGCATGGTCTATCCTGGTGGCATGAGCCGAGGTCGTCATGCAACGCCAGTGAAGCTGGCCAGGAAGGACCGGGAGGAGCTACTGGCGCTGATCAGGCGCACGACGGCGGCCCAGCGTGATGTGACGCGGGCACGCATCGCGCTAATGGCGCATGAGGGATACTCAGGCGCAGCGATTGCACAGGAACTGGGCGTGTCCGTGCAGACGGTCAGCCTGTGGCGCCAGCGGGTTGCACGGCAAGGCGCTCAAGGTATTCGGGAGGGCGAGCGTAGCGGTCGTCCGCCACGCATCACGCAGGAAGCGCGGCTGCAACTGATCGCGCTGGCGTGCGAGGTGCAGGACGCGCACGGCCGGGTTACGCCGACGCTCGATGAGATCATGACGCGCGCAGTCGAGCGCGGGATCGTCGAACAGATTAGTCGCAGCCATGTGCAACGCATTTTGCAGGCGGGCGAGGTTCGTCCGCATCGGGTGCAACAGTGGCTGCACAGTCCAGATCCGGCCTTTCGCGAGAAGGTCAACGTGATTTGCAGGCTGTATCGCAAGGAGCCGAAGAATGCGGTCGTGC
Organism: Paraburkholderia sp. BCC1885; assembly: GCF_900996235.1. Classification (GTDB taxonomy): domain Bacteria; phylum Pseudomonadota; class Gammaproteobacteria; order Burkholderiales; family Burkholderiaceae; genus Paraburkholderia. The sequence goes on from NZ_CAAJGM010000099.1 coordinate 120,174, forward strand.
TGAGCATTGACGAGAAGACCGGCATCCAGGCCATTGAACGCAAGCATCCGGGACGCGCGCCCGTAGCAGGACGGTTGCGTCGTCGCGAATTTGAATATGTCCGTCATGGCACACAGGCGCTGATCGCCGCGCTGGATGTGCATACCGGACAGGTGCTGGGCAGTTGTCGCGACCGACGCACGCAGGACGACCTGGTGGCTTTCATGGACAGCGTGGCGGCCGCGTATCCGGGCCAACAGGTGCATGTGATCTGGGACAATCTGAACACGCATCGTGCACACGCCGTGTGGCAGGCGTTCAACGCGCGGCACAGCAGGCGGTTTCACTTCCACTTCACCCCTTTGCATGCGAGCTGGGTGAACCAGATCGAACTGTGGTTTGCAGCCTATACGCGCCGTGTGCTGCGTCATGCCAGTCACGTCAGCACTGCGCATCTGCGCGAGCGTACGGAGCAGTTCATCCGTGAGCGCAACCAGACGGCACGCCCCTTCAGATGGACTTTCCGGGGCTACCCGTTGCAAACTGGCGCATCCTGAACCGGAGCGCTCATGCCCGCCTTACCCGCGAAACATCATGCAAGCGAACTGCAGCGTCAACTGCGCGCCCTGCTGGGACACGACCAGATCGTCACGCAGGCTTATGGGCGCCATCTGCTGATCAAACGCCTGGACGATCAGGAGCCGACCGTTGTGGCACGCCTGAGTGAACTCAGCCGCAATCGTTATGGTGCGGCCTTTCGTAGCCATAGCGGGCGATGGGAACCTCTGCCTGGCTCAGGTTCACTCGACGAGATGGCTCAACTGGTCGTCACGCTCCTGCAGCCTTATTTACAGCCAGATAATTGTTAAACCTATTTGAGGGATATGGTACTAGTCTGCCGCTCGGCCCTCTTCGGTCGCGAGAAGCCGCCTTTTGATAGCGGTCTCCTCGCAGTAGGCGTCCCGACAATCTCATCCCTCACCTACTTCTTCCGACACCCATCATCGCCGCGCGCGTCCTCTTCGTAAATCATCGCTATCTGACGACAAATCTGAATTGCCAAAACCTTCCACTTCCACGGTAACAACCCATTGCCGTTGCGGTACACCGGACGCATTGTTGCGCACTATGTTCTGTGCCATCTGAGTTACCGCAGACGCTGCTGAACTCGCCGCGGTCAGAGCGCCAGTGTCCACAGCCGCAACGACCGGTACCCCGGTCGTCTTGCCCTGCACCTGAATGTTGGCGACGTTCAGCACCTGCAGCGCCGCAACGTTCAGGTTGCCCGACACACGGATACCCGCAGCCCCAGCGTCCACTGTCCCTCGCGGCGCCAGCAGATTGGCGTTGCCTGTCGGCGCATCTGGTATGGTCTGGAGCGTTCCGATGCCAGCACCAGTTACTTCTCCCTTCGCATCAAGCGTACAGAAGTGGTTCGCATCACACACGTATTCAGGCGGTGGTATGTTCGCGACGGTGGTCGAACCTTGGCCGGCGTTGATGTCGCCGTTCGAACTCCAGATCGTGATATCCCCCCCCTGCTCGGTGAACACGCGGCTTTGCGCGAGCAGCAGACTCTGATCAGTGAAAATGTTGATGTCGCCCTTCTCAAGCGTCAGAATGCCCATCGTCCCTGGACCGGCGATGACGACCCCGTTGCTGACGATTTCGGGTGGCGCCGAGGAACTGCCGACCAGCGCCTCCCCTCCCGGTCCGAGGATCGAGACATTCCCACCCTGCTGCGTCTGGATGGTTGAGCTACGAATGTCGAGGTTCCCAGTGGATACCGGTGCATTTGCACCGTTCGTACCGCCAGTCAGATCATTTGCAGTGTAACCAAGCGAAGCCGGAAAAAGCGTGTTGATCGCCTGAAACCCGCGGGCATACTGACTGAAGAACGGGCTCGCAGGGTTGTTGAAGTCGTTGCCTACGTCGGTCAGCACGCTGAAAAAAACCTGTCCTACAAACAGTTGCTGGGCATATGTGGGCAGCAACTGGAATTGCGACCACGCCTCGCCAGCCGTCAACGTCTTCGGTTTCGGCGCGTCGGCCACCAATCCCGTGTCAACGCCCTCCTGCCCTTCGTCGTACTGCTCCATGAAGGCAATGAGTGCAGGCGTCGTGCTCGGTACACCAGCCGCCGTGCTCGCAGGATTGATATAGGTCGAGATGAAATCAGTGTCATCGATGCCCGGGGCAACACCAAACAGTACTTGCACATTCGCGCTTTCGTGCGGAAGATTGGGATTGTTACCGTTGCCGATCGCATCGATCCCGGTCGGAGGCGCCACTCCCGCCTGCGCTTCACCAAAACCACTGCCAGCTTGCGTCAATGGGCCGATATTGTGCCCCGCCTCGATGTCGAATGTACCCGGGCCGCCCAACACAAGGCTTGGCACGAGTGCGCCACCACCTGACGCAAACGGCGTGTCGTAGATGTCATGCCCGGCCACAATGCGTGTGACGTCGGAGTCGCGCAGGTTTTGTCCCTGGAATGACAGGTCCACTATGTCTTGACCGGCGTCGATCAGGGCCGACTTGTCGACGGAAATGGTGCCCTGCCGGTCATAGAAGCCAGCATCGCTCCCCGAGCCCGCAGGCTCAAGGATACCGTCGACGATGCTGCCGGTCAGACTGTAAATGCGCGCCGGAACCGTGTCGTTCGCATGCAGCGGACTGTCGTCGTGGTCGTCCTGTTCGTTATTGGTCGATCCGGATTGTTGAACGGGCGAAACCACATCAGCCGGATTTTCATCGGACAATCCAATACTCGTGCTCAGGCCGATCGACTGATCCGCAATCAGGTTCAGATTGCCGGTCGGAGACGGAGCGAGCGTGCCGCCCGAGGCCACTGTAATGCCCCCCGTCAAAGCAACAAGATTAACGGTAGCGGGTAATGAACCCTCACCGCCCGCTCCAAAATCAATATCACCAGTAGTCGATTCGATGCTCACCGCGGAAGTCGGCGAGAAACTTTGCAATGGAGACGGATCCGACACGCCGCCAATATTGGCTCCCAGTCGCGCGTTTACATCGAGCACGCCGTCCTGAGTTGCGAACAATGTCGCCTGAGAGACAGGAGCCCCGCCAAGACCCGTCGGCGTGGCGAAATCCGAAGCGATCTGACCGCCCGCGACGATCGTGCCCGTGCCGTTGGCAACAAAATAGTCACCACTCAGGATGTTGCCGCCAGCCGTAACCGTAAGATTACCGCCGCCCACCGTGTTGAACGTGGTCAGACTCGTCTGATACCACGTCGTCGGCAGCGACACACCCAGGTCTGAGATGTTGCCTCCCGCAGATACCGACACATTGCCGCCAACACTCATCACCCCTTGGTCAAACGAACCGAAGTTGATAGATGTTTGTGTAGTCTGTCCGGCAGAGTTGGTTGGATTACCAACCTGCATCCACTGCGACCAAGACTGGATGAGTATGTTGCCGGCGAAACCTGAAATGGCACCCGTTGTATCGACCACGTCTTCGATGCCAGTTATATCGTTCTGGGCGTAGATCAAAATATTTCCCGCCGATTCGGGATTCACCGTCGGCGTAACGAGTATGTCACCCGCTCCGGGATTTTTCAGAATTGACGCCGTACTGCCAACCGGCGCTCCTGCTGCCGGCTCACCTGCCGTATAGATGACTCCCGGCGCACTCGTATCAAGCAATGCGATGTCGTTGCCCGCTGCGATATCGATCGAGCCCGTGCCGGTGCGAATCATGGTCGGCGCCATCAAGGCCAGACCGTTGCTGTCGACGAAGGCAAAATGCCCATCCAGCCCGACGTTGCCATCCGTTGTATCAAAGACCGATGCGGCTTGCAGCGCCAATGGATCTGCACTCGCCAGATTCGCTCCGGCGACTACGCGGAAAGACGAACTCGTCCCGGTAGTCAGAGAAGCAACCTCGAGAGGAAGCGGGTTCGTCGCGGTCGCAACAGGCGACGGTGTGTTGTCCGCGACTGCTGGGGTGACATCCGGCTCGTTCGCGCTGTCGGTTGTCGACGGATTTACGACGGCGACTGCCTGCGCGGTCGGTGCAGTCGGAGGCGCGAGCTTGCTGCGGATACCGCCCACCTCGTCAACGTATGCCTGGTATTGCACCAGGTATTCCAGATAAGCAGCCGGATTCTTTGCCTGGACGTCCGGACTCGGAGCAACCGGTGCGGTCGCCGTATTTGGTGCGGAGGTCCAATAGTCCCCCAGGAGGTTTACGTAGGTTGTCCCGCCGGGCAGTCCGGCGATCGGGGCCAGCTTGGAGTCTAATGGCGAGATCAGAAACGAAAGATAAGCGCTATAGAGCGTGTAGTATTCTTCGTCTGCGGCACTAGTTCCCAGATTCTCTGGTGGTGCGGTCACGATACCTGCAAAGGCACCGTTGATGCCGTCGGCAGTGAGGTAATACGCAATGTCGTAGTACTTCGTTGGCGCACTCAGCAACCCCTGGACTTCCCCGTAAGTCTGCAACGGCGGAACTGAGACCGAAACCGACGAGCCTGGATTCACCGGATTGGCGATCTGGAAAAACCCGTCGGTTAGACTCGCATCGACCTCCACGTTGTTCACCGCGCGGAACGTGATGATGGGTGCCTGACCATCGAAACGGAACAGTTGATCGGTCGGCGAAGACCCCGCTCCCAGGTTCCAGTTCGTGACAACCGAGATATTGCCGTTGTTGATTGCCGGGCTCGGACTATCGAGTTCGATACCCGGTGTCACGTTAAAGTGAATGGCGTTCGCGGCGAACTGGCTTACTACCCCGGTCTCTCCATTCTCCACGAAGCCCATCAGCGTACCCGGGACGATGGTCGTCGAGCCGTCGCTATTGGTCGTTGTCGTGTCACCGTAGAAGACCTGGTGACCGGTGTTCGCCTTGCCCGCGTCAGGCGTGAAGAAGTCGTTTTCGAGGTCGTTCGCCAGATCGGTCTTGATCTGTGCCCATGTAGCATTGGGATCGTTCGACAGCGTGGCCGGCGTCCAATGCGCGGGTGTCGATCCGTTCGCAGCGACATAGGTGCCGGGTTGGTAGTCAATGGTATTGCCGTTCTGATCGGTGAACGTGCCCTGAACAAGTTGCGGCGTCGCATTCGGGCCTGCAGCCTGATACCAGCCGGCAGGATCGACAATGCCATCGAAATGCTGCGCACCCGTTGTCCCGTCGGTCGTGCTCCACACCGCGTACGGTTCGAGATTCACCGTACCCGTATCCGTGCCGTTGCCCGTTCCGGTGATCCCGGCACCCGGACCGGTCATCTCCGCATTGGCCCTGACGGAATAGCCGCCGTTCGTGGCCGCGTCACTGAGCAGCGGCGCACGCAGGTTGACCGTACCCCCTTCAAGGCCATCCGCCGCAAACGTGACAGGGCCACCGCCCGACACATCGATCCGGGCGCTGGCGCCCAGCGTAATCGCGCCCGAATTGGCCCAAGTGACGTTCTCGTAGCCGTACTGCGTGTTATACGAGTTTGCCGTCGGCGTGCCGCTCGTACCGATATTGATCATCCCGCCCAGCTCGGCCGAGTTCGGATTGATCGTTGGTCCGGTCGCACCGGCAATGTAGGCATCCGAACCTTCGGCCAGCAACGTACCTTCCACATCGACACCGCTCTTGCCGTACAGATCGATCGTGCCACCCTCGGAGCCGCCACGGGCGGTCGCCACACCGTTGGCGTTGATCGTGCCGTTGATATTGACGTTGCCGTTCGCCGTATCGGAGGCATTCCCTGCACCGCCGTTCGCTGTCAGCGACACCGTATTCGCCGTTAGCGTGTTGCCTCCAGACAACGTGAGGTTTCCCGCTCCTGTCTGGACCACGATCTGGTTATTCACACCACTCGAAGCCAGTTCGGTCGCCAGATTGTCGAGATCGACCGCACCTCCCGTGTTGAGCGAGAAAGAGCCACCCGTAAATCCCGCAGCCGCATTGCCCTTGATCGTGCCGGCCAGGTTCACGACCTGGTCCGGTGCCGACAACGTCAGACTGCCCGCCGCGCCACCACCACTGGGCGCCGAAAAGTCGAGCGTCGAGCCCGCTTCCACATTGACTGTACCCACGTCCGCCGTCAGCGTGATTGCGCCAGCGGGGGCAAACTCTGTGACATCGAAGAACGGTAACGCCACGCCGGCAGAACTCACGAGGGAACCGTTGCCGATGGTAAGATCGCCCGTTGTCGCCTCAAGGCTCACGTTTCCTGCTGGTGCTTCGATCGTCGCGCCATTGTCGTTAACCGTTCCTCCGATGAGACTGATTGCACCGCCAAGCGGGCTGAGTGCGAGGGGCTTACCACTTACGCTGTTCAGATTCAGCGTACCGGTCGTCTGGATTGTCTGTGATGAACCCGTATCGGCCAGGTAGACCGGCGCATTGAGGGTGACCGGCAACGCTCCGAAGTCGAACGTGCCCGTACCCTGCCCGACGATGCCGCCCGTCGCGTTCATGGACACCGAACCAAAACCGTTGACGGTCTTCTGTCCCGTGCCGAAATCGATCTCGCTGGCATTGACGGTGAGCGTACCCGCTCCCACCGTTGCGGTGGGCGCCGTCGCACCGGTTTCGTTAGTAAAGGCGACTTCCTGCGCATTGATGGTAACTGCACCACCGTTGCTCGAGAACGAGCCGGCGCTCAGGTCGACGTCATCGCCAAACGTTACGTCCACATCGCCATCGAAGCTCATCACACCCGCGCTGCGCAGGATCACCTGCTGGGCGGCCGCCAGTTGCGCGAGTTGCGTTGGTCCAACGACAAAACCCGGTAGCGCTGCGGCTGCTGCGCCCGTCTGATCGGTGAAAGTAATGGCGGAGCCGTCAACTGCGATCGTCTTGCCCGATAGAGTCGCAGCGGGGTCGAACGTCAGGTTGCCTGAAGAGTCAAGCGTCAGCGCCTGGCCGCCGGCAAGTGTCGCGCCAGCGCCAACGGTCAACAGCCCCATGCCGCTTGTGTCGACGCGCGTGACAACCGAGGCCGCACCATTGGAAACTTCGAGCAGTGCTCCGTCACCCGAGACCGCTGTCGCGTTCGTCGTGGCGTCCGCATTCTGGCCGATCGTGATCGACAGATCCTTCGCCGCCGGATAGGTCCCCTGTGCGTCGATCACACTGCCGCCATCGACCCTAAGACCGTTCGCTGCATTCGGGTCGGTTCTGGTCGAACCGCTCTTCGTGACGAGAATGACTTCCGGCCCCGTCAGCGGATCGGCTGGATCGTTGGATACCACCACGCTATTGGCGATCGCATCGATCGTGATGCCGCCTGTCGTCTGCGTACGCGTGCCACCGATGAGCAGGCTGCCAGCGTCCAGCGCATCCAGTTGATCTGCGCTGATCTGCAGGTAGCCCGGCAAGGCCGTTTCCCCGGTGCCGATGATCTGGATATCCTGCGAGGCAATATCCACTTCGGCCGGTGCCCCTCCCGGGGCGGGGGCCGTGTTCAGCGTGGCACCCAGCGTCAACCCGTTCGTCGCCGCCAGCACCAGTTGTCCGGCGTCCATCGGCAGCGGCGGCGTCACGTTACCGGCACCAGCTGCCAGCGGCGGGAAGAATGCGTTGGCACTGGTCAGTGTGTATTGCGAGTACTGTTGCCAGACCGCAGCGGATTGCACATCGAACAGGGTCGGCGTCGCGCTGCGGCTGCCGGTCAAAGCATTACCGATATAACCTGCCGTCACCACGGTGCCGTCCGGCAGCGTCTGGCTCGAGCCTGGCGCGACTGCACCACTCTCGCTCGACACCGTGACGCGGAATGCCCCCGGCAACGTCGCGTATTTTGCGGGCAGCAGCGTATACATGCCCGCAGGCAGTCCCGGCACGCCCGACAGATAAACCGACTCGCCCACCTCGGTGTTGTTCAGGGCTGCCTGACCGACGCCGCTCTTTTCGGTCGCGGTGCCGGAGGACGTCCCATTGGCATTGGTCGATGGCTGTGCGGTCTGCGCGAACACCGGATCGTACGCCGCTACAGGAGACTGCGCGCCCGGCAGGATCGCATAGATGTTTCCGCCGCCGACATTTACCGGTATGGCCGTTCCACTGGGGTTCGTCGCAAAGCTCACGTTGAACTGTGACAGGACATCGCGCGTGCCCCCGGTCCCCTGCACCCATTCCTCGGCCTGCAGATCTCCGCCACCGGACAGATCAATCGTTGCGCCAGGATTCAGTGCTACGCTGTCGCCGTTGACGCTGACGAACTTCGACGGGGGTGCCGTCACATCCGGCAGCGACTCGCCGGGGACCGGATTGAACTGCCACTCGACGCCGTCGACCGTTGTGCCGTATGGGACGATCACACCATCAAGCGACACTGACGTCACGCTACCATTGGTCAACGACACCGAGTCCGTCGCCACCAATGGGAGACTGTTGAACTGCGTGACGGTGGTCGCGTCCTTCGGATCTCCAACGCCGAAGACGAGAGTTCCCGACGGCGCACGGACCGTCCCCGACTGCACGATGTCAGTCGCATCGATCAGCAAGGTCCCGCCCGCCGACAGTGGCACGCCAGAAGTTCCGTCCGGCAGGAAAGTGATGGTAGTCGCCTTCGGATTGCTGGTCGTGGAATCGGTGGGTCCCACCGCGTCCAGAATGAAGGTACTCCCGGTAGACGGATAAAGATCCGCCGCCTTGAACGTCAGGTTGCCAGGCGTGAACAGCTCACCCGGCGTTAGTGTACTGTCGCCATACGTCGACGTCAGACGGATATCACCACTGCTGGTGAAATTTGCCTGCCCGAAATTATTCATCTGGAACTGATTTTCCAGATCGATGAACGAGGCGTTGATGTTCAACGTACCGTCTGCCAACGCTCTGACCGGCGCGAACGGAGCGGAGTTGGGAACTGGCGTCGGTCCGATCAGTGCCACGTACGGCGCATTGATCGATATCGTCGTGCCGATTGAAGTCAATGCTCCCGTGACCGGTTCGCTCACGCCGGGCTGAGCCGCAAGCAGGGTTGAAAAAACTGATGGCGCGACGGAGCCGGGAGTGGGTGGTGCTGTCGTCAGAAGCGTATTCAGTTGAGACGCATTCAGTGCAGCCAGTTGCCCCGTATTGATTTCAACGGAATTCGACAACGTCAGGTCCACGTTGCCGACAAACACTACGGAAGCCGGTGCCGGCACGTTGGCCTCACCCAGCACCAGTGTGCCCACTCCCGAGCCCGACAGGCGATCGACCGCAAACTGAAGCACGCCGGTCGAAGACCCGATCACCTCCCCGGTCGTCGGACTGATTGCATCAGCGAAACTCTGCCCTGGCTGAAGACCCGCCGGCACCAGATCGCCGCTTTGTTGAAGGACCAGCACGCTGGCTGGCGGTGATGACAGCGTGCCCCCTCCCGGCTGATCCGCGTTCTTCACTACGCCCTGCTCTGGCAGGATGGTCAGGCTCCCGCCCTGCGCCTGCGCCGCGCCCGGCTGCGCCTGTAACGTTCCATCGAACAGTAGCCCGCTTGACGCAGCCAGCGTGATCGAACCGGCATCGCTCCAGACCGGCTGGGCAGCATACTGGCCGTTGGCCTGCAGTTCGTCCAGCGTCGCCGATGTGCCTGATACATCGATCACCGATCCAGCCTGCGCCACCACGTAGCCTGAATCGTCCGAGATCACGACGGTGCCGCCCGGCAGCACCTTGCCGGTGTCGGGAATGACGGTCTGCAGCCCCTCCCTGGCAGGTGCCGCCAGTGGATTCGTCACGGCAACGCCCGCGACGTCCAGCACTGCATTCGCTCCTAGCCAGACGGACTTGCTCGCCGAGGTATAGCCTGTGAAACCATCATCACCTATAACTTCTCCGGGAAACGCAGAGTCGTTCGGCAGAGAATCTGCGGTCAGCGTGATCGACCCGCCAGGCGCGATGATCGAGCCCAGTACCGTCACTTGCACAGGCGAACCCAGACCTATGCTGGCACCCGGATCGCCGATAATGGACGCCCCTTCACCCACGGTCACACCGCCTGTCGCGCCCGCCGGAAGTCCTGCCGGACCAACGAGGAAGCCGCCTCCGGTCATCACCAGATCGGTGGCCTGACGGTGGAAAGGATCAAGCGTACCGACTGACGTCAAGCCGCCGGCTGCCACGCTCCCACCGGTGGCCAACTGCTGAAGGGCTGGCACATCGGGTAGCAGGTTCTGCTGTGTCAACATAACCGTTGCGCCGGGAGCAACCGTCGTGTCGTAGATGGCGTTCAGGACATATTTGCCAAAGCCCTGCCGCGCAAAGAAATTGGCCGGCAGATATTCCGCCCAACTCGGTGCCTGCGCGGGGTCCCCCCCGATCTGGAAGCCGTAGTCTCCCAGCGTCAGCGTGCCGCCACCCGAGAAGCCAAAGCTGTTAATCGTACCGTCCATCTGGATAAGGGGGGCGGCCGGCGGAGCAACCGGCAAGATCGGCCCGCTGCCGCCTCCAATCGCAAACTCGGTGGGTAGACCTGCATTGGTGACCAGTGAGACGCTGCCGCCCAACCCCTGTGCAATACCATTCTGCATCAGCATCTGGCCATTCGACTGCAGTTCACCGCCGCTGGATACATCAAGCACACTGCCCGCCTGCAGAACGATCGGACCATTCCCGCTCGTCGACAGGGTGATACTGCCGCCGTTGATATATTCGCTGTCACCCGGCGTCGTACCGGGTGCGGTCTGCGTATCGTTATTGACCCATTGCCCTGAAGCGCTGATGACCGAATTGGGTCCGACGACTATCTGGCCCCCGATCCCGCCGCCGCTTGAGATCGAGATCGTCCCGGATGGCGCGATCAGGCTTCCCAATACAGTGACGTCCGAGACTGGAGTGTTCAACTTGATGGAGCCGCCCGGCTGCACCGTCAATTGTGTACCGGCAGCGACAAGAATGCCCTTTCCGATAGACTCACCCGGAGTCCCATCCTCCGTGACATTCACATTGGCAAAGCCACCCGTGTCTAGCGTGTTGACTGGCACCACTGTTGTAGCGAGAACATTGTCCGGATCAGTGTCTGAAAGCGCACCGAGTGCCGCGGTGTCTAGTGGTGTGGTCGCACTGAAGTCCGACGAAAGGTCACTGAGTTGCGGGGCACTGTCCTGCAGGATCACCGTGCCGGATTCACCGTTGACAGATGTGCTGGAACTCTGCGTCAGTCCCGGCAGTGTGCTCCCCGATGCCAGCGTGGCGGCGCCCAGATTGAAGGTCCCGCCCGCCGGCTGATCGTTGCCCTGGACCTGCTTCGAGCCAGCAAACGCCTGCGCCGTGATCTCACCATCGAGCACCATCGCCGACGAGGCAAACACGTTCAGCGTACCCGCGTTGCCGCCTACGATGTAGTCGCCCTCGTAAACACCGCCGCTGAGCAACGGATTGAACCAGTCATCGGTGACACCCCAGCGCGGGTGGCTTTCGACGAATTCCCCTGCAATGCCGACGTAGGTGTCGAACGGGCTCGCCTGGCCGATCGGCACAATCGCGCCATTCGCATCGACAAGACGCGTCGTGTTGACCATGCCGCCGAGGTAATGGATGTAACCGCCGTTCAGGTTCAGGGAAGAACCATCGGCCGTCATCACCTCGTTGCCGGAGAGGGTGATCGTGCCGCCGTTGGTCAGCAACTGGTCGACGGTGCGGGGAATCAGGCTGACCGCACCCGACAGGTTGAGGATCGGACTGCCTACCCATTGCAGACCATCGGCGCTGGTCCCCGACAGTGTACTGTCCACCACCACGCCCTTCAGGCCGTTCAGGAAGCTGTCGCGCAGCAGCGGCGAGTCGGCCAGATCGTTCTCGTTGATCGTGCCCACATCAAGCAGGATATCGGAAATGGGCAACTGAACATTCGCCAGTCCTGATACGTCAATGATGGCGCCTGTATCGACGTATATCCGTCCCGGGACGGCGGTATCGCCCGGCGGCGTCGCGGGACTGACACCAAATACCCCAGGCGTGAGTGCCGCCACCGTTACAGTTGACCCCGGCGCCTCGATGAGTGAGCCGGACTGGAACCAGACCGAGTCAGCCGTTATCGTGACACTGCCCGGTGTGAAGGTCGTCTGTCCCGGCGAGGAGGTCGCCGTTTCACCATCGGTGTCGGGCATCACCGTCGTCACCGATCCGTCGCCGAACACCAGTTGGCCCGCCCGGTTCGTCGCGATGCCGCCACTGATGACGGTATCGTTCACCCTGAACTGACCAGGGTACGTTCCGTCCGACGGTGTGTCGGCAATGCTCTCGTCGACCGTCGAAATCGTGATGTTGCCTGGAGTGTTGACGTCCGTCGTCACACCGAGAACGCCATCCTGCGTGACGCTACTTCCCAGCAGATTGATGTTGCCACGCGCTGCCTGAACGATGCCAGTATTGGTCAGCGTTCCAGCCGGCGTAATATCGGTCGTGCCGGTGGGAGTCTGCAACAACACCTTGCCGGTCAACTCGGGTTGCAGCAGTTGCGGAGTGATGGGGTTCGGAATCAGGCTCACACCGATGCCGGCGGCGAGTATTACCTGGCCTGTCGGCGCGACGGTAATGCTGCCGCCGTTGTTCACGTTCGGTGCAGCGATCAATACAAAGCCGCCGTTGCTGACCGAACCGTCCGCGCTCGTCGTGATCGATGCGCCTGGTGCAATCGTGACGTCGCCCGGCATCTGCAACTGGCTCGCCGAAGTGATGGTGACGTTGTTACCCAGACCGAGGATTTCTGTGGGATCCGTGGAGCCCGCGCCGCCTACTCCCACTGTGGACGACGTTCCCGCCTCAAGTACCGCAAGGCCACCATTCAGGAACGCCTGATTGCTCGCGACAATTCCTGCCGCACTCTGGGCGAGATTGCCGATCACCACACCACTAGTGCTGCTCGACGCGTCGTCGGTCGTGTTCAGCAGATCGAGCGACGACGCCACCAGGGAATGCACATTGACCTGGGAACCCGCGCCGAACAGGATGCCGTTGCGGTTGATCACCAGCACCGTACCCTGTGCATTGACATTGCCGAGAATCTGGCTCGGCAACCCTGACGGGTCCATGATCCGGTTCAGCACAACCCAGTTGTTCGCGCCGTCGGTCTGCGTGCCACCCGACTGGTCGAAGTTGAGCGTCGTCTGTTTGCCGACGTTCATCGTCTGCCACGTCAGAATCGCATCCTCTGCGGTCTGCTTCACGTTGACGGTAACGGTGCCGTTGGCATTGACTGTCTGCTGCGGCCCGTACGCGTTGTACCACAGCAGCGCGCTACCCGGATCGGCGCTGGAATTGTTCGGGTTGCCAACGTCGGTGTTCTGGCTTACCAGATTCCCGTTCGCGTCCTTGATGAACGTGATGCCCGACGCGACCTGCAGGCCGCCAGACGCTAAGCCGTTCGGAACGTTCGACGGAGCTGCTGCACCCGCCGTTGCCGCTGCCTGCTGCGCCGCAATCTGCTGCGCTATGCCCTGTGCCGCCGTAGCAAGGTTGCGGATCGAGGGCTGACTGGCCTGCAATGCCTGCTGCGGCGAGACACCGACGCCGAGATTGGTAATTCCTCTTGCCGCCACCGCTGCCTGCGCGCTGCCGGTTTGGGCACCAAGGTGTGCGAGATTAAGGATGCCAGCGTGCGCGCCACCCGTTGCACCCGCCGCCAGAATCATTGCAATCGCGTGGCATAGCGGTCGGAGATTCGTTCTCCTGATGGCCTGTGAACGCGAAGTCCGTTTCTGTACCCTGGCACGTGCTGTCATCGTCGTCTTTCCTGGACTGTAAGAAATAACGACCGCGTCGTCAACGCATTACATGACGTCGCCCCTGACACGGTCTGGTTCTGATACCGGCTGTCAGGCAACCACCTGGGTCACACAAATAAGCCAGATTAACTGGCGGAAGGTTACGGACTCGCCACGACGGCGGTATTACCTCTATTTGTGATTCGCGTCACACCCCGGACATACATACATCGACCACGAAATAGACCGTCATGGCTGGCTTTCCGGGCGTTTTTCTTCGACATACTGATGAAACGCATGCGTTATCCGTTCAATCACCGCAGACCAGTCGCCTGGTCTGTCTTGACGGAACAGACATGCGTCCGGATACCAGGGGCTGTCTTCCCGATCAAGCATCCACCGCCAGTCCGGCACTCGTGGCAAGAGAATCCACAGTGGCCGGCCCAGTGCACCGGCGAGATGCGCGACTGAGGTGTCCACCGAGATCACCAGGTCCAGCGTATCTATCAGCGCCGCGGTTTCCGCGAAATCAACCAGGTCATGGCGAAAATCCAGAATGCCACTTTGCGCGAGCGTTGCGCTATCCCGCTCCCGTACCTCGGGCTGCAAACTCACGAACGTCGCATCCAGCCCGTACAACGGCGCCAGCGCGGCGAGGGAGATCGAGCGGTTTTCGTCATTTTTGTGCTTCGGATTGCCTGACCACGCGAGACCGACCCGAAGCCGTCCCGGTAACCCGGCTCCGGCAAGGCGCGCTTGCCATGCCCGTCGCCTGCCAGCCTCAGCCTGTAGATAAGGCGTCGCCGCCGGAACGGTCTCCAGATCCGTAGCGAACGCCAACGGCAGACTCATGAGCGGACACTGGAGGTCGAACGGTGGCTGCGAGTCACCCTCCGCGACGATCCGGGTTATTCCGCTCAGCGACGCAAGCACCGTCTTGAGTCCCACCGGGACCTCCAGCACTACCGTCGCCCCGCGTGCTGCGACGAGGCTCGCATAGCGGCAGAACTGCAACGTATCGCCAAAACCCTGCTCCGCATGCAGCAGAACCGTTTTGCCCACCACCGGCTCCGCACCTAACCAGAGCGGCCGGTCCGCATGGCGACGACGAAACACGGCATCACTGGCTTCCCATCGGCTTTCATGCTGGACCCATCCCTGAGTGAAGTCGCCCATCAGCAACCGGCAGTAGGCTTCGGAACGACGCGCCGCGCCGTGGTCCGGGTCCAGCTTCCACGCTTCGTGATAGCACTCTAGCGCTTCCGCCTGCCGCCCCAGTTGCTCTAGCGCGACCGCCCTCGTGTAGCGGGATTGGGCCGAATCTGCCGGGGTCTTTGCGGCAAGTTCGTAGCTCGCCAGTGCCTCGTCGTACCGGCCCAACTGCTGTAGCACAATCGCCCGGTTGTAAAGCAGCTCCCCATCCGGACCGCCGTCTGCCAGCGCCCGGTCGTAATTGTCGAGCGCCTCGGCGTACCGCCCGAGCATGCGCAATGCCGCGGCCTGATTGCGCAGCGCATCCTTCATCCCCGGAGAATAAATCAAAGCTTTTCCATACGCTTCTATGGCTTCCGCGTGCCGGTGCAATCCCTGAAGCGCATTGCCGCGCGCGTGCCATACCACGGGATGGACCGCATCAATAGCGAGCAACCGGTCGCATCGCCTGAGCAGTTCTCCGTAGGTTTGCAGGTGGTCCAGCGCAACACAGCTCTGGTACAGCAGCTTGATGTCGTTCGGCCGAATCGCCAGTGCTTCATCCAGGCAGACCATCGCCTCCGCATCGCGTCCCAGTTCGGTCAGCACCACGCCGCATAGGGAAAGCAGATCCGGCGCCTTCGGCCGGATGACCAGCGCGAGACGATAATTGCGCAGTGCATCCTCACGACGACCCAGATCGCGCAGGGCATCCCCGCAGTGGCTGTAGTTTTCGTCATTTCCCGGCTCGATCTTGAGTGCCCGCTCGAAACTGATCAATGCGTCTGCTGGCCTGTCTTGCGCGCGCAGAACCTTGCCCCGGCTCCGCCAGGCTTCGGCCACGCTGGGCGCGATCCCGAGCGCCTGGTCATATGCGGCGCGTGCTTCCGCATGACGCCCGAGTGCGAATAGAGCGTTGCCCCGCACGAGTAGTGCCGGTGCGTACCTCGGATCCAGTCTGATGACCTGGTCCAACACCGTCAGTGCTTCCGTGTGACGGCCGAGCGCAACCAGCACAGCGCCATGATTCGTGAAGCTCCCCGCCTGCCGGAGTCCGCGCTCGATCGAACGCACGATCAGCGGTTCGGCCTTCCCCGCCTCTCCGCTCCGCAGATAGGTGACGCCCAGGAAATGCAGCGCCTCGCTGCTATCCGGCGCGATTGTCAGCGCTCCCTGATACAGCCGCTGCGCCTCGGCAAACTCCCGCTGCTCCAATAACGCGCGTGCGCGTCGCAAGGTGTCGCTTACCGCCGCACGCAACATGGCAGTGCCGGCTCCCGGCACCGGACCTTCCATGCCGCCCAGGTCGCTTGTCATCGCCATCTCTCCTGTCCATCCTCGGGTCTTATCCGCCGGCACTACGCGGACGCGCCAGCGTTTCCCTGTAGGGCCACAGAAGGCAGCGCAGCGGCAATCTGCTCAAAAACGTCCGTCCAGTCACCCGCCTGTGATTGCCGGAAGAGCCGCGCCTGCGGGTACCAGGGACTGTCCTCACGGTCGAGCAGCCACCGGAAGTCAGGCGTATGAGGCAACATCAGCCAGAGCGGTTTGCCCAACGCCCCCGCCAGATGCGCGACCGATGTATCGACGCTCAACACGCAATCCACTGTCGCCAATAGAGCGGCCGTGTCTGCAAAGTCCACGATCTGCTCGCCAAAATGCCTGACCGCAGATCCCGCCAGTGTGTCCTGATCTTCATCGCGCACGACCTTCTGCAGGCTGATCCATTCGAACCTGTCCGTCATCAGGGGCAACAGGCTGGTAAGCGGTATCGACCGGTTCCTGTCGTTCAGGTGCTTGGGGTTGCCCGACCACACGAGACCAATGCGCGGACGGGTCTGCTCACCCAGTCTTGTTTGCCATTTCGCAACCAGTGCTGGATCGGCCTGGAGATAGGGAACATCACATGGAATCGATGACAGGTCGGTATGCACCGCAAGCGGCACACTCAGCAGCGGGCAATAGAGATCGAACGGCGGAAGCGGCGCGCCAGTACTGCGGTCGACGAACTCGTCGACGCCCGGCAACGTGGCCAGCAACGATTTCAGCTCCGGCTGCGCTTCAAGCACGACAGTCGCGCCAAGCGCCTTGACGATCGGTACATAACGACAGAACTGCAGCGTGTCGCCAAGACCCTGTTCCGCGTACAGCAGGATCGTCCTGCCCGCGAGCGGTTCGGCGCCTGTCCAGCGGACCTGAGCAAAGCTCCGCAGACCTCCAACCATCTGCTCATCCCGCCAGCGCCACTCATATTCTGCCCAGCCTGCCTCGAAATCCGCAATCGACAGGCACAGGAAAGACCGCATGCAATGGGCAAGTACGTAGTCCGGATCGATCTCGATCGCCTTCGCGTACGCATCACTCGCTTCCGTATGCCGCCGCAGCGGCGTTAGGACATTGCCCCGATGAAAATGTGCGATCCGGTCTCGGGGCTTGGCCTCGATCACATATTCAAAACAGGCCAGCGCCTCGTCATAGCGGTGCAGTGCCTGAAGCGCCCGGCCACGAGCGAACCACGCTGAAAGGTCCTTGCCGTTCACACCCAGCGCCCGGTCGCATGACTCCAGTGCTTCGTCGAGTCGATTGAGGTGCCGCAGGGCACTCGCCTGATTGCAGAGCACTTCGATCACGTCCGGCTTGAGTTCCAGTGCCCGCGTGTAACTCGCTAGGGCCTCCGCGTTTCGCCCCAGACGCTGCAGAGCATTGCCACGGTTGCTAAATGCGTTCGCATGCCTTGGGTCGATAGCGAGCACACGGTCACAGCGACCGACAGCATCGTCCAGATGTCCCAGACGCTCGAGCACGACGGCGCTGTTGTATATCGCATCCGTGAACCCAGGCGAACTGGCAATGGCAGCATTGAAACTTTCCAGCGCCAGCGGAAGCCTGCCCAGCTCGAGGAAGGTGACGCCCCGTACGAAAAGTATCTCGACGTCCGCCGGAGCGACCGTCAGCGCCGTGCCATAGCTGATCAGCGCCTCCTCGTGTCGCTCCAGACGACGCATCACCTGCCCCTGCTCCTTTAGCGCCCCGATTGAACGACCATCAACGGCCAAAGCGCGCTCACACGAGGCAAGCGCTTCATCGAACCGCCCCAGCGCCCGCAGGACGGCGCTTCGGTTGCACAAGGTCTCGATTGACGCTGGCATTATCTCCAGCAGACGGTCGTAGGCAGCGACCGCCTCATCACCACGCCCCAGATGAGCGAGCATGCCTCCTCGCTGAAATAACGCACGGGGGTGTGACGGATTCAGCCTCAGCGCTTCATCTATCTGGACGAGCGCCGTCCCGACCTGACCCAGTCCGGTCAGCACCGCTGCATGGTTCGACAGCGCTAACGCCGTTGGATGCCGCTCGATTGAAAGCCGGATCAGGCCCTCTGCCTCGATCAACCGTCGCTGCTGCCAGCGCAGCGTACCAAGCAGATGCAAAGCCTCGGCGTGACCCGAATCAAGTGCCAGCAGTTCGAGATATTTACGCTCCGCTTCGTCAAGGCGACCGCCCTGCTGTGCATTACGCGCAAGCCGCAACAGACGTTCTTCGCGAGGCGGGTCGCGTGGCATCCGTGGCACCTCTTTCGTCGCTTCGGTCTGCGGCATCCCCTGCGTGTCCGGCCCCATGACTCATCTCTCCTCGATTGTTTGTTGTCTGCGCACCGCAACTGCCGCACCAGATGATCACAAAGCCTTTAGCTCCGTGATCGCGTCGCGGACAGCATGAATCACGTCCTGCCAGCGGCCGGCGGTTTGTTGCCTGAAGAGCCGGGCACCGGGATACCAGGGGCTGTCTTCGCGATCGCGCAACCAGCGCCACTCGGCAGGATCCGGCAGCAATATCCAGACGGGACGATTGAGCGCGCCGGCCAGATGTGCAATCGCGGTATCCACCGAGATGACCAGATCAAGCGACTGGACAAGCGCGGCCGTATCGGCGAAATCGCGCATCTCGTCCTCAACGCACACAATCCCGGAGTCGCCGAGGACACGTGCATCCTCGTCACGGACGTCCTTCTGCAGACTGATCCACTGTGCATCGGCTTCCAGTAGCGGCATGAGTGTCGCCAGCCCGATTGAGCGGCTGCGATCGTTGACGTGTTCCCGGTTCCCGGACCACGCGAGGCCAATGCGCAACCGCTGCTTCGAACCAAGGAGGTTTTCCCATCGCTGGACCCGTGCTCGATCCGGATGGAGATACGGCGTGCGGTTCGGAACGCTCTGCTGATCCGTCGCAAACGCGAATGGCAGGCTGAGCAGCGGACAATGGCAGTCAAACGTGGGCAATAGTTCACCGGCGGGCACCACCTGAACCGACTCGTGCAGTGTCATCAACAGCGACTTGAGTGGCGGATGGACTTCAAGGACGACGTGAGCACCACGCTCGGCCAGAAGCGTCGCATAACGGCAAAACTGCAGCGTGTCGCCGAAGCCCTGTTCTGCGTGAACCAGAATCGTTTTGCCGGCGAGTGGCGTTTCACCCCGCCACATCGGTTGCGGCAAAATTCGTGCGCGATGCGCCGCCTTCGGGTCGCTCAAACGCCATTCGTAATCCGGCCACCCACGCGTGAAGTCGCCCTCGCTCAGGAAGAGCATTGCGCGCCCCACGTGGGCCTCTGCATAGTTGGGATCGATCGCAGTTGCCCGGTCGTACGACTCCAGAGCCTCCTGCGCCCGGCACATCTGGTACAGCGTCCCACCGCGGTTGCTCCATGCCTCGGCAAATTTCTCGTCAAGCGCCAGAGCGCCGTCGTAACTTCGCAGCGCCTCGTCGTAGCGTCCCAGATAGCGCAGCGCCGTACCCGCGTTGCACAGCGCCTCCCGCGATCCGGACTCGATTTCAAGCGCCAGCGTATAGTCCGACAGCGCCGCTTCGCACTGTGCCATCCGCAATAGCGCGTTGCCACGGGAGATGAGCGCGCCTGCATGTCGTGGCTCGAGTGCGAGCACGCGCTCACAGCGCTGCATCGCTTCATTTGCCCGACCCAGGCGCTCCAGTGCGATTGCGCTGTTGTACAACGCCTCGACAAAATCGGGCTGACTGGCGATCGCGTCGTTCAAACTTACAAGCGCCTCAGATGGCCGTCCGAGGTCAATGAGCGTCCGGCCCCGCGTCAGCAGTATTGCGGGATGACGGGGCATAATGGCGAGCGCCTGATCATAGCTTTGCAACGCCTCGGTATAGCGCTGCAGATCGCGAAGCACAAGACCGCGGTTGTAGTACGACTCGAACGAGCGCGGCGCTACGGTCAGTGCCCGATCGTATGTGTCCAGCGCCTCCTGATAACGTGCCAGTGCCCGTAGCGCGCCGCCACGGTTGCTCAGCGCGTCCAGCACCAGCGGGGACACGGCGAGCGCGCGATCGTAAGCCGCAAGGGCTTCTGCATACCGACGCATTTCGAGCAGCGTGTCGCCGAGCCGAACCAGTGTCACCACATGCCGGGAATCGATCCGCAACGCGGCATCGAACTGAACCAATGCCTCTTCTCGGCGCCCGGCTGCAACCAGGATGCCGCCGAGATCGGAGAGCGACATCACTTCCGGCTTGAGTGACACCGAGCGTCGTAGCACGGTCTCAGCTTCCGCAGTACGGCCTCGCTGGTACTGGAGTACGCCATAGCCGTGTAGCGCTCCGGCGTGGCCCGGCTGGCCCGCGAGCACCGCTTCGTACTCGCGGGCGGCGTCATCGAAGCGGCCCTTGGCGTGCCACTCACTGGCGCGATCAAGGCTCCCCGTTGACTTTGCGTCTTTCCGCGCGCCTGCTATACCCGATGTGCCCGCCGGGGCACCTTGTGGCTGCTCGACATTCATGCCCGCCTCCTGAACGCACCATGCAACAGGTACCGGCTGCTGCGTCCGGCGATCAGTCGCCGCAACCAGCCGGTTTTAACAAGCAGGGTAACGGATAAGCCATAACAGGCGAATGACGCGGATTACAGAGGTCTGTCATACCATTGCCATGTGTTCACCGCGAGTCGAACACTCCGACATCGACCGTCCGGCAAGGGATTCCGCATGTATGCGCAGTTCAGTGTTGCCGACGGTACGCGTAACGGACAGTAATTACCTCCAGATTTCTGGGCCGTTGCGCACATTCATGCTCGTGGAACATATCGCAATGACGCAGTCATAACCTGTCCCGAATGAGGATTCATGCGACCGGACGTTCGACGCAACAGGTGGCAATGCCCCGATATCCGCGTAGGCAGACCTGGTTGCTTTCTAATAATTAGTAGTACCATGTTACTCAAATTGCATATAGTGCACCCTATGCGAGGTTCGATGAGGCTCCTGACGCTACCGTCCGGCTATTTGGCTTCACGGGACTCGTGAATCTGGTCCGTCACGCCGTGTGCAGGATGTTCTACCACGGCAATTGTCCGCACCACCCGCCCCCTCCCGCCCTGCAAATTGGTTTTTCACCGGATCGGGATAATCAGTTTGCCTCGTCGTCAGCGCTTGCCCGGGCAGCTTGCCAGATTGCGTCAAGGGGGTCGTCCACGTGTTCGTACGGGTCGAGAAGGAATGGACAGCGCTCGCATAGTGGCTCCCTGGTACGAAGAGCCAGAATGTGGTTGATCATCCACTGCGTGAGATCACTACCTCCCGCGATCTGCGCAGCACTCCAGCTCGGCATCGTGGAAAAGAGCGCGGCGAATCCGCCCCAGCGCGACGGACGACCGCCGATCGCTGGGCGGATATACGTACGCAGCCACACATCGTCGCTGTTGGTCATCTCGCCCACGAAGAGACCTTTCGCAGTCGGAATGCCTACCTGCTTCCATTTCTCGACCATGGCGAGCGGACGCAGTACCCGCGCCAGCACGAACGCCGTGCTGGTTTCGCCCTCTATTTCGTCAAGCGACATCACGCCATTGCGTTGCATGCAGCGTCCGACAGCATGCGTGCCGATCAGGGTGGAGGCAAAACTCTTGAACACCAGGTCGGGGACGGTGAGCGACAGCTGGAACTCGCGCAGCCCGATATCAGAGCTCATGGTCGTGAAATTGCAAAACATGCCTTCCACCTGGCCAAGCATTCCCAGATATGGATCAAGGCCAAGATGCCGCAGCCTGGGCACGACCTGACGTTCGAGCAGTCGCATGAAACCGCGCCGGTTTCGTTCTCCGTGGTATTCCTTGAGACTCCTCACGATGATGTCCTGGATTTTCGAGCGGCGCTCCTCGGCGAACATCTGCGGCGAGTGGTTCAGATCGAACTTTGCCCGACCCTGGGCCACGCGTGGATCTACGAACATGCCGGCCTCCCTGGAAATACAGATGCCGTGTCAGCATCCGACGTCGAGCGAACCGCCGTCACGCGAGACGCGACACGGACGCACGCACAAGTCTCCACTATACCTGCCTGGAACCGGGATATAACCGGATCGAAGCGCGTGTGACCCCACGGCCGTACCGGGTTCGAAAGACATTGATTTCGAGGGATCTCGCCAGCACTTCGCTCAAACGCCCACACGGTTTGGCTTCCCGGGCCTGGACCAGGTAGTTGCCCTGCTCGTCGCCCCATACTCCCGCGATGGTCACCGGTCCGTATGGATGGCGCGCCCTGGTGGCACCGGTTCGGCACAAGGCAGGTGGAGGCTCTCTTCGCTCCGGCTATACCAAGTTTCCGATCGCCGTACGCACCTTGTCGACCACACCACGCCAATCTCCCGGGGTCGATTGACGGAAAAGGCGTGCGCTCGGGTACCAGGGGCTGTCCTCCCTGTCCCGCATCCAGCGCCACTCGGGCGGCTCCGGCAGCAACACCCAGACAGGGCGGTTGAGTGCGCCCGCAAGGTGCGCCGCCGACGTGTCCACCGAAATGACCAGATCCAGTAACTGCACGAGCGCGGCTGTATCCGAGAAGTCGCGGATTTCATCACCGAAGCTGCGTATCGGCGAGCCGTCGAGAACGGCCAGATCCTGCTCACGCACCCCCTTCTGCAGGCTGATCCACTCCACATCCATTTCCAGCAGCGGCATCAACGTCGATAGTGGAATGGACCGGTGACGGTCGTTAAGATGCGCCGGATTACCCGACCAGGCGAGACCCACACGTCGACGCTGCTTCGGACCCAGCAGGGCCTCCCATCTTTCCACCAGTGCAGCATCGGAGTACAGATACGGCGTCTGGTTCGGGATACTGTGCAGGTCCGTCTGAAAGGCGAATGGCAGGCTAAGCAGCGGGCAATGAAAATCAAACTGCGGCAGCGGTTCGCCCGCGACCACCACCTGCACTACGCTGCGCAGCGACGCCATCAGTGACCCGAGGGCCGGCTGCACTTCAAGCACAACGTTGGCGCCACGCGCCCGTAGAAGCTCCGCATAGCGGGAGAACTGCAGCGTATCGCCAAAGCCCTGCTCGGCGTGAACCAGTATCGTCCGACCATCGAGCGATTCGTGGCCCTGCCACAGCGGCTCCTTGAAAACGCGCCCGCGCTGCTCGCCGCCCGGATCCTGTATGCGCCACTCATACTCCGCCCAGCCACGCGTAAAATCGCCCTGAACCAGATGCAGCGAAGCGCGCGCAAAGTGTGCTCCGGCATATCCCGGGTCGAGCGTAATCGCCCTGTCGTAGGCCTGCAGCGCGGCGTCAGGGCGCGCCATCGCGTGCAGGACATTGCCGCGATTAAACCAGTACATCGGGTGATCCGGCCTGATCGCCATAGCCCGGTCGATGGCGTTCATCGCCTCCTCATGACGATGCAGATCCAGCAGGACATTGCCACGATTGCCCCATGCTTCGGCAAAACCAGAGTTGATTGCGAGCGCGGCATCGTAGCTTTGCAGCGCCTCTTCGTACTGCCCCAGATAGCGCAGTGCCGTCCCCTGGTTGCAAAGGATCTCTACCGAGCCGGCGTCAATCTGCAGCGCGCCCCCGTAGCTGGATAACGCAGCGTCATATTGCTTCAGTTGCAGCAACGCGTTGCCGCGACAGGCCATTGCCCGGGTGTGTTGCGACTCAAGGGCAAGCACACGCTCACAACGCCCGATCGCCTCGCTGGGCCGGCGCAGCCTCTCCAGTGCCACCGCGCTGTTATATAGCGCCTCCACGAAATCAGGCTGGCTGGCAACCGCCTCGTTGAAACTCGCCAGCGCCTCGTTCAGTCGCCCAACGTCGACCAGGGTCTGTCCGCGCGCGGACAGCATCGCCGGGTTTCCGGGCTGAATGGCAAGCGCCCGGTCGTAGCTGTGCAACGCCTCCGCGTGACGGCCCAGCTCGCGCAGCACGTGGCCCCGGTTGTAGTACGCCACGAACGAATGCGGGTCCACGGACAACGCGCCGTCATACGTCTCCAGCGCCTCCATGTATCGCCTGAGTGCCCGCAGGGCGCTGCCGCGATTGGTCAGCGCGTCCAGCGCCTGTGGCGACACGTCGAGCGCGCGGTCATACGCCCTGAGGGCGTCCTCGAACCGGCCCATCTCGAGCTGCGTGTTGGCAAGGGCAACCAGTGTCTGAACGTGCCGCGGATCTATCCGCAACGCGGCTTCAAACTCTTTCAGGGCCTCGTCGGGCCGCCCTGTACCCGCCAGGAGTGCGCCCAGGTCCGTGAGCACCATCGGCCCCGGTGCGAGCGACACGGCCCGGCGGAGCAACGTTTCCGCCACCGCAGGCAGGCCCCGATGGTACTGGACGACCCCATACAGCTGTAGCACGTCGGCGCGATCCGGCTCCCGCGCGAGCACCGCTTCGTACTCGCGCGCGGCGTCGTCAAACCGGCCCTGCAGGTGCCACTCCCTCGCGCGTGAAAGGCTTGCCGTTGACGAACCACTGCCGAAACGACTGCCCCGCTCGGCAACGGCGTGCGCGACTGTCTGACCGCCCTCTGCGCCCTCTGAATGCTCGACATCCATGTCTGGCTCCTGAACCGACCGGAAATTTCCGGATTGCCAACCGCCTCGGGCACTGAGACGTCACGCGCGCCCGGCTCCGTTTTCGCCAGACTATCGCGCAGGGCATAGCATCCTGATGACGCGGAGTACGAGGCGCCGTCACGATAGTGTCATCGACAGGCATCTTTCGGCGTCAGCGGCAGCCAATCGGTGCGGCGGCGCTCGTTGCATGAGCCGCGGCTCACTGACCAATCGGTATCGTGCGTATAAACTCGGTGGGAGGGGTTCCGATCGCCACGTCAAAACGGATGCCGCGCGGCAGCGGCTTTCCCAGCGACGCCGTGTTGCTCACGCCATGCGCTGCGAGAAACTGCGCGTACGACGCTTCGACCACGCCCTGATTCGACGTCCAGCCGACGGGCGGGACCCACACCGAAAGGTCCATCGAACGCACATTTCCACTCGCCGCCACATTGGCAAAGCGGTCCATATGCTGGAGCGCATCGTTCAATTGCGACAAGGTGGAGACGGGTTGGGAGGCACTGCGCAACAACTGATGCGCCTTCATCTGATAGCGCACCACCTGAAGTCTCGTCGGGCCATTGCCCACGCCGATGTGCCGCACGAGCACGAGTTCATCCGGCTGAATCCGCAATGGCGAGCCGAATACTTCGTCGGCCGTTACCAGGTTAAGCAGGTCATACTGCAGTTGCGAAAAATACCGCCCCAGCGCCCGGGTCTGGGTAAGGTTTGAGACCACGTCGTCACGACCACGGATGGTCGCGTCCAGCCCTCGCCACGATAGCAGCGCCACGATGGCGAGCAGGGCGATAGCGACCAGCATCTCGATCAGCGTAAAGCCGCCGATGCGCAACTTCCCCGGACATCTAGAAGTGCTGTTCATTCTGCACCACCGATACGACTTCCGCGAGCGCCGTGCCACCTGCTGTCGACAGGTAGACGCTGACCGCTACCTCACGCAAAAGAGGACTGTCCAGCGCCGTCACGGTCTGCCGACACACAAAACGGTAGGGCCCTTGCGGACACTGAAACACGCTATGCCCCGGGTCCGGCCATGACTGCGTCACGCGAATGTCGCTCAATGCGTCGTCAGCGCTCCAGACAGCCAGCATGCGTTCGCGGGCATCCTCTGTATTCGAGGCCATCGCACCCATCGCGTGCAGCACCGCTCCCAGAGCGATCGCAATGATCGCCAGCGCAATCAGCACTTCAATGAGCGTGAATCCGGACGCCAGCACGCCAGGCGGCGTACCTCGCTGCCTCATCCTGTCCGGCCCGATCCCATCATTCATTTCCCCTCCGGGGACAACGCGAAAATGTCTGGCATCGCCCGAGCGGGCGTTGATACACCCAGTTGCGCGCGCCTTTCGCAGCTAACGGGACGGGACCATCCGATCGTAACGGCCACACAGCGCTCATCAACGCCCGGCCAGACGTGTCATTTGACGCACTACATCGGCATAGTATTTACGGGCGCCCGACCTTTCCGCGAATGTATGCGACTAGCTCGTCAATCGCAGGCCGCGGCGGCCGCACTACCGTATCGATCACCAGATCCGGTGTCGCCGGTACTTCGTAGGGCGACGATATCCCTGTAAACGCCGTCAGCTCGCCTGCATGAGCTTTCCGGTACAACCCCTTCGGATCACGCGCTTCGCAGGTAGCAAGGTCAGCAGCAACGTACACCTCGTGGAAGGGGCTGTTGCTACTCACCAGTCTCCGCGCTTCTTCCCGGCCTTCCCGCAGCGGCGAAATCAACGCGACGATCGTGACCATGCCCGCGTCGGCAAGCAGTGACGCCACTTCGCCCACCCGGCGCATATTTTCCATCCGGTCAGCTTCGCTAAATCCCAGGTCGCGGTTCAGGCCCCGGCGCAGCCGGTCCCCATCCAGCACATAGGTCTGATAGCCCATCGCGCGCAACACCCGTTCTGCACCGAACGCCAGCGTCGATTTGCCGGCCCCTGAGAGCCCAGTCAACCAGAACACCGCGCCGGCATGCCCATTGGCACGTTCACGCATGAATACAACATCCGCCGTTCTCTCAGTCATTACCGCCTGCTTCCTCTGCCAGTTCATCGTCCGCACGCTGCTCCCACATGCCACGCAACACCTTGCCCTGTGCCAGAACCACCGACGGGGATTCAAACCACTGTTGCGGCGCAAGGATTTCCGCGCGCTTCACGCCGGGAATCACCTGGACATCGAACACCTCGTCCACACCATTAAAAAAATGGAGAATCCCCAGCAGTTGTCCCGATGCTGCGTCTAGCGCCGCGACACCGGCGACCAGTTCGCCCTCCTCTTCAATGGGCAGGCCCTGAGGGCCACGCTTTTCCCGCAGCTTGGACAGCCCGACGAAGATCACACCGCCGTACTCCGCCAGCCCATGAGTAAATCCCGGTAGCTTCGCAAACACGGTGCTTTTGCCCGTTTCGGGATCTATGCGCAGGACCTGGCCCCGCCCACCTTCAAGCACATAAAGTTGTCCGTTGATCACACGCGGCGAGTGCGGCATCGAAAGCCCCGAGGCAATCACCCGCCCTGAGGGGACTTCCATCACCACTCCGCTATCAGCCATGCCCGCGCGCCAGCCGTACGACGTATTCGTCGTTCCGAGTGCCGTCGCGAAACGGACCTTGCGATCATGAAACGCCATGCCGTTGAGATGGCAGCGGTCGTCCGGAGAAAGCTCGGGCACAAACGGCGGCTGCCAGATCGGCGTGAAATTGAAATAGCCGTCGATCACGCAGATGCACGACCAGCGGGTATTGACTGCCAGCACGACCTGACCGTCGAACGCCATGTCGTGCAGATCACAGTACGCGGTGTAGAACGTGTGACGCGGCACGAAGACCGCATCGTAGTAGTCCGGTTTCGCCGGAAACTGCGCCGCGATCGCTCGCACATTGGCGAAGATCATCAGTTCCCGCACCGTGGCAATCGCCAGACGGTCCGGGGCAACTGCGAGTCCCATTGAGCGCGGCAGCAGGCACGCAGAGAGCGTCGGCACGCCCTTTTCAACGCCCAGTAACGCGACGCCGGAAGGCCTGCGGCTGATGGCCAGCGTACAACCGAGTGCTTCGAGTACCGGAAGGAAACGGTCGGTGTCCCGCAGGTTAATCAACGGAGAGTAAGCATCCGGCAACGCTGTCCCGGGCGCGTCCGTCTGTGCGCTGGAATCCTGCATATCTTGACTGGTCCCCGAGGAGGCATCGGCGCCGTGAGGCGCGAGGCAGGTAATGGCGAAATGGTCTGGGGACGGCGGCGCGAGGCGTACCTCACACTGCGTGACCGTCCGCGAGCGCCCGAAAACGCCGGCCGTTTCGGTGCTACGCAACTCGCGCCCTCCGGGGGCAGCGCGCCGCCCGGCCTCCGTCCCTCGCGACGAAGGTTATGTAACTTCAGTGACAGACTGATTTAGCGTTTCTGTATTTCGTCACACACTGGCGTCACAATGTTGACGAAACGCCTGTCGCGGCATCGCCGTAGCGCCCCGTCAGGCACTGCCCGATGGACCGGGATCATTCTGTAGCTGACTCCCCACGTTGACACCCGCTGCCTCCAGTTCCCGCAGGAGCGCGTACCACGCCGCGATGGGCATCATCCGGAAAACCGGCTCGTTGTCGCGGCACACCATGACGTCTGTGTACGGCACCTTATCGACGATCGCCTGCGGATTACGCGTCAGCTCCTCGATCGACACCGTGATCACGTCATTCTCTGACCGGCCTTCCATCTTTTCTCTCCCCTGATCTCTGGGCGATTGCACCATGCACCATGGCCGATTCACCCGGAAAACTCCTGCGCCGCATCGCCCGGCCGCAGTCAATGCACGATCAAGCATCCCTGCCTGCATCGCGAACCCACCTCTTGTCATTCACACTACACATGACCTGTGGCGAATCAATGTCCGCAAACCGGTATTCGCTGTCACAAAAATGCCTCGCTTCACGCGTCCGGATTCACTTGCCGCGCCAGCGTTCCGGCAGAACGCAGTGAAGGAGCCTTGTAGCATCAGACATACTCCCCGCTGACCGGTCCGGGGAACCGCGCACGACAGGTAATCCCTGCAATCACTGGCGGTCCTCCTACACTCCGTTACCGTGCATGGCGCCCCGCCATCGCTGCAGTCAGGACTGAAATCGAGGGTGGCACGGGACTCGCTGCACGGCGGTCGCCTCAGGACGGAATTCGACGATCCGCGTTCGCGCATCGCCCTGAGAACCCACGCCGTGCCGGAAAGCCGTGCAGTTCGGAATTGGCGCGGGCGTCCATCAGCGAGGACTGCGTGACACTGCCGACCACGAAGCTCCCGGCGATTGGTGACATCAGCGTGCGCAGCCGAAATACGCCTCAAGACCAACGCACGCCCGGGTAATCACCACCGACGTCCAGGCGGCGACGGCCAAAGCCGGTATCGCTCACCATCAGACCCGTCGCACCATAGCTCGGATGATTCCTTACTGGTGACGCGTGGCGCACTCACACACGACGACGTACCTGAGACCCGTCCGAGGAAACGACCGGATATAGTCGGGCAAACTGCGCGGGACTCGTCCGTTGCTGACCGGGGTACCTCGCAGAACGGTGCGATCGCGCACCGCCAGTAAAGTGACATTGCGACAAATCAAAAACAGGCACGGCGGTGATCCGGTTTCATATAAAGGCCCGTGGCAGCGGTTGAATAAACGGTATCGCCTTGTCCAGCACGTGGAGAGGCAACGCCTCTTCCTGGAAACTCGACTGACCATCGACATCAACGATCCTGTTGAACTGAAATGCTTTTCCGTTGGGGACATCGATGTCCATCATTGCATCGTCGGAGAGGTCGGTCAGTTCAGCGATGATCGCGCGAATTGCTCCGAAATGAGAGAAGAGCATCAGGTCGGCGCGCCACAGCAGCGGCTCGAGAGAACGAAGAAAATTCTTCACCCGGTCCCGAGTATGGACACCGCTTTCCGAGCCGTTGCCATCAAAGGTGGCAATCTTGTCCATCTCCGGAAGGTAGCGGGTTCCGTAATCGCGCTCGTTCAGAAACGGAGTGATCTTCGGTGTCGCGGACAGCAGTCCCATCTCGTCCAGTACGATCCGGGCCGTTTGGGCAGCTCGAAAGTATTCGGACACGCAGATATCTATATTGAAGTTACCCGGCTTTGTCCAGCTTGCGTCGATCTTCTTCAAAATACTCCCTGTCATCAACGCCTGGCGGATGCCATTGGTGGTCAGACACAGCGCGCTGTCGTTGTAGCCGTAGAATGACGGGTCCTCGTTGCCGGTGCTGCGTAAGCGGCTCGGCCCGACCGTTTCCCCATGCTGACTTTTCCAAAGCATGATGAGGGCGTTCAGATCAACGGAGCCAGTCAGCCATGTCGAACGCAGGGGGCGCAGCCCATCCCCGTCGCACGTACGCGCGAAAATTCAAGCAGCAGGTGATCAGAGAGACGTTGGTGCCTGGCATGTCGG
>NZ_CAAJGM010000100.1 GCF_900996235.1 Paraburkholderia sp. BCC1885
GGCGAAGAGAGCCGAGGGGGATGTGATAGAAAGGCGAAAAAATATGTTCGATTCCCTCTTGCGCGCTGGCTAAAGCCTACTTAGAATCACGCCTCTTTCGCGCTAACGGAAACGCGGTGCGGAAGAGGAAGCAAGGTTGGATGGGCTGAGCGCCAGATTGGATCGGCAGCTGGCACGTTTGACTGAGAAGTGATCGACGCAGTGAGTTGATCGCGGCGCTGAAAAAAGTAGTTGACGCGCTGCGAAATGTTGATCATAATCTCGCTTCTCTGCTGCTGAAAACGCAGCGCTGCTGAAGAAACCAAGTTGCTTCGCAGATACGCTCTTTAAAAATCTACAGCCGATAAGTGTGGACGCTTGATGGCAGCGGTCCTGATCTCCGGATCAGGGCAGCAAAAGTATCAAGAGTCTCACACAAAAGTAAGTCAGGTTTGTGAAGCAATTCATTAACCTGTCAGCTTTGAGTGAGCGACCGGTTCATTATGAACCGAAAACAGTAACAGGTATTGA
>NZ_CAAJGM010000101.1 GCF_900996235.1 Paraburkholderia sp. BCC1885
CACCCGACGCGAAACCGAAGGCGGCACCCGCCACCGCGGACGTGCCGGGCGAGGCGGCGGCCGCGCCGGCCGCTGCCGCCTCGGGCGCGCAGGCAGGCTGAGTTTCCGGATTTTTTTCGAATCGATAGTGGATCAGGCCCGTTGCGACAAGCACGGGCCACGACGGAGAACCTCGCGATGAGCGAACCCCAACAGCAAGCCGCGGCACCCGCCGCGCAGAACGGCAAGCGCAAGCGCATGATGACGCTGCTGATCCTCGCGATCGTGATCGCGGCGATCGCCTATGGCCTCTACTACTTCCTGGTCGCGCGTTTCCACGAGGAAACCGACGACGCCTACGTGAACGGCAACGTGGTGCAGATCACGCCGCAGGTCACCGGCACCGTGATCGCGGTGAACGCCGACGACACGCAGTCGATCCGCATCGGCCAGCCGCTGGTCAAGCTCGATCCCGCCGACGCGGCGATCGCGCTGCAATCGGCCGAGGCGAACCTGGCGCAGACGGTGCG
>NZ_CAAJGM010000102.1 GCF_900996235.1 Paraburkholderia sp. BCC1885
GAGGAGATCAACCGCAACGGCGGCAACTCGGGGGCCTGCCACGGCCAGATGTACAACATGGGCACCCTGCTGCGCCACGGCTCGGCCGCGCAGAAGGACCGCTACCTGCCGAAGATCGCCTCGGGCGAGCTGCGCCTGCAGTCGATGGGCGTGACCGAGCCCACCACCGGCACCGATACCACGAAGATCAAGACCACCGCCGTGCGCCGCGGCGACCGCTAAGTGGTGAACGGCCAGAAGGTGTGGATCTCGCGCGTCCAGCATTCCGACCTGATGATCCTGCTGGCGCGCACCACGCCGCTGGCCGAGGTCAGCAAGAAGAGCGAGGGCATGTCGATCTTCATCGTCGACCTGCACGAGGCGATCGGCCGGGGTATGACAGTGCAGCCGATCCCGAACATGGTCAACCACGAGAGCAACGAGCTGTTCTTCGACAATCTCGAGATTCCCGCCGAGAACCTGATCGGCGAGGAAGGCCAGGGCTTGCGCGTCATGTTCGACGGCCTGA
>NZ_CAAJGM010000103.1 GCF_900996235.1 Paraburkholderia sp. BCC1885
GGTCAACGCGGCCTTGCGCGACTGGCTCGCCGCCTGACCCGCGATACCGGGACAAACGGCTCGCCGCTCGCGAAGATTTCTCGCCGACCTGCACAGATGGCGGGATTTCATACCGCAACAGGGCCACGGGTAATTTTCAGTAACACACTCGTGCCCGCGCGCCGATTCACGCCCGTGATGCGTGAATTTCCCGCTAATTCGCGCAATTCGCCAACTTCAGGCGGGACAGCGAATCGCGGGCCGCAACAATCGCCGCGGTCGGTATCGTTTACGCGGGCCGTCGCGGCGGCGCCGGCCGCCTCGCATGCGAATCGCGGGCCCGCCTCACGTATATGCCGGAGCCCCGCTCGTGTATCGTGGCGACGTAACAGGCCATTCCGGAACACCGATGACAAAGATCGATACGACATCGACGACCCATTCCAAGCTGTCCGAAGCGGTATCCAGCACGAACCTGAGCAGATCGAATCCGGCCAACGCCATCCCGCGTCGCGCCTTCCGGCGCCA
>NZ_CAAJGM010000104.1 GCF_900996235.1 Paraburkholderia sp. BCC1885
GCCGGACATGGACAAACCGATCGAGATCACCCACTACACGTCCTTTGCGATTGATGACCTGCTGTTCCTCGGGAAACAGTGGAAAGCAGCGCGGCCGCAAAGCGCCCGGCAGATCGAGAGCCTTGTCGACCTGATGCGACGGGGCGTGAAGTTTCTCCTTCCCAACTGCGCCGAGCTGATTGACGAAAAATCCATCGGCGAGGCACACCTGGAGCTGCTGCGCCTGCCCTACCCGGTCACCATATTTGAAGCGCCGTGGGAGCTGCACCGGCCGGTCGACCCATGGCTGAACGGTGCCCCTCAGTCCCGCTCGAGCAGACGGATCGCACTCTGCTGGGAGCGTTCTGACGATATCGAACCCTTTGCCGGGCTGAACACCCAATACCGCCAGATGTTCCCGGAAGGCGGGGTATTCATCTTCCCCGTGTATTACCTCGATGCCCTCAGGAGCTGGTCTCCCGGGGTGGGAGGACTCTTCGTTCCCCATGACAGCAGGGTTGACGGGC
>NZ_CAAJGM010000105.1 GCF_900996235.1 Paraburkholderia sp. BCC1885
GTTCCAGTTGCTCGACTGGGGCGACCGGCTGCACTACACGCTGCGCGAGGACGGTGCGGTCCACCGCATCACCGAGGTGGCGGGCGTGCCCGAGGAACAGGACTTGGTCGTGCGCGCCGCGCGCCTGCTGCAGGCTCACACGGGCACCACGCTCGGCGTCGACATCGAGATCGACAAGGTGCTGCCGATGGGCGCGGGCCTGGGCGGCGGCAGCTCCGACGCGGCCACCACCCTGCTCGCCCTGAACCGCCTCTGGAAACTCGACCTGCCGCGCGCTGAACTTCAGGCGCTGGCCGTGAAACTGGGCGCCGACGTGCTCTTATTCGTGTTCGGAAAAAATGAGTTCGCGGAGGGTATCGGAGAGGCACTGGAGCAGGTAGAATTGCCGGCTCGCTGGTTCCTGGTTGTGACGCCTCGGGTTCACGTACCGACCGCTGAAATTTTTTCAGATAAGTCGTTGACAAGAGATTCGAGACCCATCACAATTACGGACTTTCTTGCACAG
>NZ_CAAJGM010000106.1 GCF_900996235.1 Paraburkholderia sp. BCC1885
TCTGTCGGACAAGACCCCGGATGAAGCTTATTTCGCGATGCTGCCCGCGATTACATTGGCAGCGTGACCGCCCAGCGTTCCACTTAAAAATCGAAAAAACTGTCCGAACGAACGGGGCCACCTCTAACACAGGACCTCCCAGGTTCCTGGGGAGTCCTTCCCGCACCTTTGCCCTGCTCTCAGACCCCGGCCGGTCTGGCTGGCCTCACCTTGACGGCCCGCTCAGTTCTATCCCTACTTATTTGAAGAATAGGGACACCAGCAACAGAATTGTTTCGAGGCTCTATCACACGGCTTCAGTGCACCCTGCCTACGCTTCAAGTAATGCGTTACCGCATTCGCATGCAAGACTCGGTTCCGGCTGCTGGTTAGGGAAGGTCTGCATAAATCATGCAGGAATTGAGTTGCCAAATATGCCGTCGACTGCGACGATTTGGGCATGAGACAAGCTAATCTGGGATTGGATTTGACGACCAAACGAACGCGCAAGCGGGAGT
>NZ_CAAJGM010000107.1 GCF_900996235.1 Paraburkholderia sp. BCC1885
GCGGCCCCACCACCAGCCGGGCGCGCATGTCGCGCTGCCAGACCCGCTCGCCGACCAGCGCGGTCGCGCCCAGCGTGGCATTGACCTCGCCCAGCACGCTCAGTTGGTCGGGCGGCACGTCGTACCACTTGCCGACGAACTGGTCGACGCGGATCGACACCTGGAAATAGTCCGACAAGGTGCGCTGCAGGTAGGCGGCCGACACCGGCCGATGGCGCGCGGCCAGCGCGTAACCGGCGATGGCCTCGTCGATCACCGCGCCCTTGCCTTCCTGCATGGCGCGCCGCGCGTCGGGATTCGACACGCCGGCCAGCGACAGCAGCAGGGGCAGGTAGCGCTCGTCGCGGTCGAGCTCGTAATGCAGGGGCAGGCGGTACTTCTTCCAGGCCGAATAGAACAGCGCGGTGGCGCGGTTCGAGAACACGTCGAAGAAGGCGCGCGCGGCGTGGTCGCGCTTCAACTGCTCGCGCGCGATGATCTGCTCGGTGTAGTGATG
>NZ_CAAJGM010000108.1 GCF_900996235.1 Paraburkholderia sp. BCC1885
AACGGCGGCTGGCCTTGCGCGGCCAGGTCGGCATTGATCTGGGTGAGCATGCCATCGAGCGCGTCGTCCGGCAGATGGCGCGCCAGTTCCGTCATGATGCCGCCCGGATGGATCGCCACCGCGCGCACGCCGCGTGCCTTGTAGCGGCGATCGAACTCGACGGCGAACAGGATATTGGCCGTCTTCGAGCGTGCATAGGCCACCCAGGGATCGTAGGGCGTGCGCTCGAAGCCGAGGTCGTCGAGCGAGAACGGCGCCATGCGGTGCCCCGACGAGGCCACGTTGACCACGCGCGCGCCCGGCGCCAGCAAGGACGCGATGCGGTTGATGAAGACGAAGTGGCCGTGGTGGTTGGTGCCGAACTGGGTCTCGAAACCATCGGCGGTATGCCCGAAGGGCGAAGCCATCACCCCCGCGTTGGCGATCACCAGGTCGAACGGCCGACCGTCGGCGAGCAGCGCGTCGGCCGCGGCACGCACGCTGGCCAGCGAGGCCA
>NZ_CAAJGM010000109.1 GCF_900996235.1 Paraburkholderia sp. BCC1885
GACGCCGGACGAACCGGTGAAGTTGCCGAACGCGCCCGAAGCCATCACGGCCGGTCTCGCCGACGGTCACGAGCGCGTGGTTACGCCGCCGTCCAATCTGCTGAGCGGCAACGGTTGGAGCTGGTTCGGCGACGGCGTCGGCAACTACGGTCCCGACTACGCGATGCGCGCCTACGCTGCGGCTGTCCAGCCCGGCATCGGCACGAAGGACGACGAAGTGAGCGCGGTCGTGACGCAGGATAGCGACGGTCATGCGCTCAACGGCGCCAACCGCTATGTGATTCACTTTGCGCCGAACCAGTTGCCGCCGGCGCGCGGCTTCTGGTCGATCACCGCTTATACCAGGGACGGCGCATTGGGCGAAAGCGCGCCGGCGCGTCTGGCAGTCGGCGATCGCAACGGGGCACGCCGCAATCGCGACGGTTCGCTCGACGTGACGGTGTCGTCGGCTCGCGCCAAAAGCGCGAACTGGCTACCGGCGCCGCGCGCCGATCT
>NZ_CAAJGM010000110.1 GCF_900996235.1 Paraburkholderia sp. BCC1885
TCATGTCGTGCATCTGAATCCCGATCACGCTGAACAAAACAGCGCCATCGCGCAACCCCGGCACCAAGAGCGAAAAGCAGCGTAAATCTTATGCGGCGAGGCGACAACTACCTTGAAAACTTCCGCTGTCATGATCTTGCCTGGCGCGACCGCATTGCAGACGATCAGATCGGGGGCGTGGTCAACGGCGACCTGCCGCGTGAGCTGCACGGTACCGCCTTTGGTCACGCCGTACGGGAAGTCGCCGGGTGAAGCCACCATGCCATGCTGCGACGATACGTTGACGATACGTCCACGTACCTCGTCGACGGGCGCCTGCACAAGCATCTGCTGAACCGCTCGCTTGCAACCATGGAACATGCCAGTGAGGTTCACCCGTAATACGTGTTCCCACTGAGTTTCGTCGGTCTCGACAAGGCTGGTGCCGGTATAGGTAGCGGCGTTGTTTACCATTATGTCGAGACGGCCGTAGCGCTCTACAGCGATGGTGACGAGCCGATCAATTTCATCCCAGCGGGAAACGTCCGTGGGAACGCTGAAGGCAGTCCCTCCTGCACGCTCTATCTGCACCTGTGTCGTCTCACCACCTTCGATCGGCGCCTCACGCAGATCCGCAAGCACGACGCGCGCACCTTCGCTTGCATAGCGGATAGCGATCGCCCGGCCGAGCCCCGAACTCGCACCCGTCACAACAGCGACCTTGCCTTCAAGCAATCCCATGATTCGAAGCTCCTATAATCGCTCCCGCGGGTGCAGACGCCGCCAGTTGACCTTCTTCGTAAATCAGGACGCCCCGCAGAAACACAGTGGTGAGCCTTCCGGGTACCTGCATGCCGTCAAACGGTGTATACCCGGCACGCGATAGCTGCTCTGCATGGCTGATACGTGTATCGAGCCGTGGATCCAGCACGAGAATGTCCGCGTCTCGCCCTCGTGCCAGCGAGCCCTTGCGGTCTCCGATTCCAAAACGCTGTGCAGGATTTGCCGAGCACATACGAATGAGCGCGGGCAGATCGATGTCGCCTGTGGCTACGAAGTGCAACATGGTGGCCAGCAGGGTCTGCACCCCTGGCATCCCGCCTGGTATGTCTGCAAACGAGCCGTAGTGCGCCCTCTTCTCGGCGCGGGCATGTGGCGCATGGTCGGTAGCCACGATATCGATGAGACCTTCACGCAAGGCTGCCAGCAGTGCATCGCGGTCCTCTGCCGAGCGCATCGGCGGCGATGCCTTAAGGTCAGCACCGCGCTCCGCGTAGTCATCCGCGGTAAAAAGCAGGCACTGCGGAGTCGTTTCAATGCTGGTATCCGCCAGGCCGCGCATACGACGCCATGTTGCAATGCCCAGCGCCGAGTTGGTCTGCCGCAGATGAACGCGCGCATTCGCTTCGGCTGCGGCAAGGATCGTCCTGGCAATGCCGCTCGCTTCGGCCAGCGGCGGCCGGCTGGCCAGGAATGCGTCCACCCCTCCTGTTGGTGCAGCCTCTAATAGAGACTGGTCGCCAGGCGATACGCACGCGAGAACGTCAAGTGGCCGCACCAGATTCAGCGCATGTATCAACAAAGCCTGCGTGTCATGCAGATAAGCCGCAGGTACGTCAGCGGTGAAAACCTCAACGGATACCGGATGGAGTGCGCAGACTGCCAGCAAATCGCGCGCGTCGCGACGCAATGCCACCTGAAAGCCGACGTCAACATGCAAACGCCCCTCAGCCAGCCGCTGTTTTTCGATAAGCGATTCAACGCTGTCGGTCCAGGGTTCATCAGTAGGCATGTCGAGCAACGTAGTTACGCCGCCTGCTGCAGCGGCACGTGTGCCCGACGCGAAATCTTCCTTATACGTAAGACCGGGTTCGCGCAGATGGACGTGCGCGTCGACCAGCCCAGGCAACAGGTAGCACCCGTCCACCCTGCGTTCAATCTTTGCGGTGGCCGGAGTCTCCGGATCGAGCAAGGCAGCCACGCGGCCGCCGCTTACGCACAGGTCTGCACGTAACGTACCGCTTGCCTCTACTATCGTTGCGCCGCGCAATACCAGATCAAACACCTTGTTTCTCCATGAAAGGGGCGATCAGCTCAAACCCGCGAGCCGGCTTTCCTCGTGCGTGACCACCTCAAGCAATGCCGCGCGACCGTCTCGCACCGTTGCAACGCAACGCAGCAGCGCTTCGCGCAGCTGCTCCGTGTCGACGACGCACTCGCCATGCCCCCCCAGTGCCCGTGCGATCGGTGCGTACTCGCCTGACATGCGGTTGGCCTGATACTTTCTGGTGGCCACCGGCATGCTCGCGGCGTAGCCGCCGAGAACGTGATTGCGCAGCACGATAGCCAGAACTGGCAACTTGCA
This sequence comes from Paraburkholderia sp. BCC1885, assembly GCF_900996235.1. GTDB lineage: Bacteria > Pseudomonadota > Gammaproteobacteria > Burkholderiales > Burkholderiaceae > Paraburkholderia. The sequence continues at coordinate 2,345 of NZ_CAAJGM010000110.1, forward strand.
ACGCACGGCCGTCTCGAAGTCGATACCCACCATGCCGAACGCAGATTCCCCCATGACGGCGGCTACGATCGCATCAGGCCGCGCGAGTTTCGCGCCCATTGCGAAACCAAGGCTGCTACCGAGTTGCGTGGTTTTGCCCCAGCCAAGGTAGCCGCGAGGCTCGGTCACGTCGTAGAACGGAATGAACTGGTCGCGCGGATTGCCAGCATCGTGAGTAACGATGGCCTTTTCCCGATCGAGCACCTGCATGATTTCCCACACCACCCGGTAGGGAGAGATCGGGCTGCCACACGCATTCATGAGTGGCATCCACTGGTCCATAAAAGCCTCACGACAAGTCGCGATTTCCCGCATCAACTCATCGCCACATCCAGCGCGTTGTGCCAGCGCCGCCGGATCCTGCCGGACGCGAGCCAGCATCTGGCGCAACACGGACCGGCAATCGCCAACCACCCCAAGCGCCACCGGATAGTCCTTCCCCAGGTCGCCCGGGTCGATGCTGACCTGCAAAACCTGTTTGCCGGCCGGCACAGACCGGATGTAGTACGAGCGCGTAAGGCTGCTGCCCAAGGCCAGAATGACGTCCGCCCGTTCGATGAAACGATCAACCGTGGCCGGACGAGCCCGCCCGGCCGTGCCGAGCGCGAGTGGGTGTCGTTCGGACATCGCACTCTTGGCGTTCGGCGTGGTCATCACAGGAATATTGACGAGTTCCGCGAATTCGGCGAGCTCCACGGAAGCGTGCGCGTTGAGAACGCCCTGACCGGCGAGAATCACCGGATTGCGGGCTCGCAGCAAAGTCTCGACGATCTCGTCGATCTCGGCCGCATCGGCCTGCGGACGTGCGCGACGCACCTGTCCATGAGCTGGAAGCTCAGATTCGTATTGTTGCGCGAGCAGGTCCACGGGCAGCTCGAGCAACACCGGCGCGGGCGGACCATTGCGCACACGCGAGATAGCGCTGAACAGCAATTGCGGTAAATCTTCGATGCGGGTCACCGACTCGCACCACTTGGTGATGTGGGTGAAATTGCGACGCGCCTCGAAATTGGGCGCTACCGCCTCCGAACCGCGCGGATAACCGGTTGGCAAAAACAAAATCGGCGCACGATCGTTCCATGCCTGCGCGATGCCGGCAAATGCACTTTCTGCACCTGGCCCATATTGAACAGTGACAACCGTCAGGTCGTCGCCTGGCGTCGTGCGTGCATGTCCTTCCGCAATATTGACTGCGACTCGCGGCGTCCGCGCAATGACTGGCGGCACGTCCAGTTCGGCCGCCGCATCGAACAGCCCGCTGCTCGGAAAGCCGATGATATGTTTCATGCCCTGCTGCTTGAGGATAGACGCTACGATTTGTGCTCCCGTCATCGTGCACCCCGGCCGGTCGACCATGTTGCTGACACCATTACGTTCAGGCTCCCTTCTGAAACAAATTGTGGTTGGCGAGCCAATGGCGTGCAATGTCCTCGCGCCGCATGAACACTGCCTCGCCATGTGAACGGCCCACGTGTTCGATCACCTCGCGCAAACCCGAAGCACGGTTCGGCTGTCCGCTCCAGCGAGCATGCGCTGCGATGGTCAGCATCTTGCCGCCCGCCTCACCCGCTTCCTCGATCAGGTAGTCGATCGCAGCACGGCAATCTTCGGCAAAATCGCGCGGGTTGCTGTATCCCGGTGCGATGAGGTATCGGCTGTCGTTGAGCGTTTTTGAATACGGGACGACCAGCAACTCGCCACCGTCATGCTTGACGAAGTACGGAATGTCGTCATTGCATGGATCGGAGTAGTAGAGAAAGCCCCCTGCCTCGATGATCAGGTCGCGCGTATTCACACTAGGAAACGAGCGGCAGTTCCAGCCAGGCGGATGGGTGCCGAGTACCTCGCGATAGAGACTGATCGCCTCCTGCAATTGCCTGCGCTCTTCCTCGAGACTCATTCCCGGATAGTCCGTCCAGCGCAAACCGTGACCGAGGAGGTCGTGCCCTCGATCTTTCATCCATGCAGCCACCTCTGGATTACGCTGCAGCGCCACCGCGCACGCAGAAACGGTGACAGGAATCCCGTAACGGTCGAACAGTCTGGCGAGTCTCCAGACGCCCGCGCGGCTGCCGTACTCGAAATGGGTTTCCGTACCAAGGTCTCTCAAGTTCGGGCTTGCGCTCAGGTTGTATTCGCCCCAGTTGTCATTGCGGCCGTCTTCGAGCCACGAATATTCAGAACCCTCCTCGTAGACAAGCACGAGATTGATTGCCACCTTCGCGCCGGCCGGCCACGTAACGAACGGCGGCGTACGGCCATAGCCAATAAAATCCCGTGCTGGGCCCTGCGTCTGAATGTCGGTCATGGGTACAAGTCTCTCGTTCAGGAACGGCTTGCGACAAGCCAGTCCATATAATCGTGAAAGGCGTCGCGGCCTTCGCGCGGGCGCCAGCCGGTGTCACGCTCGAGCCGGGATATGTCATAGGCGCCCCACATTCCAGTCGCCAATGCCGGGTCCTGAATCACATTCGCGCTCGCTTCATCAGCCACTTCGTAGCGAATACCAGGCACGCGCTCCGCCGCCCAGCCGATGATGTCGCCAATACTCGTGGTCACACCGCTCGCCACGTTGTAGTGCCGGTAACGCAGCCGCGATGCTTCCGTGAGCGCAAGAATCGCCTGCGCAGCGTCCACCGAATGCAGATAGTCGCCCACGGATTGCAAGCTGTTGGGCCGGATGACTTCGCCGTCCAGTGCCATCTGTGCGACCCGGTTAGGTACGTGGCGAAAATTCCGGCTTTCAGTCGCACGGTCCATCGGGCCATAGATCGAGGACAACCGCACGGACGCCACTGAGAGCCCAAACAGATCGGCATAACGATTGGCCACCATCTCCGAGGCAAATTTGGAGATCCCATACAGCGTGAGAGGTGCGACGTAGCCGTCTTCGGGCAGCGGCTCGGGCGACCAGTCCGGACCATGGTGCCGGTAGACCGAACCGGAGCTGATGTAAATGAAGCGCTTGATCGTTGCGCTTTGCCTCGCCCACTCGAGCAATTGCACCGTGCCCATCAGGTTGATGTCCATGATCCTGGCCGGCATCAGGGCCTCGGGCGGCACGTGAGCCGCCTCTTGCGCGCTGCCACGCGAGATCGGCGTAACCGTAGCACCGTGTACCACTGCTGTGATCTCGTGGCGATCGAGCTCGGCTGACCAACCCGACGGATCGCGAACGTCTCCTTCAACGACGGTAAGCCGCTCGCGCACAGGGGCGAACCAGGCTTGCGCCGTTGTGTCCAGTCCCGCGCGGTCAAGGATGACGGCTCGTCGGCCAGGATGCCGCTCGAGCCACTCGCGGGCGACCACGCTCATAACGAAGCCGGTCCCGCCGGTAATCAGTAAGTTCATCTAAATTCCTGAAAAAAAGAGGTTACTTCGCAGTGACGGGGTGCCCGCGAGTCAGCGCGCGATATATCCGCCGTCCACCAGCAGGTCTGTAGCGGTCACGAACGACGCGTCTTCACTCAGCAAAAATGCCGTGCTCGACGCTACCTCTTCGGGGCGGCCAATCCGCCCCAGCACGTGAGCCGGGCCTAGTTTCATATCGGCCTCGTCAAGAGAAGACCACGAGCGCAACAACCGGCCGGTACGCACAGCACCGGGGGATAAACTGTTGACGCGTATGCCCGCCTCCGCATGATCGACGGCCATCAGGCGTGCAAGATGGATCAATCCTGCCTTGGCCGCACAGTAGGCGACCGAGCGGGCGGCCGCGACATGGCCCAACTGTGAAGCGACCAGTACGATGGAGCCGCCACCGCTCGTGCGCATTAGCGGCACCACGAAGCGACTCATCAGAAACGCGCCGGTGAGCGAAACGTCGATTTCCTGATGCCAATGCTCGGGATCGAGGTCCTCCACGGAGCCTTCGTGCCATGGCGCGGCAGCGTTGTGAACATAGCCGTCGAGCCGTCCGAACTTCGAACGGGCCAGTTCGACCACTGCGCGTGCGGATTCGAGGTCGGTCACATCGCAGCGCGCATCCAGCGCGGCGGGACCGAGTTGCCGCGCGGTACGGGCTGCGGCTTGCGCATCGAGATCCGCGCACACTACGGTCGCGCCCTCGGCGATGCAACGGGCACCGATGGCAACCCCGATGTCGCTTGCCGCGCCGCTGATCAGCACCACCTTGCCATCAAGTCGATTGCTGACGCCTGTCATGATTCGAGCACCGACGGCAAGCGGGTTTGTGGCGTGAACGGGCGTTCGGCAGCAATGAAGCGACCGCGTCCTGGCGTTGAACTGACCTTGCCCTCATGCCAGACAATTTCGCCTCGAGAAATTGTGGTCACGGGCCAACCGTGCACAACCATGTCCTCATACGGAGTGTGATCGGTTGCGTGATGCAGCATGCTGTTTCGAATCGTCACTTCGCGCCCGGCGTCCCAGATTGCCAAATCGGCATCCGACCCAATCGCGATCACCCCCTTCCTCGGATAAAGACCATACAGGCGTGCTGGCGTCGTCGAGGTCAATTCCGCAAACTGCATCAGCGACATACGCCCACCATTCACGCCCGCTGAAAACAACAATGGCAAGCGAGTTTCGATGCCTGGCACCCCGTTGGGGATACGCGTGAACGGTGTATCCGGGCCGCCGGAGATCTTGTCCCTGTAGTGCCACGGCGAGTGATCGGAAGAGAACACTTCGAGGGTCCCGTCGAGCAGCCCACGCCAGATTTCAGCCTGGTTCTCACGCGGTCTCGGCGGCGGCGTACACACACACATCGCGCCGGACAGATCAGGCGTATCAATGTCCTCCGCAGCGAGAAAAAGATACTGTGGACAGGTTTCCGCATAGACGGGCAGACCACGCTTTTTTGCTCGCCGGATTTCCTCGGCTGCAGCCGCCGCGGACACGTGACAAACAAGAATAGGCGTCTCGATGACCTCAGCCAGACTGATCGCGCGGAAAGTTGCTTCACGGTCACCGATGGCCGGATGCGAGACCACGTGATAGCGCAACTGCGTTTTGCGGGCTTTCAGAAAATGGTCCGTCAGCCAGCGGATACACGCGTCGTTCTCCGCATGCACCATCACCATCGCACCCTCTCGGCGCGCCACGTTGAGTACTTCGAGAACCTCGTAATCGTCCAGCTTCAACCCTTCGTATGTCAGGTAGACCTTCACCGAGGTGCAGCCCTCGGCAATCAGTCGTGGCAGCTCCTCTTCCAGAAGCTGCTGCGTTGGGTCTCCGACGATCAGGTGAAACGTATAGTCGATGTGTGCCTTTGGAAGTGCGCGCTCGTGGTAGTCCGCGACCACTTCGGAGAGCGCCTGGCCGCGCATCTGCATCGCGAACGGAATGATCGTAGTCGTGCCGCCACACAACGCAGAAAGCGTGCCGCTCTGGAAATCGTCGGCCGTGGACCGCCCTTCCCAGGGCTGCTGATCCATATGGCAGTGAGCATCGACACCACCGGGCAGCACAATGCGCCCCTCGGCTGACAACTCCTCCCGCCCGGCAGGCAGCCCTGCAGCCAGCTCGGCGATCCGCCCATCGCGTACCCCAATGTCGACCTCGGCAGCGCCTTCGGGCAATACGACCGTACCGCCACGAATAACAAGGTCGAAGGGAAAATTTTCGCCATTCACGCGAGGTTCCCCATCGGTGCGCTCTGCTGGAAAACGGGGCGCATCGTACGCAACTCCTCAAGGCTGATGTGGCAGGCAATTTCGTGCGTTTGCGACGCCCGCCGTACGGGTGGTGCAACGGTGTCGCAAATCTCGCCAATCTTGCGATGACACCGTGAGGCAAAACGGCATCCCGCCGGTACATTGATCGGGCTTGGGGTTTCGCCGGTCAAGCGGATTCGATCCTGTTGTTTCACCGACGCGTCCGGACTATGGACCGCTGACAGCAGCGCTTCGGTGTAAGGGTGGTACGGTGGCGCGAAAATTTCCTCCGCGAGCCCTTTTTCCATGACCCGGCCCAAATACATCACGACAATGCGATCAGCGATATGGCGCACGAGCGCAAGATCGTGGCTGATGAAAAGCATCGTGCTCTGCTGCTCTTTCTGGATCGCCAGCAGCAACGTGACGATCGCCGCCTGCACCGAGACGTCCAGCGCCGAAACCGGCTCATCGGCAACGATGAGTGATGGATCAGTAGCAAAAGCGCGAGCGATGGCTATCCGCTGCTTCTGGCCGCCGGACAACTGCGAGGGGCGGCGCTGCGCCAATTCGGCCGGCAATCGCACGAGCTCGAGCAATTCCTGCAGGCGTTGCTCGATCGCGGCCTTGTCCTTGTAGCCGCCGAACTTGTGCAACGCACGACGAATAGGCGAAGCCACCGAATGTGATGGATTCAGCGTGCTGTCCGGGTTCTGGAAAACCATCTGAATCGACTTCAGCATGTCACGAGTGCGCTTTTTCGCAGGGACTTGCGCCAGCTCGATTCCTGCATACTGAATGGAACCCGACGTCGCCTCTTCGAGGCCGACAAGCATGCGTGCAAGACTCGACTTGCCGCAGCCGGATTCCCCAACCAGACCCACGATCTCTCCCTTGCCCACCTCGAACGATACGGATTCGTTGGCTTGCACAGTGCGACGTCCGCCGCCAAGCAGGTACTGCTTGGACACATCAGTGATCGACAATGCCGTTTCATGCCCGGCCGCAACCGCCACTTCGCCGCCCAAGGCTACGCTTTCGCGCGTCAGGTCCCGCCAGCGTATGCATCGGACCAGATGATCTTCGCTCGCAGCCGGAGCAAGCGTGATGGCTTCACCACATTTGTCTTTCTGAAAATGGGCGCAGCGCGGCCCAAACGAGCAGCCCTGCGGGCGCTCGGCTGGTGACGGCAGATGGCCCGGAATAGGCGATAGCGCACGTGCCCCCTTGGCGCTGCCGATTCCCGGAATGCAGCCAAGCAGACCCTGGGTATAGGGGTGGCGAGGCTGCCGGAAGAGCGTCTGCGTGTCGGCTTCCTCGATCATCTCGCCCGAATACATGATGCCAACCCGGTCGCACGCACTCGCGATCAGGCCGAGATTATGCGAGATGTAAAGAAGGCTCGTGCCGTATTGCTTGCGCAGGTCGGCGATCAGATCAAGAATCGCGGCCTCGACGGTAACGTCAAGTCCGGTCGTCGGTTCGTCGAGCAACAGCAACGCCGGACGCGCGAGCAGGGCCATCGCGATCACGATACGCTGCTGCTGGCCGCCCGATAGTTGATGCGGAAAACGCTTGAGCATCGCCAGCGGATCAGGCAGCCGGACGTTTTCCAGCATGGTCGCGCACAACTCCCGCGCCTCGGCGCGTGACGAACCCAGATGCCGGCGCGGCACCTCGGCGAGCTGGGCGCCGATGGTCTTGACCGGATTGAGTGCGCTCATCGGCTCCTGATAGACCATGGCCACGCGACGGCCACGAATCGCCCGCAGCTTCTCCGCACTTGCTCCCACGAGCTCTTCGCCCTCAAAGCGGATGCTGCCGCCCGTGACGCGCCCGGTACTGCCCAGGTACCCCATCACCGCCATGGCCGTCGTAGTCTTCCCGCAGCCTGACTCGCCCACCAGCCCGTAGCTCTCGCCCGGAGCGATGCTCAGCGACACGTCAGGCACGGCTACTACCGACTCGTAGCGCCCACGATATTCAATCCGAAGATTACGGATTTCCAGTAAAGCCTTGTTATCCGGCGTCGGCGTGTTGCGATTCTCAAGCACGCCGGCGTCAATGATTGCATTCATGGTTTCCAGGCCTCCCGCATGCCGTCGGCCAACAGGTTGAATCCAAGTACAAGGCTCACGATCGCGACCGACGGTGCAATCGACATCAGCGGCCAGACGTTGATGACAGTCGTAGTTTCACGGACCATGCCACCCCAGTCCGGATTGGGCGGGGGAAGGCCCAGCCCGAGGAAACCGAGCACACCGATTGTGATGATCGTGTAGCCGATACGCAGGCACGCATCGACCAGCAGCGGACCGCGGCAGTTGGGCAGCAGCTCGCAGACGATGATGTAAAAGGTGCTCTCTGCGCGTAGACGCGCTGCCGCCACGTATTCCTGCTGCTTGAGATCGAGCACGAGCCCGCGCACGATGCGGCCAATGCCGGGCGCCGAAGCGATCGTCGTCGCAATGACGATATTGACGACCGAGGCTCCAACGTTGGCAATCAGGATCACATAGAGGATGAGCACCGGAAACGCGAGTACCAGGTCGGAAAAACGGTCAACCAGCGCCTCAATCCAGCCGCCGAAGTAACCTGCGAGCATGCCGAGCGTGATGCCTGCGACCATTGCAACCGCCACGGACAGCGGCGCCACCATCAGCACCGTGCGGGCGCCAAATATCAGACGGGAAAGAATGTCTCTTCCAAGGATGTCCGTACCGAGCCAGTGAGCCGCCGAGGGCGTCGGATCGGCCATGGCCATCGCGTCCTGAGCCGTCGGTGACGGCAGTGGCAACACAGGCGCCAGTACGGCCAGTACGATCCAGAAAACGATCAATGACAGCCCGACTACCGCGGTGGGAGAGCTGAAAAGTCGAGTCCATGCGCGCCTTGGCGCAAGTGAGGTACGCACCGCTAGCGGCACGACACTGGGATCAATCGAAGACATGGGATTACCTCACACGGATCCGTGGGTTGAGCAGCATGTACCCGAGGTCGCCGAGGAATTGCGTGAGGACCGCGACGAATACCGTAACCAGGGTGGCAGCCTCGAGCGTGGCGATGTCACCGAACATGCTTGAATCGAGCAGCATCCTGCCGAAGCCGGGATAGGCAAAGACCATTTCAGTCACCACCACGCCGCCGATCAGGAAGTTAATTTGCAGTAGCAGCACGGTGAATGGCGCAATCATCGCGTTTCTCAATGCGTGCCCAAGAATGACCTGTCGGGGACTCAGCCCCTTGAGGATTGCAGTGCGGATGTATGGCTTTTCCATCACCCCGATCATCGACACGCGAATCATCCGGGCCACATAGCCGAAGTCGTAGAGCACCAGCACCGCTACCGGCAGCACCATCTGCGATGCGATAGACCAGTGGCCGCCCTCATTGCTATCAAGAGGGCTTGTGCCCGGTAAGATCGGCCAGAGAATCACAAACAGCGTCACCAAAAAGACGCCGGACGCGAACTCCGGAATTGACGTGAAGGTAATGCAGACAACAGAGAGGATGCGGTCGAGCGCACCTCCCTCCCTGAGTCCCGACAGGATGCCGAACAACATGGAGAGCGGCACGATCAGCGCGAACGCGATACCCGCCAGCAACGCCGTGTGCCCGAGGCGCTTCCACATGACGTCGTTGACCGGGAGCTTGTAGAGCGTCGAGTATCCGAAGTTGCCAAAGTAGCGGGATCCGCGCGGATCGGTGAAACCCAGTCCATTAGCTGGGTCCTCAAGAGGATCCGGCATGACACCGGCAAGAACGCCGAGCCAGCGACCATAACGGACCATCAGAGGATCGTCTGCATGCATACGCTGGGCGAGCAAATCCACTTGCTGCTGCGTCGCATACGGCCCAAGAGTACGGCGCGCAACACTTCCTGGCGTGAACTCCGAGACTGCGAAGACGATGAACGATGCACACAGCATCGTGACCATCATCAAGGTGATGCGCTTAACGAGAAATGAAGCCATGGCCACAGAAACTCACAGTTGGTACCCTCTTGCGACATCCGGTACCGCGCCTCAGCGGCGCGGTTTATAAGCTCAAGCACTCACAGCGTACTGATTCGCGAAGATGTATTGCGACGGATGAACAGAAAAGCCTTTGACCTTCTTGTCCATGACCGTCGAAAACGCACGCCAGAAAGGCTGTACGATTGGACCATCCTCCTGCATCAGCTTCTCAATCTTGGCCATCACCAGGCTGCGCTTCTTCGGGTCGAGAATGCCGTCGGCCTGATCAAGCAGCGCATCGAATTCAGGGTTCGCGTAACCTGACTCATTCCACGCGGCATTGGACCGGTACGCAAGGGAGAGTGTCATCACGCCAAGCGGACGATGGCCCCAGCCGGTCAGGCTAAACGGCACCTTCGTCCAGACTTCCCAGTACTGAGCGCTAGGCAGCGGCTTGATCGTCACCTTTACGCCGATGTCCTTGAACTGTTCAGCCAAAGCCTGGACCGTGTTCAGCTCCCAGATCGGATCAGGACGCGTCACCATATCGATCTCGAAGCCGTTCGGATAACCCGCCTCGGCCAGCAGCTTCTTTGCCTGTTCAACGTCCCGGCCGTATTTTGGCAAGGGAAAGTATTCGGGGTGTACCGGCGCAACGTGGTGATCCTCAGCCGAGGTACCCGCGCCGAGCAGAGATGTTGCGATGATTTTCTGATGGTCGATCGCAAGCTTCATGGCCTTGCGCACGCGAGGGTCGCCCAGGATCTTGTGATCGACACGCATACGCGCCACGCCGGTCTGCGAAGTCAGCACGCTATACGGTTGTACGTGAGGCAAGCGCTTCATGGCATTCACCTGAACCGCGTCAGCCTCGGAGAGGCCGTCCACCTGCTGCGAGGCCATTGCCGAGATTCCAGCACCAGCGTTGTCTCCAAGGTCAATGAACTCAAACGTGTCGAGATAGGGACCGGTGCCCCAGTAGTCCTTGCGCGCCTTGTACGTCGCACCCTTGCCCACCGTGTATGAGGTAAGTTCGAATGGTCCGGTGCCGTTGGCGCCAGGACCGAACATGCCCTTGTCGGCCGGATCGATGATGAACATCGCGTAATGGAACAGATGTTCCGGGACGGCAATCTGCGGAGCAAAACAGTTCAGCCTGACCGTGAGGTCATCGACTTTTTCGATCGCGTGATCGGACCACAAGCGGCTCGACTTTTTCGGCTTCCCGCTCGCGTCCTTTTCGCCAGCGTCGTATTCCTGAACGAGATATCCAGTGAACAATCCAAGCTGGGACGAACCGACAGCGGGATCGCAAACGCGCTTGAGGTTCCACACGACGTCGTCTGCATTAAGCGCGCGGCCGTTGTGCCACTTCACGTTCTTGCGGATGTGCAGCGTCCAGGTCTTGAGGTCGTCGCTTGCCTCCCACCGCTCCAGCAAATACGGACGCGTGATATTGTCGTTGCCCGTGAACGTCAGAAACTCGCACACCTGGCGGATCACGTTTGATTTTTCGGCGAAATCGGCTTGGTGCGGACTCTTGATTTCCATGCAACGCATCCCGATTCGGAGATGGCCGCCTTTAGGCAGTGCATCGGCAGCTTGCGCCTCGCCAATGAATGGATTTGCCTCACCACTCAGCGTGTATGCCGTGACGGCCGACAATCCGAGCAACGTTGCAGTGCGCAGAAAATGACGGCGCGAGATAGTCCCGCTCTTCAGGTCCTCGACGAGAACTGGGATATAAGGATGCTGCGTTGGTCTGGAATTCCTGGACACTGCGTTTTCTCCGGATGAATGGGCGGGCTGGCAATGAACGACTGATGGAAGGTTACGGCGATTCGACTTTTTGAAAAAAACGCATATGCGACATTTCAGGTACAAAAAGCGACATCACCGATGTTTGACGAGACGCTCGCCAGCTACGCTACCGAGGCGTCGTAATCAGGCCGCCGCCGCACGGCGCATCACGCCGCCCTGTCGCACTTCACGTGGGGTGTTGCCGTAGTGCGCCCGGTAGATCCGCCCGAAACGCGACACCGACATGTAGCCGCAAATCTGGGCAACGTCGGAAATGGCGAGGTCGGTCTGCAGGATCAGATCATGAGCGCGGGCCATGCGCAGACCCGCATAAAAGGCCGAGGGGGTTTTGCCCAGATGAGTAACAAACAGGCGTTCGATCTGGCGGGTCGACAGCTGCACACGTCGCGCCAGTACCTGTAGGTCGACGGGATTCTGGATGCTCGACTCCATTACCTTCACGACTTCCAGCAGCTTGGGATTTCGAATCCCGAAGCGGGTCTGCGCGGGCAACCGCTGTGAAGAATTCTGCTGACGAATCTCGGGGTGGTTAAACTGATCCGAGATGGCGTCGGCAATATCGCGCCCTTTGGTGGCTGCGATGAGGTACAGCATCATGTCAAGCGTCACCGTTCCGCCCGAGGACGTGATGAATGGGCCATCGACAGCGAAAATGGCGTTGGAGGCGACGCTGCGGGGGAATTCCTCCTGAAAAGCCGCGAGCAATTCCCAATGGACCGCACACCGACGCCCGTGCAGCAGGCCGGCCTTCCCAATCAGAAACTGGCCTGCACAAATTCCTCCGAGCACACATCCCCGGCTATGCAACGCTCGAAGCCACTTGAATACAGCGGGCTTGTATGCTTTGGTGTGGTTCAGGCCCGCGCACAGGATCACCAGATCGCACGCGGGCATGTCTGCAATCGAGTAGTCGATTGGGATCGGTAGGCCGGCGCTTGAGTAAACGGGCGCGCCATCCATCGACAGAAAAATCCACTTGTAGAGCGCGCGCCCCGCGATGCGATTCGCCTGCCGCAAAGGATCGATCGCGGCAGCAAACGTCATCATCGGGAAATCGGGGACGAGGTAAAAGCCGACGCGCAGCGGCTCGCTCGCCGCTGCGATCATTTCGAGGGCGTTATCGGAGACTTGTTGCATCTTCAGTTGACCTGCGATCGTTTTTGAGTGCCCGCTAACTTGCTCTCAGACGAGTGCAACTGTCAACGTGCGGTTTCGACAAGATGCTCTTTCTAGCCTCCACCATAGTACTTCGCCAATATGGCCGAGAGTACGTGGTCCGCTCCCCCAAGAGCGCAAGCTGGACGTGTGCGTCGGCCCGGCCGACAAGATGCGCGAGGATTCACTTTGATTCAAGCCGATAGGGAGAAACGGCGGTGAAATCGTCAAGGCAACGCTGGCCTCTGAGGCGACAGTGCTGTCCTTTTTTTGTTGGCGTCCTGTTGATGCGGCCGTCAAAGCCGGCGTGAGAACCCAGAATCCGTCACGCTCAAGGATTATTGATCCGTTCAGCGTTGCTTTTTTCAGCCTTAGGTCAACGCAGTAGAGACCGCCGCCGTCGGCGTAGTGGCCCGACGTCACGTCCTCCCATGTTGCCCTCCATTCCTGCCCACAAACCGCTTTGAAATGGGCGACCTGGAGGACATCGGCGGAAAAGGTCGGAATGGCCGGGAAGGCCCAAGTGGCGGAAGGCAACCGGAGTCGAACCGATCAGGGAGTGTCTGACACCCCCTACTGAGTTTGAAGCTCAGCCGCACCACCAGATGCGAATGCCTTCCTTCATACACCAGGCAACACTTTCGAAAATCAAACGACCCGCTTATAGCGTCTCGAGCAAACGGCTATCGGCGCGCACGAGCCGAAGCTCGCGCTGAAAGCGAGTATATCCAACGCGGTCGAAGAACTCCAAAATCTGAATCGCGCGCTTGCGGCCCAGACCGCTGGCATCACGAAACGCGGAGGCCCCCAGTGCGCCGTCATGCTGTCCTGCAAGCGACGCGATTAGGACTGCCAATTCGCGCACCGCGTCCGGATGATAAAACAGATCGCGCACCACCTGATAAAGCTCGCCACGCCGCGAGAGCTTGCGCAAAAGTTGCCGCACGTGCTCCTCCGGCGTCTGCGTCTCCTTCGCCAGATCGCGTACCCACGGCGGATCGAAACGTCCTTGCGCGATCAAGGGCAATAGCTTCGCGGCTAACACCGCCTCGCTCGCATCGAGCGTCACGGTATGCGCCGGAAGATGCAACCACGCGCCGCTTCTCACCACCACACCTTCGTCGATGAGCGCGTCGACCAGCGCGCGCCACAGCGGTTCAGTGACGAGCGGCGCCGCCATACGCCGTAAGCGGGCGGCATCCGGTCCCTGCTCGTCCGGCATCCGCGCGTGAAACTGCTGTAATGTGCTCACGATTTGCGCGCACAGTGCTTCCCAATGATGGCGTAACACGATCACCGCATCGTCTGCCGCCTTGCCGTGCAGCGCAATGGTCAGCGCTGTCTGCGGCAATTTCAGCAACGAAACGGGTAGTCCCGTCAGATGCAGCAAGGTCGAGCGCAACGTGCCGCGCGGCGCCTGCTCGAGCAACGGCTCGAGTGTTCCCGCGTCGAGCCAGCTTTGCAGTGCATCGAGCCATGCGCGTCGTTCAGGCGTGCGGCGCTTGCGCGCCGGCCCGAACGGATCGAGCACGCGGCCACCGCCCACGGTGCGCGTGGCCTGGGCATTACGCACGATAAAACGATCGCCCGGCAACGCACACACGGGCGCGTCGAATACGAGTTGTACGCGCGCGGTGTCACCCGCGCACAAGCTCTCTCCCTCCAGCAACGCCACATGGACCACCCGATGCATCGTGCCGATATGCACGTGCAGTGGCGTCCAATGTTGCAGCGTGAGGCCGGCGTCGGCCAATAACGTGAGTTCGACGTCGAGCCGTTCCGACGACCCGGCCAGCGCCGCATCGACGATCCAGTCGCCACGCGCAATTGCGTCCTTGTCGATGCCGGTGAGATTGAGGGCGCAGCGTTGTCCCGCATGTCCCGTGTCGGTGCTGCGATTTTGCGCGTGAATGCTGCGCACGCGCACCGGCATCGCGGACGGCGCGAGCATCATCGTGTCGCCCGTTCTCACATGCCCGGCAAATACGGTGCCGGTCACAATCGTGCCTTGCCCTTGCAGCGTAAAGACACGATCCACCGCCAGACGAAACAGGCCGTCATCGCGGCGTGCATGCCAATGCAGCGCCGCTTCGCGCAGATGAGCGCTCAGTTGCGCCACACCCGGATCGTCAGACTGCGTGGCGTTGGTTTCGAATAGCGGCGCGTCGGCGAGCGAAGTCGGTGCCAGCCAGGCGCGGATTTCCGCGCCTACCTGTGCGAGGCGCGCCGTATCGACGCGATCCGTCTTGGTCAAGGCAACCGCAGCGTGGCTCACGCCGAGCAGTTGCAGGATCGCCAGGTGTTCGCGCGTTTGCGGCATGACGCCATCGTCGGCGGCAATCACAAGCAACGCGAAGTCGATTCCGCACGCGCCCGCAGCCATTGTATGCACCAGCTTCTCGTGACCGGGCACGTCGATCATGCCGAGCACATCGCCGTTGTCCAACGGCGTGTACGCATAGCCCAATTCGATTGAAATGCCGCGCGCCTTTTCTTCCTTCAGTCTGTCGGTATCGACACCGGTCAGCGCGCGAACCAAGGTGGTCTTGCCATGATCGATATGCCCGGCAGTGCCGACGATCATGCGCGCACCTCTTCGCATTGTGCGAGAAAAGCGCCTTCGTCCACGGCTTCGAGGCAGCGTAGATCGAGCCGCAGCGCATCGTCGGCGATGCGTCCGACGACCGGGCGCGGCAATTCGCGCAACGCCTTTTCGAGCTTCATCAGGGCACGTCCATTGCGCTTGCCGCTTGCATGACGCACCACGAGTCCATAGCTCGGCAGTTGTTCAACCGGTAAAGCGCCGCTGCCAATCTGGCTGAACATCGGCTCGGCGCTCACGGCAAAGTGCTCTCCCAGGGCACGCTGCAAGACGGGCGCAGCACGTTCGGCAAACGTCCGCATTTCAGCCGCCGGGCGGGTCAGCAGACGCAGCGTCGTCAGGCGCTCACGCAAAAATTCGGGCGCACGATAAAGACGCAAGACAGGTTCGAGCGCCGCGAGCGTGAGCTTGCCGACGCGCAAAGCGCGCTTGAGCGGATGCTTCTTGATCTTGCGGATCAATTCCGCGCGCCCGACGATCATCCCGGCTTGCGGGCCACCCAGCAACTTGTCGCCGCTAAAAGTGACCAGATCCGCTCCGGCGACGATGTTCTCGCGCACGGTCGGTTCGCGCGGCAAACCCCACTGGGCCAGATCCACGAGCGTACCACTGCCCAAATCCACCGCGACCGGCAGCGTATGACGGTGCGCCAGAGGTGCGAGTTCGTCGAGTTCGACGCTCTTCGTGAAACCGCTGATGGCGTAGTTGCTGCAATGAACTTTCATCAATAGCGCGGTACGCAGACCAATCGCTTCCTCATAGTCTTTCAGATGCGTGCGATTGGTGGCGCCGACCTCACGCAGCTTCGCGCCGGCGCGCGACATAATGTCAGGAATGCGAAATGCCCCGCCAATCTCGACCAGTTCGCCGCGCGACACGATCACTTCCTTTTTCGCAGCCAGCGCCGACAACGTCAACAACACGGCCGCGGCATTATTGTTCACTACCGTGGCCGCTTCGGCTCCGGTCAGTTCGCAGATGAGATCGTCGATCAGGTCGTCGCGATCGCCACGGCTACCGGTCGCCAGATTGAACTCAAGATTCGCAGGACGCGTCAGCACTTCGACAACGGCGTGCACGGCTTCATCCGGCAACAAGGCACGGCCAAGATTGGTATGCAGTACGGTGCCGGTGAGATTGAACACGGTGCGCAGACGGCTTTGCGCGCGCTGCGCCAGCACGGCGGCAACGCGTTCGGCAAGATGGGGCTCGTCGCAAATCGTACCCGCCGGCAGCCCCTTTAATTGATCAGCACTGCAAATTTCACGCTGCTGTGCAGCCGTGCCTTGCAGCTCGTGCCGCAACGTATCGAGCACATTACGCACGGCGGCCAGAACCTGGGTACGGCCATATTCGACCAGCAGCGGCTGTACCGTGGCAGACGACATGAGCCGTTCCACGGCCGGCACACGCGCCAGCAGCGCGTTTAGCTGACTCCCCTGCACTTCGCTCACGCCGGCTTTCTCCCGCTTAAACGTCCGATGGCACTTCGGGCCACAGCAACGGATTAGGGCCGCTGCGCTGATAACCTGCTTCGTTCATGAGCAGATCGAGTGTCAAGCTCGCGAGGTCGTCGGCGAGTGGTTCGAACTCGAAATCCTTCTCCTGATAGCCGATCTTGCGATAGGTATGGCACTCGTCGCAAGACTCGGCCTTAAGCGCTTCGCTGCCGCCTTCGATGCCATGGTAGGCGATGCCTTTGGTCGAATCGCAATTCGAGCACTTGGTGCGAACCACATGCCATTCGGTGGCGCACAGCCCGCATTGCAGAAAACGATACCCCTGGTACTGACCGCCGACGCGCACGACGCTGGCAACCGGCAACCCACCGCAGACAGGGCAGACACCGGGCGTGTCGAGATAGGGAATATCGCGCGAATCGAGCCGGCTCGCAAGATCGGTCCAGACGACCTGAAGCGCCGCCATGATAAACGGCGCTGTGGCGGGATCGACTTCGCTGTAGCGCTGGGCGAGCACGGCGTCGGCTTGCGCTTCCAATTCTTGCGGGGTTTTCAGGCGTAGCGCGTCGAGGACTTTGCCGAGCGCGGGAGTAACGGCGCCCGCGGCTTCGATTTTATCCAGCAGACGGTAAAGGAGATCGCGCCAGCTTGCGGCGCGGTTTGGCGAGTTTGCCGGGATCAACGGCATCGAGTGTTGCTGGGCTTTGGCAATTGCCTCCGGCGCGGGTCGTGGCGCCTCGAAGCCTGCCTGCAGGTGGTGTTGAGCTTCCGCTACTGCCGACATGAGTCTGACGTAGGCGCTTATCGGGTTGCCGACGGCCAGTTTTTTCAGGCGTTCCGCGCGGGTCGAGAAGACCGTTGCCCGTTCGGGCAGGCGGATGCGCGGGATTGCCGTGGGGTCCAGGGTTTGAATCTCGGCGGGGTCGAGGATTTTTTGAGGCATACACGCGGGGTCTCTTTTTGGCCAGACAAACAAGAAGCCATCACTTAACACTTTCCCTAAACCACTTGGGATGGTGCTTCCTGGCCCACCCAAGCGTGACGGTCCCCCTCACCATAGCCCCAACCGACCCTTTAATCCAGATCGCAGCATAAATATGGACCACAATCCCTACAATCAAAACAAACGCCGCAGCAGCATGCACGAGCGCTGCAAGGCGAATCACCTCAATAGGAAAATAAAACGAAAAATACCGCCGCCAGATCACCACGCCGCTGCAAAGCAATAAAACCAGACACCCCACCATCGTAAAGAACAACAGTTTCTGCCCAGCGTTATAACGCCCAATCTCGGGCAAATTCTCCTCGCGATTGGCAAGCACATCGTCGATCTGCTTGAGCCACTGCACATCGTCGCGATCCAGATAGTTGTGATGCCAGAACCGCAGCGCCAGAATCAGGAACGACACAAACATCACCAGGCCCACGAATGGATGCAGGATCCGCGTCCATTGACCTCCGCCGAACAAGGCGGTCAGCCAGAACATCGAAGGATGAAATAGCGCCAGCCCCGAGAGCGCCAGCAACACAAACGAAATCGCCGTGATCCAGTGGTTCGTCCGCTCGTTCGGTGTGTAGCGCACGATCAGGTTCGGGTCATCAGACTTCATCGCTGTGCTCCTCGCGTTCGTCACGAATGCGCCGTGCTTCGTCCCGCGCCGCCAGTTCGTCTTCTTGCGTCACTTCATTCGGGCCGATGCGCGTGTAATGGAAAAATCCCGACAGCGCGGCCAATGCAATGCCCGCCACTGCGAGCGGTTTTGCTATGCCCTTCCACAGCCGCACCATCGGACTGATACGCGGATTGTCCGGCAAGCCGTGGTAGAGCGACGGCTGATCGGCGTGGTGCAGCACGTACATCACATGCGTGCCGCTCACGCCCGGCGGATCATACAGGCCCGCGTGTTCGAAACCGCGCTCCTTCAGGTCCTCGATGCGCTCGGCCGCATGCTGCTTCATGTCTTCCTTGGTGCCGAACACGATCGCGCCGGTCGGGCAGGTCTTCACGCAGGCCGGTTCCTGCCCCACGGCGACGCGGTCGGAACATAGCGTGCACTTGTAAGCGCGCTTGTCCTGCTTCGAAATACGCGGAACGTTGAATGGGCAGCCCGTCACGCAATAGCCGCAGCCAATGCAGTTTTCCTCGTGGAAATCGACGATGCCGTTCGTATACTGCACGATCGCGCCCGGCGACGGACACGCCTTAAGGCATCCCGGGTCTTCGCAATGCATGCAGCCGTCCTTGCGGATCAGCCATTCGAGATTGCCATCCGGGTTCTCGTATTCGGAGAACCGCATCACCGTCCAGGAGTGCTCGCTGAGATCCAGCGGGTTGTCGTAGACGCCGTGGTTGATGCCCACCTCGTCGCGCAGATCGTTCCACTCCATGCACGCCGTCTGGCACGCCTTGCAGCCAATGCATTTGCTGACGTCGATCAGCTTCGCCACCGTGCCGGTCACCGGCTCGCGCACCGCCGGGGGTTGTACCGTGGTGGCCGAGAGACGTTTGATATCCAGTGATTGCAGTGCCATCGCGTCTCCCTAGGCCTTCTCGACTTTTACGAGGAACGACTTGAATTCCGGCGTCTGCGAATTTCCGTCGCCTACCACCGGGGTCAGCGTATTGGTCAGGTAACCCGGTTTCGTCTGACCTTTAAAACCCCAATGCAGAGGAATGCCAACCGTCTGCACCTTCTTGCCGTCGATCATCAGCGGTTTGATGCGCTTGGTCACCACCGCCACGGCGATCAAATAGCCGCGATTGGACGACACCTTCACCCGATCGCCCGCCACCACGCCCACCTCCCTGGCGAGGTCCTCGCCGATCTCGACGAACTGCTGCGGCTGAATGATCGAGTTCAACCGGGCATGTTTGGTCCAGAAGTGGAAGTGCTCGGTGATGCGATAGGTGGTCGCGGTATGCGGAAAATCCGCCGCCTTGCCGAAGGCCGCGCGGTCGTCCGGGAACACGCGCGCCGCCGGATTGCTGGTCGCCTGCGCGTTGTGCGGATGCAGCGGGTTGTAGCCGAGCGGTGTTTCGAACGGCTCGTAATGCTCGGGAAACGGCCCTTCGTTCATCTCGTCGCGTGCAAAGAAACGTGCCACACCCTCCGGATTCATGATGAACGGTCCCATGCCGTTTTCCGGCGGCTCGTCCACCTTGAAGTCCGGAACATCCGCGCCGGTCCACGCCGATCCATTCCAGCCGATCAGCTTGCGGGTGGGGTCGAACGGCTTGCCGCTCAAATCGCACGACGCGCGGTTGTAGAGAATGCGGCGGTTCACGGGCCACGCCCATGCCCAGTTGAGCGTCTGGCCAATCCCGGTCGGATCGGAGTTGTCGCGCCGTCCCATCTGGTTGCCGGCCTCTGTCCACGCGCCGCAAAATATCCAGCAGCCGCTCGAAGTGGAGCCGTCGTCCTTCAGTTGTGCGAAGCTCGCGAGCTGCTGACCTTTCTTCACCAGCACCCTGGTCGGGTCCTTCGGATCGGTCAGGTCGGTCACAGCGCGGCCGTTGTACTCCATCGCCACCTCTTCGGGCGTCGGGCTTGCCGGATTCGCATACGGCCAGGCCAGCTTCACGATCGGGTCCGGGAATGCGCCGCCCTGCTCTTCGTATGCCTTGCGCATACGCAGGAAAATGCCGGACATGATCTCCAGGTCGCTCTTCGATTCGCCTGGCCCCTCCACGCCCTTCCAGTGCCATTGCAGCACGCGGCTCGAACTCACCAGCGAGCCGCGCTCCTCCGCGAACAGCGTGGTCGGCAACCGGAACACTTCGGTCTGGATCTTCGAGGGGTCCACATCGTTGTACTCGCCATGGTTCTGCCAGAACTCCGCAGTTTCGATGGCGAGCGGGTCCATCACCACCAGCCACTTCAGCTTGCTCAACGCGGAAGCAGTCTTCGCCTTGTTCGGCGAGGACGCCAGCACGTTGAAGCCTTGCGCGATATAACCGTTCATCTTGCCCTGATCCATCAGCTCGATGGCTTGCATCAGGTCGTACAGTTTGTCGAGCTTGGGCAGGTAGTCGTAGCCCCAGTCGTTGTCGGCGGTGGCGGCGTCGCCCCACCACGACTTCATGAAACTCACGAAGAACGCGCCGTAATTCTTCCAGTAACTCAGCTGATTGGGCCGCAACGGCTGGCTCGCGCGTTTCTTGATGTAGTCGCCGTAATTCTGCTCGCCTTCGGTCGGCAAGGTCATGTAACCCGGCAACATGCTCGACATGAGCCCGAGATCCGTCAGCCCCTGGATGTTCGAGTGACCGCGCAGCGCGTTCATGCCGCCGCCGGAAATGCCGATATTGCCGAGTAGCAACTGCACCATCGCACCGGTGCGGATCATCTGCGCGCCGACCGAGTGATGCGTCCAGCCAAGTGCGTACAGGATCGTCCCGGCGCGGCCAGGCACGGCCGTGGTCGAAAGCATTTCGCACACCTTGAGAAATTTTTCCTTTGGCGTGCCGCAGGTTTTCTCGACCATCTCAGGCGTGTAGCGCGAGTAATGCTGCTTGAGCAGGTTATAGACGCAGCGTGGATTCTGCAGCGTCATGTCGACCTTCGCGAAACCGTCCTCACCGAGTTCGTAGTCCCACGAACCCTTGTCCGGATAGGCGTGCTTCTGCGCGTCGTAGCCCGAATAAATGCCATCGTTGAAGGCAAAATCCTCCCGCACGATGAAGGCGAAGTCCGTGTAATTCTTCACGTACTCGTGCTGGATCTTGTCGTTCGTCAGCAGATAGTTGATCACCCCGCCGAGGAAAACGATGTCCGTGCCGGTGCGGATCAGCGCATAGAAGTCGGCCACCGAGGCGGTGCGCGTAAAGCGCGGATCCACCACGATCAGGCGCGCCTTGTTGTTGGCCTTTGCTTCGGCCACCCATTTGAAACCGCACGGATGCGCCTCGGCGGCATTGCCGCCCATCACCAGAATCACGTCCGCGTTCTTGATGTCGACCCAATGGTTCGTCATCGCTCCACGGCCAAACGTCGGGGCAAGACCTGCCACCGTCGGGCCGTGTCAGACACGCGCCTGGTTGTCGAACGCGAGCATTCCCATGCTGCGCACGGCCTTGTGCGTCAGATACCCCACCTCGTTGCTGGCCGCCGATGCAGCAAGCATGCCGGTGGTCAGCCAGCGATTGACCTTCTTGCCGTCCGCCGTGGTTTCGACGAAGTTCGCATCGCGGTCTGCTTTCATCAGTTTCGCGATGCGGTCGAGCGCGTCATCCCACGACATGCGTTGCCACTGATTCGAGCCGGGAGCGCGGTACTCCGGGTACAACAGACGGCTCGGGCTATGAATGAAGTCGATCAGGCTCGCGCCCTTCGGGCAGAGCGTGCCGCGGTTGACCGGATGGTCGGGATCGCCTTCAATATGAATGATGCTGGCCGTGGCGTTCTTCGCGCCGTCACCGAGGCCGTACATGAGGATCCCGCAGCCCACCGAACAGTACGGGCAGGTGTTGCGGGTTTCAGTAGTGCGCGTCAGCTTGTACTGTCGGACCTCGGCGAGCGCAGGTTCCGGGGAGAAGCCCATCAGGGCCAAGCTCGATCCGGCCAGCGTGGATGCCGTTACCTTCAGGAACTGACGCCGGGACATTTGCAGCATGGTCGCCCTCGGCAAGGATGTTGTATGGGTACACGAAAGTATAAGACGTTTCATTAAAAGATTCGTGGCACCTGCGCAGAGTTCACACCGGGCATACCCTGAGTCGCGAGCCCGCTTGCTATAGTGACAGGCATGAGGCTTGCGGCTCGACCTGTAACTTACTGTTGATTGACTGGACCCGCCGCCCCCCAGCGGCATTTCAAGCGCAACGTCCGGCGCCACGATTCGTCTAGAGACATCATGGAAATCGACACGCTATCCGCCGACAATCTGCAACGTGCCGCCCGCCATCAGGCGTCGTGGGCCATGGGCGCATTCAACAAGTTCGCCGAAGACCGCTGCGCCGCCATGGCCGCGGGCATCGCCTTTTACGCCGCGTTTTCGCTGGCGCCCACGCTCGTCATGGTGATCGCCGTAGCCGGCTGGTTCTTCGGTGCAGAAGCCGTGCGCGGCGAACTGTTCGCGCACATCCACGGGCTGCTCGGCGACGAAGCCGCGGCCGGCGTGCAAACCATCGTGCAGAACGCGCGGCATGCGGGCAGCGCGGGCGGCATCGCAGCCATTATTTCGTTCGTCTTACTGGCGGTCGGCGCCTCGGCCACCTTCTCGTCGCTCAACACCGCGCTCAATATTGTCTGGCCGCTCACCGGACCGCGCTCGTCGAGCGTGATCGCGCTGGTTCGCGTTCGGCTAGTTTCGTTTGGGCTCGTGCTCGGCGTGGCGTTTCTGCTGATCGTGTCGCTGGTGCTCGATACGGCCATCACCTTTGTCGGCAAGTGGCTGTGGGGCGAATCGCCGTATGTGGTGATCGGCAACCTGCTGCAACTGGTGGTGGCGCTACTGGTACTGGCATTCGCCTTCGCCGCGCTGCTGAAGTTCCTGCCCGATGCCGTGGTGCGCTGGCGCGACGCCATGGTGGGCGGGGTAGTCGCGGCGGTGCTGTTCTCGGCGGGCAAGAAACTCTTCGCCATCTATCTGGCTCATGCGGGCATGGCGAACTCGTTCGGCGCGGCTGGGTCGCTCGCGGTCCTGTTGATGTGGCTGTACTTCTCCGCGGCGGTGCTGCTGCTGGGCGCGGAGTTCTCGGCGGCCCGCGGACGGCTGCACGATCCGCGCGGCGCATGGGGACAACTCGAAGACGCGCCGCCGGGCAGCCGCGCGAAGATGGCGTCCGTGTTCGCCGCGTCGACGATGCAGGGACATACGCCTTATAGCAGCTCGCCGGCGGCGAAAGAACTCGCCGATACAGTGGCCACTTCAGCGGCAGCCGCAACTTCGACCTCGGCGGTCCTGGGCACACCGGCAACGGCAGCAGGCAACGCTGCGATCGAGGCCACGACTTCAGCAGGCAAGCTGGCTGCACAGCCTGAAGCCACAGTCCGCAACCAGGCAGCCGCTTTGACGACTCCATCCACCGGCATCCGCAAGGCGGCCGACCTGGGCCGCAAGGTCATGCGTGCCGAGGATCACGCCACGCGCGCCGCCGCCTCGACGCTGCTGCGGGCCGGCCGTAACGCCGCAGCCGCCGACCGCTACGTCAAGCGTCACCCCTGGGGCTCGATGCTGCTGGCGGCCGGCGCGGCCATGCTGGTGACGGCCGTAGCCGGCCGCCGGCGCGGCGACGACACCGCCGCCATCCCTCCCGGCAACGACGTCCGTTGACCTCCCGGTCGCAAAGCACGCCGGAGCAAGCACGCACACTCGGTCACAACTGTCCAGCGCGCAGATCAATGCGGGCCGCATGTCAACTCCATCCAGGCTCCATAAAGCCACTTTTTGCGTCGACAAAAATTTACACCAATCCTCCAAACGGGCGGCCGAGCAACAAATATCGACACTTCAACTATCAGCAAAACAACAATAATGCGAATTTTGACATTTGGTGTTGCTATATCGGCAATAATCCCCGGTTGTCTTGATCTATAAGCCTTTTCGCCCAGTGTCACGTTTACGAGACACTCAATTTTTTTCAGTATTACCCTTCAGACACCCTGCGCTATTCTCCTTTCCGCAACAACGAAACCAATTATCGCGTGGAGAAATGGATGAAAAAATTCGCACTGTCTGGCCTCTCGCTGGCACTGCTGGGTGCAGCAACTGTCGCTCACGCCCAAAGCAGCGTCACGCTGTACGGCGTCATCGATGACTCGATTCAATTCGCGCACAACGCCAATACGAGCAATCAGAACTTCTACGGTCTCGTCGCCGGCAATCTGCAAGGCAATCGCTGGGGCTTGAAGGGTACGGAAGATCTGGGCGGTGGCCTGAAGGCTGTGTTCCAGTTGGAAAACGGTTTCAGCCCGAACAATGGTTCTCTGGGACAAGGCGGCAAGATGTTCGGCCGTCAGGCATTCGTTGGCCTCTCGAGCGACCAGTTCGGTACGGTCACGCTCGGCCGCCAGTATGACCCGCTCGTCGACCTGGTCCAGGCAGTCACGGCAGACAACTACTGGGGTTCCACGTTCAGCACGCCGGGCGACGTCGACAACAACGACAACAGCTCGCGGACGAATAACTCCATCAAGTTCACCTCGAATACCTACGCTGGCTTCCAGTTCGAAGCCATGTACGCATTCGGCGGCGTCGCAGGTTCGACCGGCTCAGGTCAAACGTGGGCGGGCGCGGCAACGTATGCAAACGGCCCGTTCAGCATTGCAGCCGGCTACATCCGCATGGACAACGGCGATACGCTGGCCTCGCGTACCAACGCCAATGGCGCAGGAATCTGGAGCACTGGCGCGACTTCGGACGCGACGTTCGACGGCGCGGTCAATACTCCGTTCGTGACGGCCAAGTCGATCGGCATCGCATCGGTTGGCGCGCAGTACGTGGTTGGCCCGATCACCGCCGGCATCCGTTACAGCAACGCGCAGTACAAGCCGGACGCGTTCTCGGCGTTCGACTCGACGGAACGTTACAACATCGGCGCGGGCTTCGTGAACTGGCAGGTTACGCCGGCAGCCTTGCTGGGTCTGGGCTACACGTTCACGCACGGCTCGGGTTTCGGCGAATCGGCGACGTATAACCAGGTCTCGCTGGGCGGCGACTACAACCTGTCGAAGCGTACCGACGTGTACCTGGTCGGCGCTTACCAACGGGCATCGGGCACGGGCGTGACGGCATCGGTGGCCGACTACGGCTACGTGTCGAACTCGAACGTGCAGGAAATCGTCAGCCTGGGTATCCGTCACAAGTTCTAATCGACTGGACGGACAGCTCAAGCACGACGCTGTCGAAAACCAGCCACAGGCGCGCAGCCGGTGGCTGGTTTTTTTATGGCTGACGGTTTTATGGCTGATGGGATTGCGGGCGACTAACTACGGCTGCCTGCCGCTGCCCACCGCTGTCTACCGCTGCGCCTTGTTCTTCTCGGCCTGCGCCAGCGTCTGCGCGGGCTTCGAGGTCACCGCCTCGTCGCCGGCCACCGGCGCACGATGCAGCACCAGCGCGCGCTCGCGGCGCTGCACCGGCACATTCGCCGATTCCTGCCAGTCGGGATCGGGGATCTCGCCGAACACCTGACGCAGGCGCTCGCCCCACGTGCGGTGAATCATTTCGAAGTACGCATTGTCGTGATCGACCGAGACGAACCGCGTCACCCGCAGCGCGTCCTTTTCGTAGACCAGCAGATCGAGCGGCAGCCCCACCGACAGATTCGAGCGCAAGGTCGAGTCCATCGAGATCAGCGCGCACTTGGCGGCTTCGTCGAGCGGTGTGGTGGGGGTCAGCACGCGGTCGATGATCGGCTTGCCGTATTTCGACTCGCCAATCTGGAAATATGGGTTCACCGCCGACGATTCGATGAAATTCCCCGCCGCGTAAATCATGAACAGATGCGGCCGGCCGCCCTTCGGCTTGCCGGGCGCGGCGATCTGGCCGCCCAGAATGAAGCTGCAATTGAAGTCGACGCCGAAATCCTGCAGCGCCTTGGCTTCGCGCTGATGCACGTCGCGCACCGCCTGCCCCACCACCCGCGCCGCGTCCGCCATGGTGGGCGCGCTCCACAGCGTGGGCCGCTCGGGGTCGGTCGGCTCGCACAGTTCCTGCAGCACGGCCTGAGTCAGCGACAGATTGCCGGCGCCGAGCAGCACCAGCACGCGCTCGCCGGGCAGCTCGAACACCGTCATCTTGCGCGCCGTGCTGATGTGATCGACGCCTGCATTGGTGCGGGTATCGGACAGAAACACGAGTCCGTCGTCGACGCACATCGCCACACAATAAGTCATAAAAAGTATCCGGAAAGCCAGCAAACGCCGCTATTGTAATGCGGCGCCGCCGCGTCCTTTGTGTGTCGGCGCATCTTATTGCGGCGCCTGCGTGCTCACCATCACTGAAACGTTCAACCGTTCTTCGACACCGCCGATGCGCCGGCCCCGCACCGGCGCGGCCGCCTCGTAATCGCGCGCCGCGGCGAGCCGGCAGTAGATTTCGCTGGCAAAGGCCGCGTGCGTCACGTCGACGGAAATCCAGCCCGAACCGTCCAGCCAGACATCCACCCACGCGTGACTTGCGCCGTGCGCCGCCTCGCCCTTTTCCTGCGGCACGATATAACCGCTCACAAAACGCGCCGGCAGGCCGCGTGAGCGGCAACACGCCAGCATCAAGTGCGCATGGTCCTGGCTGATCCCATGGCCGAGCGCAAGCGCCTCGGCAGCCGTGCTGGTCTGTTCCGGGCGCGCGCCGCCTGGCTGCTGCTTTACGCGCTGCGCAATCGCCTCGGCCAACTGGATAAGCCCTTGCGGCGTGCCGGGCGACGCCACCGCTTGCGCCAGTTCGCGCACCGCCGCGTCCGCTTCCGTGAGACGCGTGGCGCAGGTGTAATGCTCGAGCGGCACCGGCCCCACCGCGTCGCGCAGTTGGCCGTCGACGAGCGCAATCGTGTCGATCTCCCCCGTTACGTGCAGACGGATCTCGCTGTGCGGCTTGTTCAGCACCAGCGTGTGCAGCACGTTGCCATAGGCGTCGAAGGTCGAATCGAGTTTGCCGGGCGCGTCGATGCTCCAGCGCCGCACCGTCTGCGAGGCGCCGCTCGACGGCGTCAGACGCAATTGCTGGATCGAATAATGAACCGTCGTTTCATAGCGATAGGCGGTGTCGTGGCGGATCGTCAGGTACATAAAGAAAGCTCCGTCAAGCCACTGGCAACATCAGATAGGTCCGCGCCACCAGGTTGCCGAGTTCGAACACCCGGGCGAGGAACTGGGTCAGATAGGCGTGCAGACCCGCTTCGAAAATCTGCCGGATGTCTGAATAAACCAGCTCGGCGCGCAGCTTGCCGGCAAACCGCTCGCATTGATTGGAGCCGGAAGTGCGCAGCATCGCCAGATTGACGCACACGCCTTCCAGCGAAGCGAGCAGCGAGCGCGGCATCTGCTGGTTCAGAATCATCAGTTCGACCACCCGCGCCGGCGTGACCACGTCGCGATACACCTTGCGATAAATCTCCAGCGCCGACACCGAACTAAGAATCGAGGTCCAGTAATAGAAGTCTTCGAGCTGGCGCGCCGCATCGCGCGAGTTCGGCTCGACGTCCGCAAAGCGCACGTCGAGAATCCGCGCGGTGTTGTCCGCGCGTTCCAGATACGTGCCGAGCTGCGTGAAAAAGAACGCGTCGTCCTGTAGCGCGGTGCCGATCGTCACGCCACGCGAGAGATGCGAGCGGAACTTGACCCATTCGAACAGTTCATCCGGATTCGCGGTGAGCTGGCCGGCCACGGCGCGTTCCTGGAACTCCAGCCAGGTGTCGTTGATCGTCTCCCACCACTCGGTGGTCAGCGTGCCGCGCACGGCGCGGGCGTTTTCACGCGCCGCCTGCAGGCAAGAGTAAATGCTCGAAGGATTGGTCGAGTCCGCCACCATGAAGTCGAGCACGTGTTCGCGCGTCGGCTCGTCGTAGCGTTGTGCAAAGGCCGCTTCCAGTTCGGAGATGCGCAGCACCGAGCGCTGCGCGCGAGCCTCCTGCGCAGGCGTCTGCGGCAACAGCAGCGCCTTCAGGTTGATGTCTAGCATGCGCGCGGTGTTCTCGGCGCGCTCCATGTAACGGGCCATCCAGAAGAGATGGTCGGCGGTGCGGCTTAACATGACGGCTTTCCATTTTTGATGATGCGCCGGCGGGACCTCGCGCCGGTTTTCCTTGTCGCGGTTGCCGCCTGCTGGCGGCACGAGATCCGCAACCCACTCAGTCGACCATCCACGTATCCTTGGTGCCGCCGCCCTGCGAGGAATTGACCACCAGCGAGCCCTCCTGCAGCGCGACCCGCGTCAATCCGCCCGCACACATCGCCACGCTCTTGCCGGACAGCACGAACGGGCGCAGATCGATATGGCGCGGCGCGATGCCCGCTTCGACGAACGTCGGACACGCCGACAACGCCAGCGTCGGCTGCGCGATGTAACCGGCCGGACGCACGATCAGCCGCGCGCGGAAGTCTTCGATTTCAGCAGCGGTCGAAGCCGGCCCGACCAGCATCCCATAGCCGCCCGCGCCATGGACTTCCTTCACCACCAGTTCGGGCAGATGCGCGAGCGTATAGGCAAGGTCGTCGGGCTTGCGGCATTGAAAAGTCGGCACGTTATTGAGGATCGGCTTCTCGCCGAGATAAAACTCGATCATCTCCGGCACATACGGGTAGATCGATTTGTCGTCGGCGATACCGGTGCCCATTGCATTGGCAAGCGCCACGCGCCCTGCCCGATACGAAGTCAGCAGGCCCGGCACGCCAAGCGCCGAGTCGGTGCGAAACGCGAGCGGATCGAGAAAGTCGTCGTCCACCCGGCGGTAGATCACGTCGACGCGCTTCGGCCCCTGGGTCGTGCGCATGAAGACGTAGTTGTCGTCGACGAACAGATCCTTGCCTTCCACCAGCTCCACACCCATCTGCTGGGCGAGAAAGGTGTGCTCGAAATACGCCGAGTTATACATGCCGGGCGTAAGCACCACCACCACCGGATCGTCAACGCCTTCGGGCGCCACCGAACGCAAGGTATCGAGCAGCAGGTCGGGGTAATGCGCCACCGGCGCGATGCGGTTCTGCACGAACAGATCGGGAAACAGCCGCATCATCATCTTGCGGTTCTCCAGCATGTACGACACGCCGGAGGGTACCCGCAGGTTATCTTCGAGCACGTAGAACGCGCCGTCTTCGCCGGCCCGCACCACGTCGACGCCGGCGATATGCGCATACACGCCAAGCGGCACGTTGACGCCCTGCATCTCGGGCCGATACTGCGCATTGGTGTAAACCTGCTCGGCCGGGACGATGCCGGCGCGCACGATGTTGCGATCGTGATAGACGTCGTGGATAAACAGATTGAGCGCCTGGACGCGCTGCCGCAGACCCGCTTCGAGCGTCTGCCATTCGCTGCGCGGAATGATGCGTGGGATCAGATCGAACGGGATGAGCCGCTCGGTGCCGGACAGGTCGCCGTTCACCGCGAAGGTGATGCCCACGCGGCGAAACAGCAGATCCGCTTCGGCGCGCTTGCGCGCGATTGCCTCGTTACCCTGCTTTGCCAACCAGCGTTCGAAGCGTGCGTAATGAGGTCGCACGACTTCGTCTTCATGACGCATCTCGTCATAGCATCGCATGTCACGCCCCGCTCTTTGTGTCGGATAGAAGGCGAATGCGCTGCGCATTCGGTGTTCGACAAGCATTAAAGCAAGCGCTATGCCATTGGCTTTCCGCACGCAAACCGAACAGGATGCACACGAACAGCGCATGCGACCGGCACGGCTTCTGCACCATCGTATCGCGCCCGCCCCCAATGCGCTACTCCGGTGCAGCGAATCTGCGGCGGCCATAAAAAATCCCCGCGGATTCACAGCCGCGGGGATTTCGTACTGCAGGACATCCAGCGTTTGAAAACCGGCTCTGGCGCCCTCCGCCGTTTGGAAACGAACCGGGCGCCGCGCGCGATTACGCCGCTGCTGCGTCCTTCAGTTTCTTCAGCGGACGTGCCTTGATGCGCACGCTAGCCGGCTTGGCCGGGAACCAACGCTCTTCGCCCGTGAACGGGTCTTTGCCGAAGCGCTTCTTCTTCGCCGGGACAGCGGTCACGACGATCTTCAGAAGACCCGACAGCGTGAATTCGCCAGCACCCTTTTTGTGGACTGCGCCGAGGATCGTGTCTTCGAGCGCGGCCAGCACAGCCTTGGCAGCCTTCGGTTCAACAGCAGCACGTTCTGCGACGTGTGCAGCCAGCGAGGCCTTCGTGAAGGTGTCCTTGATCGGCGACAGTGCGCCGGACGCCTTCACGGCGACCTTCTTAGCTGCGACGGCTTTCTTCGCAGGAACTTTCTTCGCAGCAACCTTCTTGGTCGGTACCGTAGCAGCCTTCTTGGCCACCTTTTTTGCGGAAGTCGGCATGTTTCTCCTACCTGTTGTTGGTCAGTGAATGCAAGAAGCGCTCGCGGTATGCGCACGCTTCAAGGCCGGATTCTACAAGCGCTGTGGCGTTTTGCGCGACTCTTTTGTGTATAAGCGTTACGGTTTGTTGCGCGGCGCTGACTACGCAACACTTTTTAACCCGTATTTCAGGGGGTAAACGCGATTCGACGAGCACTTCCACCTGGGTGTCCTGAGTCCCGTCGTTCATTCCGGGGTCGCGCCGGACGATCGGAAAGTACCTGTTTTTAGCTGCTTTAACGACAAAACAGCGGTTGGCTGAGTCAGCCTGACGGTGCTTTATGACGCGCCCGACAGGTCCGAACTCATCGGGCAAGGCGCGGCATCAGCCTCGCCAGCGTAGAGAGTGCGGCATCGATCTGCTCGACAGCAATCCCGCCGTAGCCGAAAATCAGACCGGGTCGCGCCCGCACCCGGCGATGAAATCCGGCGAGTCCATAAAGCCCGATCGATGCCTCGCGGGCTGCCGCGATCAGCGCGTCCTCCTTGATGGGCGCCTTGAGATGTGCAGCCAGATGGATGCCGGCAGTCGGCACCACCGCCTCGAACCACGGCGCGAGCGCGCCTTGCAGATGCTCGAGCAGGCATACGCGGCGCGCGGCGTAGACCTTGTGCATGCGCCGCAGATGCTTGGCGAAATCGCCGTTCAGCATAAAGGCCGCAAGCGCGGTTTGCGTCAGCGTGCAGCCGTGCACGTCCGCCATCTGGCGCGCCGTGCACAGCGGTCCAAGCAGGGGCGCGGGCGGCACCGCGTAGCCGATGCGCAACTCCGGGAAGATGGTTTTCGAAAACGTGCCGATGTAGGTGACCAGCCCGGCACGGTCGAGACTTTTGAGCGGCTCCATGGGCCGTCCTTCGAAACGATACTCGCTGTCATAGTCGTCTTCGATAATGATCGCGCCGCGCTTTTGCGCCCATTCCAGCAACTCGACGCGCCGCTCGAGACTCATCGGCATGCCGAGCGGAAACTGATGCGAAGGCGTGACATAGACGAGCCGCGCATTGTCCGGAAGCCTGTCGACGACCAGCCCTTGCGCGTCCACCGGCACCGGCACGACCTTCGCGCCGGTCGCCGCGAAGCAGGCGAGCGCGGGCGGATAGCCGGGATCTTCGAGCGCCGCCACGTCGCCCGGACGCAGCGTGATACGTGCGACCAGGTCGAGCGCGTGCTGCGCGCCCTGCGTCACGATCACCTCGTCCCAGTTACACGCGACCGCGCGGTTAAAGCCGAGATAACGCGCAATCGCCAATCGCAACTCCTGCTCTCCCACGGGCTCACGATAAAAGCCAGGACTGCGCGACTGCGCCCGTAGCGCGTGATTGACGCAGCGGCGCCAGACATCGAAAGGAAACAGCGACTTGTCCGTCATGCCGCCGATAAACTCGTGCTTCAACGCGAGCCTTCGCGGCGGTAACGACAAGCCCTGCGGCGTGCGCTCCCACAGCGGCTGCGCACGCACGGCCAGTTGCGCTTTCGTCTGGGTTTTAGGCTGTGCGTCCGCTTGCGCCGGCAACCGCTGCAGACCTTCCGCGACGAACGTCCCCGATCCCGCGCGCGTGTTCAGATAACCCTCGGCAAGCAGCCGCTCGAACGCGTCGAGTGTCGTCTTGCGCGAGACACCGAGTTGCGCGGCGAGATCGCGCGTGGACGGCAAACGCGTACCACCGGTCAGACGACCTTCGACGATTCCCGCGCGCAACTGCCGGTAAATCTGCGCCGCCAGCTCGTGACGTCCTTCGATCGTGATATGGATGTCCATTTAAGTGGTTACCTGAAATATCCAATAAATGGCTATTTTACGCGACCACTCCACGGACTAAGCTGCGCTCAGTGGGTCCCGCATCGGGGACACTTTCAATCAGGAGCACACCATGCAATCCCGTCTCGACTTCTACAAAGCGACCCCCGCCGGCATCCGCGCCATGATGGCGCTGGAGCAGGCAATCGGCCAGTCCGGCCTCGAAAAATCGCTGATGGAACTGGTGCGGTTGCGCGCCTCGCAGATCAACGGCTGCGCGTTCTGCGTCGACATGCATGTCGCCGACGCGCGCAAAGGCGGCGAAACGGAGCGGCGTCTCGCCACCGTCACGGTCTGGCGCGAAACGCCCTTCTTCACCGACCGCGAACGGGCCGCGCTCGAATGGACCGAAGCGCTCACGCTGGTCGCGCAGACGCACGTGCCCGATGCCGTCTGGGAAACCGTGAAACCGCATTTCAGCGACGAGGAAATCGCCAACCTGACGATGCTGATTGTTGCAATCAACGGCTGGAACCGGCTGGCTGTTTCGTTTCGCAAGTTGCCGGAGTGAATTTGCCTGGTAAGACTGCCAGGTAAAACCGCGAAGTCATGCCGCCGCGAAAATCGCCTCGATGCGCAAACCAGACGGCAATAAAAAAAGCGCGCCGTTCAAGGCGCGCCCTCTGGCTCGAATCACCGCAACGCTTTGATTACTCTGCGGCCGCCGGCGAAAGACCGTTCGACACCCGCGCGGCGTCGCGCGCTTCGTTGGCGCTGCGATGATGCTCGCGCGACAGGCGATTCATCAGCGGCAGCAGCAGCACAGCGACCAGCGCGCCGAGCGCCGCCAGCCAGCCAAGGCCCATGAACAGCTTCGTGTAGAGCGGCAGCGACTGCAGCGGATCGAGGTCACCCGACGGCATCTGCGCGAAATTCGCCACCACGCTGCCGAGATAACCGGACACGCCGCTGGCGACAAAATACGCGCCCATCAGGAAGCCGCTCATGCGGGCCGGCACATAACGCGCGATCATCGCGAGACCAAGGCCGCTCACCAGCAGTTCGCCGAGCGAATACAGTCCGTAGCCGCCCACCATGAACCACGACGACACCCGGCCGTCGACAGCATAACGTCCGCTCACCGCGTACACGAAGAAGCCGGCTGCGACCACCACAAAGCCGATCGCATACTTCACCGCCACCGAGACGTCGTTGCCGCTCTTCGAGAGGTGCGTGTACAGCACCGCGAGAATCGGGCTCAACAGCATGATCCAGATCGGATTGAGCGCCTGGAACTGCGCCGCGCTCCACGTGAAGAGCGACACGCCGAACACCGAGAAATGCGGATCGACGTTGCGCACCGCGAACAGCGTAAGCGAGGTCGACATCTGTTGATAAAAGATGAAGAACAGGATGGCCTGCAACGTCAGAACCAGCGCGGCGATCAAACCGGCGCGTTCCGAACGCTCGCATTTGGCGAGCATGTAGCCGAAGATCCCGAGAATCGCGACGCCCGCCGCATACACGCAGGCCACCGCAATGGCCTTGTGCTGCAGCACGAACATCGTCGCGAGGCACAGGGCGGCGCCGCCCAGCACCACGGCGCCCACCCGTCCCCAGCGCACCGGTGCGGC
Organism: Paraburkholderia sp. BCC1885; assembly: GCF_900996235.1. GTDB lineage: Bacteria > Pseudomonadota > Gammaproteobacteria > Burkholderiales > Burkholderiaceae > Paraburkholderia. The sequence goes on from NZ_CAAJGM010000110.1 coordinate 36,387, forward strand.
ATCCGGCGCGGAGCCCACGTGCGCCAGCGTGCGGAACATGATGAAGTAATTCACCACGGCCAGCAGCATGCCCGCGCAACACACGGCGAACGCCGCGTGCCAGCCCCAGTGGTCCTTGATCCACGGCGTGGCGAGCATCGACACCGTCGAGCCGATGTTGACCGCCATGTAGTAGATGGTGAACGCGCTGTCGATGCGCGCGTCGTCGCCTTCGTAAATGCGGCGCACCAGATTCGCGGCATTCGCCTTGAAGAGGCCGTTGCCCACCACGATCACGCCAAGCGAGACGTACATATAGTTGAGCCCGTCGTTCGGCATGGACAGCATCAGATAGCCCAGACACAGCACCAGCGCGCCGAACACCATGGTGCGGCGCGCGCCGAGGATCTTGTCGCCGATCCAGCCGCCCACGGACGGCGCGGCATAGACGAGCGCCGTAAATGCGCCCCATGTGAGCGTGGCGTGACTATCGGTGAAGCCGAGCTTGTCGATCATGAACAGGACCAACAGCGCGGCCATCCCGTAGTAGCCGAAACGCTCCCACATCTCGATCAGGAAGACCGTCGAAAACGATCGAGTCTGGGATACGGTTGAATTCATCATGTGCCTCGTGTTCTTGCGATTGCGGCGGCGCGCGAAACAAAGACTGCGCCGCTGGAAACTGGGTCTGGAAATAACAGGCTATGGCGCGCGCAACAGCCGGCACGCACGCGCTTATCTGCTGAACAAAGCGGAGCAACCAGGGAGTGGGAAAGGCAGGCTGACCGACATAAATCGCGCCATATCGGCGCGCGCCATCAGGCGGAACGGCTCCAATGATAAAGCATAGCGTGCGCGAAGCAGCCCGAGGGCGGCAGACAGCGGCCCGTGCGAACGGGCGGTGAAGCAGGCGTGGCGGTGGGCATCAGCGGTGGCATTCATTTCAATTTGACGGCGCAGTTGGGATAAACCGCACCGCTCGTCGTTCCGCGCACAGGATCGCTACGCACGGGATTGGCAACAGCATGCAAGCCGAAAGCATGGATCGGCTCGCAAGCGCACGCGATTGTGCGCAGCGCGAGCCGCGCCGTCACTCAGGGAATTCACTGATGTGTCCCGCGCCAACCCAGGGCAATTGCAAATTTTGCCGTGGCGCGTCACGCGATATCATCCATGAACTCGAAATGCATGAATTTATTTAAGCATCGGATGTGTTAATCGTTCGTATTATCTGGCCGCGCGATATTAACGCCCACTCTGTTTCGCCGGCGCAAACGGTTCTTGAGCAAGCTGCAAGCCGGTTTGAGCCTCTGGCAGATGAGCCGGTTTGTTTTCGAAAAAAATGCCCGACAGGCATACTCACGCTATTCCGATAGCCATCCAGGCTATCAAATTTTGTTTACTTAAATCAAACATATTTTGACGGGCTGATTCATTTCTCGCTATGGTTACAAAAACTGAAAACAAAAATCCGGCCCTCGAGCTGGGTAGCAAGATACGCGCGCTGCGGCAGCGGCTGAAGCGCACGCTCGATGACACAGCCACAGCGGCACGCATTTCAAAACCCTTTCTGTCGCAGGTGGAACGCGGCCTGGCCACCCCATCTCTGACGTCGCTGGCGGGGATTGCCAGCGCCCTCGGCGTGACCGTGCAGTATTTCGTCGACACCCCCAGCGAAGAGCGTTCGGTGAGCCGGGGCGACCAGCTGCGGTTTTTTGGTTTCGCGGATTCCGCCAACCTGTTCGCCCGTCTGACCAATCTGACGGGCGGCCGGCAACTGGAAGCGATTCTCGTCAAGATGCCGCCGGGACAAAAACGCTCCGAAGTGAACACGCATGCCGGCGAAGAGTTTTTGTACGTGATCAGCGGCAAGGTTTCGCTGACGCTGGAAGGCAAGACGTTTGCGTTGCAAGCAGGCGACAGCGCGCATTACGAATCGACCGTGCCGCATAGCTGGGCCAATACGGCGCGTGGCGAGTCGCTGGTGGTATGGGTGGGGACGCCGCGGCTGTTCTGATCGCGGCGCTTCTCGCATGATTGAAAACGCTGCGAGCGGAGCGGATTTTCCCGGCCGGTGACGGCCCCGCGCCAATTATCAGGATTGCTATCGAACAGGCGGAGAAAACGGCGCGGCTTTGATCTGCTTGACCGGTTTCACTTCACGATGGATAGCGTAAGCGCGAGCCAGACCGCGCTTACGCCGCCAAGAAACAGACGCCTTGCGACGCGAACGCCGTCGTCGTCGCTTTCCTGCCTGACCGGACGGGTCGCCACGAACGGCACCAGCCCGAGGCAGGCGAATCCGCCTAAAGCGAACATCACCACCAGCACGTCGGTGAATTTCCACGGCGCGGGTTCGTGGACACCCCAGTAGCCGAGATAGGCAATTCCGAACGAAAACGCCGTCGCCGAAGCCGAACTTAGCGCCACGACCGACCCTGCTGGACTCGGCATGATGTCCTCCTGTCGCCCGCTTTTCGCATGCCCGCCCGCACACCCCTTGCATGCTCGCCGCCGCAAGCACGCGGCCAAACCCTAGGCGGCGGTACGCGCCTCGCGTGCTTCATACGTTTTCAGATTGCTGTAGGCGATGCGCAGCAACGACAACCCCGCATCGCGCTGCTGCGCGGAACCGCCGCGCTGGATCAGGTCGCCGAGGACATGGTCGGCCTCGGTCGGGGCGTGATTCTCGACGTCGCGCAGCATCGAAGCCGTCAGCGGCGAAGGCGTGAAGAGCGTCTGGTTGGCGCGGGCGTCGAAATGCGGCCCCATCGTAAAGCCGTTGTGCTGGGCGATCGCCCGGCATTCGCCAAGCAGCCCTTCGATTGCGCGGCGGCCATCCGGCGCGCTCAGAATATCGGCGACGGCGCCGCGGAACAGACACGTGCTGGCGGCCAGCGTCGCGAGGAACACCCACTTTTCCCACATGCTCAGCAGCACGTGATCGCTCTGCAGTACGTCGAAACCGGCGCCCGCCATTTCCTCGCCAATCGCACGCACGCGCGCCGACAAGCCGCCTTCGAGCTCGCCGAACGACATCGAATGCATTTCGTTCAGGTGGACGATTTCGCGCTCGCGGTTGAGCGTCGCAGCAATCGCGCATTGACCGCCCAGCACGCGCGCCGCGCCGAACTTCTGCGTGAGGACGTCGATATGACGCATGCCGTTGAGCAGCGGCAGGATCAGCGTGGCCGGCCCGACCATCGACTCGAACGACGCGATGGCATCGTCGAGATGGTAGGCCTTGCAACTCAGCATCACCAGATCGAAGGGCTCGACGCTGTCGCCGGCCTGCACGGTCTTGGGGTCGCGCAGCGTGAAGTCGCCGCGCGGGCTTTTGATCACCAGACCGGCACGGCGCAGTTCTTCGGCGCGGCCCGCGCGCACCAGAAACGTTACGTCACGGCCGGCATGCGCAAGACGACCGCCGAAATAACCGCCCACTGCACCTGCACCTACAACCAGAATTCGCATCACATTGTCTCTCGGGAGGATTTGTTGTTCCGCTCACGGGCTCAGTGCGGCCACGCCCTCCGGATAAGAAGGACGCGGGCCGCGAACCGGGCATCTGCGTCAATGTAGCAAAAAATTCCGCTTTGCATTGACATGACGCGTAAGCGTCGAGCCGGACTCAGAGTATTTCCAGCGCCAGCGCGATCCCCTGGCCGCCGCCGATGCACAGCGTGACGATGCCGCGCCTGAGTCCGTCACGCCGCATCGAGTGCAGCAGGCGCGTCGTCAGCACGGCGCCGGTGGCGCCGATCGGATGGCCGTGAGCGATCGCGCCGCCTTCGACATTGACGATCTCCTCGTCCAGCCCGAGCTTGCGCAGCACGGCAATCGGCACGGCGGCAAAAGCCTCGTTGATCTCGACGCGCTCGACGTCCTTGAGCCGCCAGCCCGCGCGGCCGAGCGCCATCTGCACGGCGGGCACCGGTCCAAGCCCGAACAGGCCAGGCTCGACCGCCGCGACGCCATAGGCGACGAGCCGCGCGAACGGTTCGATGCCGTGGCTCTCGGCGAAGCCGCGCTCCGCCACCACCATGGCGGCGGCGCCGCTATTGAGGCCCGGCGCGTTGCCGGCGGTGATCGTGCCGTCGGGACGAAACGCCGGCCGCAGCCGCGCCAATGTTTCGACGGTGGTATCGGCGCGCGCTTGCTCGTCGCGCAAGAATAGCTGCGGCCCTTTGCGTCCGGCGATTTCGACGCTCACCCGTTCCGCATCGAAGCGGCCGTCGTCCTGCGCCGCCGCGAAACGCTGCTGCGAACGCGCGGCCCAGCGGTCCTGAGCCTCGCGCGTGATGTCCATCTGCGTGACGAGGTCTTCGGTGTGCCAGCCGGAATGTTCGCCGGAAAATGCGTCGACGAGGCCGTCGCGCAACATGCTGTCATGCACTTGCGCGTTGCCCATGCGATAGCCCCAGCGGCCGCCATCGAGCAGATACGGCGCGCGGTCCATGTTCTCCATGCCGCCCGCCACGGCGGCGTCACCGAAACCCAGCCAGATTTCCTGCGCCGCCGAGGCAATCGCCTGCGCGCCCGAACCGCAGACGCGGTTCACCGTCAGCGCCGGCACTTCGACCGGCACGCCGCCGCCAATGGCCGCCTGGCGCGCCGGATTCATCCTGTTGCCCGCCTGGATCACGTTGCCCAGCACCACCGCGTTCAGCTGCGCCGCCGCGAGGCCGCTGCGGCTCAGCGTCTCGCGCACGACGAGCGCGCCGAGTTCGGTGGCCGGCACGTCTTTCAGCGTGCCGTTGTAGGCGCCAATCGGCGTCCTCACGGGATTGCAGATCACTACTTCTCGCCTGTTCATCATCGTCCCTCACATTCCATCAGTCGCGTCCGCCTGCATCGCATCGGCCCGAGGCGGGCTGGTCCGTCATCTCCGGGACGCGGGCGGGCCGGCGTCGCGTTCCGGGTCCGTTCAGTGTCGATTGGCTCGCGCCATCAGTTCGCGGCCAGCGCGGGTTGCGTATCCCAGCCGCCGCCGAGCGAGCGGTACAGCGCCACCGCCGCCAGCGCGTGGGCGCGCTTCGCCTGGTTCAGGGCTTCGGAATCGCGCAGATACGCCTGCTGCGCATCGAGCACGTCGAGGAAACTCGACGCGCCGTCCTTGTACAACTCGGTGGATAGATGCAACGCGTGACCCGACGCATCGAGCGCGCCGCCCAGACGATCTACCTGCACGGCGTCGCTGACCAGATCGCTGCGGGTGTCCTCGACCTCCTTTAACGCCTGTAGCATGGTCTGCTGCAAGCCGAGTTGCGATTCGCGCATCCTGCTTTCGTTCTCGTCGATGTTCGCCGTGATGCGGCCCGCGTTGAAGATCGGGCTCGTCGCGTTCAGGGCTGCGCTGAACAGGTTGTCGGTCAAGGTGGGCAAGCCAAGATACGACGACGCCAACAAACCATCCGCCAGATTCAGCTTGAACTGCGGATAGCGCTGCGCCTTCGCGGCGCCCACCTCCGCCGCGCGCTGTTCGACGCTGGCGTAAGCAGTGCGCACGTCGGGCCGGCGCAACAGCGCTTCGGACGGCAGGATCTGCGGCACGCTTTGCGCCGGCGCCGGAATCTCGCGCGCCTGCGTGAGCAGCAGACTGTTGACGCTCTCCGGCGTGCGGCCCGAATACACGGCGATCAGGCTGAGCTGATGCTGGATGGTCGACTGCACGTGCGGAATCTGCGCCTGCAGATCCTGTAACTGGTTCTGCGCGCGGGCCACGTCGAGTTGCGTCGACAGGCCGTAATGCAGCCGCTCCTGCGTGAGCTTGAGCGCGCGGCGGCGGATATCCTCGTTGTCGTTGAGAATCTGCAGCTCCGATTGCGCCCAGCGCAGGTCGATATAAGCGCCCGCCGTATTGGCCGCAAGCGCGAGCCGCAATTCGTCCAGCGATGCTTCGCGGCCCGCGAGCTGGGCTTGCGCCGCCAACACGGCGAGGCGCTCGCCGCCGAACACGTCCGGCGTCCAGCTTGCCGCCACGCCAAAGCCCGCCTGGCGCACGTAACCGAGCGGCGGCGGCGCGTTTTCGCGTTGGTCGGCGGCTGTTGCCGTGGCATCGAGTTCGGGCAGCAGATACGAGCGCTGCTGCGTCGTGATGGCCTGCGCCTGCTTGACACGCTCGACGGCGGCCTGCACATCCAGATTGCCGTTCAGCACGGATTCGACCAGTTGATGCAGCACCGGGTCGCCAAAGTGCTCCCACCAGGCGTCGGCATCCACGCTATCTTGCGGCGCGTCGACGCTCCACGCCGTGGGCGCCACGCTTTGCGCCACGTGCGGCAGGTCCGCATGCGTCTCCGGCTGCACCGCACATGCCGCCAGCGCCAGCAGCATCGCCGCGGCCACCGTTTTTTCTGCGATCGATTTCATATCGCTATCCTGAAGATTGTCTAATGGGCGTCGGGAGGCGGCGAGCTCAAGCCGAACGGGCGCGAAAACGCCACGCTCACGAGCCCCACCACGAAGCACAACGCCACCGCGAGAAAGGCGTCGGAGAAGGTCAGCACCAGCGCTTCGCGCATCAGCAGCGTATGCAGCAGGTCGAGGCCCGCATGGCCCGCGTTGAGCGCATTGCCGCCTACCGCGGCGAGCCGGCTGGCCTGCTGCTGCAACAGACCTTCGACCACCGGCCGGCCGACGCTGAGGTGTTCATCAAGCCGTTCGTAGTGCAGATTGAGACGGTCGTTGAGCATGGTGCTGCTCACCGCGATGCCGATGGCGCCGCCCAGATTCCGCATCAGATTGAACAGGCCGCTCGCCGAGCGCAACCGGGATGGCGGCAGCGAGCCGAGCGCCATGGTGACGATGGGCGGCACGCAAAACTGCTGGCCGATGCCGCGCAAGGCCTGCGGCAGCAGCAACTCCTGCCAGCCCCACTGGCTGGTCAACGGCACGTATAGATAGCAGCCGAGGCCAAAGCACGCGAGGCCGAAGATCATCAACCAGCGCATGTCGATAAACCGCGCCAGCGTCGAATACGCCGCCAGCGCCAGCAACTGAAAACACCCCACCGACAACAACGCCAGACCGATCTGCAGCGAGTCGAAACCGCGCACGCGCGAGAGGAACACCGGCGTCAGGAACACGGAGCAGAACAGCCCCACGCCGGTGATGAACGACAGCAAACTGCCGATGCCGAAGTTGCGCACCGCCAGCGCGCGCAAATCCACGATCGGCTGTTTAGCCGTGAACGCATGCACGATGAACAGGAAACCGCAAATCGCCGAAACCCACGTGCACAGCAGGATGGCATCGTCGCCGAACCAGTTCTTGCGCGGCCCTTCTTCGAGCACGTATTCGAGGCAGCCGAGGAACGCCGACATCAAGAGGATTCCCAGGTAATCGCCCTTTTTCGCCAGCGACAGATCCACCTCGTCGATATGCACGAACTTCGGCACCATCACCGTGACGAGCACGCCCGGCACGAGGTTCAGATAGAACAGCCAATGCCACGACCATTGCGCGGTGATCCAGCCGCCGATCACCGGGCCAATGGTCGGCGCGAGCGAAGCCAGCGCGCCGATGGTGGTCGAGGCGATCAGCCGCTGCTTGCCGGGGAACAGCACGAAGGCGGTGGTGAACACCGTGGGAATCATCGCCGCGCCCAGCGCGCCTTGCAGGCCGCGAAACAGGATCATCGAATTGATGTCCCACGCGAGGCCGCACAGCATGCTGGTGATCGTGAAGCCGAGTGCGGAGAACGCGAACAGCCAGCGCGTCGAGAATACGCGCGTGAGCCAGCCGGACATCGGGATCACCATGATTTCCGCGATCAGGTACGAGGTCTGCACCCACGACAGCTCGTCCTGGCTGGCAGATAGCCCACCGCCGATATCCCGCAATGATGACGCGACGATCTGGATATCCAGCGTCGCCATGAAAAAGCCGAGGCACATCAGCGCAAACGCGAAGGCCTTGGTACGGGCCGGCTGGTCGGCCGGATTGAGCGGAGGGTGGGTCATGGTCGGCGTATCTCAGGCGAGCGCGAGGCGCGGATCACGAATGCGCCGGCGCGTTGATGCTGCTGGCGTTACCGGTGTTGCCGGCGCCGCCGTTGCCGCTATCGAGATGCACCTTGACCGTCGCCGACAGGCCCGGACGCAGCACGCCCTGCATGTCCTGCGGCACGTCGAGATGAATCCGCACCGGCACGCGCTGCACGATCTTCGTGAAGTTGCCGGTCGCGTTTTCGGCGGGCAACACGCTGAAGGTCGCACCGGTGGCGGGCGCGAGGCTGTCCACCACGCCGTGCAGCGACTGGCTGGAGGCGTCGAGCGAGACGTCCGCCTTATCGCCCACGCGCATCTTCTTCAACTGGTCTTCCTTGAAGTTCGCATCGACCCACAGGCCCGACGAAGGCACCACCGTCAGCAGCGACACGCCCGTATTGGCCAGCAGCCCCACCTGCGCCGTGCGATTGCCGACATAACCATCCACCGGCGAGCGAATCGTCGTGTACTCGACGTTCAATTCGGCGACGCGCTGCGCCGCCTGCGCCGTCGCGACACGCGCCTCAGCCGCCCCGATCTGCGCATCGAGCACGCTGATCTCGCGCTGCGCGGCAAGCAGCGCGGCGCCGCTGCGATCGACCGAGGCATGTGCCTTGGCGAGATCCGCGTCGGCGCGTTCGACGACCTGGTTCGACACCGCCTCGTCCTTCACCAGCTCACGGTAACGCGTCTCGTCCTGGGCGCTGCGGGTCAGTTCCGCAGCCGAGGCCTTCACCTCGGCGGCCTGCTCGTTGATGGTCGCCAGTTGCAGCGACTTCCTCGCCTGCAATTCGGTGACGGCTGCCTGCGCGCTCTGCACTTCGGCGCGTGCCTGCGCGAGACGCGCATCGTAGTCGCGGGCGTCGAGGCGGATCAGCACCTGATTCACCTGCACGCGCTGGTTGTCGCGCACCATCACGTCGGTGACGAAGCCGCTCACCTTCGGCGCCATTACCGTGACGTCGCCGCCGACGTAAGCGTCATCCGTGCTTTCGACAAAGCGGCCGACGATAAACCAGTACGACAGCGCGCACGCCAGCACCACCAGCACGGTGATGACCGCGAGCAGCATCCACGGAATGCGGCGGGCCGGTTGCGCGGCGCCGGCGGCATCGGTGGCGCCAGCCGGGGCGAGAGTAGAAGGAGTCGTGGACATGTTTATGTGTGCGTATGCACTAAATAGAGATCAAAATAGGCGTAAAAAAACCGTGAACAGCACGCCAACCTGTGCCGGCCTGAGCGAGCGCCTTGGCGCCTGCCCGGGTCGCATGCCGCGCCTGATCGCTCAGGCCTTCGTCATCGCAAACAACTCGCGCCGCAATTCGGCGGCGCGTTCCGCTCCGAAGCGTTGCTCGAACTCTTCCTGGGCGGCACGCCATTGCAACCGCGCGGCGACCAGTTTGACAGCGCCGGTTTCGGTGAGACTGAGCGACAGCTCCCTGCCCTTCGTTTCAGCGCTGCGGCTCGATAGCAGGCCGTCGCGCTGCAACGGCTGCAAGGCTCGCACGAGGGTGGTCCGCTCCATCACCATCTCCTCGGCCAGTTGCTTCATCGTCATGGGCGCCGCACGCTTGATCCTCGTCAGGATCGAGAACTGCGTGATCGTCAGGCCCACCTGCGCGAGATGCCGGTCGTATAGCTGCGACACGTAGCGGGCCGCCTGGCGAATCGCAAAACAGTCGTCATCGGGTAGCGTTTCCATGGCGTCGTTTTTGTCCGTGCCTTGTGCGTTTTATTTACAGCTCACGAGTGCATACGCACTCAAATAATTAAAACAAAACCGCCAATCTGACGACGCCCAATTGCCACGCCGTCGATTCACGGTTTGCTGCGAGCGCGCCGCGTGCCGCGCCTCTTGCTCAGTCCGCGGTCAGTTCGAACAGCTCCGAGCGCAAGGCCTTCGCCCGCGCATGGCCGAATTTGCCTTCGAATTCAGCCTGCGCGTTACGCCACGCGGTAGCCGCTTTGGCAAACGTCGCCTTGCCGCTCGCCGACAAGCTGAACAGATACGTCCGGCCGTCGTGTTCCGATGCTTCGCTCACCACCAGACCGTCACGCTGCAGCGGCTTGAGCGCGCGCACCAGCGTCGTGCGGTCCATCACCATGGCATCGGCCATTTCGACCATGGTGGCCGAGGCGCGCCGCGCCAGCTTGGCCATGATCGTGAACTGCGCAGCCGTCAGCCCCACCTCGCCGAGATGGCGCTCATAAATCTGCGTGACGTAGCGGGCAGCCTGGCGCAAGGCGAAGCAGTTGCATTCGTCGTAGGTGAGAGGTCCGTTCATGGAAGGCAGTATATGTGTGCGTACACACAGTGTCAAGAAACTTGCGCCCGGGTAAGACTTGGTGAGACGCCAACGGTTGGAAACAGGCCAGCAAAACGGCCGATAAACCGCCAATCAGACAAGGCAGCTAAAGAGGCAGCACGCTCACGCCCACTTCCACCCGATGCGCACCGCCACCGAGAATCATCCCGCGCAGCAGCGAGACGTCGCTGTAATCGCGGCCGATCGCCAGCGTGACATGATCCATGTCGGCGAGGACGTCATTGGTCGGATCGAGGTCGATCCAGCCGCTGCCGGGGCAATGCACCGACACCCACGCATGCGACGCATCCGCGCCGATCAGCCGCGGTTGCCCCGGCGGCGGATCGTTGCGCAGATAGCCGCTCACATAGCGCGCCGGCAACCCGAGTGAGCGCAGGCAGCCGATCATCACCTGAGCGAAATCCTGGCACACGCCGCTCTTCAGTTCGAAGGCGCGCTCGGCGGGCGTATCGAACATGGTCGCCGATGGCTTGTAGGCGAAATCGCGGTAAATGCGATGCATCAGGTCGATCGCGCCGGCCGCGACCGGCGTGCCGGGCTCGAAGCTCGCCAGCGCGTAGGCGCGCAACGCGGGCCGCAAGGCAATGTTTGGCGAGGCAAAGCAGAACTCGACCTCCGGCCGGAATTCGCCGCCCACCCGAAAGCGCAGCGCCTCGGCCACGTCTTCCCATGCCGGCGTGGTGTCGGGATCCAGCTCGGTCCAGCGCGGCGTCAGTTGCACCGTGGTTTCACTGACCATTTGCAAACGCTCGTGCGGCGCATCGAGCGTGAAGTACAGCACGTCATTGCCGAACGCGTCGACGCGGCTATGCAGATACGACGGCTGCGGCTCGATCGTCTCTTCATGCGAGATGACGCGCTGCCAGGCGCACGCCAGCGGCCGGATGGTCGCGAGATGCTGCGCGGTCTCGACGAAGGTCGAATACCGGTAAGTGGTGCGGTGCGAGACCGACAGCATGGTCTGTGCGGTCTTCATGACGATACCTGCGAGGCGAGCGTGTTGGCGTGGCTGAAGTAGCGCGCGCTGATTTCATTGGCCGCCGCGGCGGCGAACGCGCCCAGTTCGTCGCACACGCGGATCAGCGCCGTGTAGGCGCCGGTCCCATCGATTTCGCACAGGCGTTCGAGCGACGGCAACGTGTCGGGCGGCGGCATCAGATCGACAAACGCGCGGTGCCGGGTGCCGCCCGCCGCGATGGTGATTTCATCGAGCTTGCCGCACAGGCGTTCGTAGACGCCGTACAGGCCACGCGGATTGGTCGGCTCGACCACCAGTAGGTCGAGCAGCGCCGGCACTTCGAGGCGTCCCGGATAGAGCGAGCGGTAGGTCAAGGTACTATCGAAGAGTTGCAGCAGCAGATCGAAACCGGCGGGCGTCGCCAGTTGGCCTTTGCCGGCGACCACGCGCAGGATCGACGTCATCGCGGCGACCCGTTCGATGTGCCGCCCCGCAAACAGCAAACGCCACGCTTCGTCGCGCGTCATGCGGTCGCCTTGTGCGCCGCTGATGGCCGAAAGTTGTGTCGCCAGTTGTTCGAGCGCGTCCATCAAGGTGACGCGGTCGTAGCGGTCGTGACGGCCGCTGCCCGATGCGACTGTCCCAGCGCCGCCACCGCTGCCGCCGCTGCCACCGTTAAGCCCCGCCGCGGCGGCAACACTCGCAGGCATCAGCTTCTGCAACGCATCGCGGAAGTCATTGCGGGCCGCGAGAATCGTGCGCCAGTGGTCGTTCGACAGGCGGCCGCGAATCTCGCCGCTCGCCCGCACCTGCGCGTTCAGCACCTGGCCGATGCTGGCCGCCCCGGTTGCTTCATGCAGATTCGCGACCAGGGTCCGCTCGAAGGCTTGCAGCGAATCGTCGCGGCGCACGTCGCCGAATTGCACCAGCCCGCAGTATTGCGCCAGCTCCACCAGCGTCTCGAACATCGCATTCGCGTCGTTGCTCTCCAGCGAGCCGAGGATCAAGCGCAGCAGCCGCACGTTGTTCTCGGCGCGCTCGCTATACCGCCCGGCCCAGAACAGATTCTCCGCGGCGCGGCTCGAGACCGTGCGATGCTTGCGCGCGAGATCGGCGGGCTGCATCGGCGAGGGCAATAGCGTGAAGGTGGAGGTCGGCTGGCTCGACAGCACCCAGGTATCGACACTGCTGCCGCCGAACTGCATCGACACCGTTGCCTGCCGCTCCGCCGCGAGACGCGTGAAGCCGCCCGGCATGACGTGCCAGCCGCCGTCGAAATCGGCGATGGCATAGACGCGCAGCACCGACGGACGGCGTCCCAGCGTGCCGTCTTCGTAACGCGGCGCGCACGAATACGGCAGCGGCAATTGAATCGTGAAGTTGTCGGGCAAGGCTTCGATGCGCTCGCGCCACTCGTCCAGCGGTTGCACGCCCTGCTCCAGGCCCGGCGCGCCGTCGCGCCGCGCGGCCGGCCAGGTTGGCACCAGAAAGGCTTCGTCCAGATGCGCATACGCGTGCTCGCGAGCCGCTTCCTCGCCGCACCACCAGGTCGGCACGCCCGGCAGCAGCAGATCTTCGCCCAGCAGCGCCTCGGCGATACCCGGCAAAAAGCCGTGCAAGGCGGGCGATTCGACGAAGCCCGAACCGGGCACGTTCGAGACGATCACGTTGCCGGCCCGCATCACCTGCAGCAAACCCGGCACGCCGATCGTCGAATCCGCGCGCAGTTCGACCGGATCGCAAAACGCGTCGTCGAGCCGGCGCATCACCACATGCACGCGTTCGAGTCCCGCCAGGGTCTTCAGATACAGCATGTCGTCGCGCACCGTGAGGTCTTTCCCCTCGACGAGCGTCACGCCCAGGTAACGCGCCAGAAACACGTGCTCGAAATAGGTTTCGGCGAATGGCCCCGGCGTAAGCAGCGCGATATGCGGCGAGCTGTCGGCGGCATCGCCATGCATTACGGCGCGGGCCGACTGCACCATGGTGGCGATCAGTTGCGAATAGGTGGGCGCGAGGCGGCTCACATGCAGCGAGCGGAACGGCTCGGCAAACTGGCTCGAAACGATCAGGCGGTTTTCCAGCGCGTAACCGAGACCCGACGGCGCCTCGGTGCGATGCGACATCACCGTCCAGTTGCCGTTCGGCGCGCGCGCCAGATCGACCGCGACGACCTGCAGATATTGCCCGCCCGGCGGCGTGAAACCGCGCACGGAACGCAGGTATCCCGGATGGCCATAGACCAGCGCCGGCGGCAACTGGCCGCGCCGCAGCAAGGTCTGCGCGCCGTAGACGTCGGCCACCACCGCGTTGAGCAACTGCGCGCGCTGCATCACGCCCTGCTCGATTTCGGCCCATTCGGCCTCGTCGATCAGAAGCGGCAGCAGGTCCAGCGCCCACGGCCTGGGTTCGCCCTTGTCCGCGTAGACGTTGTAGCTGATGTCGTTATCGCGGATCTGCTGCGCGACCGAGGCGGCGTTCTGTTCCAGAGCGGCGATGCCGTCCTCGCCCAGCAGTTCGAAAAACTGCCGCCACGGCTCGCGCAACGACCCTGACTCATCGAGCAACTCGTCCCAGTGCCCATCGCGGACCGGCAGCACCCGCAGGAGCGACAGCGCATCCGCGTGAGCCGCGGTTGCCTCGAAGGGAAAAGTCGATTGAAAGGCCAAGGTCGTGTCGGGTCAATTGTTGTCAGGTCACCAGTAGCGTAAGTCCAACGTGAACGGGAATTCCAGACTGCGTTGCGGCGCCTCTGCCACGAGCGGTCCAGGCGTATGACCCATCGTGAAGAAGCGCGCGCGCCGCCGGCTCTCGGCCTCATACGCGTTGACCGGGAAGGTCTGGTAGTTGCGCCCGCCCGGATGAGCCACATGATACTGGCATCCGCCAATCGAACGGCCAGTCCAGGTGTCGACGAGATCAAAAACAAGCGGCGCGTCGACGCCGATCGTCGGATGCAGGGCCGAAGGCTGCGACCACGCGCGATAGCGCACGCCCGCCACATACTCGCTGACGCGCCCGGTAGGTTGCAACGGCAACGCCACGCCGTTGACGCTCACCCGGTGACGATTTTCGTTGAGACCGAGCACCCGCACTTCGAGCCGCTCCACCGACGAATCCACATAACGCACCGTGCCGCCGGGGGCGCCCTCCTCGCCCATCACGTGCCACGGTTCGAGCGCGCTGCGGATGGTCAGCGTCACGCCGCTGGTGGTGGTTTCGCCCACCAGCGGGAAACGGAATTCGAAATGCGGAGCGAACCAGGCGCGGTCGAAGGCGTAGCCGGCCTCCGCGAGATCCGCGAGGACGTCGTCGAAATCCATCTGCACGAAGGTGCCGAGCAGGAAACGGTCGTGCAGTTCCGTGCCCCAGCGCGTCAGCCGCTGCGTGTACGGCGTCTTCCAGAAGCGCGCCACCAGGGCCCGCAGCAGCAACTGCTGCACGAGGCTCATGCGCGCATGCGGCGGCATTTCGAAGCCGCGCAGTTCCAGCAGACCGAGGCGGCCGGTCGGGCCGTCGGGCGAATAGAGCTTGTCGATGCAAAACTCGGCGCGGTGCGTGTTGCCGGTGACGTCGATGAGAATATTGCGCAGCGACCGGTCGATCATCCACGCCGGCAATTGACCGCCGTGACGGCCGCCGAGCAGGTCGATCTGCCGCTGCAGTTCGCGAAAAGCGATCTCCAGTTCGTAGACCTGGTCGTTACGCGCCTCGTCGACGCGCGGCGCCTGGCTGGTCGGCCCGATAAACAGCCCCGAAAACAGGTACGACAGCGACGGATGGTTGAGCCAGTACGCCACCAGGCTCGCCAGCAGATCCGGACGGCGCAGGAACGGGCTGTCCGCGGGGGTCGCGCCGCCAAGCACGAAGTGATTGCCGCCGCCGGTGCCGGTATGGCGGCCGTCGGTCATGAACTTCTCGGTGCTCAGATAGGTTTCGTGCGCCGACTGATATAGATACTCGGTATGGTCGACCAGTTGCTCCCAGCTCGACGCCGGATGGATGTTGACTTCGATCACGCCCGGGTCCGGCGTCACCTGCAGCATCTTCAGCCGCTGATCGCGCGGCGGCGGATAGCCTTCGATCACCACCTTCATGCCGAGTTCGGCAGCCGTGGCTTCGACGGCCGCCAGCAGATCCAGGTAATCGTCTAGCTCGGTGAGCGGCGGCATGAACACGTGCAGCATCTTGCGGCCGCTGCCGAAGCTCTCGGTTTCCACCTTCGGACCGGCGGCGCGGGCGGGGTCACGGGCTTCGACGCACAGCGCGGTACGGGTGATCCAGCTTGCGGATTCGCCGCGGGGGATGCGCGAGGCGGCGGACGTATGGCCGACAGCCGCGCCTGCGCCAGAGCCGCCGGCGCCACTGCCGGCATGGAGCGCGGCTGTGCCGCCGCCCGCGGCCGAAGTGTCCGCGCCATATGCTTCCCCGCCGTTGCGTCCTTCGTACTGCATGCGCAATTGCGCCGCCGTGCGCAGCGGCGTGGGCGGGGCGAACGGGTCATGCGCATGCTGATACGGATAATCCGTCTGCGAAACCCACGGCAGCGCGTCGAGCGGCAGACGGTAGCCCATCGGCGAATCGCCCGGAATCAGGTACATGCGATCACCGCGGAAATACCACGGACCCGTCACCCAGCGCGGCCCTTGCAGCGGCAGATCGCGTTCGCGTGAAATCGGCAGTACATAGCCCGTCACCGAGGCGAGACCGCCGTCGTACACGCGCCGCAGGCGCACGCGCTCCATCTCGTCGTCGAGACGCGATTCGAACGGATCGACGTTGACCGGCAGGCGACGCTCGCGCCACAGGTAATACCAGGTGTCTTCATAACCCGGCTTGACGAATTGCGTGTCGAGCCCGAGCTTGGCCGTCAGGTGTGTCAGGAAGCGCTGGGCGTCTTCCGCCGTATAGCTGCCGGGCTCGCGTTCGTCGGCGAACAGCGCCGGGTCGTTCCAGCACGGCTCGCCGTCCGCGCGCCAATAGAGCGACAGCGCCCAGCGCGGCAACTGCTCGCCCGGATACCACTTGCCCTGGCCGATATGCAGAAAACCGTTCGCGCCATAGCGCGCGCGCAGCTTGTCCATCAGGCCCACGGCGTAGCTGCGCTTGGTCGGCCCGAGGGCGTCGGTGTTCCACTCGGCGGCGTCGCGGTCGCGCACGGCGACGAAGGTCGGCTCGCCGCCCATCGTCAGGCGCACGTCCATCGCTTCCAGTTCGCGGTCTACCTGCGCGCCCATTTGCAGCACGTCGGCCCAGACGTCTTCGGTATAAGGCTTGGTGACGCGCGGGGTTTCCAGCACGCGCTCGATCGACATCGTGTGTTCGAACTCGACCTCGGATTCGTCCACGGCGCCGGAAATCGGCGCGGCGCTGCCCGGTTCCGGCGTGCAGGCCACGGGGATGTGGCCTTCGCCCGCCAGCAGCCCCGAGGTCGGATCAAGGCCGATCCAGCCCGCGCCCGGCAGGTAGACCTCGCACCACGCGTGCAGATCGGTGAAGTCGACTTCGGTGCCGCTCGGACCATCCAGAGACTTGGTGTCCGGCGCCAGTTGCAGCAGATAGCCCGACACGAAGCGCGCGGCGAGCCCCAACTGCCGCAAGGTTTCGACCAGCAGCCAGCCGGAATCGCGGCACGAGCCGGCGGCCGTGGTGAGGGTCTCCTCGGGCGTCTGCACGCCTGGCTCCATGCGGATCAGGTAACGGATCTCGCGCTGCAAACGCTGGTTCAGCCCGACCAGAAAATCCGCGGTCGCCTTGGGCGAGCGGTCGATGCTGGCGACGAACTCCCTGAAACGCGGCGTCGGCTCGCGCTTGACCAGATACGGCGCCAGTTCGGCGGCGAGGCCCGGCGCGTATTCGAAGGGAAATTTCTCGGCGGAGGGTTCGAGGAAGAAATCGAACGGATTGTAGACGGCCATTTCGGCCACGAGGTCTATGGTGATCTTGAACTCGCGGGTCTTCTCGGGAAACACCAGCCGCGCCTGATAGTTGGCGAAGGCATCCTGCTGCCAGTTGATGAAGTGCCCGGCTGGCTCGACGCGCATCGAGTACGACACGATCGGAGTCCGGCAATGCGGCGCGGGCCGCAGCCGCACGACCTGCGGCGACAGCGCGACCAGGCGGTCATAACGATAATGCGTGACATGGTTCAACGCGACACGGATAGACACACGGACTCCTGGGCGAAGGATGGCAGCCCGCCAAAAAGCAAGCTTCATGCCGTTGGTAGAAAAACTTGCCGCATCCGGCTCCATGGCCGGAAAACAAACCTCGCATAGGCACGGACGGTCCTGAGAGCCCCGCAGAGCCTGCGTGAAGCCGTCAGCGCCACTTTCAAGGGCTCACCGAGCGGCGCCTTGAAAGTCCGTCAACGCCGCACGCACCAAAGCGGCGCACGTCACATGCCCCATCATGCACGTAATGTGCGTTAAAGCAGTGACGTCTGGCAAATGCGGCATGAAGATTGCGGCGTGCATGGCGCAACACCGCCCGTCAGCCATCCAATCCGATCTCCATGAAAACCTTTCATTGCAACCGCTGCGAGCACCTCGTGTTCTACGAAAACGTCCAGTGCGAGCGCTGCGAAGCCTTGCTCGGCTTCGTGCCGGAACTGGGCGAACTCAGCGCCTTCGAGGACGCCGGCGAGGGCCGCTGGCGCAGCCTGCATCCGCAGGCCGCCGGCACGCTCTACCGGCAGTGCGGCAATTACGCGCTTGAACATGTCTGCAACTGGATGATCCCCGTCGATCAGCCCGACACGCTGTGCCCGTCCTGCCTGCTGACGCGCACCATTCCGAATCTCACGCCGCCGGATAACCGGCTCTACTGGTATCGGCTCGAAGTCGCCAAGCGGCGCCTGCTCTACACGCTCGCAACGCTAGGCGTGAAAGTGGAATCGCGCCGCGACCATCCGCAGGACGGCCTCGAATTCGAGTTTCTCGAGAATATCGGCGACGGCACGCAGGTGCTGACCGGCCACGATCACGGCCTGATCACGCTGAACATCGCGGAAGCCGACGACGCCTACCGCGAACGCACCCGCACCGCCATGCACGAGCCGTATCGCACGCTGCTCGGGCATTTCCGCCATGAAACGGGCCACTATTATTTCGATCGCATGGTGGCCGGCACACCCTGGCTGGAGCCGTTTCGCGCGCTGTTCGGCGACGAAAGCGTCGACTACGGCGAAGCACTCGAAGCCTACTATCGCGACGGCGCGCCGGCCAGTTGGCCCGAGTCGTACATCAGCGCCTACGCGACGATGCATCCGTGGGAGGACTGGGCGGAGACGTGGGCGCACTACCTGCTGATCGTCGACGTGCTGGACACCGCCACTTCATACGGCGTGGCCCTGATGCCGAGCGATCCAGCCGACCCGACGCTGACCGACCAGACGCCGGTCGAAGACGCCAGCTTCGATAACCTGATGAAGCGCTGGTTTCCGCTGACCTACGCGCTCAACAGCCTGAACCGCAGTCTGGGCATGCCGGACGGCTATCCGTTCACGCTTGCGCCGCCGGTGGTCGAAAAGCTGCGGCTGGTGCACAAGGTCATTGCCGGACAGCCGGCGCCAGCCCGGGTAGCCGCGCCTGCGCCCGCTCCCGCCGACGAGGCGGATCAGTCGCAGATTGCGCCTGAGCAACAGCCCGGCCAGCCCGATCAGCCGGAGCTGCCCGAAGTGCCGGCGCAGGCCGTACAGCCCGCCTCGCCACCTGCACCGCCGCCCGCATCGCCCAGCGCCGATCCGGTTTCCGCCTCGTAATTTATTGTTACGGCTGGTAAACATTGGTAGTGAAGCGGCGGCTATTCTGCTCGTTCGCGCGGACAGCCGCTGCCCCCGCCTGTGCGCCCGGCTCAATCCGCATCCTCCGCGACCCTTTCGGATCAAGGCAGAAGCTCGATGCGGACCGACCAGTGCCTGGCGTTGGCCAAACAACATCATCTCGCCGGCGACCTCGCCGCCGCCCACCAGCTCTATGAGACGGTTCTCGCCGACGAGCCGGCCAACGCCGACGTCATGTTTCGCCTGGGCGTACTGGGACTGCAATGCGCCACATATGACGAAGCGCTCGGCTGGCTCGACCGCGCCATCGGACTGGCGCCGCGCGAAACCCGCTACCGGTTCGCGCGCGGCCAGGTGCTCTACGCAGCGGGCCGCCTCGCCGGGGCCATCGACACCTACCGCGCCCTGCTCGCCTTCGACGCCACCTCCGCCGACCTGTGGTTCGCGCTGGCCGGCGCGTTGCAGTCGAATGGCGATCTGCGCGGCGCGGCCGCGGCGTATGAATCGGCCGCCGCGCTCGATCCATCCCAGGTCGACGCGCTGAATAACCTCGGCAATTGCCAGCGTCAGCTCGGCGAGTCCGAGCGCGCGCAGGACGCGTACCGTCGCGCGCTCGCGGTGCAGCCCAATCACTCGAACGCGCTGACGAATCTCGGCACGCTACTGCAGGAGAACGGCCAGCTCGATGCCGCGATCGAACTGCTCGCCACGGCGCTGCAAAGCGCGCCGGATTCGCCCACCTGCCTGCTCAACCTCGGCGTGGCGTGCTGCGCGAACCGCCAGTTCGACGACGCCGTGCTGCTGCTCACGCGCACGCTCGAACTCGAACCACGTTTCCCGGAAGCCGCGTACAACCTCGGCAACGCGCTGCATGCGCTTGGCCGCCGCCGCGAAGCCCAGGCGCAATACCGCCACGCCGTCACGCTCGATCCGCTGCATGCCGACGCGCACAACAATCTCGGCAACGTCAGCAAGGAGCTGGGCGAATACAAAGCTGCGGCGGACGCGTTCGATGCTGCGATTCGCGCGCGTCCCGGCTTTGTGGCCGCGTATAACAACGCGGGCAACCTGATGCGCACGCTGCGCCGCACGACTGACGCGGAAGCGCTATTCGAGGCCGCGCTCGCAGTCGATCCACGGCACTCGGCCTCGCATAACAATCTCGGCAACGTGCTGAAAGACTGCGGCGCGCTCGATGAAGGCATCGCCCACTATCGCCGCGCCATCGAATCGGATCCGGATAACGTGGTCGCGCACAGCAACCTCGCGTATGCGCTGACGTTCCAGGCCGAAGACGGCGCGGCCGTGCTCGAGGAATGCCGGCGCTGGTCCGCGCAACACGAAACGCCGCTGCGAGAGCGACGCCTGCCGCATACGAACGACCGCACGCCCACGCGACGGCTGCGGATCGGCTACGTGGCCGCGGACTTCCGCGATCACTGCCAATCGCTTTTTACAGTGCCGTTCTTTTCGCACCACAATCATGAGCAGTTCGAAATTTTCTGCTATGCGAGCGTCGAACGCCCTGACGATCTGACTCGCCGGCTGGCCGGTTATGCCAACGTCTGGCGCGATGTCCGCGAACTCGACGACGAGCACCTCGCGCAACAGATTCGCGCGGACGGCATCGATATCCTCATTGATCTGGCCATGCATATGGCCGATGGCCGACCCCTGCTGTTTGCGCGCAAACCCGCGCCGGTGCAGGTGGCGTGGCTGGCTTATCCGGGCACCACCGGCATCGAGGCGATCGATTACCGTCTGACCGATCCGCATCTCGATCCGCTCAACGCTGCCGGGACACCAGGCACGAGCGACAGCCACTACACCGAACGCTCGGTGCGTCTACCCGATTCGTTCTGGTGTTACGACCCGTTGACGGATGAGCCTGCGGTGAACGCGCTGCCGGCGCTGACGTCCGAAACATTTACGTTCGGATGCCTGAACAATCCCTGCAAGCTGACCGACCGTACATTGGCCATGTGGAGCGCCGTGCTGCGCGAGGTCACGCAAGCGCGTCTGCTACTGATGGCGCCGGCCGGCAACGCCCACCAGAATCTCGCGCGCCGCGTGGAAGCCCAGGGCATCGACATGCAGCGGGTCAGTTTCGTGCCATTTCAGCCGCGTGCCGATTATCTGCGCACGTATCATCAGATCGATCTCGGACTTGATACCTTTCCATACAACGGCCACACGACGAGCCTCGACTCGCTATGGATGGGCGTGCCGGTCGTGACGCGCGTCGGCGCGACTGCGGTGGGACGCGGCGGGCTCACTCAACTCGCCAATCTCGGTCTGGACGAACTGGCTGCGAATTCCGATGACGAATTCGTGCGCACCGCGGTCGAGCTCGCCAAAGACCGCCCCCGTCTCGCGGACTTGCGGCAACACCTGCGGCCGCGCATGGAGCAATCGCCGTTGATGGACGGCGCGCGCTTCGCCCGCCATGTCGAAACGGCTTACCGGCAGATGTGGCAGGCGTGGTGCGCGCAGTGAAGCCCGCGAGGATTGCAGTCTGGCTCGCGCGTCTCGCTTAAAAACGCAGAAACGGCCCCGCACACCACGTGGGAGCCGTTCTGGCTACTGCAATTTCAGCGACGCTACTGCATTCGCTCGGTACGCGCATCAATACGCGATATAAGGCCCGGTGCCGCCTGGCGTCGCCTGTTGCTCGACCGCAGCATACACATTGCGGCCGTAGAAGAACGGCAAACCCCAGTCGAAGATCGCCGACGTTACAAAGGCAGGACCGGCAAGCAGCGGCATCACCGCGTCGCTGCCGGACGCCTGCGAGAGCGCCGTGGCGTTGCCCACATCGAAGGACACCGAACTGGTGGTGCCATTCACGCCTTCTATCAACGCGCTCAGTTGCTCCGTCGAAACCGGGCAGTAGTACGAATTGTTCGGACTCGAACACGTGGGTAGCGCTGCGGTTTCGAAGAAAAGACCCGTTGAGCCGCTATCCATGATGCTGTTCGTGTACGTCGTGCCGTTCTGCACGGTGGAGAACGTGCCGTTCGATGGACTCACCGCGATCACCTGCGCATTGCCGATGGCGTTGTTGCTCTGCGTGCCGATGCCGAACACCAGTTGCCCGGTCAACGCGACTTCGCTATTCGAGCCCACCGCCGGCAACATCAGAATGGAGCCGTTGTTGTCGACCGGAAAGTAGGGAATCGGATTGGCCACCTGCAGATCTTCCGCGACGGCAATCGACGTGCAGGCGGTACCCGCGCATCCGTAATAGGTTGCCGGCACGGCCTGACCTACGCAGTTCGCGCCGCAATCGTGCTTGAACACGCCAATGCCGAGAATGCCGTTAGCCGCCAGCGACGTGGGCGTATTGCGCGCCGCACCGACGCTGCTGCAATTCGCAGGCACCGCGCTGTAATTTGGATCGATCACCTGAATCGGTAATGAGGCGGCCTTTTCGCTGCCGATCTGCACATCCGCGAGACGCACCGAACCCCACGTATAGCCGTCGAAGAACTGCATGCATTCAGCCAGCAGATTGCCCGACGCGTCCTGCTGCTGCGGCAGCGCGACCGACGACGGCAGTTGCGAGGCGAACACGCGCAGTCCCCATGAGCCGGTATCGACGAGCACGTGATCGATGGTCTGACATTGCGCCGTCCCAGGCGTACAGATGGTGACGCTGACAAAAGGCATGTTCGGCACGCCGGAGATACCCGAGTCGACCGTCACCGCGACGGCATTAGCCGCCAGCACCTGCGTGCTCGACGAGGTATTGGTCACCGACTGCGTGGGCGCGGACGCGTTCGACGTGCTTGGGCTCGAGCTGCTGCCGCCCCCTCCACCGCCGCCGCATGCAGCGAGCAGCAAGGCAAAAATCGCGGCAATCCATAGCCTCAGGAGCGATTGTGAGTGACGCATGATCGCTCCGTTATTGAATGACGTTGACATCGACGCCGGCCGGCACGGCCTGCGGCAGATACGCATGACCCGCGAACGCACGCAGATGGCCGCCCGAGAACACCACCAGGTCGCTGGTGGAGACGGCGAGCGGTGTGCCACGGCGGGTGGCCGTAGCCGACACGTACTGATCGAAAGCGGCGCCGAGCGTGGCCTTCAGATCAGGCAGCGTCGGACCTTGCCACGCGACGCCGAACACCGTGCCGCCCGGCGCAACATATTCGCGCACGACAGTGCCGGAAGGCAGCGTTAAAAGATGAACCGTGTACGCAGCTTGCGAAGTTGCGCTGTGCGCAGTGGCGTGCATGAGCACCTGATCGTTGCTAACGGTGCCGACGTTCTGGCCGAGCGTGGCCTGTGCGGGTAAGGAAAGCACACAGGTTGCCCCTAGCATTGCGCAAGCAATGCTTTGATGAAGCGTGGTTTTCAAGTGAATTCCTTCGAGCTGAAAACGTTCGCGGTCCCCATAGCGATCGCGAACGACAATTAGGGGCGCACTCCTCGACCGGCAGAAAACCGGGTGTTGCAATCACGCCTGGAGAAGCTGCGTGAATGCGTCTACGGAGTGGCAGCGCGAAACTTTAGCGAAGGAAAAGCTCGCTCGCAATCGTTTGGCCGGACGTATGAAGCGGCACTGAGCGCCGGACTGTTTGACGGGGGAATGTGACCTCCTTCACTGACGGCGCATCCACGGCCGTTTACGGGTTTTCCAGTGTTTTAAGCGAACAGCATGGAAAAAAATAAGGGCCGCAGAAAAAATACCGATCGGAAAGAAAAGATGTCACGCCTTGTTAAGCACCCACTGCAAAACGCCTCAAAAACCCACGCTCCATACTTTTCGTTCTGCGAACTTTTTTAGTTTTGTATGAAGAAAAGAATCGGCGTCTGCGGGCTGCAACGAAAAATGCCGGCGTCGACGATGACTCGTCAGCTCCGGCATCCTGTTCCAACCTCGGCGCGCTGTATTGGCGCGGGCGCTGGTCGCGACAAAACTGTTACTGCTTCGGTTGCAGCAAGGTCTTCAGTTCCTGCACGTTCTCTTCAACGCGTTTTGCGATCACCGCATACGACTCCGCTTGCGACTGGTGCGCCGCCTGGGCGAGTTGCTGCATATCGGCCAAAGCCTTGTGCAAAGTCTGCTGAACCAGCTCGGCCGTTTGCGTGGGCGCGCCGCCGGAAGCGGAGATTTGTGCGGCCACCGACTGCAGTTCGCCCAACGTGGAGCGCAGCATCTCGGCCTGCTTCTGCGCGAGCGACTGCATGCCCAGCAGTGCCGCCTGATTCGCCGTTACCAATGCCTCGACGTCCTTGCGTCGCGCTTCCATGATGGCGGGCACATCGAAGCCGGGCAGCTTGAATTGCTCCAGCATTTTGGTGAATTCGCCAAACGGATTGGCGGCGTCAGGTCGTTCCATGCTAATTCCTCCTGGACAGATGGTCGTATGCCGGTCGGCGCACCATTGCAGGGCCGGCTGGTACGCGGCTCAATCATGCGCCTTCTCCCCGTGTTGCGCCAGCCAAGGGACAGAACTCATGGACGAACCGGCTGCTTTCATTTGTGTTGCACGCTTTACGCTTGCCCCACATCGCCGTAATGCCAATGAAATAAAGCCTTGGGTGACACGGCAGGATCGGGCAAATCTACTCTGCATACCTTCAGAACTCGCTGCGCGGGTCGTTTACATGGCTATATCCCCTGCGCTGCATGAGGTTTTTAGTCAGACGAAACACCTCGCGCATCCTGCCCGCCGCAGAGAGGGTTTCCCCCACGAGTTACAGGTATCGCATGAACAAGCTGACGAACACAATCAAGTTCAAGATCATTCTCGCGCTCGGCGCGTGCATCGTCTTGATGATGGCAATTGGATTGTTGGGCGTTCGTGGGCTCGCAACCCTAAGCTCGGATATGAATTCGATGTACGCCGACAGCACGGTGCCGGTTGAAGACCTCGCGGCAACGCAGTCGGATGCGCTGAAGATCCGCCTCAACCTGATGCGTTTGCAAACGATTCATGATGCGGACGAAATCAAACAGACCACGGACCATATCCGCGAACTGCAGAAGAAACTTAACACCGCATGGGCCGACTATTATCCCGGCAAAGTCTCCGCGGAAGACGAGCGCAAACTCGCGGACCAGATTTCGGCGCAGTATGCCGACGCCAGGACGCTGACCGAAACCGCACTGGCCGCCATCGACAACGGCACGCCGGACGCCGCGGCTCCGATCATCGAAAAACTGCGCCAGGTGGGCAACGCCATGTCCGACAGCATCGACCAGGACATCGACATCAACGCCACCCAGGTCAAGCGGCTCGCCGACGAGGGCGTGGACACGTTCCACTCGCTGTTGTGGATCGCGATTGGTGCGATGGTGCTGGGCCTGATCGTCGCCATCGCCGCATCGGTGTATCTGATGAGGGCGATCATCAACCCGCTCGGCTCCGCGGTGCAGGTCGCGCAACGCATCGCCGAAGGGCAGCTCGAAAATGAACTCGTGATCCACTCGAAAGACGAATTCGGCGATCTGCTCGGCGCATTGAAGCAGATGGACACGCAGCTTGCCGGTATTGTCCGCGGCATCAAAACGTCGAGCGAATCGATCATGGTCGCGTCCAGCGAGATCGCGGCCGGCAACATGGACCTTTCCTCGCGTACTGAAGAGCAGGCGGCCTCGCTGGAAGAAACGGCGGCCAGCATGGAACAGCTCACGGCCACCGTCAAACAGAACTCCGAAAACGCGCGTCAGGCCACGACGCTCGCCGGCAACGCATCGAGCGTGGCCGACAAAGGCAATGCCGTGGTGGAACGCATGCTGGTGACGATGGGCGACATCACCGCCAGCTCGGCGAAGATTGCCGACATCACCACGCTGATCGAGGGCATTGCTTTCCAGACCAATATCCTCGCGCTGAACGCGGCCGTCGAAGCGGCTCGCGCCGGTGAACAGGGGCGTGGTTTCGCGGTGGTCGCAGGCGAAGTACGCAGCCTCGCGCAGCGTTCGTCGAGCGCTGCGAAGGAAATCAAGGACCTGATCCAGAGTTCGGTTGCGACGATTCACGACGGTTCGTCGCAAGCTGAGGAAGTGGGCCGCACAATGGCGGAAGTGCAACAAGCTATCAAGCGCGTGGCCGATATCAATGCGGAAATCTCCGCTGCTTCGGATGAGCAAAGCCGCGGCATCGAGCAGGTGAATCAGGCGGTGGGCCAGATGGACGAGGTGACGCAGCAGAATGCGGCGCTCGTCGAAGAGGCATCGGCTGCGGCGCAATCGCTCGAACAGCAGGCCGCGCAGCAAAAGCGCGCGGTCTCCGTTTTCAAGGTGACCGAGAGCAAGGTGTTGCCGACGGCGCCACGTTCCGTCGCGGCCCCACGCAAGGCAAGCGCGCCGCTGCTGCGTCCCACGTTGAAGCGCCCGGCGGCTGCCGCGGCTGCCAGGCCAGCGGCAGTAGCAGCAGTTGAGGCCGGTTCCGAAAGCTGGGAAACGTTCTAAACATGGGCACGAGTGACCTCGCCCTGGCGGCACCTGCGCAGGGCTTGCAACGTTTGCGCGCGCGGCTCGCGGTGTATATCGGCCGCATTGCCGTGCTGGCGGGACGCCATCCCCTCGCGGTGGGCGCGCTCGGCACCTTGCTGTCGCTCGGCGCGGTAGGCCTCACGTTCGTGACGCTCGCGGCCGGCCGTCAGGACACGATCGATCACGCGTGCGACACTTCGCGCAACGTCATCTCCATTCTGAGCAACGACGTCCAGCACAATTTCGAACTGGCGGACGTTTCGTTACAGGCGGTCACGGCCGGCCTGCGCGACCCGGCCATCATGAAGCTCGCCCCGGAGATCCGGCATAAGGTGCTGTTCGAGCGCGCGGCCTCGGCGCGCTATATCAGCGCCGTATCCGCGCTCGACGAGAACGGCAACGTCATCGAATACGGCGCGGGCAAGCCGCCCACCGCCAATCTCGCAGACCGCGACTATTTCTATGTGCATGCGCAGAACCGCGACGCCGGGCTCTTCATTTCCAGGCCTTACCATTCGCGGCTGCGAAACCACGCCGCGTCGATCGCACTGAGCCGCCGGGTCGAGAAAGCGGACGGCTCGTTCGGCGGTATTGCGGTGATCGCCATCGATATCGGCTATTTTCAGCAACTACTCGACCGGCTCGATGTCGGGACAAGCGGCGCCGCCTTCATCATTCGCAATGATGGGACGATGGTCGCACGCACCCCCGCGCTCAGGAATTCGACGCAGTTCGTCGTATTTCGCTCGGCCATCATGCGGCGCATGCTGCAAAGCCAACGCGGTTCGTATGAGGCCGTCTCGCCTTTCGATGGCATCACGCGCATCTACACGTTTGCGCGCATTCCCGGCACGGCGCTGATCGCCGCCGTTGCGCCCGCCGAAAAAGACATCCTCGTCGAGTGGAAACGGCGCTCCATCATCGTCGGCGCCTCGGCATTGTTCGTGAGCGCGACGTTCATCGTGGTGATCTGGCTGCTGGCCTTCGCGCTGCGCGACCGCGCGGCCATGCAGTCGCGTCTCGAACATATGGCGCAAACGGATTCGCTGACGGGACTCAACAACCGGCGCACACTCGACAAGGTGCTGCTCACCGAATGGCAACGTATGCAACGCACGGGACGCGAGGTGTCGATTCTGTTCATCGACGTCGATCACTTCAAGAAGTACAACGACGCATATGGTCATGCGGTTGGCGATGAAGCGCTCAAGCGTATCGCCGCCGGTCTTGCACGGCATCTGAAGCGGCCTGGCGACTCGGTCGCCCGTTACGGCGGCGAAGAGTTCGTGGCGGTGCTGCCCGAAACGGGCGAGCGCGGCGCGCTCAACGTGGCGGAGGCGATTCGCCGCGAAATCGAGGTGTGCCACAGTGCCGAGGGCGTGCGACGCATTCCGGCCATGACGGTAAGCATCGGCTGCGGCGCCGCGACGCTGGCCGGCGATCTCTCGCTGGAAGCCTTCATGCGTCGCATCGATTCTGCGCTGTATGCAGCGAAGGCTGCTGGACGCAATCGGGTGGTGGCGGCGGAGCCGGCTGTCGCGCTCGCTGAAGTGTGATTGATTGCCGTATGGGTTTGCGCCTGCGTTATGGCGCTACGCCGCAGGCATAACCGCAGCAATGACGTGACGGCGCCCCGCGCATCAGGCGAGATTTGTCCTGTGGCGCCCGGAGCGTCGTATCATCTGCACCTTGGCCACCCACCGTCGAGCACCATGCCGTTTGCCGCGTCACTCCGTATCGAAGCCGCCCTCTCTGTTTTGCGCCGCCACGCCTTACCGCGTCTTTCCGGCCTCGCCCTGTGTGTTGCACTTGCGGCATGCGCCACGGCGCCGTCCGCTTCACTTCCCTCTTCCGCTAACCAGCAGTCGCGCATCGATCCGGTCAGCCTCTTTCCAATGGACGCTTACGACCAGAACGTCGATCACTGGATCGACCCGGCCAGCGCCACTTACGACCAGCCGTTTCTGAGCGCGGAAGAACAGCACACGCATTTTGAGGCGCTACGTGCGCGTTATTTCGGCGCGGGCGCAAATGACGCGTCGCCATGGAATCCTGCCTATGTCGGGACGCGCGTGTACCGCAATGGCGGCGCCGATATCGCCGCCCTGCAACGGCGTCGGCTCGCCGAGTTCGATAACAGCGGCAAGGGCGCTGATGAAATCGGCTACGGCCAGAATTTCCGCCCTCATACGCAGGCGTGGATCGATGCGATTGCGCAGAACATGGACATCGGCCAGTTCGAGCGCAACCCCGCTTATTCCGCCGCGCAGCGCGCCATCGCCACGGACAACGTGCTGGTGCGCGAACTGCCCACCCTAGACCCGTCGTTCTACGACCGGCGCCTCGCCGGCGAAGGCTACCCGTTCGACAACCTGGCGGTTTCGGCCGCGCGTCCCGGCACGCCGTTCTATGTGCTCGGCAGCAGCGCCGACGGCGGCTGGGACTACGTGCAGACCCCTGACGTCCAGGGCTGGGTGCGCAGCGACAAGGTCGCCATGGTGAGCCCCGCGTTCGTCGACATCTGGCGCAGTGCGGCGCGCAATGGACTCGCATCCGTCATCGTGGCCTCTGCACCCGTGCGCGACAGCCAGGGCACCTTCCGTTTCGATGCGCCCGCCGGCACCTTACTGCCGGTCGCGCCCGGCGATAACGCGGCCCAGCGCATCGTGATGGTCCCTGCCCGCGACGAAAACGGCCATGCGGTGGCGCGCATCGCGCAACTCGGCGACACGCAGATCGCGAGCCTGCCGCTCGCCGCCACGCCGCGTCATCTGGCCATGCTGCTCAAGGCCTTGATTGGACGTCCATACGGCTGGGGCAACACCGGCTTCTACAACGACTGTTCGTCCGAAACGCAGAGCATCTTCGCGGCGTTCGGCGTATGGCTGCCGCGCCATTCGTCCACGCAGATGAGCGCCGGGCGCATGACCGATCTGTCCGCCGCGACGCCGGAGCAACGGATCGATTACCTCACGAAGCACGGTGCGCCGATGCGCACGCTGATCTATATCGGCGGTCACGTCATGCTGTATCTGGGCAACACCACGCGCGATCATCAAGTGGTGCCCCTCGTCTATCAGGACGTGTGGGGTTTGCGTCCAGCGGATAACAGCCGGCGCGCCGTAATTGGCGGGTCGGTGATTTTTCCGCTGCTCGCGCATATCCCCGAAGAT
The DNA here is from genome assembly GCF_900996235.1 of Paraburkholderia sp. BCC1885. GTDB lineage: Bacteria > Pseudomonadota > Gammaproteobacteria > Burkholderiales > Burkholderiaceae > Paraburkholderia. Next base: position 66,048 of record NZ_CAAJGM010000110.1, read on the forward strand.
CCGGCTTTGCAATCGCTTGGCGGGACGCCGATTTTCCAGATCAGCATCATCGGCGCACCGGCCGACGGCTCGCCCACTCAACCTGATGACGACAATCCTGCCGGGTGACCACCGGCCCAAGGCCCAGTGTTCCCGGCGTGCGACATAGCAGGCATGCGAATTGCAGCATACGTCTCCAAGCGAGGGGCTCTGCCCCTGTGACTATCCATCACACATCATCGGAGGCGTTATGTTGGGAACCATTCTTCTAATCGTCTTGATCCTGCTACTGGTCGGCGCATTTCCTGCCTGGCCGCACAGCCGCTCGTGGGGCTACGCGCCGACCGGCACAATCGGTATTGTTGTCATCGTGGTGATCGTCCTGGTCGTCATGGGGCAGATATGACCTGAACGGTCGTCTTAAAGCTCGCAGTACGCGGACCGCCGGTTTGACCGCATCGATTGTAAAACTGGCGGTCCCCTTCTTCCTTTGCCTCCCATCCGTATTCTCTCAAGTCTCGCCACGTGGCTTTAAGCCGCGGCTGGCGTCGCCACGCCCCCCATCGCTTCCACCGTTCGCCTGCGGACAACGCATCTGCACACCCGCTTACCGGATCATTCGGACGCGGCACGCTGCTTGCGGCCATTCGAAGTGAGCAGACGGACTTCCGTTTGCATCAATTGAACTTACTTCTGGAGGATCCGAAAATGAACAGCACTACGAAGAAAATCCTGACTTCCGCGCTCGTCGTTGCGCTGTCCGGTGCAGGTGTCTACGCTCAGGCGGCTGGCGGTGGCGGCGGCGGTGGCGGCGCGGGTAGCGGCGGCGCGGGTGCAGGCGCTGGCGGCGCCGGCTCGGGTGGCTCCGGAAGCTCGGGCATCGGCGCCGGTAGCGGCAATGCGGGCGGTGCGGGCGGCACCGTTTCACCTGGCGTCGGCGGCGTAGGCGGCATGAACCGCCCGGGCGACACGAGCGGCTACGGCTCGCCGGGCACCACAGCCACCGGCGGCGGCATGGGTACGGGTACGGGTACGGGTTCGACACCTAACTCGGCCACCAGCCCGGCAAACAGCAACATGAACCAGATGTCGCCGAACGGCACGACGCAGAACGGACAGTAACGTGTCCGCAAACATAAGCGGCGAATGAGCGGCGGCGCGAGCGCTGCCGCTCTATCCGTTGCTGATGAGTCGCATTGGAAGATTGACCAGGCTGTTATTTCCACACGCTTCCCACACGCTATCCCACCCAAGGAGCTCACCATGTCTGCAGTCGCCCGGCGCGTCATCCCGTTGACGCAATTACCCGAGGATCATGCGACACGTGTTGAGGTGGATGGCGAGAAAATCCTGCTGATCCGCAACGGCGAAACGGTACACGCGTATAGCGCGGATTGCCCGCACGCGGGCGGCCCGTTAGAAGAAGGTGCGCTTTGCAACGGCCATATTATTTGCCCATGGCACAAAGGTACTTTCGACGTCGCGACCGGCGACGTCCTCGAACCGCCCGCGCTGATCAGCCTCGATCGTTATCCCGTCTCCGTGCAAGACGGCGAGGTGATGGTGACGCCGCAAAAAATTGACCGGCCCGGCACTGCGGCAGCGACCGATGCGGCGAATTTTGTCGTGATCGGCGCAGGCGCGGCAGGTGCCGCCGCCTGCGCTGCCTTGCGCGCGAACGGCTTTACCGGACACCTGACGCTGATCGGAGAGGAATCCCAGGCGCCTTACGACCGAACCGCGCTGAGCAAATTTGTTCCCTCCGGCGCGATGAAGACCGCCGACGTGCCGCCGTTATTACCTGAGGGATGGTTAGAGGAACAGCATGTCGAACGCGTCACCGGCACAATCGTGAAGCTCGATGTCCCCCAACGCCAGATTTATTTCGACGACGGGCGCACGCTCACCTACGACACCGCGTTGCTGGCGCCCGGCAGCAAGCCTCATTTCCCACCCGTGCAGGGACGCGATCTCGAAGGCGTCTACGCGCTGCGCACCCTGCATGATGCGACTGACCTCTGCGACGGATTGGAAGCCGCGAAGCGGGTGGTCATCGTCGGCAGCAGTTTCATCGGGCTGGAAGCCGCCTCGGCGTTGCGCGAGCGCGGCGTCGCGGTCACCGTCGTCGCTCCGGCCCATGTGCCTTTCGAACATCAGTTCGGCGCGCGTATGGGCGCCCTGTTTCAGCAACTGCACGAAAGCCACGGCGTCACCTTCAGACTCGGTGAGCAGCTCGCCGAGTTGGCCGGCTTCACGCACGTGCGTGAAGCCGTGCTCAAAAGCGGCACACGTATCGCTGCGGATGTCGTTCTGCTCGCGACAGGTGTCTCGCCGGTCACCGGCTTTATCGATGGACTGCCTTTGCAGAAAGACGGCGGCGTGCTCGTCAATGCCGGCATGCAGGCGGCGCCTGGACTCTACGCCGCGGGCGATATCGCGGCGTTTCCGTTGTACGAAGATCAGGAGCCTGTGCGAATCGAGCATTGGCGGCTCGCGCAGCAGCACGCGTTTATCGCGGCACAAAACATGTGCGGCGCACGCAACCGTTATGCGGGTGTGCCGTATTTCTGGACTTATCACTACGGCAAGACTTTCGAATACCTTGGCTACGCCAGCGGGTGGGACGAGGTCGTGATCGACGGCGATCTCGAACAACATCGCTTCCTCGCGCTTTATGTGAAAGCGAACGTGGTGGTCGCTGCTCTCGCGTGCGAGCGCGCAGCCGCAACAGCGCGCCTGATCGAATCGATGCAGACGGGGCTTTCCGCCGCCGAAGCACTGCGTCTGGTTAAAGACCAGGAAGCCGCCACTGCAAAGTGAAGATACGGGGAGCGGCACATCAATGCCCCAGTCTCGGCATAACGCGAGCAAGGCATACAGGATCGCCGCCTGAACGAAATAAACCCACTACCACGGAAAACCAATGAATCATCACGACGTGGAACAGGAACTCCAGCACCTTGAGTACGTGTTCGCCCATATTTCGGCGACCGACACCGTCCCACCTCTGAGCTATTGGCGCAATCGTCTCGATTCGCTACGCAAGAAACCTATTGTGCCGCCGCAGCGGGTCCGCATCAGCCGGCTCGAAGAGGCGCTAGGCGTGCTTGAGGTCACATCGCCGGGCAAAGCGGAAGCAAAACCCCCTGCGCCCGTTGCGCGTACCGCAACTCGCGCCCGGCGTTAAATTGCGCGGCCAGCCTCAAGCCTCGTCCTTATTTTCCCTGTGTTTCCTGCGCCGGGTGCATCGGCTCCGGTGAGCGGTCGGCCCGCGAACGCAGTTCGCGAAATGCGCTTAAAACGCGTGTGACGCTGATGCTTTCGCGCCACCAGCGCTCCTTCAGACCGGCGGTTGGCACCCACCACGACGGCAGGACGACATCCCCGAGCGTGAAGCCGGGGCGCCACCGCTCTGCAATGCCGCGTCGGCGAAAGATGGTCAAAGTCGGAACGCCAAGCGATGACGCGAGATGTCCGACGCCTGAATCGTTGCCGATAAACCAGCCCGATTCAAAGAGCCATTCCGCCAGCAATGCGGTGGATGCAAATGAGCGCAGCGGCGGCAGATCCGCGGCCAGCTTTTCCCAACGCGAACGCTCGCTCGCCTCGACCACGAACTCCACCTGAAAGCCGCCGGCTCGCAGACGGCGCGCCAGTTCAAGAAAGCGCTCCGGCAACCACCGTTTATCAGGCGTGGAGGCTTCAGGGTGAATCGCCACACGCATCGCATGCTTGCGAAACTGCAATCCCGCAGGCGGACGCATACCGTTCGAGATCGTCGCATCGTCAAGCTCGAAACGCCTCGCGGTGAAATCGGCGAAGCGCTTCGCCATGCAGTCGGAATTCTTCGCGTACTCCACTTCATGCAGGTTGATAAAACCCGCATGCCAATCGCCAACTTGTGCAAGCGGCCGGTCCTGATGCATCTGGACGGCATGGCGGTAATTCATCAACACGTCACGCGCGTCGTCCGCCGCCAGGGCGGGCGCGATACGCAGATGTGGGAACCAGCCGGCAAGCGCATGGGCGTGGTTACCGAACACGTCGACATGCCAGCCGTTGAGCGAAAGATGGTGAGCAACGATCAGGAAATTCAGGGTGTCGCCCAAGGCGGGCGACATGATAAATGCGGCACTTCGTGCGCCGTGTCGCATGACATGCTCATCATTCGAGTTCAAATCGGTCCGATTCGCCTGCCGCGCCTGATCATTACCCATACAGTCAATTCAGTGAGAGTCAAAGTCAAAGTCAATGCGCCGCATGTTGCCACACATTCGTCCGCTTACAGAATGAGAAGTTTTGCGGTCTGTTACCTGGTTTAGGCACGCTTAAGCAATTCCGTCAGCCCGGATTGCGCCGCCCGTGCGGCAGTTTGTATTGCCAGGCACGTCCTTACGGTTGGCCCACCGCCTCTGCGCGGAGCCTTCGTCGCATGTGGTCTTCCGCTTGGGGCGTTGCCGCAAGACAGGCGGTGGTCGATCAGCTACGGTCTCCGGCTATTACGTCGCGCGGTTTAGCGTACCAGTAGTCGATAACCCAGTCCGGGTCATGATAAGACTTCGGCAACGTGGACGGATAAGCAAGCGTCGACCTGTAAGCGATGCGCGAATTCGGCGCGTAGAATTCGGGCACCAGATAATACGAATTCACCAGCACGCGATCGAGCGCGCGCGTGGCGGCCTCGAGATCGCCCAGCGTGTTCGCACTTAGCGCGTCTTGAATCAGGGCGTCGACCACTTCGGAATGCACGCCCACCGTGTTTTCCGATCCCACCTCCGAAGCAGCCGCGCTGCCGAAACGGCGCAACAGTTCGACACCGGGCACGGTTACGGGTGGATACCCTCCCGTGGTCATGTCGAAGTCGAAGCTATCGAGACGTTGCTGGTATAACGCGCTATCCACCTCACGCAGATGCGCGTCGATACCGAGCGTGTTGAGCGCCTGCATGTACGGCAGCAGCAAACGGTCCATACCGGGCTGGTCATCCAATAACTCGATGCTCATGGGCGTATCGTTCGCATTGCGCAGCGCGCCGTCACGATAGCGCCAACCCGCCTCGCTCAACAGATCGCGCGCTTCGCGCAGGTTGTTGCGCAACGAGTTGGGAGGGAGCGTGTCCGGCTGCTTAAGCATCGGGCCGAATACTTCAGGCGGCAAACTCGCGCGGTACGGTTCGAGCAGCGCCAGTTCCTTCGGACCCGGCATGCCGCTCGCGCCAAACGAATCCGGATCGAAAAAGCTGTTTGAACGCCGGTACTGGTCATAGAACATCATGCGGTTCATCCAGTCGTAGTCGAACGCCAACGTCAAAGCGCGCCTTACCCTCACGTCCTGAAACATCGGCCTGCGCAGGTTCATGATCAAGCCGCGCATATAGGCCGGTCCATTAGGGAACAGGCCCTTCTTCAACAGACCACTACGAAAACCCTCGCCTATATAGCGCCGCGCCCAGATCGTCGCACTCCCCTCGATATTCACGTCGAGGTTGCCGGCCTTGAATGCCTCAAGCAGTCCGAAGTTATCGGTAAAGAGCTGGAACGAGACCCGCTCGAAACGAAACATGCCGCGCCGTGAAGGCAAATCCGCCGCCCAGTAAGCAGGATTACGCCGGTATGTGATGTCCTTGTCGTTCTTGCGTCTCTCGATCAGATAAGCGCCGCTCGCGATCGGAGGCACGTTGGCGGTCTGATCGAATGGCAGATGCGTACCGTCCGGCCGCACACCCCACTTGGGCGAGAAAATGGGCAGATCGCCGGCGATCAACGGCGCATCGCGTTCCGCGCGCCTGAAGTCGAAACGGATCGTCGACGCATCGATCACCGTGGCGCTTTTTATGACCGAGAACTCCGAGTTAAACAGCGGCGAGGCTTGCGGGCCGGTGAGCGTGTCAAACGAGTATTTGACATCGGCCGCCGTGATTCGATCGCCGTTGGAAAAGCGCGCGGCGGGATTGATATGGAAGGTTGCGGAGGTGAAGTCCGGTTGTACTTCCACGCCGTCCGCAATCAACGGATATTCCGCAGCCAGCTCGTCCCAACTGCGTTGCATCAGCGTATCGAACATCAGGTTGCGGATGTCCGGGGCTGGCGTGCCACGCAGAAGAAACGGGTTGAGGGAATCGTAGCTTTGCAGTTCGTCGTAGTTGCCGAAGTTCAGCGTGCCGTCGACGGGTGCCGCCGGATCGGCGTAGTCGAAATGCGTGAAGCCCACGGCATAGCGCGGCTGGCCAAATTGGGCGATTGAAGATGCGGCGTGGACCGCCATTGTGGACAGCGCCAGCGCAGCCGCGCAGAAGCGGAGGACGGTAAGCAATAATGGCATCCCAGGAAGTTAGCCTGCCTTAAAGGCAGCGTCAAGACGGACGGCCGCCTTACCACTGCGTGGAGAGCTTTGCCGCCAGCGTGCGCTGCACCTTTGCATCCGCCAGCAAAGCCCGGATTTTCTGGGCCGCGCCCGAGCCCGGATTCTCGCGCGAGGTTCCTTGATCGGCGAGATCGAGCCATGCCTGCCGCATGTCGTCGTAGTATCGCAATTGCGCCGCCCGTAATGGCGCGCGCTGCGAGCCGGGCGGCAACACCGTATTGTTCATCCGCTCGTAGAGCGCATTCCATTCGGGCCAAACCGTCGTTCGTATTCTTGTGATGAACGCATCGTGTTGCTCAGGATGACGAATCATCGGCAACATCGCCGATGCGTCCTTTGACGCTTTGAGTTCATCAATGGCTTCCTGCCGCTCGACAACCGCAAAGGCGAGTTCCTGCTGGGCCGCTGGCGTCGAATTCGAACGCACCGCCTGAAAGAACAGCCCAGCAATGACAAACGCCGCGAGCGAGGTCGACAGCAGAACGACATCACGCGAGCCGAGGCGTGATTCCTCGGCACCAATCGGCCGGGCAAGCAACCATCCCATCAGGAAGCCCGAGATCAGACCGCCGATGTGCGCGGCGTTGTCGATGCCCTGATGGGTTAGCCCGTTAAACAGGCTATAAACGACAATAAACACCACCGAGCGAAACCGTTGTGCCTGGATGGTCGTCGGCATGCTGGCACGATACCGGATCACATAGGCCAGCAACGCACCCAGCACACCGAAGATCGCGCCCGACGCGCCCGCGCTGTTGAGAATGGGATGCCAGCACAGGCTGGTGAGGCTCGCGGTCAGGCCAGTAAAGAAATACAGCGCGGCAAACCGGGCGTTGCCAAACAGGCGCTCGGCAATCCGGCCCATCTGCACGAGCACTACCATGTTGAAAGTAATGTGCACCAGACTGAAATGGATGAACATCGAGGCGAGGAGCCGCCACCATTCGCCATTGAGCGTGTCGGGGCCGAAATTGGAACCGAAGGCCAGCGCCGTTTGACCACTCATCTTGGGAAACCCGCCACCGCTTTCGATCATCGCCAGATAGACGAGCACGTTTAGCGCGACCAGCGCCCACGTCACCCAGACATGCGGCGTGCGGGACGCCATCCCGTCGAGGAAGCGGTTCATGCGCGTCGATTCGGCAGCGAATTCCGGCGTCATCGATGTGGGCAGTTGTGAGGCGATCGCACACGCGTCGGAGCCGCTGTTAGCGCGGATCAGGATAGTCTGGAATGTGCCGGGCTCGACTATGGCATCGAAGCGGATCAGCGTGGCTGTCACGACGACGTTATAGATGTTGCGGGGCGTAAGGCGCAGGTCCGTTTCGACATCGGCGCCGAAGAGCCGTTTGGCGCGAGTCAAAATGCGCACCTCTCCATCCGCGAAAAGGATCGCACCGCGGCTTTTGAACGACCCGGCACGATAGGCCGCGCCACGTTGGCGGATACCTGGGCCGTAAGCAATCTCAAACCGGTCGATGACAGGTGGCGCCGCGGCGGCGCTCGCCATGTCGACGGCTTCTGTCGCCTCGAATTGCCAGGTCGGCTCCTCGCGATTCATCCTCTTCCCCCGGTTACGGTGGGTCCTGTTAACGGACCTCGCTCTTTCTGATCGGTGCGGCGGTGATGGCCCGCGTGGTTGCTCCGTCGGTCGGTTCTGTCTGATGTTTGCAGAATGGTGCGCCAGGTTTGCCGCTTTGTCTAGAAATGGGGAGTGAACCCGGCGCGACACAATGCACTCGTGGCCACGCCTGGCATTTGTTCCCACCAAGCGGGTGGCGACACGATATGAGCTGGCAGGCGATTTCAACGCGGCAACGCCGCCTGAATTGCCGCAAGCCAAATTCCAACCGCATGCGCGCCAGGATCGGCGAAACCCAATGCGCGTTTGCCGACATAGCTCGAACGGCCCAGCCGCGGGTTCATCGAGGCCGTCTGTTCAGCCCCTGCTACCGCCGCGTCGACTGCGGCCTGTAAAGCCAGGTCAACATTCGCAGACTTTGCCAGTTCGGCTTGCAGTGCATCGACGGCAGGCAACAGCGCATCGACCATGGTGCGATCACCCGCATGCGCGCCGCCCAGTTCCATCAACGCCGCGACGCCCGCGCCAAACGCCTCGGCCCATTGCTTCGCGGTGGCGTCGCTCGCCTGATCGAGCATGCTGCCCGCGCGCAATAACATCGCCGCATAGAGTGGCCCCGAGGTGCCGCCCACCACGCGTCGTACCGTCGCGGACAGTGCATGCAACACAGCGCCAGGCGACGTTTCGGCAGGGTACGCGTCGATTTCGCTCAGGATGCCCCGCGCACCGCGTGCGAGGCTAATGCCGAGATCGCCGTCGCCGACATGCTGATCCATCCCGGTCAACACCGCCTCCGCTTCGATCAGACGTGCGCACACCGCTTCGATCACCTGACGCAAGGTGGATTCACGCGCGAGCCGCGCGCCGCTGGTATCGTCGGTTTTGACAGGCGAGTCCAGGACGCAAGCGTGCGCCACCTGACCGCTCAACGAGGGCCACGCGGACGTCCGCGCCGCAGCATCGAGCCACGCCAGACGCTGGTCGTCGAGGCGCAACAAGCTCAGTGAAACGCCCGCCATTTCCAGCGCGCTCAGAAAGGTGCCGGCCCAGGCACGTTCCACCTTGATACGGCGCGCCGCGAGATAGCGCAGCGCCGACGCGGCGACGATATTCAATTCGCTCTGCGGCGTGCCACCCAGATTGTTCACCAGCAGGGCCACGCGCGCGTCTGCCGGCAACGCGAGATCATCGACAATCTTGCTGAGCAACCGTGCGGCGACGGCGTCCGCCGACTCCAGCGCGCCACGCTCGACGCCCGGTTCGCCGTGAATGCCAAGGCCCCATTCGATCTCGCCATCAGCCAGTTCGAAACCGGCTTTGCCTGCGGCCGGCACCGTGCACGGCGTAAGCGCGACGCCCATGGTGCCGAGCATGGCCGCCGCCTCGCGCGCGGCCCGCGCCACTTCGCTCAACGGCCGTCCTTCGGCAGCGGCCGCGCCTGCAATCTTGTGAACCAGCACCGTGCCAGCAAGACCACGCCGGCCGGCATGCTCGCCACTCGCGGAAAGCGCGACGTCGTCCGCGACGATCGCGAGCTCCACCGCAATCCCTTCGGCGCGCGCAATCTCGGCCGCGAGCCCAAAGTTGAAACGGTCGCCGGTGTAGTTCTTGACGATGAGCAGCACACCCGCAGGGCCGGCCACGGCGCGGATCGCTTCGAGCACCGCGTCCGTCGAAGGAGATGTGAAGACTTCTCCGGCTACCGCTGCGCTTAGCATGCCGGGGCCCACATAGCCCGCATGAGCGGGTTCATGGCCCGCGCCGCCGCCGGAAATCAGCGCAACCTCGCCGCGCTGGGCGGCGGCCTCGCTGTCGGCCCGCACGACGATCGTGCCGCCTTGCAGCAAGGCTAGACCGGGATTGAGCGCGGCGAGTCCATCCAGCATCTCGGGGACGATCGAGGAGACATCGTTGATGAGCTTCTTCATATGCGTCAGCTTCCTTTTGAACCGCCGGGCTGTGAGTGTGCATCACGAGCGCGTCGCGGCTGGGGTTGCGAGACTGCGGGGACTGACTGCGAATAGCTACGAATGGCTACCGATAGATTCAAACGCAGCGCCCAAGACCTGACTTTACCGCGCCTTGACGTACAGCGACGCATTGCGGTGCAGATGTCCGGGAAAGCAGCAGGGGAATATGCGGAGAAGTTGCGCTGCGAAAGCGCGAAGAAAACGAAGCGAAGACAAACGCAAAACGAAGACCAGCGCAAGCCACGACAACAGGCAGAAGCCGAACCTTTGAACCTCAATGGCTTCAGCTTCCACCTGCTTCGATTGTGCGTTGGTAGGCTCGATTGGATTCGAACCAACGACCCCCACCATGTCAAGGTGGTGCTCTAACCAACTGAGCTACGAGCCTTTAGAGGCGCGAATTATAGAGACTCTGATTGCACAGCACAAGCCCCGCCGACATCTTCATCTCCGTCAGCAGACCGATACCAGGAAACGCGATGCGCACGCAGGTTCATCGCGCACACCGCATTGAGCCCGATCAGTTATCGCCGGTCAGTTGACGCAGACTGTCAACGGTTTCCGTGTACGTCCCCGTCTGGCCATTGGCCGTCACGCTGATGCCGACCGTAGTCGGCGAAGCCACCGTGATGGTCTCCACCGTGCTGTCGCCCGTCAGCTGGATCACGCCGCTTTGCAGATCGCTGCCGCTGATCATGACCGGCGTTGGCGTGGCAAAGTCGAAGGCGATCACGGCGTCGCTGGCCTGCACGCTAAGCGCGCCACTTGTCGTGACCGTATCGCTGGACGGATCCACGCCATGCACGCGCGAGTAATTCAGCGCGGTCACCGTCATCGTGCCGGTGACGCTTCCCGACGAAAGCACATGCGCGACATCGAGCGTGACCGTCGGTGCAGTGGCGGTTGTCGTGGTGACGCCGGTTGCAGCGTCGTAGCTCATCGTGAACGTGACGGTTCCGTTGACCGTCGTCGTCCCGCTCGACGACGTCAGGGTCAGCCCGCTAGTGGATTCGACGGCCGTGTACGACCAGTTATTGGACTTGTCGCCCACCACGCCCTGTGCGCTCTGCACCTGCACGGTGACCGAACCCGCCACCGCATCCGTGCTCGATACACCGGGCGCCGTCACCTGTCCCACGCATTGATTAAAGCCGACGGTGGCCGTTTCACCCGCTTGCAGGCCCGACGACCCCGCGTTTTGCGTAGCGACGCCAATCGAGCCGCCGCCGGGGCAAACCGTGGTGGTCGAAGCCGCGCTCGACGTCACGCCGCTGACGAGTGATTGCACGACCGACGTATAAATCGCGGCCACCCCAGGCCCCGACAGAATGCTAAAGGCCGCTGCATAGCGCGCAACCGGTTCGCTTTGCACGGCAGTAGACAGCTTGAGCTGATTCGATGCCGCAGCGCTGGCCGTGCTGCCCGAACTTCCACCACCGCCGCCGCACGCACTCAACAAAGCGGATGCCGCGACGAGCGCCACCGCACCGAATGAACCTGACGTCCGATACCAAGACATGCCTGCTCCATACATTACTGCGAGGCGCGCACACGAACACACCAACCGCATATGAAGCGCACCAGGCGCTTCTTTTGTTCAGATGAATCGGCCCGCGCTGCCGATACGTGTGCGTGAAGATCGGGCCAATGGATGAAGTCATTATCCAGATGCATCACCCAAGGCAATCTGCAGAAAAGACCTTTAAACAAGGCTCAAATCTAATCAGTAAACCGAATCTTTCCTGATTCAAGCAATATTTACGCGTACAAAATTCCGCTTTTTCGAACTTTCGATTCAGGAATCCGAACTGCTGGGTGAATGCCTCACTGTTCGCTCATTTGAAGCCCGCACCCGAACCGTAAAGTCTCATCCACGGATAAATTCCTTCAGGGAGAAGGTGCGGTGAAACAGGTAAAAAAGGCGGCTCGCGTCGCAGCATTCGCGTTAGTCGCAGCAATGGCATCAGGCGTTTCAAATGCACAGGAAGTGTATGTTCAGGGCGGCACGCTCGGCGCAGGCATCGGCGCGGCGCTGCCGCTCAGTTCGTGGGCCGGCGTGCATGCTGATTTCGACGGCTTCGGCTATTCGCACACGGTCACGGTGGCCGGCAATCAATACGACGGCCACCTCAAGCTGTTGCAAGGCGGCCTCTATCTCGACCTCTTCCCGTTTGCATCGAGCGGCTTTCGCGTCACGACCGGCGTGCTGCTCAACGACGACGAACTGAAGGCGCATGCCATCCCCAACGCGGACGGCAACTATAAGATCGGCAGAGACTACGTGCCCGCAGTCGGCTCCGCACCCACCGCCACTGCCTCGCTGCCGCACGCGATGCCGTATCTGGGTATCGGTTATGGACACAAGCCGGTTGCGAAGGGCTTTGGTCTCACGCTCGATCTGGGCGTGGCATACGGCCGTCCACATGTGACGTACAACGTGCCGGAGATCTATACGCTCTTCACCACGCAGGCGAACATCGATCAGCAGGAACAGAAGATCAGCAACGACGTGGGCCGCTACAAGCTGTATCCGGTGGCAGAGATCGGCGTGAGTTACCGGTTCTGAGCGGCAACGGGTCGGGCGTTTGCGGCGGTACTCTCAGCGGCGTTTGCGGCGGCATTCGCCGCGCCGCGCCTCATTCAGACCGTCTGGCCTGTTAATGCAGATGCCCGCGCTACAATCGCGCAAAAGAGCCGTGCTGGCGCAATCCGGTACCGCTTTCAGGCGACCGCCGGGCATGCAAAACCGTTAGCGGCGTCGATCATTCCCGACCTGTGACAGGCAGCCACGTGACCCAATCTGAACGACAAACCGACCTGCGCGCCATTCGCGAGATCGTGCGTGAATTCGTCAGCGAACGCGACTGGGACCAATTCCACACGCCGAAAAATCTGGCCACCGCGCTCAGCGTCGAGGCGAGCGAACTGCTCGAACCGTTTCAGTGGCTCGTCTCCGGCGAGACTGCCGAACTCGACGCCGCGAAGCTCACCGCGATTCGTCACGAGATGGCCGACGTCCTCGTCTACCTCGTGCGCCTCGCCGACAAACTCGATGTCGACCTCTTCCAGGCCGTGCAGGAAAAGATGGTGCTCAACCGCGCCAAATATCCCGCCGACCAGGTGCGCGGCGACGCGCGGAAATACACCGAGTACAAGGACAAAGCCCAAGACGGGTAACTCGGGGCAAACCCGGACACATGGGTAAACCCGCGCGTCCGCCGCCGCAGAAAATATTCCTGCCCGGCGAATTTTTATTCAATTTTGCTTCAATATTTTTCGAGGAAACTTATCCACGCACACCCAGGTTGACGGCCTCGGCGTTGTGCGCCTGGCAGGCTGAAGCCAAGTCCACGCGGGATAAGAGCAATGAAACATCGTGCGCAAGAGCTGACAGGGCTACGCGCTATCGCCGTGGCGATGGTCGTCGTGGGACACGCGCAGCGTTTGTTCGCCGGTGGTTATACCGGCCTTCTCAGGCCGCTAAGGCTGGTTTCCGATGGCCGTCTCGGCGTGCTGGTGTTTTTTGTTCTGAGCGGGTTTTTGATTACCAGCATCCTGCAGGCGGAGCTAAAGAGTACCGGCCGCATCCGGCTGCTGCCCTTTTATGTGAAACGGGCGCTGCGCATCTGGCCGGCTTTCTACACGTATCTGGCAGCCGTTGTGGTGTTGACGTTAATAGGCTGGACCGACGTCGACGGCCGCCAGTTCATGTTCGCCGCGCTGCACCTGTGGAATTATTCCGGTTTGGGGGGAATGTCCACCATCAACACGCTTCACGCGGACGGCGCCTGGTATCTCGGCCATTTCTGGACGCTCGCGCTGGAAGAGCAGTTTTATTGGCTCTGGCCGCCACTGCTTTTTTATATCTGGCGCCGTAATAGCCAGCTCGTGCTGGTATTGCTGATTTTCCTCGTGCCGTTGATCCGCGTGGCCACGTATTTCGCTGCGCCGCAATTGCGCGGACAGCTCAGCATGATGTTCCACACCGGCATCGACCCGATCCTGATTGGCTGTTTCGTCGCGCTCAACAAGGAACGCATCGATGCATGGATTCGCTCATGGCCCGGCGGCACGCGAATTCCCACGGCCATCGTGCTCGCGCTGTTTGTTCTGATGCCGCTCGCGGAAGCGCGGCTCGGCGGCTTCTGGAACGCTACTTACGGAACGACGCTCGAAGCGGCGCTCGTCGGTATCGTGATCGTCGTGCTTTATTTTCAGAGCGATTTCTGGTGTTCGCGGCTGTTGCGAACCGCGCCGTTCGTTTTTCTCGGCACCATCTCGTTCAGCCTGTACCTTTGGCAGCAGCTCTTTGCGAATGTGAATCTGCCGATTCCGCACGCGTTTCCGCTCGGCATCCTGGAGGCGGTGGGCGCGGCGACGGCCAGTTACTATTTCGTCGAGGCGCCGTTCCTGCGTCTCAAGGACCGGTTGGCGAACCGGATGAAGCGATCGCCGGCGAGCGAGCCGGTTCTGTTGACACCCGTGTCCGATGGCATCGGACCAGAGGTGCTGGAATAAAGAAATGCGATTCTGCGCGGCTACGCCCGCTTAAGCGGCTCTCCCTCCGGAGTACGCGAGGCGAAAGGCCAGGTGCTGGCGATTCGCCTCGCATTATCCCAAACCAGCCGGCCTGGGCGCCGGCATTCCCGCGACGATCCGTCAATCGACGACCTTGCTGCCGTGCTTCACGCCGCCGTCGGCGAGTTGTCCGGCTCGAATCCGTCACGCGCCGTGCTCAGCGAGATCGACATTGAAGGCGCGGTGCGTTGCGACACCGTGCGCAGCCAGCCACTGATCTCCAACCTGGTCGGCAATGCACTGGCGCACGGCGGGACGCTCGAGGTCTGCTCGAGCGCCGAAGCAGGGGCGTGCTTTACGGCCCGCATTCCGGGCGCCTGAACGCTCGCCTGTCTTTACAGATAGCTGCAGACGTAGTCGAGCGTTTCGCTCACGTCGATATCGAAGCGGATCTTGCCGGGCAGCGAGAAGGTGTCGCCCGCGCCATAGGTCTTCCACTCTTCGCTGCCTTCCAGACGCACGCGGCACTGGCCGGCCTGCACTTCCATATGTTCCGGCGCATCGGTGCCGAAGTTGAGCGTGCCCGGCAGGATCACGCCGAGCGTCTTGCGCGAACCGTCGGCGAACAACACGGTATGCGAGACACACTTGCCGTCGAAGTAGACGTTGGCGCGTTTGATAACGGAAACCTGATCGAATTGCGTAGCGGCCGTCATGGCGGTCTTCCTATGGGTCAACGTGAATGGATGCAATGAATGCGCCGGCGCCGCACGGCGCGCCGGTTGGCGTGCCGGGTGCCGTGCCGGTGAGGCCAGCACGTCATCATACAGGCAGCCGCTGACGCTACTCGGTGCGGCACCAACGGCCGGATTCCGGGCATAGCGTGACCGTTTCGCCGTTCAGGCGGACTTGCTCTTCGTCGAGTTGTTGCAGCACAGCGGCGGGTTCGATGTCGAATGTCACCTCGAGCGCCTGCGTGACCCGGGAATCTTCGATAGAAAGTTCCCACGTGAGGAAGATCTGCACGTTGTCCCCGTCGGGCGCGAAATCCGCTGTCTTGAAGACGCTGCTGCCGCGCGGAATGACGCCGTGCGGCTGGCCGGTATCGAAGATCACCACCGTGCCGCGGCGCAGCGCGATGCGCCGGTCTAGCGCGGGGAAATACAGGTCCATCCCCTTGTCGTCGCTCATGAACAGATTGCAGAACGCCGCGCCGCCATATTGCGCGGCGTCGTGGTGATAGCGTGCGCCGCGGCAGGCCATCAGCGCCACGTCACTCGCGGCCAGCACGCCGGCCAGGCCGAGCGCACCGGTCCAATCGGACACGGCCTGGACGCAGTGCGAGTATTCCGGCCAGCGTGCGCGCGCCCGCGCTAACGGCATGACCTCGACATCGCCCGCTTCGAGGTTCATGTTCGACGCGATCTCTCTGCTCCAATCCGCCGCGAGACGTGCGGAGGGCGCGGGTACGTCGAGGGTGCCGGTGAGCACGACGTCGCTCACGCGCCGGCTGCGCAGAGCGTCGCCGCTGCAGAAAATCGAAGTCAGGGTATTTTGCACGTGATGCGCTTAAGGGTGAACGTATGCGTCATTGTGCACGCTATCACCTGTGATACCCGAGCCGCCGTCCATATGGCGCGCCCTGAGCGTGGTGATCGACGCTTTCAGGAGCAAAGTCCCAACGCCTTGGCTTGACGCCATTGCGCGCAGGTCTGCACACCCGGCTCGATCTCACGCGGATCGATTCGGCTCCAGCAATAAAATGCCCCGGGCCATTCGGCAATCGGTGCAGGCGTCTCGAAGCGCAGGTCCGCAAGTCCCGCGCGATACGTCTGCGAAGGCCAGAACACCGGCATCACACGACGCGCCTCCATTTCTTTTAACAGCGCGGCGGCGCCCCCTTCGTCCATCAATACACTGCACTGGAATTTCCAGTCGCCGTCGGCCCACGCGAGGAAGATGCCCGGATTGCCGTCGACGTCGAACATCAGCACCGCATCCTGCTCCGGACGCCAGTAGTATTCGGCGATGCGTTCGGCCACCACCACTTCGTTGATTGCCGCCTGGGTCCGCGGATCGCAGTAGGTCGACCCGACGTCATGCACGCTGATGTAGCCCCGTTGCGCACAGTGTTTGGCTTTCGCCTCCGCCAGCGCACTGGCCAGTTTGCGCGTCATCCCCGCATCGGTCTTCTTCAGATAGAAATCGATGAGCCCGTCATTGAACGCGGCAACCGCTTCCACTTCGCCGGCCGCCCCTGTTAGCAGGATCTTCGTGCATGGAATGCTGCGAATGGAGGCGAGGAATTCGATGCCATCCACTTCGGGCATTTCGTAGTCCACCACGACCGCCGCAATCGCCTCGAATCGCACGTCGTCCATCAATACGTCGCGACCGATTGCGCTCCCACCCTTCTTCTCGAACTCCGAATAGTCCGCACCCGACAGCTTGCTAGGCGCGATCCGCTCAGAGCGGGCCAGGATGAAGCTCAGGGCTTCGCGCGGCTTCGTGAAGAACCGGTTCAGATGTTCGTCCGGAAAAATTCCCTGCAATGCATGAAGAAAATCAGCACTGTCGTCGAGAAAGACCGTGGTCACGGGATACAGAACCGGCTGTCTCACAAAGCTACTCATACATTCCTCGAAAAGCGTGTTTACGGGTACAGATAAACAATTGGCAGAACAAAATAATGTCTTCCTCCACTTAGGAGGAAGGCGTGGCTGCCGCTAGCAGCCTATTAAGATTCAGGAGTTTTTCATGTTCGTTCGAGATGCGATTCCCCAGGTTCTCTCGCGCGGTACCGCACTGCTTTCGCAGCAAATGCTGAGCGGCACGACTAAGAAAACGTTTCACCATGCAATCGATGTCTATCTCAAGGACTCTAATGCCTTTATGAATACCTATTTTGCGCGTTACTTCGAATGGCAAGGCGTGTGTCGTGAACGCTGGTTCCATGATTGCGTACACAACAACCTCCTTGCAGCAGGTGGCATGTTCGTCACGAAACGCGCACACCAGGAATACGTCCACGAGACTTTCCCGTTTCAACGCGTGGACTGCTACCTTAATACGTTCCAGGTGCGGCAATGTTCGGCCTACCTGCTGTTCCGCTTTTGTGTGGACGGCAATCCGGTCTCAATGGGTTATCAACAGATCCTGTTCACCGACACCAACCGGCGCATTCAGCGCTTTCCGGCCGGAATCATCGAACGGGTCAAAGAGTATGAACTTGTCATGCCGTCGAACCTGAGCTAACTGACATAGTCCTGCCGCTTGCTGTACCAGCGGTGGGGTCTAACAGGCGGGCCGCGCTGTGCGCGGTCCGCCGACGAACCCGGCTCCGGCAACCGGAGCGTAAACGTAGTGTGTTCGAACGGCACCGATTCGCACGAGATGCTACCCGAAAACACCTCGCACACACGGCGGCAAAATACGAGGCCCATGCCCGCGCCGTGCCCATGCGACTTGGTCGAATAGAACGGATCGAAGATATGCGGCAGCACGTCGGCCGCGATGCCCGGCCCCGTGTCACGAAAGTTCAGCACGCAAAAGCCGTTATCCTGATGCGCACTGATCTCGATCCTTCCCGTGCCGCTTTCCCTGATCGCATACAAGGCGTTCTTGAGCAGATTGAAAATGACGAAGACGATCAGCGAATCCGAACCGGAAAAGCGCAGCAGCGGATTGATCGCCGCGACGTACACGAGATTGCGCTCGCCCGGATGAAACGGAAAGCGCTCCAGCGCCGAATCGATACAGGCGCGGATCGAATGAGGCGCGAAGCTCCTCGGGTCCAGCCTGTCCAGGGTAAACGACGCCAGCGACATCTCGACCACTGTGCTGGTGCTTTCAACCTGGCGCCGTATTGCAGAGGCCAGACCGGCCAGGCGCTCGGATTGCCCCGGATAGAGGCCTTCGTTCACCAGCCGGTGCTGCACGGCCAGATGGTAGCCGCGTAGCAATTCCGGCAGCACGGTGCCGATTTCCTCCGCATGCATGCCGATTGCCGCCAGCGGCGTAGCGACCTCATGCGCCACCGTGGCCGCCAGCAGGAATGGCCTCATCAAGCCGTGGCGAACGATGGTGATGCCCAGAATGCCGAGCCCCACGGCAATGAAGATCACCCCCGGCGGGTAAAACGTAATGCCGTAATTCACGACATAGTCCACCGCCGCAACCGAATACAGGCACAGGCTGAGCAGACACAGGTCGAGCAAACGGCGCCGCGCCTTGCCGCGCACCTGGCGCTTTGCCGTGATCAGCAGCCAGCCGCTGCGGCAGGCGAGCAAAACGGTCTGCAGGACGTGTACGGGATGCAACGGGCCGGCTTTCGGATAAGGCCCGAAGAAATGCATCTCGAAGCCGGCGACGACCTCGTCGCCGCTGAGCAGCAGAATGGCCAGAAACGCCGACAGCCCGTATGAAATGAACAGCAGGCGGCGCTCGCCGCGCCGTCCCGCCACTTCCGTGACGAAATGGTAGAAAGTGGTCGGTAAAAACAGGATGAACAGATAGCCCAGCTTGACCAGCGGACCGGCGATGTCGGCACTGGTGGTCTGAAACAGGAACGCCCACGTGCCTTGCCATGCGAAGGTGGTCACACACATCAGCGCAAACGGCATGGAAAGGCGCGTCACGCCCTCGGTGAGCAGCACGTATAGCCCGAACCCCAAAAACAATGCGGAGACGAAGGCAGGCAATATCGAGTACATGGCGCTCTTGTTAGCGTTTTCGCTGTTGTGACCAGTTGTGGTGGTTTGGCGCGGCCGCCGCAAAAATGAAACCGGAAAATCGACCCCGATCGGTCATGTGCGCTACACAAATCGTATCATCCCGGCCGCTGCAACCCGCCGTGAAACCGCCGCCAACCCCGGACAGGCATTTGCAGGAGCGTATTACAGGCACGTAGTGGAGAGGTAACTGTCAATGTTGACAGGCATGCCGAGGAAATTCGTTTCTGCGTGGCTCGGCGCTTCATTGAATGGAGATTGAAAACCCGCTCAATTTTGTTTATAAGTGAACTCTGACGTGGTTTAAACCGAAAAGCGCACCGACTGCAGGTTCGGCCCGATGATGCGATACTCGCGTCATTCTGTTTACAGGCGTGTTTTAGTGCGCACCTGACGCTTTTAGCGCTGCCTCGCGCCGCTGCCGTCGGTCTCGTGTCAAGGGTCGATTACACGTGAATCAGCTGTAACCCGGTCAGCACATGCCCGGAAACAAATATATAGGCCAACAGGCGACCACGGATGATGTATCGGCGAGGGTTTCATGGGGACGGGCAGGCTGTTCGCCGGGTTTGCGGCGACCCATTGCAGCTCGACGTCGCTACGGGGGAGTGATGATGGACCCACGCTTTCATGATGCTTACCAGCGTTTTCTCGCTGCGAAAGATGAGGATCAGCTCTTCGAGCAGATCGCTGCATTCGCGGCGCAGCTCGGGTTCGAATACTGCTGTTACGGAATCCGCCTGGCAGTGCCCGTGTCGAAGCCAGTGGTAGCCATCTTCGATACCTACCCGGAAGGGTGGATGGAGCACTATCAGAAGAGCAGCTTTCTCGACATCGATCCCACGGTGCGTGCAGGCATGCGCGGCTCGGAACTGATTGTCTGGCCTGAATCCACGGAGGGTGATGCCAGGAGGCTATGGTCCGACGCTTACGATTTCGGGCTAAAAGTGGGCGCCGCGCAATCGAGCTGGGCCGCTCAGGGCGCGTTCGGACTTCTGACGTTGTCGCGCCCGGCGGATTCGCTGAAGGAAACCGAGGTCGACGCATTGACGTTGCCCATGAGTTGGCTCGCAAATGTGTCGCACACGCTCATGAGCCGCTTCCTGGTGCCGGCGCTCGCGCCGGAAAGCTCGGCGACGCTGACGCTGCGCGAACGCGAGGTGCTGTGCTGGACCGGCGAAGGCAAGACCTCCTACGAGATCGGGCAGATCCTCAATATCTCCGAACGCACCGTCAATTTCCACGTCAATAACGTGTTGCTGAAGCTGGCGGCGACGAACAAGACACAGGCGGTCGTCAAGGCCATTGCGATGGGCCTGATCTATACCGGCTGAGAACGCGGTTGAATGTGCGGTTGAATCCGCTTATTGCCTGAATAGCTGACTCAGTCAATCAAATCGCAATGGGATCTTAAGGGACGCTGCTAAGGCACATGCCGCCAATTAAATTAAGAGAGATTTCCGGCGAATTTAAGCTGATTACATTCGCCATGCTGTTGAATGACACCGCTATACGGCGCGATTCCCCTGCCGGCGCATTGTATTAACGGCAGCGGTCTCGCGCCAATAAGGCCAACCGCGAACGGGCGCCGAGTTCCTGGTCGTAATTGGAGAGGCAGCCCTCCAGATTGCGCGTGACAGGAAACGTTGCGACGGCACGCGTGTTCGCGCCGCCCGATTCCAACGACTGGGGAAGCTCCCGGGTGAAATGGATGACTCGCGCGTTGGTGCGGGTGACCTGCAACTCGCCTTCGTCGACCAGCACGCGCAGCATGCCGAGGATCGTCACGCGCGAAACGGAAAAAACATGGGCCAGTTGGGTCGCCGTGTATTTTTGGCCGCATTGCATGCGGTTCAGCAGCGAGATCTTTGTCAGTGTCATGGAGCCTCGAAGCCAACTGGTATCGACACGCGGCTGGATGCGCGCATCTTTACAAAACACCAACGTCCGCGCGATGTGCGCCTTCCGCGTTGCGGCATGCCCGTCGTGACGCTCGTCACGCGGGCTGCTCGCCATTCTTATGATGCTCTCAGGTTCCAACAGCCCTCGGTAAGGCTCGAAACTTTCCTTGCGCCGCGCCCGCGGTGGGCGGAACAGCTCCAATGCCAATCCGGACGGGCTTTCGCCGCCCCGGCTCGTCAACCGGTCCACGCACGCCGATTATGCGGGACGACTATCGGACGGATAACTGTCAACAATGACAGTTCCATCAAAAGGCCGGAAATGATGCGGTGGGCCTCCTGCACTAAATTGATCGGTAACTTTGACCCGACTCGCCCGGTGTCATCCCTCACCTGTCAGACTTTCCAGTTACTTCGTCTCTTGTGGCGCCAAGCCGTACTGCCACGCGCGCAGCCAAGGCTATACGCGATGCTAGCGGACCCGCGCGTACCGGATTGACCGGCAACCGAATTTCCCTCGATCGCGCGCGCCATTGGCAGCCTGTTCAACGCATCGCGCTCTCAGCTGCCCCGTTATCCTCTGTTGCCAGCAGCAGAACGAACTGGCAACGCAGGAACTGATCCTGGCGTCGAACCTCGTCGACATTGCGCGGCGATACACGAAGCGAGCGCGCCGCCTCTGGCCGATCGGTCACTGTTTATTTGTGGAGGGCCTATTCTTCGGATGCGCTGGGATGGGTTGAAGGAGCCTTGCAGACCGCGGAGATTTGTTGAAGAAGTTGGGGTTGTAAAAGGCCGACATCAATTAGGTTAAGGAACCGCCGCCCACGGCAGGTGTGATGGGCGGCGGGAAGACTGCGAATCAACCTCTAATAAAGCGCCGTCCCGGCTTCATAAGCATTTACAAACGCCTGCCAATCCAGTTCGACCTGCGCTGCATAGCTAAAGGCAAAGCTCGCAATCTCCGACTCCAACCCGCTCGTACTGGTCACAGCATTACTCACCTCCTTATCGATGCTGTACGAAACAATCGCGCTGTTGTAGTCCTGATCGGAGATGGCATGTGCCGACGCCAGCGCCTGCCCTAAATAGGTCGCAGCGGTATTGAGCTTGCCTGCGCTGGTTAGCTGCGTATAGTCGAAATCTTCCTCATACGGTGACTTCTCGTGAAAGTAAAACGTCATGCCATTGATCGTGGCATAACCCACCAATACGTCGGCGTTGAGCGTCTGTGCCTTGTTCGTCAAGGCAACGCGCGCGGCATCGTTGCTGTTGTCCGCGGATAACAGCGCCTGCCCGTTGCTGCTCGCTTCGGCAACGGCACTGGTGGTTTCCTGCTTGATCTCGAGAATCACGTCATCTGAGGTAGAAGCAGACGGGCCTTCGATCAGAATGTAGTAACGGAGCTTGCCCAGACTGCCGACGCCCGAGCCCAATTTCTGGTGAATGTCCTTTACCTGATAATAGCTCGCGGCGTACTGCTTGGATGAAGAAATAGTGCTGACGTAGCTGCTCATCGCTGCGGCGATGTTGTTATAAGTCGTGCTATCCACCGGCACCAAAGTGTTGGCGATGTTCTGGAAGCTGCGCACGCCGTTCGTCACCTGGGTGTACTTGCCTAGCAGATTGGAGCGGCTATCACCCTTGGAGTCGCTGATCGCCGTCTGCACCACGCCTGACGTATTGCCATTTTTAAGCTGGAAGCTGAGTTCTGCGCTACTGCCCATGAAGGTATTCATTTCATTGACGTAGGCACCCACCATGGTGTCGATGGCCGTCGTGATATCGCTGTCGGCGATACCGTTAGCGCGTCCTGCCAAAACCATGCTGGCGGCAAGCCGACGCAGATCCCAAACGTACTGGCCAAGATAGCCCTCGTCGAAATCATCCACGGAAAACACGTTATTACCGCCGCTGTCTTGCCAGGCGCCGAAGTTGCCGATGTGAGCGTCGCCGCCTATCCACGTAAAGCCGGTCTGCGTGGTGGTGTAATGGGACGCGGGCAGCGTGAGCATGTCCTGATAGAAGATGTGATCGGTGCCGCGATAAAAATCGAAGGCGTCAGCCGCCATGGTCGACATCTTTGTCGCGAGATCGGTGCTGTCCGTAGCCGCAAACGGATGGTTGTAATTGTAGATCTGCGTGACCACCCAGCTTGGGCGCGAAGTCTGTGCCTGAGCGGCAGACGCATACAGCAGGCAGACGGCGGACAGCGCGATTGCCAGTTTTTTCATGATTCTCCCCCTGACATAAAGAAAGAGGGGCGACATGGCCCCTCCCCGACTGGAGTTGCTCATTCAAACAACGTTCGATGACAACGCCGTGACTCGACGGCCCTGCCGGAATTGGCGACAATCTCGCTTCCGCCAGTTCTCGCAGACAAGTCCGCAATGAGTCACCACGAAAGATTGATCCAAATCGCACGACATTCGTCCTGGTGTATGTCTGCGCTGTCCGCGGTGCGTGAATCCGGCTTGAAGTCCTGGTGCATCGGCGCTGGGGCAATTCGCAATCTGGTCTGGGACTCGCTGCACGGACATGAAACTCCAACGCCCCTGACCGATGTCGACGTCGCGTACTTCGACGCCTCGAATCTTTCTGCGGCTCGCGACGCCGAGATCCAAAGCCGTCTGGCCGCGCAATGTCCCGGCGTTCCGTGGGAAGTCACCAACCAGGCCACCGTTCATCTTTGGTACGAAAACGCGTTCGGCCACGCGGTACCTCCCTTGACCTCGCTGGCCGACGCCGTCGCCTCTTGGCCGGAGTACACGACGGCAGTCGGATTGACTCTGCTTGATGACGACACAATGGATATCTGCGCACCATACGGACTCGACGACCTCTTTTCCATGGTCGTGCGGCGCAACCCTGCGCGCGTCAGCGTCGAAACCTATCGTCAACGAGTCGAGCAGAAAAGATATCGGGAACGCTGGCCGCGAGCCACCGTCATCGCTTAGGAATGCAGATTTATATCTGCAGATCGGAAAAGCATTAATCCACGAGGACACCAATGAACCGAAGAAAGAGACTGACTTTTTGGGGCGCCGACGAAAACGACGATAGTCTTCCGCGTGCCGTAATGGAGGGTCACAAGACTGTCACCGCTGAAACGGTCGAGGAATACTACAAACCGTATGGCGAATATGGCGACGGCAGCTACGCGCCGGGTGACGTGATCGAAGTCTACGATTTAAAGCAGCGGCTTCGCTGCATCATCAAGGCAACCAAGGTCTATACGATCAAATTCGGCGACATTCCCGAAGAGGTCTGGCGCGGCGAAACATTTTCCAGCGCGGAGGAATTCCGCGAGTGCCATATCCGCTGCATGCCGCACGTTGACCTGCATGACCGTTTTGAACTCGTGACACTGCACTTCGAACTGGTCGAGATCATCGCGCGTGAGGTCGCTAACTGATATCCTTACGCGCCGTACTTCGCAGCAAACTCCTCCGCGCTCAGTTCTCTAAAGTCCGCCAATGCCGCGTCGATCTGCTGCGGATTCCAGTCCCACCAGGCAATCTGCTGCAAGCGCTCCGCAACCTGCGGTTCGACACGAAACCGCAGCACGCGCGCCGGCACACCAACCACGATCGCAAACGGCGGCACGTCTTTGGTCACCACCGCCCCGGATCCAACCGCCGCCCCAGTGCCAATCTTGACCCCGGGCATGACAATCGAGTTATGCCCAAGCCATACGTCGTGACCAATCTCGACCCGATCCTCTGCGCGCCAATTGAATATGCTGGCGTCGTCATCGAGAGAAAGCCCATAAGAGCGCGACCGATACGTGAAGTGGTGATGCGTCGCTCGCCACGTCGGATGGTTGGGCGGATTGACACGCGCCCCGGTCGCAATGTTCACGAACTTGCCGATCACCGCATGAGCGATCTGATTGTCACCCATCGCATAGCCGTAGTCGCCCATGATTGTTTGGGCAACATAGCTGCGGGGTCCGAGATACGTAAAGCGCCCAAAATCGCTGGCACGAACCACCACGGTCGGGTGAATCTCCGGCGTATCCGACATGACGCGGCCTTGCGTCCACGGATCCGCCGCGACGCCATGATTGATCAACATAGTAGTGCGAATTTAAATGATGAGAAAAAACAGATGATGCCAGCCTCGTACTCACATAACAAGGCCACGCAGATAGGCAGATACGCGCTCGGCGCAAGCAACCAGCAGGAAGGTCGCAATCAGCAGAAACGACACGGTCTGATACTGAAACAGGTTCATGGCCGTCAACAACTGAAAACCAATGCCGCCCGCGCCCACGAAACCGAGCACGAGTGACGAACGCAGATTTTCATCGAAGCGAAATAGCCCAATGCCGAGCAATGAAGGCAATACGCCCGGCACAACCGCATGGCTCAACACCTGCAAGCGGCCGGCGCCGGTAAGCGTCAGCGCTTCGACCGGCCCCATGTCCATATCTTCGATCACTTCCGCAAACAGCCTGCCAAGCATGCCCACCGAATGCACTGCGAGCGCAAGCGCACCCGGAAACGGGCCAAGCCCAACGGCCGTCACGAACAACAAGGCCCATACCAGATCAGGAACCGCGCGCGTCACGCCGATCACCGCGCGTGAGGCGACATACAGAGGCTTTGCCGGCGTGACATTCGCAGCGGCCAGAATCGCGAGGGGAAAGGCCAGAATCACACCGAAAACGGTGCCGAAAATCGCCAGATCGATCGTCTCGAGTACCGGCCACAGGTTCGGCGCGAACTGATCGAACGCCGGCGGCATCGCGCGGGAAATGATGTCGGCCATGCCGTGCGCGCCGGTCACCAGGTCCTGCGGACGCGCCTGCACGACGATCCAGGCCTGCACGAACAGCGCCAGCGCAACGACGCTGATGCACACCGTCCAGAACGGACGTGCGCCGGGCGAACCGCTCGGCGCACGCATTTCCAGTGCCTTGTTCATGAAGCCTCGTCGACGTAGAGCTGCGCGATCTGCTGACTGGAGACTTGCGACGCCGGGCGGTCGAACTCCATCCGCCCACGACGCAGACCAACCAGCCGGTCCGCATAACGCGCGGCCAGTTCCGGTTGATGCAGCACGCACACCACGGCAAGACCATCTTCACTGGCAAGGCGGCGCAGCAGTCGCATGACTTCGTCGGCTGCTTCGGGGTCGAGGCTGGCGACTGGTTCGTCGGCAAGCAGCACGTGTGGCCGTTGCGCCAGAGCTCGTGCAACGGCCACACGTTGCGCCTGTCCGCCCGAGAGCGTGCCCGCCCGTTGACCGGCCAAATGCAGCAGACCGACTTCGTCCAGAAACGCGCGCGCCGGCTCGATTTCTTCGCGCGGCACACGCCCTATTGCGGTAGCCAGCGTTCGGTGACGGCCCAGCGTGCCGCAACAGACGTTAGCCAGCACACTGCGCCGTTTGACGAGATTGGCGTTCTGCGAGATCAGGGCAAGCGGCAGACGCGCCCGGCGCAGCGCTTTACCCGCGAGTGCGGCGAGATCGCGTCCAGCCACCTCGACCGACCCGCTGGTCGGCTTATTCAGTCCTACTACGCACTTCATAAAGGTCGATTTTCCGCTACCGTTGCTGCCTAGCACCACGACCATCTCGCCCGCATCGACCGAAACGTTGAAATCACGCAGCGCCGTATGACCGTTGGCGTAACGCATCGTCAGGTTGTGGACGGCCAGCTTTTCGCCGGGGGCGAGCGTGGTGCGCGGCGCTATCGCGTCGGTGCCGGACCCTGCTGCGGGAAATGCCCCTGCAGTAGCGTTCAGCGGCAAATCACCAGATGCGCTGAGCGTGGTATTCACAGCTTTGCGAGATCGATATGAAGCGTCGTTACCAGATCACGAATCTGGTCATAAGCGGCATCCGATTGCGGCACCGTCTTCAGTTCGGGATTTTCGTTTGCCGCGAGGAATTTCTGGTCGACCTCCGGCAATTGACGCAGATCCAGCGAGCTCAGCACACCGGCCAGGCGCGCCTTGAAATCGGCAGGCAAATCGCCGCGCACCGCGAACGGGTCGAGCGGAATGGGTTGCGACTGCCACAGAGTCACATACGCCGCCGGATCGTATTCGTTATGCAGCTTGGCGCTGGAGATTTCCTCGCTGTTCAGCTCGCCCGCTTCAACCTTATGGTTGCGCAACGCTTCGAACGAAGCGGTGTGGCTGCCTGCGTAGATCGCCTTCACGCCCTTGTCGGGATCCACGCCAATCTTGCTCAAACCATAGGCCGGAAACAGATGACCGGAGGTGGATGCAGGATCGGCATAAGCGAACGAATGACCGTTGGTGTCAGCCAGGGTCTTGATACCCGAGCCCGGCCACGTGACGATCGACGCGTAATACGAAGCCGGCTTGCCTTCGTCACCGGCGAATGTCGCTACGGCTTCGGCATGCGCGACCTGATGGGCCAGCACATAACCGAGCGGGCCGAATTGACCGAATTCGAGCTTGTTGTTGCGCATCGCTTCGATCTCAGCGTTATAACTCGTCGCCACATAAAGCTGTACGGTGCAGCCGAGTTTGTCGCCGATCATCTTGGCCAGGTCCGTGTACACCGGCAGCATGCGTTGCGCCGATTCGTAAGGTTCGACACCAAACCGGACCACGCCATTGTTCGGACAGGTGCCCTCTGCATGCGCCGCGCTGGAGACGAGTCCCGCCGCGAACGCCACGGCTGCTAAAACTTTGGATACCTTCATATTTTCCTCAAGTCGTATTAAAAGCGTAGCGTGCGATGCAGCGGAGATTGACAGACCATGTCGTGGCCGCGCTAATTGTCGCAACTATCCTGGGACGACAATCGGCGCGGCGCTTGATGCCTCATTTGGCGCATTCTAGAAATCGCATATGACACATCCATGTCCACATGGAGACGTCTAGATGAATGGATCGCTGTTACGTTGGCTTGCCCACCGAACCGGTCTCGGCACGGCCGCGTCTCAAACAACCCGCTCGCCCGCACGCCACGTTTCGCGCGGCACGGGCAGTGCATCGTGCATCCGCACGCGCACAAAATCGGCTCGCAACCCGGGCGAAATCGCACCGCGATCGTGCAGACCCACTGCGCGAGCGGGTTCGGAAGACACCGTCGTCATGGCGCGCGCTAGCGTCCAGCCGGCCTTGTCGACGAGTTCGAACGCCGCAGTCAACAGACTCGAAGGCACATAGTCGGACGAAAGGATGTCGAGCAAGCCGGCCCGCGCAAGTTCCAGCGCGGAGACGTTGCCCGAGTGCGAGCCGCCTCGCACGATATTGGGTGCGCCCATGATCGTGGCGATGCCGTACTCGCGCGCAGCCCGCGCAGCGACGCGCGTCGTCGGGAATTCGGCTAACGCGACGCCTTCGTCGGCGGCCTGTTCGACGTGCTCGATCGTCGTATCGTCATGACTCGCCACCGGTATGCCGAGCTTCAGGCAGCGCGCCACAATTTTGCTGCGGTGTTCGTCCGCGTAGCGCTCCTGGCCGTCCGCGAGTTCCGCTACTACGGCGGCGAAACGTTCGTCAGTCAGCTTGCCGTGCCGCTCCTGCCAGCGGCGCCATTGATTGGCATCGTGCCATTGCCGCTGTCCAGGCGTGTGGTCCATGACCGAAACGAGCCGCAACAGCGGATGCGTATAAAGCGTATCGAACACTTCGACCACGTCCGGCGCCGCGATTTCACAACGTAAATGCAGTAAATGTTCAGCGCGTAGCAGCTCACTCGCGGATAAGCGCGCGAGCGCCTGCGTACACTGCGTCTGCAGATCGCGATTGTGCATGTCCACGTCGGAGCGCGCCCCAATCCGCAACGAGTCGAACACTGTCGTAATGCCGGCCGCCGCAACCTGAGCATCGTGAATCACAAACGCCGCGTCGATATTCCACCGCACGCCGGGACGCGGTGCAAGATGCTTCTCCAGATTGTCCGTATGCACCTCGATCAGACCCGGCAGCAAATAATCGCCATTCCAGTCGACGGCTTCGCGCGCCGACGTGCCGCCGCGTTCGACATCGCGGATGACGCCGTCTTCGACGCGCACGGTCCCGGCAAACTCTTCGTCTCGCGTAACGATGCGAGCGTTTGTGATCAACATCGACATACTCCGTCTGCGCATACCCTCAGCGTAAAGTTGCTGTATGACGCAATTATGGTGGTTGTAATCAGATGCCCGCAGCCTCAACATCATCTAAACGTCTAGATGTATCGGCACGCGGCGATAGAACCTGAACACGCAAGCAACGTGCGTCACGAATTCATCATCGCTCGCGCACCGGAATGCGCGGAAAACACGGTCATTTGATCCGGCGGGAATGACAACACCATGACATCGGCTGAGAAAATATGAGCGAATACAGTGTTCGAACAGCGCAAGCGCCCCGCTGCTGCGCCACAAGCCGTTGCACCGATTCCCAGCCGCTCAACCGGCGCTCAGTCCAGAATCGGACAGCCAAGGTGCAATTGATACGAAGAAACGTGAAGAAAAGGCTCAGCGAGATGCCGCTTTAGAACAGATTCCCGTAGAGCGGCACGGTGGCCGCTCCCAGCGCAGCCGAAATCTCGCTGTTTGCGCGGCCTTGATGGAACATGAGGCGTCCGGGGCGGCCGTTCATTTCGTATTCGGCCGCCGCGTCGCGCGCTCGCTCGATGAGACGCCGCAATAATTCTGGCGGCAACAGGCCGTTAATAATGACATCCGATACGTCGACCACGTTCGACACGCCGGCCAGCACCCGGCCCAGATCGTCACCGGCCTGCTCGACCCATCGATCCAGCGCCGTGCTGTGCTTTGCACGCAGTTGCGTGAAGTCGAGTTCGGCGGCATGGTCATGCCCAAGTGCATGCGCGAGTCCGCGTAAGGACACCACGGTTTCGAGGCAACCGCGCGCGCCGCAAAAGCACGGCTTGCCGTCACGATGCGCATTGACGTGGCCGATCTCGCAGCCATTTCCGGTGAGACCGCGCACGGCGCGGCGATTCATCAGTAGCGCGCCGCCCAGACCGTTGCCGATGAATACGTGAATATAGCTGCCGAGGCGCCGGCCATCGCCGAACCAGTATTCGCCGAGGCCCGCAGCCGTGCCGTTATTCTCGATATGGATTTCGTGATCGACATGCTGCGACAACGCCTCACGAAATTCAAAATCGCGCCAGCCAGGATATTCGGCGGACTGGCAGACGAG
The DNA here is from genome assembly GCF_900996235.1 of Paraburkholderia sp. BCC1885. Lineage (GTDB taxonomy): Bacteria > Pseudomonadota > Gammaproteobacteria > Burkholderiales > Burkholderiaceae > Paraburkholderia. Next base: position 96,237 of record NZ_CAAJGM010000110.1, read on the forward strand.
ACCGCGCACCGAATCGATGGCGCCCATCACCGAGACGCCGACGCCGAGCAGTTTGCCGACCCGTTTCGGATGGTCGCGCAGGCCGTCGTATAGTCGTCCAAGCACCCGCACCGCGCTGGCCGGGTCCTCGATAGACAGTTGTTGGCGTGCTTCGTGGACCACATTGCCGGCCACGTCGACCAACACGCCAGTGGCAAATTCATGATCGAAGTGCAGACCGATCGTGGCCGCATAGCCGGGGATGATGCGCAGATTGCGCACCGGCTGCCCCGTCGTGCGTACCTCGCGTTCAGTCGATTCTTCGACCGCGCCCTCCCCGATCAACGCGGTGACGATATTGGTGATCGTCGCAGCAGTCAGGCGTGTCGATGCGGCGATCTCGGCGCGCCCGATGCCCGGGTCCTGCCGAATGGCTTCGAGCACGAGCGCCCGGTTGAGGTCGCGCACACGAGGCCCGTTAAATCCGTGATGATGCCGGGAATGCCTGTTCGACACGCGAGTCTGCTCCGTTGCAGTTAAGCCCCGTGCGGCCCGCGCATTGCAAGGGCGGTCGGGGTGGGCGATGAAAAGCGAGCAGTATACCTGGCGTCAATAATCGGCACCCGGGTGAGACTTGGATGAAACTCAGGTAATCGTGTATCCGCCGTCGATCATCACATTCGAGCCGTTGATCATTGCGGCATCCGTGCTCGCCAGATACAAAATGGCGGAAGCGATTTCAGCCGGCTTGGCAAACCGGCGGGTCGGAATCGCGGCGCGCGCCCGCACGCCTGTTTCCCCGGCCCATCCGCTCAGTCCCAGTTCGGTCTCGACCACGGTGGGCGAGATCGCGTTTACCGTGACGCCTTGCGGACCCCATTCGAGCGCCATACAGTTAGTCATGCCAATGATTCCGGCTTTGCTCGCGCAATACGCAAGATGACCCTCGATGCCGATGACCGCGGCCTGCGACGCCAGATTAATAATCCTGCCGCTTTTGCGCGCGATCATGTTCGACGCGAACGCCCGCGCCACCAGAAACGGCCCTGTCAGGTTGACGGAGATCGTTTTGTCCCACGTTTCAACGGGAAAATTTTCTGCTGGCGCCAGCGGGCCGATGCCGGCATTGTTGACCAGCACGTCTACGTGACCGAAACGCGCCAGAATTTCATTCGCGGCCGTGGTAACGGATTGCGCGTTACTCACGTCGGCCACCCAACCGCCATGCCTGGCACCGAATGAAGACGCCACTTCCGTCACCGACCCGGAACGGTCCATGAGTGCCAGGGTGGCGCCCGCCTTCGCGAACAGCTCGGCGGTCTTGTGGCCGATACCGGCCGCCGCACCGGTAATGACGACGACCGCGTCCGTAAAGTCATAACTCGTGCTCGATTTGGAGGCCATGACGATTCCTTGATCATGTGTTGATATCAGCTCATCCAGTTGCCGCCATCCACATTCAGCGTCTGCGCCGTGATGTAATCGGCGTCTGCCGACGCGAGAAACACGGCGGCGCCGGTCAACTCGGACGGACGGCCCATGCGTCCCAAAGGCACCGCCTCGCCGACAAGGCGCTTCTTTTCACCGACCGGCCGGTTTTCGTAGCGCGCGAACAGTGCGTCGACGTCTTTCCACATCGGCGTGTCGATCACGCCCGGTGCAATGCCGTTCACATTGATGCGGTGTGGCGCGAGCGCCAAAGCGGCCGACTGCGTGTAGCTGATCACCGCAGCCTTGCTCGCGCAGTAGTGCGAAACCAGCGCCTCCCCACGACGGCCAGCCTGTGAAGCCATGTTGACGATTTTGCCGCCGCCGCCCTGCTCCACCATCTGCTGCGCCACCCGTTGCAGCAGAAAGAACATGCCCTTCACGTTGACCGCGAAGATGCGCTCGAAAATTTCCCACGACTCATCCAGCAGCGGCCGCATGTCGAAAATCGCAGCGTTATTAAAAAGAATGTCGATCCGCCCGAATCGCTCGACGGCGGTACGCACGATGCTCTCTATACCTTCGCGCTTCGTGACGTCGGCCTGCAGCAATACGATTCGTTCTGCCGGTATGCCGCTATACGTTTTCTCGAGTTCGGCCTGCGGCTTGACGTCGACGACGACCAGCTTGGCGCCTTCGTCCAGATAGCGACGCACCACCGCCTCGCCGATTCCGGCCGCTGCGCCCGTCACGATCGCAATCTTGTCCTTGAGTTGCATCTACGTCTCCTGTCAAAAATCGTATTGGCTGAAAGCAGCTTGAGAGCGCATTTACACGCGGCACGCGGACGCGTACATGCCGACGACCTCTCTCACCTTGCTCTGAATGATGCTCATGGGCGAGCCGTCAATCGCGCCACGGCGCATGGCCCAATATTGAACCGGCAAATAGCGGCTTAGCAGATTCTCCGGAATCGAAATTGCCGCGAGGTTGTCGATCAACTTTTGAGCCGCGGCTTCGACCGCGGGATCCGCCCAGTAATACCGGACGCGATCGCTATAGCTGTAAGTGCGCAGCAATTGCCGCCCGTGGTCATCGCCGTGGTAGTACTTTTGCCAGTTGCCGGGTTTGGCGAGCATGACCGCTTCGACCACGTCACGCAGATTCGAGCGCTCGCTCCTGACGACGACCTCGGCTTCGATGTCCGCGAGCGCATACAACGCCTCGCGTAGCGCGAAAGTCACGCCGGGGCCGACCTTCAGAATGCCGAACCCGTCGTGCACGAGTTGCCGCAATGCTTCGGGCTTCTGATAATCCGTCGAATGCGCTTCGAAGACCATGCCCGGCAGTTGCTCGAGAACGCGGGAGAGTTGCGTGGCCAGTTCAGGCTGGTAATCGATTACTTTCGTATGATCGAATTCGACGCCTGGTTGAACGACCAGGGCGATCACCCGCTCCCACGCATCGCTCAGACCGCGCTCTTGCCACGCGCGGCGATGGACCGCGACCGTATCGAGCGCCGCTTCCCGGCGCGTCACTTCCACGCTTTCCAATGCTTCGCTGGCGCCACCCGGCACCGGCACCTCGGTGCCGATCACGTACACCGGTTTCGTCGCCAGTCCCGCGTGCGCAGCCGCTGTTTCCGCAATCGCACACAAACGCGCGGCACGGTCGGCGACAACGCTATCCGCCAGTCGAGCCGGATCGCCGCCGCAACTCATGCTGGTATCGAGGTGGATCTTGGCGTATCCCGCCGATACATAGGCGTCGATCAACACCTCCGCCCGCTGCATGGCTTCTTCGGCGGGCAGGCTTCGCCACGCATTCGGTCCGAGATGGTCGCCGCCGAGAATCAAATGGTCGCGCGCGAAACCCACGCGATCGGCAATCGCATGAACAAAGAGTACGAAGTCCGCGGGCTTCATGCCGGTGTAGCCACCGAACTGATCGACCTGATTCGAAGTGGATTCGATCAGCAGCGGCGTGCCATCCTCCAGCGCCTGCTGCATCGCCGCGCCCAGCACCCACGGATGCGCAGAGCAGATCGAGTAAATGCCCTTTAGCCTCGCGCTTGCGGCATGATTGCCGGACAGGCGCGCAACGACGTTATGCATGATTGTGCTCCGGCGTATTCGCAATGAACTCATCGAGCTCGGCGCGCGTGGCAGTGCCTTCCATCGGTCCCTTGACGGTTACCGCGATTGCGCCGCTCGCGCGGGCATAGCGCAGCGCCTGCTCGACCTCCATGCCTTGCGACCGGCAGGCGATGTAGGTCGCGCCGAAGCAATCTCCGGCGCCGGTCGGATCGATTTCATCCACGGAGAAAGCCGCACGATGTATCTCAGTGCTGCCGTCGTGGAAACTGCAACCGTCCTTGCCGCGCTTGACGACCACCTCGCGCACGCCGCGCCTGAACAGTTCTTCGAGCGCGCCGGCCTCGGAACTTGCGGTGGCAAGCAGCGTCACCTCATGGCCGCTGGGTAGAAAGATATCGGTGTAGTCCAGCACGAAGTCGAGCGCCTTGCGCATGTCAGGAATGCGTAGCATTTCTTTGCGGACGTTCGGATCGAAACTGATGGTGCCGCCCTGCCCCTTCACCGTCTCAAGCACCTTTTTCATGGCTTCGACGATGCCAGCCGAGAACAGCGACGACCCCATGACGTGAAAATGCCGGCACTCCTTCAGCAAGCCTGCGGGAATATTGTCGACCGATAACAGCCCTGACGCGCTGTTCGCGATGTTAAAAATGAAATCGCGCTCGCCGTTTTGCCGGTAAGTCACGAAGGCGCTGCCGGTGGTCGCCGTTTTGATGACCGTGATGCCGGAGACGTCCACGCCATCCGCACGCAGACGCTCAACATTCAGGATACCGAAATCATCATCGCCCACACAGCCGATCATCGCGCAACGGCTGCCCGTCTTGGCGACCTGATCGATAAAGATAGCCGGCGCGCCGCTAGCATAGGGACCGATAAGCGTGCCGGGCCGCCGAAACGACTGCCCGAGCTCGACCGCCATGATCTCGACAAGGATCTCGCCCATGGTCAGGATGAAGCCGGTCTCGCCGGCCTTGTACAGTTCGGAATTCGCCATAACGGATAAAGGAGCGGCCTGCTCGCCGCGCGAACATGCCCGGTTGCGATGAACCCTCTGCCGTCTGGCGGCGCGAGGGCGGCCCGTTTCAGCGCGTCGTATAGCCGCCGTCGACGACCAGCACTTCGCCCGTTACATAGCTTGCGGCCGGCGAACAGAGGAACAGCGCGGCGGTCGCGACTTCCTCAGGCTGGCCGACGCGCGCCATCGGCGTCATGTCGCGCCAGATGGGGAACCACTCGTCGTTCGCAATGCCGCCGCGCGACATGTCGGTTTCGATGTAGCCGGGCGCCACCGCATTCACGCGGATGTTCTCGGCGGCCAGTTCGCTGGCGAGACTCTTGGTCATCATGTGGACGGCCGCTTTCGAACTGTTGTAGGCCACCTGGTTCTGCGGAATGTTGGAGATGATCCCGGAGATCGAACCGACGTTGAGAATCACGCCGCCGCCCTGCGCGCGCATCGGCGCGAGCACCGCGCGGCAACCGCGAAACACGGCGTCGACATTCAGGCTCATGATGCGGCGCCAGCGCGCTTCGTCGAAGTCGCCGCTGTCGCCGTGAATCGCCACGCCGGCGTTGTTGACCAGCACGTCGATACGGCCGTGACGTTTGAGCACGTCGTCGACCAGAATCTGCGCCGCCGTCTCCTGCTCCAGGTCCGCCGCGATAAACTCCACCTCGTATCCCGCGTCGCGCAGGCCGCGTTCCGCTTCGGGTACCGCGCTGCGGCTGCTGATGACGAGCCGCGCCCCGGCCTCGCCGAAGGCGTGCGCGATGGCAAGCCCAATGCCGCGCGTGCCGCCGGTGATCAGCGTGAGCTTGCCGTCGAGGCGAAATTTTTCAAGGATCATGATGAGTCTCGTGGAGTGGTGGAAAGATCCATTCGGACCGGAACGAGATTAAATCAATTGATTTAACTAAGTCAACGGCATTTGCCCGACATGGGGGAAACACCGATCCGGCCACCAACGCGCAAACGCGCCGGGCGGTCGGGCGCGAGACGGGCGACAGATCCGCGCAGCGAGCGGCAAGCGTGAGCGCAGACATCGCGCACCGCTATTGAGGCACAGTTGCCGCCTGCTGTCCGGCTAACGTTAAAAAACACTCCAACTCAATGCCAAACTACAGCAATCGCGATAGCGCCAAACAGACACCACTTCATGACGTAGTAAGCAGTGCGATTCCAGGCCTTTATCCGCTTACCGGCCAGACGCACGGAATAGATATAACGAAAAATCCGATTCAGGCCGCCAGTCCGATCCCCGACTTCATTCGGCGACGCAGCCGCGCGCAACAGAAAATCGCCGATTCGTCCGATGATTATCTGCGCCCAGCCAAACTTCATTGGCCGCTCGATATCGCAAAAGAGAATGATGCGATCTTCCGTGGTCTGATTGGCGGCGTGGTGCAGATAGGTTTCATCGAATATCACGTCTTCCCCATCCCGCCATGAATAAGGAATGCCATCCACGACGATGGCACAGCGATCGTCATTCGGCGTAATCAGCCCGAGGTGGTAACGCAGTGAACCCGCAAATGGATCGCGATGCGGATTGAGCTTGCCGCCCGCCGGCAGCATCGCGAACATTGCGGCCTTGACCGAGGGAATCCGTTGCAGAATCTCGATGGTACGGGGACATAGCGCCTGCGCCGAGGGGTGCGGATGGTCGTACCATTTCAGATAAAAACGCCTCCAGCCAGTGCGGAAGAACGAATTAAAGCCGATATCGTTATAGGCGCCCGCCGCGCGAATCCTGCTCGCTTCAGCCAAGGCAAGCGCTTCCTCGCGAAATACTCGCCATTCGCTTTTGAGCAGCGCAAGTTCCGGAAAATGCTGTGGCGAGATATACGGCGTGTTCGGCACCGATGAAAATAGATACGCAAAGCAGTTAAGCGGTGCAGTAAGCGTTGAGTGATCGGTTAATTGTCTAAAGAAACTGCCGTGACGGACCCGGCCACGCCAATGCATGAAGACCGCACAAAAGACGAATAGTAAAAGGATGCCCCAGCGCATGGCCAAAGGACCTCTTGAGATGACTCAGTAATGAAGCCAATTATACGAATCTCCCAAAAAATTCGCTGGAAACGCGCCAACCGTCCAATGCCCGATGCAATATGTTCAGATTAGAAATTATTGCGTTACAGCCAATAATCCATTCTAAATCCGGTAATAAATAGCCAAGCCACCGTATGCGCGCTTTTACCCGCATCGCGCGCGAGTGGGCCTGCGCGGCTGCCATACCTGCGTCGTGCGTACCGGGTATCGTTACGGCTTTTCTCCGCTTCCCTAACCATCGACAGGACATTGCAATGACCCGAATCGCATCCCTGCTGGCCACGGCAGGAATGTGCGTCATGACCGGCCTCGTGCCGGCCCATGCCGCAACCGCCGACCCGACTGGCCAGCCCGCCGAGCAGGCCGCCGATTTCACCGAGCCCGAGTTCCACTTCGCCGATGGCACGACGTTGCCGGAGATCCACATCCACTATGCCGCCTTGGGCACGCCGCACCGCGACGCGCGCGGCGAGATCGACAATGCGGTATTGCTGATGCACGGCACTACCGGCACCGGCAAGGCCTTCCTTGCACCGGCGATGCGCAAGGAGCTGTTCGCGCCGGGCCAGCCGCTCGACGCGAGCCGCTACTTCATCGTCATGCCCGACGGCCTCGGCCGCGGCGGTTCAAGCAAGCCGAGCGACGGCCTGCACGCCCGCTTCCCGCATTACGGCTACGGCGACGTGATCGAAGCGAATCATCGGCTGCTGGTCGAGGGGCTGCATATCAATCACCTGCGCCTCGTGCTGGGTACCTCGATGGGCGGCATGCAGACCTGGATGTGGGGCGAGCGCTATCCGCAGATGGCCGACGCCTTGATGCCGATTGCCAGCCAACCCATCGCCATGGCCGGCCGCAACTGGCTGTGGCGGCAGATGATCGTCGGCGCGATTCGCAACGATCCGGGCTGGCAGGGCGGCGACTACACCGTGCGGCCCACCCAATGGGCCCGCGTGATGCCGATTTTCACGCTCATCACCAACAACCCGGCGCGCATGCAAAGCGAGGCGCCCAATCGCGACGCGGCCACGCAGATGTACCAGACGCTCGTCGAGAACGCCCAGAACAGCGACGCCAACGACGTCCTGTACTGGTTCGAATCGTCGTGGGACTACAATCCCGCGCCTGATCTGTCGAAGATTCGCGCGCGTCTCTACGCCGTCAATTTCGCCGACGACCTGATCAACGCCGCGGACCTCGGCGTCATGCAGCAGGAGATCAAGGCGGTGCCGAACGGCAGTTTCGTCGAAATTCCGGAGACCGCGCGTTCGTATGGCCACCAGACGCTGGCCCATCCGGACGTGTGGAAGCCCTATCTCGTGCAATTATTGAGCGACACGGCCAAAACGCATTAAGCCGGCAGCCGCTTCAGCAAACCCTCCCGCACCGGCACGGCCCGTTTACGCCTTGCCGGTGCGGGTACACGCCAGGCCACGCGCCAAGCCAGACGCCCACGCAGCGCCCCTTCAATTTCACCGTCCAACCTTCATTTCCCTGACTAATTGCCGTAAACCCGGATGGCCCGCGTGCTTTCCCGCCGCGACGTTTTCCGTCTGCTTGCTGTGTCCCGAGGCATCCATGTTTTCGAACATCACGATCCGCGCCCGTCTCGCCCTGGCGATGGGCTTCCTTGGTTTGCTCATGACGATCGGCGCCGCGCTCGGCGTCACCGGCATTGCACTCAGCAATGGCGATCAGAAGGAGCTGTATTCCAACGAACTCTCCTCGGCCATCGCCATTGGCAAATTTAATTTCTACTATGCGCGCGGCCGGCTGGTGCTGGACCGGATCGCGGCTCAACCGGACCGGCCGGATATCGCGACCCTCGAAGGGCACGCCCGCGAGCAGTTCGAGATCGGCGACAAAGCCTGGCAGACCTATCGCGCGCTGCCCGCCGAAGCGCAGGAGCAACAGTTGCGCGACGCTGTGGAAGAGAAGCGCGCACTGGCGATGAACGGCCCGGTCGCGCAAGTGTTTGCCGCCATCGACCGGCGCGACACCGCGCAACTCGCCGATCTGATTTCGAACAAGATGACCGCGCCGTTCAACGAGATCACCGACCGTTCCGCCGAACTCGAAAAGCGCCAGGCCGACCAGGCGCGCCGCCGCTACGACGCGGCGCAGGACCGCTTCCATGCGATTCTCGCCATCGCTGCCGTCGGGCTTCTGATTGGCCTGTCGATGTCGGCGTTCGCCTGGCATGCGCTGCGCAAGTCGATTGCCGGTCCGCTGGACGACGCCACCCAGCATTTCCGCGCAATCGCCGAGGGCGACCTGAGCCGCAGCATCGAGATCCGCTCGCGCGACGAAATGGGCCAAATGATGGAAAACCTGCGCCTGATGCAGTCGCGTCTGCGGGACGCGATGGTCTCGGTGCGCGACGGCGCGCATTCCATTTCGACGGCAACCGCGCAGATCTCCGCCGGTAACACCGACCTGTCGCAACGCACCGAAGAACAGGCCGCGTCGCTCGAACAGACCGCCTCGAGCATGTCCGAGCTGACCTCGACGGTGCGTCAGAACGCCGACAACGCGCGTCAGGCCAGCGAACTCGCGCGCGCAGCGGTGGGCGTGGCGCACGAAGGCAGCAACGTCGTCTCCAGCGTGGTGACGACCATGGACGAGATCAACGCAAGTTCAAAACAGATTGCCGACATCATCGGCGTGATCGAAGGCATCGCCTTCCAGACCAACATTCTCGCGCTCAATGCTGCCGTCGAAGCGGCGCGCGCCGGCGAACAGGGTCGCGGTTTCGCGGTGGTGGCGGGCGAAGTGCGCACGCTGGCGCAGCGCAGTGCGTCGGCGGCGAAGGAAATCAAAACGCTGATCAGCGAATCGGTCAACCGGGTGGGTAACGGCACCGAGCTGGTGGGTCGCGCGGGCAAAACCATGACGGAGATCAACGACGCCGTGCAGCGCGTGACCGACATCATGGCCGAGATCGCGGCCGCGTCCGAGGAACAGAGCGACGGCATCGAACAGATCAACAAGGCCGTCTCGCAGATGGATGACGTCACGCAGCGCAATGCCGCGCTGGTCGAGCAGGCCGCGGCTGCCGCGGTCTCGCTCGAAGAACAGGCCACGCGCATGAGCGAAGTGGTGGGCGTGTTCCGCTTGCCCGCGGCCTGATGGGTTCGTGACCCGAGCGCGCGGGCGCTACGAGCGGTCGCGGTTGCGCGTGCGGGTGGCGCCGGTGATGATCGCCACGCCGAGCATGATGACGGCGACGATCTCGATGGTGTGCTGGGAAACGTGCATGGCGATCAACGCCCAGCACACGCCGCCAATCAGAACGAGCCAGCCGACCAGATAGATGACCAGGGTCATTGTTGTTCTCCTTTTGTAGGCCGTGCATGTGACCGGTTCATGCGACGGCTTCGTGCAAACGACTAACCGGTCGGTGGAGCAGCAGTTTTCAGACCTGAATTCCCGCCGCCCATCCAGCCCTATCACCCCACCCGCCTTGAGATGTCACAAAGTTATCACTTGATTTTCTAATTGATTACGAATATAAACACGAATCATTTTCATTTACTACAAAGGTTCGACCGCGGTTGCAAGCAGGCCTGAGGGCAACGCTGGATTCGTGGTCGCGCTCGCTCGGGGTTTGCATATGGGTCGCAGTAAAGGGGCGGGTCGGCGCTCGCCGCTCGATAAAAAGCAGCTGCTGGTCAACGCGCTGCTGGCGGCCGGTCTGATCGGCATGGCCGCACGGCCGGTGCTGGCCGATACGGCCGGCAGTACCGGCGCCAATCTCAGCGCCACCAGCGACGCCAGCACCCAGCAACTCCCCGCGGTAACCGTCACCAGCCAGCAGACGCACGGCTTTGCGCCGGCCGCCGTCGCCACCGGCCCATATAGCGGCATGGACGCGCTGGACGTGCCGGCTACCGTCAACGTCGTGACGCGCGGCGTCATGGATGCGCAGGGCGATACCGGTCTTTACGACGCGCTGCGCAACGTGGCGGGCGTGACCCGCCAGCAGTTGAGCGGCCTTGCGTACGACAACCTGTCGATCCGCGGCATCCCGCTCGATAACCGCGCCAGCTTCTACTTCAACGGCATCCTGCCGATCGACAACAACATCTGGATGCCGATGGAAGACAAGGAGCGCGTCGAGGTGCTGAAAGCGGCCTCCGCGCTCTACTACGGATTCGCGGCGCCGGCCGGCATCGTCAACATGGTGACCAAGCGCGCCGGCACCGAGCCGGTCACGAGTGTTTCGGCAGTCGGCGACTCGCGCGGTTCGTATGGATCGAGTGTCGATATCGCCCGGCGGTTCGGCACGGATGAGCAGTTCGGCGTGCGCGTCAACGCCATGGACGAGCACGTCGAAACGCCGATCGAAGGCGATCACGGCTATCGGAAATTCATCAGCGCGGCGCTCGACTGGCGCGTCAACAATCACCTGACGCTCCAGTACGACCTCGAACACATCGAAACCAGCGTCGTCGAACAGGCGGGCATCGTGCCGCTCGCCGCGAATAAACAGGGCGTCATCTCGCTGCCCGGCATTCCCGATCCGACCAAACTCCTGTCCGGCGCGGGTTATCCGACCCGTGCCAGCGCGGACACCAACCTGCTGCGCGCCAATTACGCGCTGACCGATAACTGGAGCGTGAACCTTGCCGTCGGCGAGTCGATCACGCGGCGGGACCGCTGGAACTGGGTATTCCAGAAATACAACGTGGCAACCGGCGCCGGCAGCGTGCAAGCCACGCAGCAGAACGGCCAGCGCTATCAGAACGAGACGGTGCGCCTCGAGACCAACGGCGTGTTCAAGACCGGTTCGATCGGTCACGACCTGACGCTGGGCGTCTCGCAGGACTGGATGTATCAGCCGGATTTCACCTCGTACACCTTTACGGCGCCGCAAAATCTCTACAACCCGGTCGATATCACCGCCTTGACGCCCAGCGGCACGCCGAAGCCGTTTTTCGCACAGCACGTGCGCAACGGCGGCGCCTATGTGTTCGACCGGATCGACCTGACGCCGCGGCTGGAATTCATTCCCGGTTTGCGGCAGTCGGAGTACATCACCTCGCAGGCGGGTACGCCCAATTCGGATGTCAGCAAGACGACGCCATCAGCCAGCCTGAGCTTCAATGTGACGCCGCGCACGAGCGTCTACGCCAGTTATGTAGAAGCATTGGAGTCCGAAGGAACCGCGCCGGCCACAGCGGAAAACGCCAACCAGATCCTGCCAGCCGGCGTCAGCAAGCAGGAAGAGATCGGCATTCGCAGCGAGATCAGCGGCAACATGCTTGCGTCGCTGGCGCTATTCAATCTGCGCCAGCCATCGGCCGACACCAACGCCGACAACGTCTACGTGCTTAACGGCAACGCGCGCTACCGTGGCATCGAATTCTCGCTGCAGGGCGACGTCACGCGCGACCTGTCGATCATCGCCTCCGCGGTCTATCTCGACGCTACCCAGGTCGACTCGCCCGACCCGACCCTCGTCGGCAAAACGCCCGAGAACACCGCGCACGTGACAGCCAGCCTGTTCGCCGACTATCACGTGCCGGCGGTCGCCGGGCTGTCGGTCAATGGCGGCATGTACTACATCGGGCCGCGCGCGGTGAACGACGAGGACCAGGCATCGATCGGCGGCTACACCCTGTTCACCGCGGGTCTGCGTTATTCGACACGGATCTTCGGCAAACGCGCGACGGTCCAGGCGAACCTCGAAAACCTGACCAACAAACGTTACTGGAGCGCGGTCGGATCGAACCAGATCGGCGTGGGCCTCGCGCGCACGCTCGAACTCAGTTCGACGATCGATTTCTAGCGCGTGCACCCCGTTTTTGCACCCCTACCCCTCCACGCAAACTCACACGACATCATGGCAACCACGCTGGAAAACAACGCCGACCAGGCTGCATCGCAAGGCAAGGAGCCGAAATCGCGCTCTCGCCGCAGCACCTTTCTCAAATGGCTTCGCAAGGTCCACGGCTGGGTGGGCTTGTGGGGCGCGGTGCTCGGTCTGCTGTTCGGCGTGACGGGCATTCTGCAAAACCATCGCGCGACGCTCAAGATCAAGGTCGGCGGTCCCGATGTCTCGACGATCCAGGTCGCGGTGCCGACGCCGCCGCCCAGGTCGCCGCGTGAACTGGCGAAGTATCTGCAAGCGCAGCTCAAGCTCGACCGCCCGGCCGAACGGGTGAGCCGCGAAGCGGCTAAACCGGTCACATGGGGCGATCAGTCCGTGATCCAGCCCGAGCACTGGACCATCCGCTTTATCGCGCCAAGCTATCTGGTCACGGCCGATATGTGGAAAGGCGGCAACTTCGTGAACGTCGAACGCCGCGACCAGGGCTTGATCAACACCATCGAAGGCCTGCACCGCTCGGAAGGCGCCGGAGTCGGCTGGATCCTGTTTGCCGATTCGATTGCGGGCAGCCTGATCCTGCTTTCGCTCACCGGCGTGCTGCTCTGGACGGAACTCAATCGTCGCAAAACGATTGGCGCTTCAATCTTCGTGGTGTCGCTGATCACCATGCTCGTGCTGGCATTGCAGTCGGCGTAGGCCGGTCCGCTGCCTTCGCGGGTCGGGAGACGCGGGGCGAAAGACGCGCGGCGGCGGCGTCAGTGGTAGGTCGTTGTCGTCGATTGCAGTTTCGTCAGCACGCCTTGCCTGAATCGAAACCAGCCTTGCGGCCCTTGCATCACGACTTCATCGCCTTGCCAGAACACGCGTCTGAGCGGCATGCGCGTATTCAGGCGTTCCACCAAGGGCGGGTGGCGGCGAAAGTCGTATAGCACGAGGCCGGCATCGGTCTGGACCAGCATGCGCGCGACGCTATCGGCCGCGCCGCCGATGTCGTCGAAATGCGTCAGCGTATTGGCGCCGAAGCGGTCGAATACTTGCTTGTCGATTGTGGCCGCGAAGCCGTGGTCGACCCGTTCGAATTGCACGGCGCCCGAAGGCGTCACGAACGGGCCGGAGGCATCGCTTTGCGCCCGCGCGCCCGTCGCGAACAAGGTGGCTGCGAGCGCAGCGAGGAACAGTCGTTTCATTTTGCCTTTTCAGATTGAGCCGCGCCTCCGCAACCGGAGTGCGCGCCGCTCATTTTGGCCTACTTCTGCGTGCTTACCATAGCTTTCGTCGTTTTCGCACCAGGACAGCGGCGCGCAATAAAAAAGAGCGAAGCCCGTCGCGGCTTCGCTCTTCCATTGCTGCACTGAACCTGCGTCAGATCATCAACCGCAAGCCGGCGCGGCCTTCTTGCACGCATCGGCCAGTTGCGGCGGCGGGTCCTTCTTGAACACCGTCTTGTACGATTCGAGCACGTTGGACTGCACGACCGGCAGCGACTGCACGCCGATCCATGCCGGCGGCGTCTGGCCGATCAGCGCCTTCATCATCGCCATTGCTTCGGCCACGCCCTGATCGTAGGGGCGCTGCGAACCCGTCGCCTTGAGCGGGCCCCCCTTGGCGATTTCGATGGCCGATTCGAGCCCCAGATCGACCGTCGTCATCGGCGTATTGAGGCCTTGCGCGCGCATCGATGTGAGCGTGTCGAGAGCCGGTTGATCCCACACGGCAAACACGCCCTTCACGTCCGGATTCGCGGTGAGAAAGTCACCCGCGATCTGCCCGACCTTCGATGGATCCGTGAAGGCGACCTGCTTGATCTTGATGTCGGGACGGTTCTTCTTCATCCAGTCGTTGACGGCCTTGGTCCGCTCCGTGGTGCTGAAGTAATCCACGCCGAAGTTCACCAGACCGACCGTGCCGCCCTTCGGCACGCACGACGCCAGTACCTTCGCCGCGATCTGGCCATTGCCTTCGCTATCCGCCGAGATCATTGCTGAGTATTCCTGAGGATGTTTGAGACCCGCTGGCACGTTATCCATGAACACGAGCTTGATGCCGGCCTGCGAGACTTTCCTGTACGTCGCGGCGGTCGCCGTGCCATCCACTGGAATCGAAATGATGCCGTCCGGATGGCGCTGGATGGTGTTTTCGATGTCGGCAATCTGCTTGTCGACCTGATACTCGGCCGACGCCGTGCCGATCACTTCCACGCCGTATTTCTTCAGCGTATCGGTGATGCCCTGCACCTGCAGTTGCGACCAGTCGAGATTCATCGTCTGCATCGAAATGCCGACCTTGAACTTGCCGGCCTTGATCTTCGCGGCCTCGGCATCCGACAGCTTGACGGCATCGACGGAGGCCGCTTTCTCGCCATTCGGCCCCTGCCCGACGATACCCGCCGGTCCGATCGACGCCACCGGCAGTTTCTCGCACGACTGCGCAAATGCCTGTGAACAGCATAGGGTCATGGCGCTGATCGCCACGACACTCGCCAGTCTCGCTCCTGATCCACGACGATAGTTCATGATCTTCCTCCAGTGGTCTTGTGGTACTGCGTCTCCTGCTATGTCTGGAATTGCCCTTGCCGGGCCGCCGCGCCGTCTCGCCCGCGCGTCGGACCCGTTTTACTCCGGCCGCTCAGCGCCTATTTCAATGCGCGTTTTCAAGGCTCATTTTCATTGCTCACTTGCGTGCTTATTTGCGTGTGAATGCCACCGCCGCCACGATGATCACGCCCTTGATGACGAGTTGCAGCGACGAACTCACGCCCAGCAATACGAGGCCGTTATTCAGCGTGCCGATAATCAGACTGCCCAGCAGCGTGCCGAGAATAAAGCCGCGTCCGCCGAACAGACTGCAACCGCCCAGCGTGACGGACGCAATCACATCGAGCTCCATGCCCTGCACGACGTCCGGCCGCGCCGCATGCGAACGCGCGGCCAATACGAGCGCGGCGAGTCCGGCAAGCGCGCCTGTCAGCACAAAAGCGAGCGTCGTCACGCGGCGAATGTTGATGCCGGAATACAGCGCGGCCGTCGGGTTGCCGCCCGCCGCGTAAATCTGCCGGCCGAACACGCTGTAGTGCAGCAGCAGAATGCCGCCTATTACGGCGAGCAGCGTCCACAGGATCGGCACCGGCACGCCGGCAATGTCCCCTTCGCCGAAGATCGCGATGAAGCGGTCGTTGGTGATGATCTCGGGCCGCGTCGTCGTGACCAGCAGCGCCAGGCCGCGCGCCGCGCTCAAGCTGCCGAGCGTAACGAGAAACGAAGGAATGGACAGACGCGTGGTGACAAGGCCATTGATCGCGCCGACAATTGCACCGGTGCCGATGCCCGCAAGCGCGCCGATAACCCAGCTATCGCCGATATGCGACATTGCCAGCGCCGCCGACATACCCGAGAGCGCCAGCGTCGAGCCCACGGAAAGATCGATCTGCCGCGCAATGATCACGAAGGTCATGCCGATCGCGATGATCGACACCAGCGCGGTTTGCCGGCCGATATTCAGGAAGTTGTCGATCGACAAAAACCACGGCGACGCAAAACTGAACACCACCAGCAATATCGCAAACGCGATATAGAGCATGTAGGGGCGATCGCCCTGCAGCAGGAGCTGCACAATGCGCCACGCGCGGCCGTGGCGCTGGGCGGCCTGTTGCTCGGCGGAGATCGGCGAAACAGACTCGTTCATGAGGCAAGCTCTTCGGTAAGCCGGGAAAGTTGAATCAGGTGATGCAGTTCTTCCGCGTGACGAATCTGCGCGCGCTCGACGGTTCGTTCGATCGAGCCGTCCACCACGATGGAAATGCGGTCGCATAGCCGCAACAATTCATCGAGATCCGACGACACCACCACCACCGCCGTACCCGCGCGCGTCGCATCGTGCACCACGCTATAGATTTCCTCGCGCGCGCCGACGTCGACGCCGACGGTCGGCTCGTCGAGCAGCAACAGCTTCGGGCGCGGATGATTCCATTTGGCGAACACGACTTTCTGCTGATTGCCGCCGGAGAGAAACTTCACCTGGGTCGAGGCGTCGGGTGCTTTCACGGACAGTTGCTTCATCGCCGTGCGGGCCTGCTGTGCGGCGGCTTTCGCGCGCAGCCAGCCGCCGCGCGAAAATTGCGGCAGGCGCGGCAAGGTCAGATTGCGTTCAATCGAATGATCGAGCACGAGTCCTTGCAGATGGCGGTCTTCAGGCACCAGCGCGACGCCGCGGCGGATCGCGTCGGCGGGACGACGCGCGGCGAGCGGCTCGCCGTCGAGCTGCATCGTGCCTTGCTCGATTGGCAGGAGTCCGAATATTGTCTGCAGAATTTCCGTGCGGCCGCTGCCGATCAAACCGGCAAGACCATGCACCTCACCCTTGCGCACGGAGAAATTCACCTTTGAAAGACGTGCATTGCTCACGTTGACAAGCGTCAGCACCGGCGCCTGCTCAGCACCCTGCCGGGCAATCTCCGTGGAAATTGGCGCATCTGCGCGCGGCGCCGTTTGCGCCGCCGTCCCCGTCGAAGTTTCCTGCCTCGCTTGCATGGCCGCGTGACGCGGGCCGACAATGGCCGCGACCAGCTGCTTCATGTCGGTCTCGGCAGTGGCGAACTGGCCGGCATTGGCGCCGTCGCGGAACACGGTCACGCGCTGCGCAATGCGAAACACCTCGTTCAGGCGGTGCGTCACGTAGATCACCCCGACGCCGCGCTGCGTCACCGTGCGAATCGCGTCGAACAAAATCTGTTCTTCGCCGCCGGTGAGCGCGGAAGTGGGTTCATCGAGGATCAGCACGCGCACGTCGCCCATCAGCGCCTTGCAGATTTCGGTCATCTGCCGGTACGCAAACGGCAGCGAATCGACGGGCACGCGCGGATCGAGCGGAATATTGTGCTGGTGCAGAAAGGCGCCGACCTGCGCCATCAGTTCGCGCTGCCGGACAAAGCCAAGCCGCGTGCGCGGCTCGCGCCCGAGCATCAGATTGGCGCCCACCGACAGCGATTCGACCAGACTCAGGTCCTGATAAACGACGGCGACGCCCGCCTCGCGCGACTTCGCCGGCGATTCGAATGCGACCTGCCGGCCGGCAATTTCAATCGAGCCTTCGTCGTAGGTATGGACGCCGCTCAGAATCTTGATGAGGGTGGATTTGCCCGCGCCATTCTCGCCGAGCAGTGCGTGCACTTCGCCCGGCATGACTTGCAGATTCACGCCGCGCAACGCCTGCACGCCACCGAATTTCTTGGTGACGCCCGTTACGCGGATCAATGGCGCCTGAGGCGATGAAGCGGCCGCGACCGCAACCGGCTCACTCATCCTGTGTCTCCTTCGTCGGCAAGACGAATTCTTATGCTTCGCGAGCGGGTCGCAAAGGGGTGTGTTGTGATCTTCGCATCATGTAAATGATGCGTCAATAACATTTAGCCCCTATTCGACGGGTTCTCGGCGAGACAATCACAACAATATCGAGTTATTTTGTGATAATTACAACAAACCGGCGTTAGAAGAAGGCAGGGCCGCCAGCCCTCGCTTATTGCTTGCCTGAAGCGAGTTGCTGGTTTCGTCCGGTGAGAAACTGGATCAGGCCGTCCACACCGCTTTGCTGGATCTTGTCGCTGAACTGCTGCCGGTACGTCTGGATCAGCCAGACGCCCAGCACGTTGATGTCATAAAGGCGCCAGCCCTGCGGCGTGCTGTAGAGCCGGTAGTCGATCTCGGCCGGTTCGCCGTTGCGGGTGGCGATCGTGCGCACCACGGCGTCCGTATCGGTCGGGGCGATATGGACCGGCGGATAGTCGATCTGCAAGTCCGGGCGCAACTGGCCAATCGCCCCCGAATAGGTGTAGATCAGCAGCATCTTGAACTGCTCGACCAGTTGCTGCTGCTGCGCGGGTGTCGCCGTGCGCCAGTAGCGTCCCATCGCAAACGAGGTGGTGCGGCGAAAATCGGTGTAGGGAAGAATGTCGCGGTTGACGATATCCATGATGCGCGGAATATCGTCCGGCTCGATCGCCTTGGTGCGGACTTCGTCTAGAACCTGTTGCGTCGCGGTCTTGATCAGAAGTTGCGGATTCGATTGGTCTACCTGCGCGTGCGCCGCACCGCCGAACCAGAGCAACACCGCGCAAAGCGTCAATAGAGAACGAGCCTTCATATGAGGAATCCTCGCTGAGAGTGGGTTGACATGCTGCCGCCAAGTATCGCCCATCTGAGGCCCGGGCATCTCGCGGCGGTCCTTCACCCTCTGCGGCTCTCCGGGGTTGGCGCCGCATCCCGCTAATTCCCGTCTAATTTTCCGCGCTCAAGATGTCCTCATCGAAAACGAAATCAGAGGATGTGGACATCATGAAACTCGCCAGAATCGCACGCACCGCCTTGCCCATCGGCCTTGTCGCCGTGGCCCTCACCGGTTGCGCCGTCATGCCGCCAAGCGGCCCCTCCGTGGTCGCCCTGCCGCCCAGCGGCAAACCGCTGAACGTGTTCCAGCAGGAAGACTACGCCTGCCGCGACTACGCATTCCGCTCGGACGATGCCGGCGCGCCCGCTCACAGCAGCCTGCCGGAAGGAGTCGGCAGCAGCGCAATCGGCACGGTCGGCGGTGCGGCAGCGGGCGCGCTGCTCGGGGCCGCGGCGGGCAACGCCGGGGTCGGCGCGGCCATCGGTGCGGGCGCGGGTCTGCTGTTCGGCAGCGCGGTGGGCGCAAATAACGCACAAGCCGGTTCGGCCAGTCTGCAGGCGCGCTATGACGCGGCTTACTCGCAATGCATGGCCTCGAAGGGCAACACCATTTCGCAGCCGGCCGTCTATACCACGATCGCTCCGCCGCCTGTGGCCTATGCGCCGGCGCCGGTCGTCTACGGCTATCCGCAGCGCTTCGGCTACTGGTCTTACTGAAGGCCGCAGCTCATTTTCATCTCACTCTGCCGCGCGATGATGCGGCCAATGGATCACGAACGACGCCAAATCGCTGCCGTGACCCGCTCATCCACTCAATGAGGTATCCGAAATGTTCAGGAAGATTCTGGTTGCAGTCAGTACCCGCTCCACCGATGCCGTGCTGATGTCCGCCATCGAAACCGCCCGCAAATACGAGGCGCAGATTGTCGCGCTGCATGTCGTCGATCCCTCGCCCTGCTATATGGGTGCGGCCGACTACAACTTCGGCCTGGCCGTCGAAGCCATGGAGGCGCACGGACGCGAAGTCGTCACGCATCTCAGGAATGTGCTGGACGTGTATGGACAAACGGCGGAGGTTCGCATGCTGACGCTGCCGCTGGCGGGCGTGACGGTGGGCCGCGCGATCGCGACCGTAGCCGAAGAGACGGGCGCCGACCTGGTGATGCTCGGCGAACGGAGTTCGTCGCGCTGGCGCTGGCTGAAAGAGGACGTGACAGCGGAAGTCATGCGCTGCTCCAGCAGCCCGATCCGGATTGCCAGCGGGCAGCCCGCCGTTGCTCCGGGGCATCAGGTAGGCCCGCACTGGAAAGGTGTTTCGACCGCGCGCGGTTGATTGCATGGCCACTGCGGTGACCTCGCGCACAACTTCGCAGATAACCTCTCGGATAACTTCGCAGAATGCGGCGCGGCATGGCGTGGCCCGGCCACGCCGGCAGATTCAACCCGCCGCGCCCGCGCCCGTCACGTTGGAATCGTTTTTACGCTGGACCGGCAGCATGCCCTGCTTCTGCATGGCGGAGATGACGTCGTCGACCAGCACGTCGTCGAGCAGCCGTCGACCGTCGCGCTCACGGCGAGCATTGGTGCGGTCGATGGCGCGTTGCAGATCGGACATCTCGGCGGCGATAAAAATGGCGAGTCCGTAGCCATATCGCTCGGCGAGTGCTTTGTCGAAAAAGTGTTTCATGCTGTCGCTGTCGATCAACTGGGTGCATCGATAAAGTCGGCGTTGTCATTTCAGGTTCGCACCCCGCGAATCTGAAATAGCTCATACGCCGCGCCGTATAGCGTGTTTTCGCCTATAAAGCGGTTATCGACCGTGCGGCTAAAAAGCTTTAGGGCTGGGTGATGAAGCGTTCCCGGCATACCGTCAGCGTCAATTGACGCAGCCAACGGTGAACCGGATCCACCTCTAAACGGGGATGCCACATCTGCGATACCGTGATCTCCCCGGTCGTCACGGGAAGCTCGAAGGTGTAAGCGGCAGCGCATCCGCAGGCGGGCGATTCCTGCTGTCCGGCTTGCTTGCCCATGCACGACGCGGGCACCAGCGCGATCAGATCGGATGCGCGGGCCACGGCGAGTGCGGCGTGAAAACCCGGAACGACGGCGATTATAGTGCGTTCCAGTCCGAGGGTCGCCAATGCCTCGTCGACGGGACCGTTCGCGCGGCCGCGCCGTGAAGCAACCACGTGGCCGAAAGCCGTATAGCGTTCGGCTGTCACCTCGCGTTCCATCGCCAGCGGATGCCCCTGCCTGACGACGCCGACAAAACGGTCACGGAACAACGCCTGCACCCGCACCTCCGGTCCCATTTCACTCAACACGCCAATCTCAAGATCAGCCGAGCCGTCGCGCAGATACGCCGCCGTCTTCTCGAGCTTCGGCGCAAAACGCAGACGCACGAGGGGCGCGATGGCGGTCGCGGCGGCGATCAGCGACGCGCCGAAGGCCTCCACGAAACCGTCATTGGCGCGAATGGTGAAGGTGCGCTGCAGCGTGGAGAAATCCGGCTCTATGGATGACGGGCGCAATACGGCGCGCGCCTCATGAACCACGTTCTGCGTGCGTTGCCGCAGCGCCTGCGCGTGCGGCGTCAATACCATGCGGCGTCCCGCCCGCACCAGCAAAGGGTCGCCGGTTACCTCGCGAAGCCGGCTCAAGGTCCGGCTCATTGCCGAGGCGCTCAAACCCAGCCGACGCGCAGCGCCGGCCACGCTGCCGTCGGCAAGCAAAACGTCGAGTGCAACCAGCAGGTTCAGATCGGCTTCAGGCATGCCCGATCGTAGCATCAAGCGCCGGGACATGGCGTTTGGTGCAGCGTATCAGTGCAACCGCTGCGTCTTCCGCCACGTCAGCCGCGCCGATATATTGGGTGTACCGGTTCGCGACCGCGCGTGGCGCATCCAACCCGCGTCCGGGCGGTCTCACTCACACGGAGTTTTCATGCAAGACGCCTCTACACAGAAAACCGTCCTTCTCGTTGGTGCATCCCGTGGTCTCGGATTCGCCATGGTCGAGGAATATCTCAAACGCGGCTGGCGGGTGATCGCCACCGGCAGGGTTCACTCCGTGGACCGGCTGCGCCAACTCCCGGCAAGCACCCAAGGCGCGCTGGAAGTCGAAGCGGTCGATATCACGGTGCCCGAGCAGGTGGCCGCATTGCATGGTCGTCTCAAGGACCGCCAGGTGGACGTGCTTTTCGTCAACGCCGGCGTCAAAAACGACGACGGTGAAACGATCGCCGATGTCTCGACCGAGGAATTCGTGCGCGTCATGGTGACCAACGCGCTGAGCCCAATGCGGGTTATCGAGGCATTTCAGGACCTGGTGCGGCCGGACGGGACACTTGGCGTCATGTCATCCGGTCAAGGCAGTCTTACCAACAACACGAACGGCAACTATGAGGTTTATCGCAGCAGCAAGGCGGCCCTCAACATGCTGATGCGCAGTTTTGCGGCGCGCCACCAGGGCGAGCCGAAAACCTTGCTTTTGATGGCGCCAGGCTGGGTCAGAACAGAGACGGGCGGCCCTGACGCGCGCCTGAGTATCGAGGAAAGCATCCCGAACCTGCTCGACACGATGGAGGCTTACGCCGGACGCGCCGGCTTGCATTATCTGGACTACCTGGGAAGAGTCGTTCCGTGGTGAGCGGCATGCAGACGCGAACGGGGACTCCACCCTTTAACGCGTCGGTAGCCAGCCAGACATACCGGGCGCGGGTGCAAGCGAGGATGAAAAGCCGGTCGACAAGACCGATTGCGGTGAAAGACGCCAGCGTCGCGACGATAAGGGATATGGCGACCAATCCCAGGTTGTAATTGCTTTGCATTGCCTGGCGCGGCTTTTTACTAAAGCTCAATTAGTGGTATTGAACAAATAACCTCGCACGGTCTCTCAGTCGGCAAAGCACTTAGCTCTGCGAATTTCACGGGCCCATAAAACGAAATTCGGAGATGCAGCACGGCTTAAGGTAAAGCAGTGTTGTTATGAGAACAAGCCGATTGGAAATTCATTTATGCAGTCAGGCCGGGCAAGGGCCTCCGGCAACCGGCCGATACCGGTTGCACGGCCAGCCCTCGGGTCAGTCCGACAACGCCCTTTCATCACGTTGACAAGTCCCCGCGTTACCCTGCCAATTTCAGTGGACGCCGAAAGCGCTGAGCGCGTCGCCAGCATATCTATTTAGATTCGTTTAAATTGTCGGGTGGCGCGAAAGCCCAGGGTGGGCAGGCGACCCGGAATCAAGGGCAAAATCCGCGAATTTCGCTGCCGGCAATATGAAATGCATTTGTAATGAAATAGATTGAAATATGTAAGTCATATAAATTCATATGACGTTTACTAAAATCTCCGGTCCGAATGGACCGCCAAAGTTCATACGGCAACGTTCTTTACAGGAAGCACGCCCGAATATGGATTCGCCACCTGCTGTTAGCACCTGTTTCAAGTTTTCGTCGCAATCTTTGGGGAGCTTCCAGCGATGCCTCGCCATCGCAGCCGCGTTGTGCGTCAGCGCTTGCGCCGTCGGTCCCGATTACCACAAACCCACCATCCAGGTTCCTGAGAGCTTCAAGGAAGGAACGGACTGGCAACGCGCGCAGGCAAACCCGCAAGGTTCGCTGTCGAGCGACTGGTGGACGGCCTATCACGACGACAAGCTGACCGATCTGATCCAGCAGTCGCAAAAAGCCAACCAGTCGATTGCCGCCTCGGAAGCCGCTTACCGGTTGGCGCAAGCCATCGTGCAGGCGAACACGGCGAGCCTCTTTCCGGTCGTGAGCGCCGATTTCTCGGGTTCGCGCACCGGCATCGGGCCTAACGCCACGTCTTCCGGTTCGCTGGGCGGCGGCAGCACCGCGGCCGCCGAAGGCCATGGCGTATTCAATAGCGTCAGCGCCAGCGTCGCGGCAAGCTGGGAACTCGACCTGTGGGGCTCGATCCGCCGTCAGATCGAAGCCGCCAAGGGC
Source organism: Paraburkholderia sp. BCC1885 (assembly GCF_900996235.1). Classification (GTDB taxonomy): domain Bacteria; phylum Pseudomonadota; class Gammaproteobacteria; order Burkholderiales; family Burkholderiaceae; genus Paraburkholderia. Next base: position 119,756 of record NZ_CAAJGM010000110.1, read on the forward strand.
AGCGCCGAAGCCAGCGATGCACAGTTGGCCGGCGAGCGCCTGTCCATCGCGTCGACGCTCGCGGTCGACTATTTCGAGCTGCGCGCGGCCGATGTCGATATCCAGTTGCTCAAGCAGCAGCAGGACATCGACAACCGCATTCTCGACATGACGCAAGCCGCGTTCAAACAGGGCGAGGCATCGAGCGACCAGGTACTCGACGCGCAGGACACGCTCGAACTCGTCATCGCCGATCTGCAGACCACGGAGACCTCGCGCGAGCAGGACGAGCACGCCATTGCGGTGCTGGTCGGCGTGCCGCCGGAAAGCTTCGCGCTGCCGGTGGACCCGTCGTATGCGTTCGCGCTGCCCGACGTGCCGCTCGCGCTGCCGTCGCAACTGCTCGAACGGCGCTATGACGTCGTCAGCGCCGAGCGCACCGCCGCTTCCGCCAACGCGCAGATCGGCGTGGCAATCGCGGCGTTCTTCCCGACGCTCACGCTGTCGGCGCAAGGCGGCTTCCAGCACAACACGCTGGCGCACCTGTTCTCGCTGCCGAGCCGCGTCTGGACGCTGGGTCCGGATCTCGCTTCGACGATCTTCGACGGCGGCGCCCGTACCGCGGCCGTGCACGAAGCGCGCGCCACTTACGATGAGGACGTCGCGAACTATCGCAACACGGTACTGACCGCGTTCCAGACCGTCGAAGACAGCCTTTCGTCGGTCAATCATCTGAAGCAGCAGCAATCGGCCTTCGCCAATATCCTCAAGCGCAACCAGCAGTTGTTCGCGAGCGAGCAGGCGCAGTTCCAGGTCGGTTCGGCCAGCCAGCAGGAGCTGTTGACCGAGCAGCTCACGCTGCTCCAGGCTCAGCAGAACCTGAGCGACACGCAGGCGCTGCTGACGCAGAGCAGTGTGACGCTGATCAAGAACCTGGGCGGCGGCTGGCAGTGGGACGACGCCAAGGCGGCGCTCGCCACCAGCCAGGACCCACCGGCCGCCAGCACCGCACCGCCCCAGAAGCTCGAAGCCGTCTCGTTGAAATGAAGCTGCCCTGATCCCTTTTGTTCGGACGCCGCGATGCGTCGATCGGACTGTGGAGATCGCGTCGCATGCTGTCTGGCACCTCCTTCCACGCAGTTACGCAAGAAAAAACGGAGTATCGATGAAGCCGCCCCCGCTACGCATGCCCTTGCTGTGCCTGGGACTGATTGCCCTCGCCGCCCTGGCCGCCTGCGAAAAAACCAAGCCATCCGCCCCTCCTGCGCCGAAAGTCGGTTTCGTGAAGGTGCAAACCCAGAACGTGCCGCTCACGCGGCAACTGGTTGGCCGTCTGTCGCCGTATTACAGCGCCAATGTCACGGCACGCGTCTCCGGCGTGCTGCTGCGGCGCGTCTATACGGAAGGCAGCCAGGTGCAGCAAGGCCAGTTGCTGTTCCAGATCGACCCGACGTTCTACAAGACCCAGCTCGATAACGACCTCGCGCTAATGGCGCAGGACCAGGCGACCTACATCAACGACAAGGTCACCGCCCAGCGCAACCGCACGTTGCTGCCGGTCGGCTCGGTTTCGCAACAGACCGTCGACAACTCGGACGCCGCCGAACGCAGCGCCCTCGCCAAGGTGAAGGCCGACGAGGCCACCGTGGAAAGCGCCAAGGTCAACCTCGCCTACACCCGCGTGACTTCGCCGATCACCGGCATCGCCGGCCAGCAGCTCGTCACGCAAGGCGCCGTGGTGGGCAGCAGCACCAGCGACGCCGGCTCCAGCGGCACCTTGCTGACCACGGTTCAGACCATCGATCCGGTCTACGTCAACTTCACCATCAGCGCGGCTGAACTGGTGACGCTGCGCCAGGCGCAAACCAGCGGTTCGGTGGCGCTCTCGCAGCAGAATCACACCAGCGTGCAGATCAGCCTGCCCAACGGCAGCCAGTACAGCAGCGTCGGCACGCTCGACTTCTCCGACGTCGCCGTGAACGCCACGACCGGCGCGGTGAATCTGCGCGCGGTGGTCGCCAATCGCGAGCACGTCCTGCTGCCGGGCATGTACGTCACCCTCACGGCTAACTTCGGACAACAGAATAACGTCATCCTCGTGCCGCAGCAGGCACTGCAGCGCGACACCATCGGCGCTTATCTGCTGACCGTGGGTCCGGACAACAAGGCGGTGCGCAAGGACGTCGTCGCCGACGACAGCGACGGCAACAACTGGATCATCACCAAGGGGCTGAATGACGGCGACCAGGTCATCGTGTCGGGCCTGCAAAGCGCACGTGAAGGACAGCCGGTAGACCCGTCCGCGTGGCAACCGCCAGCGGCCGCTTCGGCTGCTGCAGCAGCGTCGGCGCCGGCAGTAGCGGCCGCCGGCAAAGCGCAATAGGAGCCACGACATGCCGAGTTTCTTTATTAACCGCCCGGTGTTCGCGTGGGTCGTCGCCATTCTGATTTCGCTGTTCGGCATCATCTCGGTGCACAGCATGGGCGTCGATTCCTACCCGGACATCGCGCCGCCGCAGGTGACTGTCACTGCAACGTATCCGGGCGCGAGCGCCGATACGATGGAGTCGACCGTCACCCAGGTGATCGAGCAGCAGCTCACCGGCATCGATAATCTGCTGTACTTCAGTTCGACCTCGAGCTCGAGCGGCCAGACCATCATCACGCTGACGTTCGCCACCGGCACCAATGCCGACATCGCCCAGGTTCAGGTGCAGAACAAGGTCACGCTGGCGCAGCCGCTGTTGCCAAGCCAGGTGACCCAGCAGGGCGTGGTGGTGGCCAAGGCGAGCCCGGACATTCTGATGTTCATCGCGCTGCAGTCGGACAATCCGTCCATCGACGGCCCGCGCCTCGCCGACATTCTCGCCTCGCAGATCCAGCCGGCCGTCGGCCGCGTCACCGGGGTGGGCAACACCACCCTGCTCGGCTCCGAGTACGCCATGCGGATCTGGCTGGACCCGGCCAAGCTGGAAGGCTACGGCCTGTCCATCACCCAGGTGCTCAACGCCGTGAACTCGCAGAACGCCCAGTTCGCGGCGGGTTCGCTCGGCGCCGACCCGGCGGTGAACGGCCAGGTGTTCACCGCGACGGTGTCCGGCGACGCGCTGTTCACCACTCGTAAGCAGTTCGAAGATATCGTCGTGCTGTCCAACAGCAACGGTACGGTCGTGAAGCTGAGCGATGTGGCGCGCATCACGTTCGGTCCGCAAACCTACGGCGAGAAATCGGTCTTTAACGGCAAGCCGGCCGGGGGTCTCGCGATCTTCCTGCTGCCGGGTGCGAACGCGCTCTCGGTCGCCAATGCCGTGAAGGCCGAAATGGGCAGCCTTGCCCGCGACCTGCCGGCAGGCGTGACGTGGAATGTGCCATACGACACCACGCCGTTCATCACCGCATCGATTTCGGACGTGATACACACGCTGGCCGAGGCCATCATCCTCGTGTTCATCGTGATGCTGATCTTCCTGCAGAACTTCCGCGCCACCATCATTCCGACGCTGGTGATTCCGGTGGCCCTGCTCGGCACCTTCATCGGCTTGTCGGCGCTGCACTACACGCTGAATCAGTTGACGCTGTTCGGCATGGTGCTCGCCATCGGGATTGTGGTGGACGACGCGATCGTGGTGATCGAGAACGTCGAGCGGATCATGAGCGAGGATCACAGCGATCCACGCGAGGCGACCCGCAAGGCGATGGGCCAGATCACCGGCGCTATTGTCGCGATCACGGTGGTGCTCTCGGCGGTGTTCGTGCCGTCGGCGCTGCAACCGGGCGCCACCGGCATCATCTACTCGCAGTTCGCGCTGACGATTGCGGTGTCGATGTGTTTCTCCGCGTTCCTCGCGTTGTCGTTCACGCCTTCGCTGTGCGCGGCGATTCTGAAACCTGGCCATCAGGTGAAGAAGAATGCCTTCTTCCGCTGGTTCGACCGCGGTTTCGAAAAGACCACCAACACGTATCTCGGACACGTGGGCCGCGCTGCACGGCATGCCCCGCGCTGGATGATCTTTTTCGTGCTGGCGGTGGTGCTGACCGGCTTCCTGTACACCAAGGTGCCGACCGGCTTCGTGCCGGATGAAGACCAGGGCTTCATTCTCGCGCTGATCAACCTGCCGCCGGGTTCGACCCTGCAGCGCACCGACCGCGTGATGGCCGAAGTGAGCGACAAGCTGAGCAAGAGCCCGATCGGTAACGACATCGTCGGCATCTTCCAGCCGGAAGGCTTCAGCTTCGTCGGGGTCAGCGAAAACGTCGGGATGGCGTTTATCAAGCTCTCGGATTGGGGCAAGCGCTCGAAGACGGCGATGCAGCTGATTCCGCAGGTCAACCAGATCCTCCACGGCATTCCCGACGCGCAGATCTTCGCGGTCAACCTGCCGACGATTCGCGGCCTGAGCCAGTTCGGCGGGATCGACATGTATCTGCAGGCGCGTGCGGGTCAATCGCGCCAGGAACTCGCCGACGCGCAGAACACCCTGCTCGCGAACGCCAGCAAGAGCCCGGTGCTGTTCGGCATCCGGCCCAACTCGCTGCCCACCGCGCCGCAACTGAAGATCATGGTTGACCGCGTGCAGGCGGAATCGATGGGCCTGTCCCTGAGCGACGTCTACGCGACCATCCAGACGGAACTGGCGCCGTTCTACATCGACCAGTTCACCTACGCGGGCCGCGTCAAGCGCGTGTATGTGGAAGCGGACGCGCCGTACCGCATGAACATCGATTCGTTCAATCGCCTGTTCACGCCAAGCGGCATCGCCAGCGCGGCAAGCGGCACGGCCAGCACGGCAGGTTCGGCCACCACCACCAGCGGGTATCTGACGCAGGTCGATCCGTCTGTCACCAACTCGGCGATCAGCCCGTACAACATGGTGCCGCTCTCCAGCGTGGTGAAGACAAGCTGGGGCATCGGACCGCTGGTGCTGCCGCGCTACAACGGTTACGCCGCAATCGAAATCGTCGGTAACTCGGCGGCGGGGTATTCGACGGGCCAGGCGATCCAGACGCTGCAAAGCATCGTCGACCGCGAACTGCCGCCTGGGTTCGCTGCGGACTGGACCGGTCAGTCGTATCAGGAACTGCTCGCCGGCAGCTCGGCGACGGTGCTGATGATGCTGTCCATCCTCGTGGTGTTCCTGTGTCTCGCGGCGCTGTACGAAAGCTGGTCGATCCCGGTGGCGGTGCTGCTGGTGGTGCCGTTCGGTCTGCTCGGCATGGTGGCTTTCTGCCTCTGGCGCGGTGTGCCGAACGACATCTACTTCAAGATCGGCCTTGTGACCGTGATCGGACTCGCCGCGAAGAACGCGATTCTGATCGTCGAATTCGCGGTGGAGGGACAAGCGAAGGGCATGACGCTGTTCGATGCCGTGATGAGCGCGGGCCGTTTGCGTTTGCGGCCGATTCTGATGACGTCGATGGCCTTCATCCTCGGCGTGCTGCCGCTGGTGCTTTCTACCGGCGCGGGCGCGTCCTCGCGGCATGAGATCGGCACGGGCGTGATCGGCGGCATGCTGTTCGCCACTTTCTTCGGGCTGCTGATGATCCCGGTGTTCTACGTGGTGGTGCGCCGCGTACTGGGTGACAAGCTCGACGAGGTCTCGCACAAGCTGCCGCATCACGGCGACGACAAGCAAGATGTGCCGACCTGAGCGTCGCGCATCACACGACGGAGCCGCCCTTGACCGGGCGGTATCCGTGACCGGCGGCCCGGGGCGGAATGCGACATGAAACGAACCCGGGCAGACTCACTCAGAACGCGCGACCGGATTCTGGACGCGGCCGAGGCGGCGTTCTACGAACACGGCGTCTCGCAAACCTCGCTCGCCGACATCGCCGAACACGCCGGCCTCACGCGCGGCGCGATTTATGGGCACTTCCGCAACAAGGGCGAGGTCTTCACCGCCATGGTGGAGCGCACCGTACTGCCGATGGAAATGCTCTTCACCGTCACGGCGGAACCCGATGAACCCGACCCGCTCGGGCGCATGGGCGACATCCTGGTGCGTTGCCTGACGAGCGCCGCGACCGAACCGCATAGCCGCCGCGTGTTCGACGTTCTGTTCACAAAATGCGAATACACGGCCGACATGGGCCGGGTGCTCGACCGTCAACGCAATGCGGCGCGCTATGGCCGCGAACGGATCGAACTGGGCCTGCGCAACGCGGTGGCGAAAGGCCAGTTGCCGGTCGACCTCGACATCGAGCGCTCCGCGAGCCTCGTGCAAATCTTTCTGAACGGCGCGTTACGCGACTGGCTGCTGGGGCATGGTTCCATCGTGTTGCCGCGCGACGCCAGATACATCGTGGACGCCTGCCTCGGCATGCTCAGGCACACCCGCTCTCCCGCCGGCCACGAATCGTAGCCCCCGCGTCAACTTCCCCGCGTCCTCATTCCTAGCTCATTCTTGCCACGCAGAATGGCTCCTGTCAGCAACAGCATCATCCACCCGCAGACGACAGGAGCGAATCATGAACTGCAAACATCTGGCATCGATCGTCGTAGCGACGACCGCGTTGGTCCTTTCCATCGGCACCGCTGAGGCGGCACAGGGCTGCGGCCCGGGAGGCTGGCGCAATGTATGGGGCCAATGCCGCTATGCCGGCCCCGTCATCGTCCAGGCGGCCCCGGTGGTCTACGCCGCGCCGGCCGCGCCCGTTTCGAGTTATGCCTGCCCGCCGGGATACTGGCTCGGTCCGTGGGGACACTGCCGCGACACGCCTTACCATGGCCGACTGCCGAACGGGATGTATCAGTGAAGCGGACGGCGGCGGCCTGTGGCGCTTGCACACACGCGCAACCGCCACGGGCCGCCGCTCACCTATACTGAGGGGATCATCGCTGGGTCCGGCACTCACTGCCCTTACTGCGGTGAAGAGGAGTGCCAAATGGAGTGTGATCTTCATACGATAGCGTCCTTGCTTCGGCGCCCAGGCGCGCGCAGAAACAGGCTTGGGGCGCTGTTATTTCTCGCGCTGTCATGCAGCGTGAGCACAGCGCGTTCAGCACAGGAGGCACCTCCCGCCGACACATCACCCGCATCTGCGCACGCGAATCACCCTGCCGCGCAAGGTACCCACCTCGACCGCTCCGGCAAGACCCGCAAGGGCAAGGTCTCGTACTACGGCCACAAGTTTTACAGGAAGAAGATGGCCGACGGCACGCCGATGGATCCGCAATCCGATGCTGCCGCCAGCAAGACGCTGCCGATCGGCACCAAGGCCCGCGTCACGAATCTGAAAAACGGCAGCACGGCGGAAGTCGAAATCAGGGATCGCGGCCCTTACGCGGGGAACCGGATCGTCGACGTCACGCCCAAGACCGCCGACAAGCTCGGCCTTAAAGAGGACGGCACGGCGCCCGTCGAAGTGAAGCCGGTGGAAGTGCCGCAGCCCGACGGCAGCATGAAACCCGGCACAGGCGCCACGGATTCCGCGCAGAAGCAGTGATGGGGGCCGGCGTCGTCTAGCCTATGCGCGTCCTGTGCGCCATGCGCTTCGAAGTGGACGAGCTTATACTCGGTTCAATCGAACGGACTCCTGCCGACTCCTGCCATGTCCCAGCGCCACACTCATCCGGAATCGCATTCCGCGGAATTACCGCTGCCGACGCCCAGCGTTGCGTCGCTGTCGATGGCCGCGCTGATCGCGATCCTCGCATGGCTCGCCTTCGCCGCGCAAACCGACATCACGATTGGCCGGATGCTGCTGCGCGGGCTGGGCGTGATCGATGGCATCGAGCGGATCAGCAGCTATCTGACCAACCTGACGATCTTCGCCGTCGCGGTCAGTTTTTCCTGCGTGGCGCTGCGCGCCCGTTCCGCGCCCGGTCGATTCTTCCGCAAGCCGCCGGTACTCACGGCCATCGTCGTCTATATCGTGTTCGTGGGACTGGCGTATAACTTCCTGCTGCGTCACGTCTGGACACCATCGGGCTATCGCGCGCTGCTCAACGAAGTCCTGCATACGGTCGTCCCGCTGTTATGCGCGCTTTACTGGCTACTGTTCGTGCCGCGCTTTCATCTGCTGCTGCGCGATTGTCTGTTCTGGCTGATTTATCCGCTCGCCTATCTGGCGATGACACTGTGGCGCGGCAGTGAAACCGATTTTTATCCCTACCCTTTCATCGACGTCAGCGAACTCGGTTACGAGCGTGTGCTCATCAATACCGTGCTGCTGCTGTTCGGCTTCGTCGTGCTCATGGGCGTGTTTATCGCGATCAATCATCGCCGTCCGCGGCGGGCGTCCGCCCCTGAGTCTTCGCAACAAAGCCTGAACGGCGACGCCCGTTAAGGCTCGGTCAGGCCTGATCCGGCGCTTCGATATTGAGTTCTCGCGCCAAGGCGCTTAGCTAGCCGTAGTCCACCGTGGACAACAATACGGTGAACAGCACCTTCGCGCCGACAAAATGCGCACACGCCATGGAATGCGCGCACGCCACGCGTACAAAAACCCCGCACATGGAACGCGCGGCCTCAGCCACGGCCGCGCCCGCTTCACTCAGCTCAAACCGTCTGACCCGCGCCGAGATCCGCGCCAGTAGTCGGGTCCGAACTCGTATCCGACGCGGTTCTCGATGCCATGGCCTGCAGCACCTTTACATCGCCGCGCGACACGTTGACGGTCGCCATGCCGTCGCCGCCGTCCACCGCCGGTTGGGGAGATTCGACAAACTCCCACTCCGGACCCTCGTTCCACGGGCCGCGCGGCGCATCGTCGCCTTGCGACATGTTGTAGTAAACGCTGGTGTACTCCGGCACGCCCGGCAACTTGCCCTGCGGAAAATTCGGCTGAATCGAATGCAGCGCTTTCTCAAACGACTTTTGATGGGCGATTTCCCGCGTCATCAGAAAGCCAAGCGTTTCCTTGATGCCCGGATCGTCCGTCACGTTGATAAGGCGTTCGTAGACAATCTTCGCGCGCGCTTCGGCAGCGATGTTGGACCGCAGATCGGCGGTCGGGTCGCCGATCGTATCGACGTAAGATGCGCACCATGGCACGCCGGCCGAATTGGTCAGCGCCGGTCCGCCGCCGTACAGCAGCGCGGTGGTGTGCGAGTCGTTGCCGCCACCTGTCATCGAGCGATACAACTCCGCCTCCGCTTCAACGGCTTCGGCAAGCTGACCCTTGGCGCTTTTGTTGAGCATCGCGACGATCGAACCAACGATCTCCAGATGGCTGAGTTCTTCCGTAGCGATATCGAACAACAGATCCTTGCGGCCCGGATCGTCTTCACCAATGGCCTGGGTGAAGTAACGGCAAGCCGCTCCAAGTTCTCCCTGCGGACCGCCGAATTGCTCGAGCAGCAGGTTAGCGAGACCGGGATTCGGCGCGGCGACGCGCACCGTGTATTGCAGGCGTTTGTTATGAATGAACATGAGACTTCTCCGGTGAATGGCCGAAGCGAACTCGCGCGGATGCAGAGAAATGTCAGGGGCCTGCATGCGCCGCGCAATCGTGTTCGACCATGAATCGACCCGGACGGCGGTACAACCGAATGGCTGTCCGCACCCAATCATGGGCGCCCGGCTCTCAGAGCAAACGCTCTGGCGAAATGCACGGCGGAAGTGCCTTGCATGGCAACGTGTTGCCGACTTGGGTGCAGCATGCGCTGTGCCTGGCGCGCCGCCTGTGACGTCTCGCTATCTGCGATGCGTGGCCCATAACGACGCGCACTCCCTCCCTCTTTCCCATTTACGTTAATCACGGCTCGATAGCATCCATATGTTTTGAATATGGATGGTGCTTTACATATGTATTTTACATTTGTGATGAGCGCCTTTACGATCTCCCCCACTGCGTCGCCGGCCTCTTTTTGCTGCAACGTCGAGTGCATCGCGACGCAAAAGAAAATAGAAAATCTCTGGAGACAGTCAGTGAAAAAACAACGTCTTGCCGCTATTCTTGCGGCAACTAGCTGTGTCTATGCACACGCGCAATCGTCCGTCACCCTTTATGGTGTCGCCGACACCAACATCGAATATCTGACTCATGCCAGTGCCACGGGCGGAGGGTTGATTCGAGAAAATTCAGGTGGACTGAGCAATTCGCGCTTCGGTTTCCGCGGCACCGAGGACCTGGGCGGCGGGGCATCCGCATGGTTCGTGCTCGAAGCCGGTTTCAACAGCAACGACGGCACGCCGGCCACCGCCGGCACGCTGTTCAACCGCACGGCGGCGGTTGGCTTGTCCAATGCATTGGGATCGCTCTCTGCGGGCCTGCAATACACGGCCATGTACGATCTGCTCGAAAAGTACGACCCGATGGGTTACGCGCCGCAGTACACATGGTTCCCGACCACCGGCTCCTCGGACGACTTCTCGTATAAAGCGCGCCTGAACAACTCCGTGAAGTACGTCGGCCAGTTTGCCGGCCTGAAGGCCATCGCCGACTATAGCTTCGGCGGCGACGCGGGTTCGTTCCAGAGCAGCGCGGCCTATGGCGGTGGCCTCGAGTATGGAATCGGCAGCTTCTCAGCCGCAGTGGCCTACGACTATCGCAATGGCGCGATCAACTCCAGCGGCACGTGGACGAAAAGCCGCAACCTGAGCCTCTCTGTCCTGCAACGCATCGGCGACAGCGAAATCATGGGCGGCTACGAACACTACCTGTACAACCCCACCAAGGGCGCGTCCGTATCTGCCGCGATGTGGTTCGGCGGTGTGCGTTACCGGTTTACCCCTGCCTTCCAGCTCACGGCCGCGACTTACTATCAGTCCAACAAGACGGCCGACGTGTCGAACTCGTGGATGGGAGTGCTGAGCGCCGACTATTCGTTCTCCAAGCGCACCGACGTCTACGCGACCGTAGCCTACGCAGCGGCTACGCGCTATGCGAACGGGACTTATACCCCTGTCGGCGTCACCGATGCCACTGCTTATGGACCGAACCAGACGGGCGTGACGCTCGGTATCCGGCACCGCTTCTAACACAATGAAATGGTAATGGCCGTCTTTCGGATGGCTAATCAATTTGCGTCAGGTCGAAACTTCTGCGCCGTTCTTCTGGCGTGCTTTGAGCCGCTCTGCAATGAGCGTGCTGAGTTTGCGTTGTACACGCACAAGTTGCGCACACAATAAGGGTAATTCGACCAGCCGCCCGCGTATGCCAAGCATGATCAGGCGTTTCTCGTGCCATGTTTCGCGGTTCGACCAGCGCGCCTTATAGTCGGCGCGCAACGGTCGAAAATCAAAATCGCGGCCATGCGCGTGCGACCACCTGACCACGAGATCGATCAGCAAAGAGCCGACCGAGTAGGTGCCGAAGGTTTCGTCGTAAGTGGTAATGAAATACTCCATCGTCTTCGACCCCACCAGGTTCACGGACGCCGCCACCGGCACGCCATCCATCTTCACGAAGGCAACGAGCGGAGTGGTAGCCAGATCCGTTCGTTGCGCCAGTGCGATAAAGAAATCGCGCACCTGGTCGTCCATCAGATAGGGTGTATCGACACCGCGGCTGATTGCCCATTGCCGCTTGTTGGCGAATAGCCATGTCAGGACGGCTTTGGCGTCGTCCACGGTCTGGCTCCAGCCGCATTCGAGCACGCCTTTGCCTTCGAGACGTTTGCGGTTGTAACGCAGACTATTGCGAAGCGCCTTGGGCAGCGTCGCCAGAAAATCATCGTAGCGGGGAAATTCGCGCAGACGGATCGAATAACCATCCAGGCCGCGCCAGCGCGCCGGCAGCCGGTCAAAAACCCACGACCGCGGCAGCCCCGCAAGCGATTTTTCTAACGGGCCGTCCACGCGAACCATCGCGATCTCGAGAATATCCGCGTTGACTCGCCTCACCGCCGCGGTGGCGTGGTCGTATAACTCGTCACTGCCATTGCTTTCAAGAAGGGGGCCGCCGTATTCTTCGCCGCTGCCACAGGTCAACGCTCTCGCGACGCGCACCAACCCTTTGCGGATAATCGAAACCGGCCACAGCGCGACTATCTCGTCGCCGCGCCGGACGAGCGCCACGTTCACGACACCGCCTGACGCGATGACGTGAGCGGCGCTGAGTTCGCAAAACGAAAATGTCAAACAGGATGGGCAATCTTCGGCCGCGGCAGCCAGCATGTCCCACGATTGACGCAACGCTGCAAACGCCGCAGGCGTTTCGATCACGGCCACTTCTTGCCGAAGCCGCACATTCGCGCACAGATTGCCCGCCATAGCCGAGAATCTATCGGAATTCACTTCGTCCATTTCCGCCATTTGAGCGCCCTCTTCCGACGAAATTAGCTGACCGATGCCGACGCGCTTGCGCCATCATCGTGACATTACGCGGCACCTCCGTCGCGCCGTCAATCAGGATTTTTTTGAGGCGTTCAAGTGCTCGTATGTTGTCCCGGCCACCACGACCAGCCGCGCGGCGCACGCTGCAATTCGACCACCGAGAGCGGCGCAATCTCAACGCGCGCGAACGACGCCGCAGGTGCATCCAGGGCATGAAGCAAAGCCGCTCGAATAATCGGCGCGTGTGTCACGGCAATCACCGTCCCGGTTGCGTCAATCGCATCAAGCCATGCACCGACGCGCGCAAGAACCTTTGCAAACGACTCCCCGCCATGCGGCGCCGCATCCGGATCACGAGTCCATGCGGCGAGTTCATCTGGCGCTTCATCCGCCAGTTCCGCGAGTCGCCGGCCGCGCCAGTCGCCATAGTCGAGGTCCGCGAGTTCCGGCACATCACGCGCAACGAGGCCTAAGGCCCGCGCGGTCTCACGTGCGCAAACAGCAGGACTGCTGAGCGCGAGTGCGTCGCGAGGCAAACGGATGCGTTCGCGCGAGGCCGTCGCCTCCGCGATACTCCGTGCATCCAGCTGATCGTCAGCGGGAAATCTGCCTTGCCGCATTGCAGGCGTAGCGGCGTGACTGATCAACACAACACGCTGATTCATGAGGTCCTTTAGTTGAAAACGATGCCAATTCGCGCACCGCGCACAAAGCAGGCACAAAGCGCCGAGCATTTACCCGCCCATGAAAGCTAAACGCGTAGAATACGCCTGACGCGGAGCACGGAAGCCGGTGCAAGCCCGGCGCGGTCGCGCCACTGTAAGCGGTTCATCGCAGAACCGAAAGCCAGACCCGAGCTCCGCGTATTCTCTTTTCATCATCCGCTATTGGGGCGCGCAACCCCTGGAGAAAGTCCGTCATGTCCGACACCGTATTGAACCCGGCCGCCGAGCCGACCGCCATTCCGCTGCGTGAACTGCTGCCGTGGATCATCTTCGGCGGCCTGATTATGCTGCTCGCCATCTACTTCGTGGGTGCTGAAGAAGGCGCAACCTCGCTCGTGCCCGGCATGTACGTCCATGAATTCGTCCACGACGGCCGCCATCTGCTTGGCTTCCCCTGCCACTGACGCGGAGTCCATCATGGTCGGTAAATTGCTGGTACGCGGCATGCTCACGGGCGTCGTCGCGGGACTTCTGACGTTCAGTTTCGCCAAGCTGGTCGGCGAACCCCAGGTGGATCAGGCGATCTCCTTCGAGGCAAAAGCCGATGCGGCAAAGGGTGAAGCGCCCGAGCCTGAAATCGTCAGCCGCCCTATCCAGGCCGGTCTCGGTCTTCTGACTGGCGTGATGACGTTTAGCGCGGCAATGGGCGGTCTGTTTGCACTCACGTTCGCCTATGCCTATGGCCGCGTCGGCAAACTCGGCGCGCGGTCGTTGTCCGCCTGGCTTGCGCTCGCGGCATTCATCACGCTGGTGATCGTGCCGAACATCAAATACCCTGCCAATCCGCCTTCGGTGGGTGACCCTGACACCATCGGCTTACGCACCGGCCTGTTCTTCCTGATGATCGCCATTTCCATCGCGACGATGGTGTTCTCGCTCAAGGTGCGCAAGCATCTCACGGCGAGCCTCGGTCTGTGGAATGCATCCATTCTGGCGGGCCTCGTGTTCGTGGTGATCATCGGCGCCGTGCAGTTGGGTCTGCCCGTGATCAACGAAGTGCCGGCGGCATTCCCGGCGGTGCTGCTGTGGAAATTCCGCGTCGCGGCAATCGGCATGCAGGTGATTTTGTGGACCACGACCGGCCTGCTGTTCGGCGCGCTGGCCGAGCGTTGCCAACGCGCTGCGTCAACGGGACGGATCGGCGGCGGCAAGTCGGCCTATCTTTAAGGAAACCATAGCAACCGTGCGAGCGCTTGCACTGTCCTCATGAAAAACGCCCGCATTCATGCGGGCATTTTTTTTGAGCGAACGTCACGCGCCTCAGCAACGCTCCAGCGCATACGACAGGTCCGCGATCAGATCGTCGGGATGCTCCAGTCCTACCGACACACGAATCAACCCTTCCGATACACCCGCCGCCGCGCGCGCCGCAGCGGGTACGCCCGAATGCGTCGTCGAGGACGGATGGCAAATCAACGATTCCGTGCCGCCCAGGCTCACCGCCGACTTGAACAGCGTCAGGCCATTGATGAGCTTGAACGCCTGCTCGCGCCCGCCATCGAGGATAAAGGCAAACGTCGAACCGGGCCCGGTGCACTGCCGCCGATAGACCTCCTGATAAAGCGGGTCTTCAATCAGTTCAGGATGCAACACCTTGACCGGATGATACGGATTGCCCGCGAGCCAGCGCGCGACCGCACTGCCGCTGCGGGCCGCCTGCTCCATGCGCAGAACCAGCGTCTCCATGGAACGCGTGATCATCCATGACGAATGCGGGTCGAGTTGCGAGCCGAGCGCGCTGCGAATCGAACGCACTTTCGTGACCAGGGCGCGGCTACCCGTCACGCCACCGGCCACCAGATCGCTATGGCCGCCGATGTACTTCGTCAGCGAATACACGTTAAGGTCGATGCCCTGCTTGACCGGCTTCTGATACAACGGCCCCAGCAGCGTGTTGTCGCACACCGAAAGCGGACGATAGCCATGGCGCGCTTCGAACGCATCGATCTCGCGGCGCAGCCCTTCCAGATCGAACAGGGAATTGGTCGGATTAGCCGGCGTCTCGATGTAGCACATGCGCACGTTGCCCTTCTTTGCCGCCGCTTCAAGCGCGTCGTGGATTGCCTGAACGGACAAGCCGTCCTCGATCACCTGAGACTGGATACCCCACTCCGGCAGAAACTTCGAGATCAGCGTTTCGGTGCCGCCATACAGCGGCACGGACTGGACCACGCAATCGCCGGGGCGCAGAAATGCCAGCAAGATCGCTGCAATAGCAGACATGCCGCTCGAAGTGACAACGGCCGCTTCCGAGCCGTCGAGCAGAGCAAGGCGGTCTTCGACGATCTCCAGATTCGGATGATTGAAGCGGCTATACACGAGGCCCGCGCTCTCGCCTTCTGGTAAAGGCTTGCGACCCGAAACCATGTCGAAGAAATCGGCGCCGTCTTCGGCGGTGCGAAACGCGAACGTCGAGGTCAAAAAGACTGGTGGCTTGACCGAGCCCTCCGAAAGGAAGGGATCGTAGCCATACGACATCATCTGGGTTTCGGGGTGCAGATCGCGATCGGCAATCTTGCGCTTGTGATAGTTGCGATAGGCCATGCTTTGCTCCATGCCATGTCGTAGGGAAGGTAGAACGGTAGTTGCAGTCCCAGCGCGCATTTCACGCCCGAAGAGGATCGCTCTGCGGGCTCACGCGCAACCATCCTACTCCATGGCAACGGATGCTTCAGGCCGAAGCGCGCAGCCTCTTCGCTGCCGCTACCATATTGGTCAGCGCCGGAATGACCTCTTCCCATTGACGCGTCTTCAGGCCGCAATCCGGATTCACCCACAGACGTTGCGCCGGAATGCGTTCCGCGGCCTTTTTCATCAGTTGTACGACATGTTCTTCGGTGGGGATGTTCGGCGAGTGAATGTCATACACGCCCGGGCCGATTTCGTTCGGGTAGTTGAAGTTGTCGAATGCGTCTAGCAGTTCCATATCCGAACGCGAAGTCTCGATGGTGATGACGTCCGCATCCATATCGGCGATCGACGCGATAATGTCGTTGAACTCCGAATAGCACATGTGCGTGTGGATCTGCGTTTCGTCATCCACGCCGTTGGCGGTGATGCGGAACGAGGTCACGGCCCAGTCGAGGTATTCCTTCCATTGCGATTTGCGCAGCGGCAGGCCTTCGCGCAAGGCCGCTTCGTCGATCTGGATCACGCGCACGCCGGCTTTTTCGAGGTCCAGCACTTCTGCACGGATCGCAAGAGCCAACTGATAGCACGACACCGAACGCGGCTGGTCGTCGCGCACGAAGGACCAGTTCAGAATCGTGACGGGACCCGTCAGCATGCCCTTCATCGGCCTGGTTGTGAGCGATTGCGCGTACTTGATCCACTCCACGGTCATCGCCTTCGGACGGCTGATGTCACCGAACAGAATGGGCGGCTTCACGCAGCGCGAACCATACGACTGCACCCAGCCGAACTGGCTGAAGGCATAACCATCGAGCTGTTCGCCGAAGTATTCGACCATATCGTTACGCTCGGCTTCGCCGTGCACCAGCACGTCCAGACCCAGCGCTTCCTGTTCTCGCACGCTGCGTTCGATCTCGGCGCGCATCGCGTTCCGATAGGTGGCTTCGTCCAGCGCGCCGCTCTTGAACTGGCTGCGCGCGTGACGAATCGTGCTGGTTTGCGGGAACGAGCCGATGGTCGTGGTCGGGTAAGGCGGCAACTTCAACAGCGCGGCCTGCTTGCCGGCGCGCGCCGGATAAGCGTTCTTGCGCTGGCCCAGCGCCGGGCTGATCTTCGCGAGCGCAGCCTTGACCGCTGGGTTGTTCACGCGCGACGAGGCACGGCGTGCGGCGATCGCCGCGCTGTTTGCGGCCAGTTCGGCCTGCACGGCGTCACGGCCCTGGTTCAATGCGGTGGCCAGAATATTCAGTTCATCCAACTTTTGCAGCGCGAAGGCGAGCCACGAACGGACTTCCGCATCCAGCTTCTGCTCACTTGCCAGATCCACCGGTACATGCAGCAGCGAGCACGACGGAGCGATCCACAGACGCTCGCCCAGTTGCTGCGCGACCGGTTCGAGCCAATCGAGCACGCCGGCCAGATCCGTCTTCCAGATGTTGCGGCCGTTGATCACGCCAAGCGACAACACGCGGTCTCGCGGCAGGTGCGCAATCACCGCATCGACTTCAGCGCGTGCATTGATCGTATCCAGATGCAGGCCATGCACCGGCAGCTTCACCGCCAGCGGCAGATTGCCGAGCAACTGACCGAAATACGTCGCCAGCAGGAGCTTGACCTTGCAGTTCGCCAATGCGTCATAGGCGGTGACATAGGCCTGCTGCCATCGCGCGGACAGTTCGGTGACGAGGACCGGTTCGTCGATCTGCACCCATTCGACACCTTGCGCGGCCAGCGTGGCCAGCAGTTCCGCATAGACGGGCAGGATGCGCGGCAGCAGCGCCAGCTTGTCGGAATCGTCCCTGGCCTTGCCAAGCGCGAGATAGGTCACCGGACCCACCAGCACCGGCTTGGCCTTGACGCCTTGCGCCTTGGCCTCGGCCAGTTGCTCCAGCAGACGCGAGGCGTCGAGCTCGAACTCGGTGTTCGCGCTGAACTCG
Source organism: Paraburkholderia sp. BCC1885 (assembly GCF_900996235.1). Taxonomy (GTDB): domain Bacteria; phylum Pseudomonadota; class Gammaproteobacteria; order Burkholderiales; family Burkholderiaceae; genus Paraburkholderia. The sequence goes on from NZ_CAAJGM010000110.1 coordinate 137,249, forward strand.
GGGACGATGTAATGGTAGTTGGTGTCGAACCACTTGGTCATTTCGCCGGCCGCCACACCACCGCAGCAGGCCGCGTGGTCTTCGGCACCTTTGGCCGAACGGCCGCGCGCAACGCGAAAGTAATTGTCCAGCGTGTCGCCATGGAAGCCTTGCACGCGTTCCGGCAAATTGCCGAGCGTGAAGCTCATGTCCAGCACCTGGTCGTAAAAGGCGAAATCGCCGACAGCGGCCAGACCCAGATCAGCCTGGTGAGCCCAGTGACGTTGACGCAACTGCGCGCCCAGCGCTTTGAGCTCGTCGAGCGAGGACTCGCCTTTCCAGTAGGACTCGAGCGCGAATTTCAGTTCGCGCTTCGCGCCGATGCGGGGAAAGCCCAGATTGTGTGTGGTTACCATCGTGTCGCCTTGAATCGGTCGGTTGCGGATGGTGCATCCTATCCAACGCGGTTTATGAAGTAAAATGGTGATAATTCAATCAACCATTAGTTTTACTCATGCCACGTCATGCTTGAAAGAACTCATCTGGCGATCGTCCAGGCCGTCGACAAACACGGCTCGCTCACCGCTGCGGCGGACGTCCTGTACGTGACGCAATCGGCCCTCAGCCACTCCATGAAAAAGCTGGAGCAGCAGCTTGGCACGGATATCTGGCTGCGCGAAGGCCGCAATCTGCGTCTCACGCAAGCTGGCGAATACCTGCTGGCCGTAGCCAACCGTCTGCTGCCGCAACTGGATCTCGCCGAGGAACGCCTGAAACAGTATGCGCAGGGCGAACGCGGCGCGCTGCGCATCGGCATGGAATGCCATCCCTGCTATCAGTGGTTGCTCAAGGTGGTCTCGCCCTATCTGGCGCGCTGGCCGGACGTGGATGTCGACGTCAAACAGAAATTCCAGTTTGGCGGCATTGGCGCGTTATTCGGCTATGAGATCGATCTGCTGGTGACGCCGGATCCGCTCTTCAAACCAGGCCTGCGCTTCGAACCGGTGTTCGACTACGAGCAGGTGCTGGTGGTAAATCGCGAGCATGCGCTCGCCGGCGTCGAGTACGTGAAACCCGAGCAGTTGACACAGGAAGTGCTGGTTACCTATCCGGTAGAGACCGACCGGCTCGATATCTACAATCAGTTCTTGATGCCGGCCGGTGTGACGCCGCGCCGCCACAAGGCGATCGAAACCACCGACATCATGCTGCAAATGGTGGAAAGCGGCCGGGGCGTCGCCGCGCTGCCGCGCTGGCTGGTGGAAGAGTATGCGGACAAGATGAATCTGGTTCCAGTGCGGCTGGGACGCAAGGGCATCGCCAAGCAGATTTTCCTTGGCGCCCGCGAAACCGATGTCGACATCGATTACCTCAAGGCTTTTATCGAACTCGCACGCCTGCCGGCCGCGGTCTCAACTGAGCCTGAGGTAAAACGACGGCCGCGGCAGGCGCGCGGCCGGGCGGGTACCTGAACCTGTCAGCCTTCACCCCGCGGATGCGCGATGTATCCGCAGCGGCAAAAACATCGCCGCAGCGAAGGCCAGCAAGTGCAGGCCAGATAGCATCACAAACACCGGCAGAAATTGCTGCGGTTGGGCGCTCTTCGTGCCATGCACCGTCAACGAGATGACCACGGCAAGCAGCGTGGTCGCCAGTGGCCCGCTGACTCTTTGCGCAATGTTCAACGCGGTGTTCGCGACGGGAAGCCGCGCCTTGGGTATCGACGAATACGCGGCCGTTATCGACGGTATGCTGATCGTGCCCTGCCCCACGCCGGCGAGGAACAGACTGAGCGCGGCCCACGTCACGGAGAATTGATGTGTGGGCATCCAGAGAAACGCGAGCGTGCTCAGGAAAGCCAGCAACGCACCGCCCGCCGACACCGCGCGGCATCCGTAGCGTCCGGTTAAAAATCCTAGCAACGGAAACGAGCACATCATGCCAAGGCCGGTCGCGGCGACGAGCCAGCCCGCTTGCGCGGCAGACAAGGCGCAGCCCGCGATCAGATAAAGCGGCACCACCAGTTGCCGGCCGAACATGATGCCATTGGCAAAAAACTGCGTGAGCGCGGCGACCGAGAACGTCCGGTCCGCGAAGACCCGTATGTCGATCAGGGCTGAACTGCCCTTTCGCAAGGCATGCCACAGAAATCCCGCCAGCAAAGCGGCGCCTGCGAGCAAAATCCATTTTCCTTCGGTATGCGAAGCATTCTGCAATCCGTAGATAAAGGCGGCGAGTCCAGGGGAAATTAGCGCAAAGCCGACGAAATCGAACGGACGCTTTTGCAAGGAAGCGGTGTCGGGTGAAAGAAGCCATGCGGCCAGTCCGACGCCAAGCATGCCGACGGGAACGTTGAGGTAGAAAAGCCACGACCATGAGGCGTGCGCGAGAATCGTGCCGGCCAATACCGGACCGAGGATGGGTCCAAGCAGGATAGGCAGCGTGGTATAGCCCATCACGCGCGCCATGTTTTTTCCAGCGGCGCGCGCAATCATCATCTGCGTCATGGGCGCCAGCACGCCGCCCACCAGGCCCTGAAACACGCGTGCGCAGATCAGCTCGCTCATGGTTTGGGACACGCCGCATAAAATCGACGCCAACGTGAAGGTCGAGAAACAGAGCAGGTAGAGCCGCTTTGCGCCGATGCGATCCACCAGCCAGCCGTTGAGCGGCAACATCAGCGCCATGGCCAGCAGATAGCCGCTGACGATCCACTGCGCGGTCGCAATCGGCGCGTCTAATGCATGGCTGATCGTGGATAGCGAGACGTTGACCACCGTCGAATCGACCTGGGTCATGAACGGTCCGATTACAGCGACGACGGCCACCTTCCAGACCGACGGGCCAACGGACGCTGCGGAGGGTGCGGGTGCATCAACGTGCTTGCCGGTATCGCTCATCGCGAGTTCCTGTTGCCGATTCTTCGTTGCAAGCTCATTTGCCGGCCAGCCTCTTCATGATCCCTGCAGCCTTGAACAGCGTCTCGCGCTCTTCAGGCTCAAGCGCAGCGATGGCCTCGGAAAGCCACATCTGCTTCGCCTCGCGATTCTTCTTGCGCAACTGCGCGCCCTTCGGCGTAAGCTCGATCAGCATCTGACGCCCGTCGGTAGCATGCGGCGTGCGCGTGACGATGCCCATTTCCTCGAGCGCGGTGACGGTGGTGCCCATCGATTGCGGTTTCATTTTCTCGGCGCGCGCAAGAGCCGCGGTGGTGGCGGGGCCGTCGTTAGCCAGCCGTGACATGACCACGGCCTCCGTCATGGAAAGCTCTCCGGCATAGGATTCGTTGCGGGTGCGGCGAATGAGCAGACCCAGGGCCTGCATCAGATCCAGGACGGCCTGTTCAAACGTGCTGCTGGTGGACATAACTTTCCGAGCGGTAAGTTGGGTGTGTCGGGATCATGAAGGTAGACAGTCAAACTTGCAAGTTAACCTTTTAAGTTTGACTGTCCAATTTAGTCCAGATGCGGCGCCAGTCGTGGCCGAGGCTGTAGATTCGTCCGCGTCCCGGATCTTTTGCGCGCACGTTCAGTGGGGCCGGTGAAATTTTTTGCCTCCATCTGTTTACATTTTATTTTCATTTGAATTACAATTTGCCTTATTTACTCCGACGTAAGTGCACTTGTCAGTGTGTTCTAGACCCGCCACCTTCCCCTTAGGTGCGCGGGTCTTTTTTTGTCATACCGACGCCGAGGCATTGCCCGCCTGCCCGCCAACGTGATCCAGAACTCATTCATGTTACGAAAAGCACACACTTTCTTTACTTACATCAAACAAATTTTGACGAACTAATTCTGCCCTGATATGTTTCCGACCACAAACTGAAAGGTACGCTAAGTCATTTTGTTGGGTAGACCGGGGGGAACGCGTCGGCAGGTGTCGGAACATCGTTGAAGCGGGTGGGAAAACTGTTGAGTCGATTTTCCCATTTCATCAACTTAGGATAACTAATTCATTTTTCTCATAAAAGATTGAGGCTGCTGTCGCTCGTCTAAACAGAAAGCGCTCGACTTTTATGGAAGCCATGCGTACCTCTTACCAGGGCAATTCATTTGCTTAGCATAACTATTTATTTAGAAGCCGATTCCGACCTGAACCTTGAAGGAATCGTCGCCTAAGTCGCAAGAATCAACGGCAGTTCAAAGCAAGGCGGTGGGGTACCGCAAACGATCAGGCTCGCCAGGCCTTTTCGTATAACAACCGGCGTTAGTGGCGAGAGAGAAGATGAAACAGAAGGTTTTGGGTTCGGCCATAAGAAAGATACTTTGGGCCGAAATGGCTTTAACCGCGGTGGCGGGCAGTTCCGCGTTCGCGCAGAGCCAACCGGCGGCAGCGGATACAGTGGCAGCTTCGTCTGCTACGATCGCCCAGGCGAGTCCGCATGACGGCGGCACGGCGGTCGCCGCCGCTTCGGATGCGGCGGCTACACCGGCCGTCAAACAGCTCAAGAAATTCGAAGTGACAGGCTCGCTGATTCGCACCTCGGACAAGGTCGGCAATATCGAAGTCCAGACCATTACCGCCAAGGACATTCAGCAAAGCGGCTACACCACCGTCTCTGATTTCCTGCGCGGTACGGCGGCCAATTCGGCCAGTAGCTGGTCTCAGTCCACCATGAACAGCTCGGCGCCAGGGGGTGCAGGCATAGCGCTGCGCGGCCTGAGCGAAAAGTACACGCTGGTATTGGTGGACGGACAACGCGTCGCTAATTACGCGCAAGCGGTCAACTTCACCGACACGTTCTTCGACGTCAACGCGATCCCGCTGAGCATTGTCGATCACATCGACATCGTCAAGACCGGCGCGGTTTCGATCTACGGCTCGGATGCGATCGCCGGGGTCGTCAATATCATCACCAAGAAGAATTTCCAGGGACTGCAACTCGACACGCAACTCGGCAAGGCACAGCATCCCGGCAATGGGCAAGGTAGCTTCAGCGTGCTTGGCGGCTTCGGCGACCTCAACTCGGATCGCTTCAACGTCACGGCGGCCGCCAGCTACTACCGCGACAGCGGCTCGACGCTGGCCGACCGCGACATGACCTCCGGCCAAAACTTCACGCAGTACGACGGCGGTCACGCGGCGCCGTTAGGCCCGAACCAGCAAACCTTCTGGGCAACGCCTGGCGGCAACACGGCGCTCTCCCCCTGCCCGCCCGGCAGCAATCCGGCGGCGACTAACGGCCAGTCGTGCACGTACAACGTGGCCGCCGGCACGTCCCTGACGCCGGCTGTGACGCGCCTGAATGCGAAGGTTCGCGGCACCTTCAAGCTCGACGAAGACACCGAAGCGTATGCCGGCTTTTGGGTAAGCCGCGATGAAAACGTGCAGTTGCAAGGCCCCGCTTCGATCAGCAGCACGTCGAACGTGTTCAGCCCCACGACAGGTTCCGTCTCGCCGCTGCCCCTCACCGTGCCCGCGTCGAATCCCTATAACCCGTTTGGCGTCGGTACGCCGATCAATTTGACGTTCCCGAACAACGTAGGCGTGGCGGATACCGTGTCGACGTTCTGGATGGCTTCGACCGGTGTCAAAGGCTCGTTCAACACCGCGAAGCTGGGCAACTGGGATTGGTCCGCCGATTACGGCCACTCGCAAAGCACTGTCGACACGACATACTCGAACCGCCTGAACGTAGCGGGTCTCGAGAACATGCTGACGAACGGCACCTATAACTTCGCGAATCCTGCCGCGACGCCAAACGGCCTGAACGGCGTATTCACCGACGACAATCAGCAGTCGATTTCGAAAGTGGATAGCGTGACCGCCAAGACCTCGACCGCGAACCTGTTCACGCTGCCAACCGGTAATGTCGGTCTCGGCTTCGGCACGGAGTTCCGTCATGAGTCGTCGGTCATCAATCCGCAAACGCTGTCGTCGCGGGGCATCACGGCGCCGGCCAACGTGCAGTCGGTGGATAGTTCACGCAATGTGGCCGCGGCGTTCTATCAAATCGACATTCCGATCATCACCAATCTGACCTTCACGCAGGCCTCGCGTTACGACCATTACAGCGACTTCGGCGGCGCCTTCTCGCCGAGTTTCGCCCTGCGTTTCCAGCCGATTCGCATGTTGACCACTTTTGCGTCGTACAGCCGAGGTTTCCGCGCGCCCACCGGCGTCGAGAACTCGCAGGCGGTCTATCTGGGCCACCAGAATCTGGTGGATCCGAATGATCCGAGCGGCGTGCCCACCAAGCACTTCACAACCGAGCAGACCACCGGCAATCCCAACCTGCAACCTGAGCACACGAAGAACTACAACATCGGCTTCCAGCTTTCGCCGGACGCGCTGACGGATATTGGTGCGGCGTTCTACAAGGTGCATATCGACGGCGTGATCGGGACCGCAGATCCAAACGCGGTGCTGGATGCCAACGACCCGTCGACGGTAGTGCGCAATCCCGATGGCACGATCCGCTATATCGTGCAGCCGTTCGTCAACCTGGGCTCGCTCGATACCGACGGCTTCGACATGAACTTCCGCAAGGCGCTGCGCACGTCGTATGGCACGTTCACGCTAACCGGCGACTGGGCTTACGTATGGCATTACAAGCTGCGCAGCCCAGGGTCGGCGCCGCAGGACTTCGCCGGCAACAACCTCGCGTATCTGCAACCGTTCGGCGCCAGTACGCCGCGCTGGAAGGGCAATACGACGCTGTCCTACGACTTCCACAATCTGACGACTTCGTTGACCTGGGAATACACGGGCCCCTACACGAATGCGGTGGCGGCGGAGTTCGGCGACGGCGGCCCCGGTTCGGTGGCGTCGTACAGTCAGTTCAATCTGATGGCGAGTTATCGCGGCATCAAGCACTGGACAATCTATGGCGGCATCACGAATCTGTTCGACCGCAAGCCGCCGTTCGACGTCGAATGGCAGGCCACGCCGGACATCACCGGGTACGATCAATCGCTGTATACCGACCTTGGGCGCTTCTTCCAGATTGGTGCAACGTACCGATTCTAGTGGCGATACTTAACGTAACGTAATCCTAACTACTTTTCAGTAAGTAACGAGCTGCGCCGCTTCCTGTACGTTTTAACAGGAAGCGGCGCAGCGCCTCACATACCGGTCAAAGCATCTGTCGAACATCGATAATTTCGTGGGGCTACAAGCCCGCGAACCCGCGCCTCGTTGCCGACGAAACTCGGCAAGGTCGAGGACGATTACACGCCACGCCCAGCGAGCGGCTCTACCCGTTGCCCACCGAACCCGTCTCCGTCAACATCGGTTCAAGGCTTCGTCCGCAGTGGCACCCTCGCTGTCCGGCGCGTAGGCGATATCCGCCGGTCGCCTACGTCGCATCGATCTACGCCAAAGTCCAGGTTTTTTCCGCGCGTTCCCGTCCCCTCCGGGCAGTCGGCTTTGCGAAGCGCCAGCCCGCCCAGCCTGCGTTTCGTCCGAATCGCCCCACCCCAATCTCCCCCTTCGCATCGCCACGGCAGAAAACGTGGTGCGCCTGGCAGTGTTGCACGGTCCCTGGTCGTTGCCCGCCAACGGGCGTTGACCAATACTGGTCAGCATCAACAGGCCCTCACATGCAGCAATATTTTTCGAACCCGCTGATCTGATCTTTAAGGAGTATCGTATGACCGCCACTATCGCCGGTATCAGGATTCCCGACAGCATCATGGCGCGCGCCGCCACCGAACTCGTGCGCGACACCGAGCCGGACCTGCTGTATAACCATTCCCGTCGCGTGTTTCTGTTTGGTGCACTGGCGGGCGAGCGCAAACAGTTCAAGTACGACCCGGAGCTGCTGTATATCGGCGCAATGTTCCATGACATGGGCTTGATCGATGCATACAGCAGCAAGACCAACCGTTTTGAAGTGGACGGCGCCAACGCAGCACGCGACTTCCTCACGCAATACAGCGTCAACGAATACGATATCGAACAGGTATGGGCGTCCATCGCGCTGCATACGACGCCCGGTGTGCCCGAACATATGAAGCCGGTGGTTGCGCTGGTGACCGCCGGTGTCGAAATGGATGTGCTCGGGCTCGCTTATAACGAATTCAGCGAAGACCAGCGAATTCAGGTGGTCGCCGCGCATCCGCGTGAAACGACTTTCAAAAATGACATCATCGATGCATTTGCACATGGCACGATCAAGAAGCCCGAAACCACGTTCGGCAACGTCAAGGCGGATGTTCTCGAACTGCGCGACCCCACTTATAAGCGCCTGAATTTCTGCCAGATCATTCTGGGTTCGGCATGGGACGACAGCAAGGCCGGTCATGCGCATCACGCGGCTTGCAGTTGCTCGCATACCGCTCAGGCATAGCACTGAAAGAGCAGGGTCATCGTCGATCGCTCTTGCATTTCCCGTCATCCGCTCGCCCTCTTTGACATCAAAGGAGTTGATTAGCATGGCCAAGCTCACAACCGCATTCGGCGCACCCGTCGTCGACAACCAGAACATCAAGACCGCCGGCCCGCGCGGCCCGGCACTGCTCGAGGACGTATGGTTCCTCGAAAAGCTGGCGCATTTCGACCGCGAGGTGATTCCCGAGCGGCGCATGCATGCGAAGGGATCAGGCGCGTTCGGCACGTTCACCGTGACGCACGACATCACACGCTACACGCGAGCAAAGATTTTTTCGGAGATCGGCAAGAAGACCGAGATGTTTGCGCGTTTTTCGACCGTGGCCGGCGAACGCGGCGCGGCGGATGCGGAACGCGACATCCGCGGTTTCGCGCTGAAGTTCTATACCGAGGAAGGCAATTGGGACCTGGTGGGCAACAATACGCCGGTCTTTTTCCTGCGCGATCCGCTTAAGTTTCCCGACCTGAATCACGCCATCAAGCGCGACCCGCGCACCGGCCTGCGCAGCGCGGAGAGCAATTGGGACTTCTGGACCCAGCTTCCCGAAGCCTTGCACCAGGTCACGATCGTAATGAGCGAGCGCGGCATTCCGAAGACGTTCCGTCATATGCACGGATTCGGCAGCCACACGTTCAGCTTTATCAACGCGCAAAACGAGCGGTATTGGGTCAAGTTCCATTTCCGCTCGCAGCAAGGCATCGACAATCTGAGCGACGCCGAGGCGGAAGCGCTGGTTGGCCGCGATCGTGAGACGCATCATCGCGACCTTTACGAGTCCATCGAACGCGGCGAATTCCCGCGCTGGACGCTGTTTGTGCAGATCATGCCGGAGAAGGACGCGGGCAGCTATCACATCAACCCCTTCGATCTGACCAAGGTCTGGCCGAAAGGCGACTATCCGCTGATCGAAGTCGGTTTCTTCGAACTAAACCGTAATGCGGAGAATCACTTCGCCGATGTCGAGCAGGCCGCTTTCGCGCCGGCCAACGTCGTGCCTGGCATCAGCTTCTCGCCGGACAAGATGTTGCAGGGGCGGCTCTTTTCGTATGGCGACGCGCAGCGTTATCGCCTGAGCGTGAACTTCCATCAGATTCCGGTGAACTCGCCACGCGGCACGAAATATGTGCATAGCTATCATCGCGACGGGCTGATGCGTGTCGATGCGAATTCCGGCGGCGCAACTTCGTATGAGCCGAATACACGCGGCGAATGGCAGGAGCAGCCCGATTTCCGCGAGCCGCCGCTGTCGCTGGAAGGGATGGCGGATCACTGGAATCATCGCGTGGACGACGATTATTATTCACAACCGGGTGCGTTGTTCAGGCTGATGACGCCCGCGCAGAAACAGACGCTGTTCGAGAACACAGCGCGAGCGATGCGCGGGGTGTCGAAGGCGATTCAGCAACTGCATATCGAGCATTGCACGCTGGCGGATCGCGAGTATGGAATGGGGGTTGCCGGGGCTATCGAGGCGCTCGAAGGGCAAGCCGGCTAGACACCAGGCGGCGAGCACTGGCGCTGCGGGTTCGCGCGATTGACGAGGGAGTCGCGCGAACCCGCTATCATTTTGCTTTACCCGGCCTGATAAAGCCCTGCAAGATAGATGCGCAGCGAGACCACCGCCCGTCGCACTGCGCCATCACCGACATGACCGCCACGAAGCCCATCCCTCTAGACCTCCTCGTGCGTGAGATCCGCGCCTGCACCATTTGTGCCTCCGTGCTGCCGCATGCTCCACGTCCCATTGTCGCGGCATCCGCAGGCTCGCGAATTCTGATTATCGGCCAGGCGCCCGGTGCGCGAGTGCATGCGTCCGGTGTGCCATGGAGCGACGCGAGCGGCACGCGCCTGCGCACATGGCTCGGCGTCGACGAAGCATGCTTTTACGATGCTACGAAATTTGCGCTTGTGCCGATGGGTTTCTGTTTCCCTGGGCGCGGCGCGAGCGGCGATTTGCCGCCGCGTCCTGAATGCGCCGCGCATTGGCACCCTGCTTTGCTGGCACAGATGCGCTCGGTTCGCCTCACGCTGCTGATCGGACAATATGCGCAACGGTTCGGACTGGGCGCGACGTTCGGCGCAACGCTAACCGATAACCTGTTGCGGTGGCGGGAATTCGGCCCGCAGGTGATTCCGCTGCCACATCCGTCGCCGCGCAATATTGCCTGGTTCAAGCGCAATCCCTGGTTTGAAGCAGAGGTGTTGCCTACGTTACGCGAAAGGGTGGCGCAGGAATTGGCTGCGTGACGAGGCTCAGCGGTTTTCCATGCCAGGACGTGCGACATATCAAATATATCATCACGTGATATAATCGAGGTTCGTTAGCCTTGATGGATGTCCCATGAAAGTACGAACTCGCGGCCTGAACAAGGCCGACTTCGAGCAACTGTCGGAGTTTCGCTACCAGATGCGGCGCTTCGAGCGGTTCTCGGAACAGGCCGCCCAAAGCGAGGGCATTACGCCCCTGCAGTATCTGTTACTGCTGCATATCAAGGGATATCCGGAACGCGACTGGGCCACCATCGGCGAACTGGCAGAGCGGCTTCAGTCGCAGCATCACGGCGTCGTCGCGCTGGTGTCGCGTTGCGAAGCGCTCAATCTGGTACGCCGTCAGGTGAGCGAAAGCGATCGCCGCCAGGTGGAAGTGCACCTTGAAAAGGCCGGCGAGCGCCTGCTGGCCAAACTGGCGGAACTGCATCGCGCAGAACTGAAATCGCTCGAGGGTGCTTTCCAGATTCCACAGATCGACTTCGACTAACCATGAGCACGAATTCACACAAGCGTGACTTCTCGGTCAACGCACGGCTTCCCGCCATTTTTGCTTTGGCGGCATGCATCGGGGTGGTCAGCACATTCGCCGCCTTCGTCTTGCTGAATCTGATCCATCTGTTCACCAATCTGTTTTTCTTCGGCACGCTTTCGTTTGCCGACCGTTCGCCCGCCACCAACACGCTGGGTGTTTGGGTCATGGCTATACCGGTGATAGGCGGGCTGATCGTCGGCCTGATCGCGCGGTACGGTTCCGAGAAAATCCGCGGACACGGCATTCCTGAGGCTATCGAAGCAATCCTGTTCGGCAAGAGCAGGATGTCGCCTAAGGTGGCTGTGCTCAAGCCGCTGTCGTCCGGCATCGTGATCGGCAGCGGCGGCCCGTTCGGCGCGGAAGGGCCCATCATCATGACGGGCGGCGCGCTCGGCTCGCTGATCGCGCAATGCGTGAAGGTCACTTCGGCGGAACGCAAAACGCTGCTGGTGGCAGGCGCCGCGGCTGGCATGACGGCCGTGTTCGGCACCCCGGTGGCGGCCGTGCTGCTCGCGGTGGAACTGCTGCTGTTCGAATGGCGGCCACGCAGCTTCCTGCCGGTGGCGGTGGCCTGCGCGGTGGCCGGCTTTTGCCGCGCACTCTTCTTCGGCACGGGCCCGTTGTTTCCGCTTGAAACTGCCGCACCGGATGGCTGGGCGCTCTTCTCGTGCGTGATTGCCGGGTTGTTGTCGGGCGCCCTGGCATCAGGGCTTTCTGCGGCGCTGTACAAGACCGAAGACCTGTTCGGCAAATTGCCGCTCCACTGGATGTGGTGGCCCGCGCTGGGCGGCGTCGTGGTCGGCATCGGCGGATGGCTCGAACCGCGCGCCCTGGGTGTCGGTTATGACGTGATCGGCGATCTGCTGCATCAGCACATTGCCTTGCAGATAGCGCTTCTGCTGCTGGCCGTGAAGGCCGTCATGTGGGTCGTTGCGCTCGGGTCCGGCACGTCCGGCGGCGTGCTCGCGCCGCTGCTGATGCTTGGGGCCGGACTTGGCGCGGTGCTTTCGCATTGGCTGCCGGGCAACCAGCCGGTGTTGTGGCCGCTGGTCTGCATGGCCGCCACGCTCGGCGCCACGCTTGGCGCGCCGTTGACGGCAATCGTGTTCGCTTTCGGTCTCACCCATGACAGCAACGCGCTGCTGCCGTTGCTGAGCGCGACGCTGATCGCGCACGGCTTCGCGACGGTGACAATGCGCCGCTCGATCATGACCGAGAAAAGTAAGCGGCTCGTCCCCACCGTCGTAGGCGGTTGCTGCGATACACAGCAAAGTGATGTCCATCATTTGCGATTTGATGGACATCACTTTGTCAGAGTCTCCAGAGAAGAAGCATGGAAGTCGAG